>JBBDSC010000032.1:0-1869 GCA_040905145.1 Anditalea sp.
CCAACTTGAAAAGTAATTCCGAATTTTCATCATAATCCACATCCGGATAGTCAATTAGTTCGCTTACAATCTGTTGAACTGGATTATCTCTTGAATAAGCCCCATGCTTGACCCCAATGGTATCTGTTTTTCGCTCACCTGTCAATTCCACTACCAAAATTTCTTCACCTTGTGGTTGGTAGTTGAATCCGGTGAATGTATCCAAGTCAAAGTTTTCAAACCAAACGGACACCTCTTCTTGAACCAAATCGATTCGTGGAATTTCTATGATATTTTCCTGATAGGATTTTACGATTATTTCATATATTTCCGCTGCTTCGGCAAGGACACTGTCACCAAATAATTCAGTTTGATCTCTATAAAGATTGCGTTGGATTTTTTCCATAACTGCGGCCTTTACCTCCGGTTTATGAAGATCGTCAACTTTTTTAACATGTTGATTCGTACCGAAAGTGGGAAGTGCTGAAATAATGGCCCGTTTGGCATCCAAACCTAATTGGGCCTTTTGTTTTTCCTGATGATTCGTCAGTGTCTCTATCCGCTTTTCTTCCCTGCTGATGGAAACCTCTAAGGTGGAAGGACTGTGAATGATCTCTGTCTTTTCGGTTATACTTTTCTCATCCAATTCAACATATGAAAACTTGTTCAGGATTGAATCTGGATTTTGGGCTTCTGCAATCACTGCCTCAAAATTATCGTGGGCAATCACGGTAAGTTTGTCAATCTTCTCCACACCGGTGCGCTCTCCATTAAAGGGTAACCGTAACCCCCTTCCAATAGTCTGTTCAATCAGTACAGATGCATTGGCAGCCCTAAGGGGAACGATGGTATATAGATTGGACACATCCCAACCTTCCTTGAGCATATTGACATGGATGACGATTTCAATTTCATTTTCATATTGCTCCAAAGCCACAAATTGCTTATCTACTTCCTCGTCTTTTTTTGTGCTCGAATCGATTTGGAGGGCTTTTCCGATGTATGCTCCATTGTAAAAAGCCTTAGAACTGATGTACTCATACACCTCTGCAGCGTGGGAGATGTCCCGGCAAACGACAAGAACAAAAGGCTTGACCAATTTTGATTGATTATTTTTGGCGTAAATCTCAAGCTCATTTTTTGTGTCCTGGTGGATTGAAATGGCATCTTCCAACTTGATTTTGTCAATTTCATCCCTGCTCAATCCTTGTGCACGGAAATTTTTACGTGTGGCAATGGCTGGGTTCTTTACATATATCCCATCTTCCAATGCTTTGGCTAAGGAATATTCGTAAACCACATTTTTAAAAGGTTTGCCTTTTTCATCAATCGGGGTGGCTGTAAGCTCCAATCCTAAAACTGGCTTGAGCTCATTGATGGCTTTTTTGGAAGCATCTGCATGGTATCGGTGGGCTTCATCCATAAGGATAACTAAGTCATTCAGCATTGATAAATAATCCCAATAAGATTTTCCAAGATATTCAGAAAGTCTTTTTATCCTTGGAGCCAAAGCAATTCCGCCTTGTTTGGTACCTCGGTTTTCGGAATTGAACTTGGCAACATTAAAAATATTTATTCGGATTTCTGAATCAGTGAAAAGGCTTCCTGATTGGTTGTAATTGTCTCCGGTAATGATGACAGGTCTATTATGCACAAAATCAGCAATGCCATTAAATACATATTTGTGGTAAGAAGGGTTACCGAAATCCTGAATCAGCTTCTCATAAATTGTCAGATTGGGTGCCAATACAAAAAAGTTACGAATTCCCTTTTGAAGATAGAGATAGGCAATACATGCACCCATTAATCTAGTCTTTCCAACACCAGTGGCTATTGAAAAACAGATGGAAGGAAATTCCCGCTCAAAGTCTGTACAGGTAGGGTAAATTG
>JBBDSC010000033.1:0-1865 GCA_040905145.1 Anditalea sp.
CAGAGCTTCTGCCTTACAAGCAGAAAGTCGGGGGTTCGAATCCCTCAACTCCCACTTAAAAGCTCATATTGGGCTTTTTTTATTTCTGATATTGAAGTGGTTCATTTTCCTTTGACAACAGTTCGTTCAGAGCATCCCAGCCCAAAAGCCGGGAGGGTCGGGGGTTCGAATCCCTCAACTCCCGCTCCATAGCCTATTCTTTTTTTATGGATTATACCTTTTACATACTGTACTCTTCGGGCCTTGACCGTTTTTATATCGGTCATACCGGTGAAGATATAGATGAACGGCTGAGAAAACATTTGACCCAACACAAGGGCTACACCTCCAAGGCAAAGGACTGGCAACTCGTTTACACCGAGAAATTTGCTAGCAAATCGGAGGCCTATCAAAGGGAGCTTGAAGTTAAGCGATGGAAATCCAGTAAGAAAATCCGTGAATTGGTGAATAAGAACGCCCATCTCTCCGAATAACCGTTGGTTCAGGGCATCCCGGCCCAAAAGCCGGGAGTGTCGGGGGTTCGAATCCCTCAACTCCCACGAAATAAATGCCTACCTATCTTATTTATAGATGGTTAAACTTTTTTATTTTTATTGTGGGGCCATTTATGGGGCTTTTTTTTACTTTTTAGTTTCCAGAAATCACTTATTTACAAATTCCTTCAATTCGGACAAGTTTAATTGAGGGTTTAGACAAACCAATCAACTTCCGGTTTCCCGAAGAACTGGCCAGGGAATGTTAATAGAAGATTTTTCGGTTAATACTACACGGTTACTGGAGTTTTTTTTATCCCCCGCATGGTCATTTGACGTACCTGGGAAACTCTTCCGGCCTTAGACCGAATTTGTTTGCCAGTTTCTCAATATTTTCATTTCCAAAAATCTGTGCCTGATGTACACAGTAATATTTAATCAAATCTTTGGGATATAGCAATTCTAAATTATCCCAGGCATTTTTATAATCCCCCCAATCCAATACTCGTGAAATGACAAAATCAGCGTCTTTTTTGTAATCAAGTTCATTTATATCCACTTCCCAAAAAATTGCCTTAGGAAAATAATCCGAAAGACGAACTTTTCCAATACTTCCGACTGTGGAATTGACTTTACTATTTGAGGCTGAACTTTTCATTGAGTCTTGCAGATATAACAAAATTCCGAAAGAATCATTCAGAATTAGGAGGCTATTAGAATGGCGGTTTTCGCAAAGAAACGTGACAACAGAGTCAAGGCAGCCGATCCGAGACTAACCAATTATTTGCCAGCATGCTTTTTCTAAGACAAGCCCTTTCTTGTAATAAGTTTAAGCCCAAGCTTGTTATCATTCACTCTTTTAATCGTGTACTATTTGAAGATCTATAAATAATTTTGCTGCTTTACTTCCTTCTTCCATATCTGAAACCCGTTAAGTTTTTAACACGGGTTCAACGGGAAGAAACTCAACGGCAACGGGGATTTTTTCAAGGTTCCGTTTTTAAGTTGTTTAAACAGGTGCACCCCAGGCTTTCTGCATCTCGTTTCTTTTCCTTTCTTTCGTAACCTTGTTTTTTTTACCGTAAGTCTTATGTCACTTTCTTTGATGTGTTCTCTTCTCAACCTGACAGTCGAGGTGGTTTTGTGGACTTCTTCCCAATTAATAAGGAAGCTTTGGAATGATTGTACAAATGCATAGTCTAGTTGATCTGGGCGAATAATTTGTTTGGTAGTAGCCTGGTAAATTTGCAGATGTCTTTTCAGTGTTTTATATACCTTTAAGCTTCCAGTAGCCCTTGTATGTTCATTCTTGATATTTTTCCCCTTTTCGGTTATGGTATATTCCACCCGGGGAGGACCTTCTCCATAGTTTTTCCAATGGGTGGGGAAGAT
>JBBDSC010000034.1:0-56478 GCA_040905145.1 Anditalea sp.
TATCTGGACCAGAAAAGAAAATTGGGGTTGGTCAAAAGAATCAAAAAGCAAATCGGTAAATTCGGTCTGGCCAATCAGGACCTCGGGCTCGAAATTGGCCAAATTTGACGGTTTTTGTGTACGTTAGTCAGAGTTTAGAGAACCGAATAATTGAATATGTTGACCACCTTCATGAACATTTTCTGGATCCAGTCATGATACAGGGAGGTCACTGTGACAACATGATTCTTTGCTTTCAGTATATTAGAATGATATCAAATTAATATCATAATAATATGGAAAAATCAAATAAACCCTTCTCCGGATACCTGATGGTCTTCCTAGGGATTCTGACCCTTGCATTAGCAATCATTTCTTTTTTGAATGGTCTTATTGTGGCAGGTGTATTTTCATCTATTTTATTTATTATTATCGCCCCGGGTTTTTTTATTGTTGAACCAAACAAAGCCATTGTCCTTTTGTTGTTTGGTGCCTATAAAGGAACCGTTAAAGCAAATGGATTTTTTTGGACCAATCCATTCATGGTCAAGAAAAAAATCTCCTTAAGAGTAAGGAACTTTGAAAACAAGCCCCTAAAAGTCAATGACAAAATCGGCAATCCCGTAATGGTAGGGACCATTGTTGTCTGGCAGGTAAAAGACACTTTTAAAGCCTCTTTTGATGTGGAGGATTATGAAAATTTCGTCCACCTTCAGGCCGATGCAGCAGTTAGAAAAATGGCAGGGATATATCCTTACGATGATTTTGAGACGGAAAATGTGGAAATCACCCTTAGATCAGGTGTGGAAGAGGTCAATAAATCCCTGGAGGATGAGATCAGTGATAGGCTTCAGCACGCTGGGATCAAAGTCCTGGAAGCAAGGATTTCGCATTTAGCCTATTCCTCAGAAATTGCCAGTGCCATGCTGCAAAGACAGCAGGCCACAGCCATAGTAGCTGCCAGGAGAAAAATAGTGGATGGGGCTGTTGGAATGGTGGAAATGGCCTTGGAAGACCTAAGGTTAAAGGGGATTATTGAATTTGATGAAGACAAAAAGGCTGCTATGGTCAGCAACCTGATGGTGGTGCTTTGTTCGGACAGAAGCCCCAGCCCGGTGTTGAATGTGGGAACCTTACATCAGTAGCAATGGCACAATATGTATTTAAAGAAAGCCAAAAGTTTACTCAACCTTGCAAAAGAAGCCATTGAAAATTTAATGAGAGAGGAGAAAGATTGATTATGTCCAGTAAAAAACCTTTTGCCCTAAGAATTGATGAAAAACTGATGAAAGCAGTGGAGAAGTGGGCAGCAGATGATTTTAGGAGCACCAATGGGCAATTGGAATGGCTGATTCATGAAGCATTAAAAAAAGCGGGTCGGCTGCCCAATAATAAAAAGGAGGAAAAATAAGCCCTCCTTTATTTAATCTCCTTCGGGGGCATATAATAAAATATCATTTTCAAAGTCATAAAGGGTCAATTGTCTTAGCTCATAATAAGCTGTCCAATATTCCCGAAGGGAAGCAATGTAGGCCCTTTTGTTAGCGTCTTTTTCTGTTTGGGCGATATTTAGATCAGTGATCGTTACCCTTCCTGTAAGGTACCTGTCCCGGGATATTTCATAGCGCTTATCCGCTACTTTATCGGATACCTCTGTGATTTCCAGGCGGTCTTCCAATATCTGGAAGTTTCTGGCCATGGTATAAATCTCCTGTTCAAAAATGATGATATCCTGTTCCACAGTATATTCAATCAAGCGCTGATTTGCCCTGGACTGTTCCATCCGTGCTTTTGTACGTCCCCAATCCAATATCGGCATGCTTATTCCCAGATTAACCAGTGCCTGTTGATTGGGATTTTGATAAATGTTTTCGAAAGTGTTGGCAGCATTGTTATAGCCATAACTGGCATTTAGGTTCATTTGGAAGCGCTGTCCCCTCGCCCGGGCTACGGATTCTTCGGCCTGTAGCAACTGACGGTTGAAGCCCAAAGCTTCGGATCTGTTCTGAAAGGCCAATTCTATGGCCTGGTCGACGTCCACTAGTATAGTTGGGATTTTATCGGGCAAGATCAATTGAACATCTGCGCTTTCGTTTAACCCTACATATGATTTTAAGGACAGCATGCTGGTTTCCATATCCAAGCTAGCCTGGGCCAGAGCCTGTTTTGCCTGTAATACCTGGAGTTCTACTTGTAAAAGTCTATCTTCAGAGGTGGTGCCGATATTATATCTGCCGTTTTCAATGCGGTAAACATCTTCTGTATTTTTCAGATTTTTCCCTGCAATGTCCAGGTTCACCTGGGCCAACAAGTAGTCAAAAAACAATTGGGTGGCGATTTGGCTAATTTGCTCCATTTCCTCCACAAATTCCCTTTTGCTTTCTTCAAAAAGCAATGGTTGGATTCTTTTGTCCCACTTGTAAGGGTTAAAGGCAAAAATTGGCTGGCTTAACCGGACATTTACCGGGACGCCACTGTAGCTGGTTCTTGACCCTTCCTCGGCCAGAAAATTATCAAACCTACTTGTGGAGGAGTTAACGGAGATAACACCTCCTGTGACGGAAATGACCTGTTGCAGTCCAAGTTCCAGATCTATCAGATTCTGCTCGACCTCCCGGAATTCAATACTTCCGTCAGGTTGGGTGACATTGGTCACGGATTGGCGATAGCTGGGAATGGTGCCATCCAATCTTAATTGGGGGTTATAATCAGATAGGAACAACCGATATTGCCAAAAACGGTTTTCTTTAATGGTCTGTATCCTTAAAGCGGCTGTTGATTGTGACTTTGCCCTAGCCACAATATCCTGCAGTGTATAAGAGACTTTTTCCTGTCCAAAAGCAGGGAGAGAACAAAAAGTTATCAGACTTAGCGCAAAAAACAATATAGGTTTTCTATTCATATCTTAAAGAAGTTATTGGATCCTGATTGGCTGCCCTTTTGGCCGGAGTAATGCCAAACACCAATCCTACTGTAGCAGCCACGCTAAATGAAATAAATATAGAATAAAAAGTGATGATGGTGGGGAAATCCCCAAACCTCGAAACCAGATCGGCCAAAACAATTCCCAGTATTACTCCTATAATTCCTCCTGATACACTGATCATGACTGCCTCAAATAAAAATTGATTGACAATATCGGATTTTTTTGCCCCTAACGAAAGTCTTAGTCCAATTTCTTTTATCCTTTCCATCACTGAGGCCAGCATGATATTCATGATCCCTATGCCTCCTACTAAAAGGGATATTCCCGCAATGGCCCCCAAGACAATATTGAAAATATTCTGGGTCCGCTGTTGCTGCTTAAGCAACAATTCCGGAATGGTGATTTCGTAATCAATCACATTGAGGTGTCTTCTTTCCAACATCCTGCTAATGACCTCAGCGGTGGGGTTCAGGGAGGAACTTTCCTCTACCTGAACCACCAGCTTATCTATTTGATGGTAATTGGTCACCCCTTGGGAAGATGATTCTTCAGAGGATTGGTTTTGGGCATTGGCTGCCATTATACCACTGGTGGTAATCATGTCCCGGTTTTTATAGCGGACAAACATGGTTTGAATAGGAATATAAACATCCATATTAAAATCCCGGATCCCTAATTTAGCGATGGTCTGATCAGAAACTATCCGCTCTTCCAAAACACCTATCACTTCAAGCCATTGATTCCCGCTTTTTATTTTTTTCCCTATGGGATTTTCCTTACTGAAAAATTTGGTTTGTACCCCTCTTCCAATGATACAAACAGGATCCCCTTTTGAGAGATTGGCTTCAGAGAACATTTTACCTTCCCGCAGCTCAAAATTAGTGACATCAAAATATTCGGGTGTTACCCCCACCAACTTAGCTGACCTTCTTATTCCGCTTTTTACGATGTAAGTATCCAAAATCACCTCTGGGCTTATTCTTTGTAACCCCGTTACCGTAGCTTCAATGGCCTCTATATCCAGCATTCTTAAACCAGGTGAATATTTACTTCTTTCAGCACCAGGGCCGGCTCCGGAAGCGTCGACCTCTTCTTCTATTTGCTCTACGATAGGTTCGATGATGATATTGTTTACCCCTACCAGCTTTATCTGCTCAAGGATTTCCTGTTGGGCACCATTTCCTATGGCCAGCATGGCAATCACAGCCGCTACACCGAAAATAATACCGAGTGCCGTCAGTAATGATCGTAATCTATTTGCAATAACAGCCTCGAGTGCAATATAAAAATTAGCTACCAGTCTTGAATCAAACATACCTCCTGATTGGATTAATTATCGTCATGCTTTTCAAATTAATTTTCCGGAGAACTTGCCAGTTTATTTTGACCACTCTGGTTATTAGGTTCATTTGATTTTCTATCAGAAGGCAATTGGGTGATTTCATCCAGTGAGGGATCGGTGAGGTCATCGTCATTGCGTTTGCCGTTCAGTTCATCAAGAAGGTTGATGGCCAACCCGTCTCCCCAAGTTGGGATGGACAAATATACTTTTTGGTCTTCTTTCAGCCCCATTTCTATGACGACGTCATTGCTATTGGCCAAACCAAGTTTTACTTCCTGTTTTGTACCATTATTCATGTGGACATAGTTGATACTGTCGCTTTCCACATGGATGGCTTCTAAAGGTACATAGACTACCTTCTCCAATTTATCGGCTACTATCGCATTGCTTGTGGTCATAGCGGGTCTTAACAGAGGATCGCTTTCATTGACCAATATAATTACTTCAAAAACTTTGGCGTCAGAGTTGGGCCTTTGCTGCCCTACATTGGCTACTTTGGAGACCTTTCCCGATAATTTTTTTTCCGGGAAGGCATCCAGGCCAATAGATACCGATTGCCCGGACTCAACTTTTCTGATATCCACCTCATTTACATAGGTAATGCTTTGCATGGAAGTAAGATCGGGAAGGGTAGCCACTACCGGGTTCCAGGCACTTATTTGGGAACCTTCAGCTATTTTATTGCCGTTCCAACCGGTTTCATAAATTACCATTCCACCTTGTGGGGCTGTAATTGTAAATTCATCCAATAAGTCCTGCATTTGGGAAAACTCTTGCTGTTCTTCCCTTAACCTGGCTGTTCTCTCTGCCATTCTTGCTCTTTCCTGTTTGATTTTAATCTTGTAATTTTCCCTCGCCTGATTTAAATCCCTTACCGCCTTTTGGTAATTATACTCATTTTGTTTGATAGTTGCAGGGGGTTCAAATTGTGACTGATCCAGAACCAATTGCTGCTCTTCTACATTATATTCCAGGTTTATTAAATTATCCCTCTCCTGACGTAAAATAAGAGAGGTGTCGAGCTGGACTTGTTCATACTGTGCAAGCTCTTGATCCAGGTTGATTTGCGCATCAGCTACTCTTCCAAATAATTCAGATTTATCCAAAGATGCAATAAAATCCCCTTCTTGTACAACCGTTCCTTCATCCACCATTTTTTCAATGGTCAATTGATTTACCCTGAATTGCCTGGCCCTTACTGGGCCCATAATCTGCACAGACCTTTGGGCCTTTAATTCTCCGGTAGTAGTGATTTCAACGGTAAATTGTCCGGACTTTACGGGTACAATAATATCCCCACCTAAAACAGTAGCCCCAGGAGAAAAAATAAAGTATAAAACTACTATAGCCAAAACGCTTCCTGCGATTACAAATATGAGATTCTTTTTCATTTTAGCACACTCAAAGTAGATATTGATTAATTCTATATACAAAACTAAACTTTTTAGCTGTATAATCGGCTCCAATAAAATTCCTATACTGCCATTAAAGTAAAACTTCTCATGAAAAGGGGAATCATTTATCGAAAAGTGGGTTCAAGCAAAACAAAATAAGGTAAAAGGCATAGCGTATCATGCCAGAAGACCAAAAAAAGGAATGGTATAAAATTAGGGCTTGTAGTAATTAGAGTCTGTCCATAATGTCGGGTTCCCGCAGATAATTTTAAGCCTTCATCTGCGAAACCAATGTGATTGGCTGGGGGGAATTTAAACTTAAAGTTTATAGACAGATGCTCTATGGATAATGTCACCTCCCGGATGTTAACCGGTAAGCTTGTAATCAGCGGCAAGGAAAGATAAAGCTTCATCCACTTCTTTGGTTATTTGCCAGACCATTTGAGCGACATTCCCTGTTTGATTGTTTTTCAATTCCTCTTCCAGCTGCTTGGCTATACAAGAAGATCTGATTTTTAATTGTCCCAACCGGCTTGAAAGTTGGTGTGCTATCTCCCTAATGGTTTTATAATCCCCTTTATCCAAAGCTTTGTTTATATCAATAAGATTTTGAACTGTTTCAGAATAAAAATCCACCACTACCTCTTCTAGCATCCCTTCATCATCCATGCAAAACTTTTTTATATCGCTGAGATCATATGGCTGCTGTACAGACATAAGGTGTCTTTTATCTGCCATTGGCTCAAATTCAACAATTGGCGTAAGCTCAATTACTTTTGCCATTTGAACTATAAGGTCTTTTTCCCTGAATGGTTTTAAGATCAGTCCATCAAAACCTACTTCTTCCATTTTCTCTGTTTCTTTTGCAAAAACATTGGCAGTAATAGCCAGGGCGGGCAGGTCCTTATATTCCTTGTTTTCGCGGAGGATTTGCAGTACCTGATAGCCACTTAGCTCTGGCATCTGGATATCCAGAAGGACCAAATCATAATTTCCACCTTTAAAATTATCTCTAAAATCTACCCCTCCATTAAATGAAGTTACATTTGCCCCTTTGCTGGTCAATAATAACTTGACAAATTTTAAGCCTATGGGATCATCATCAATTACTAAAATGTTTAATCCTTCAATAGAATAGCTATGATTTACCAATTCAACCTCATCCACCTTAGGCATAGTGATTCCAGTGGGAATAGTTATATTGATTTTGGTGCCTATCCCTTCCTCACTTTCCAGTTTTATTTCACCTTTTTGGAGATCTACCAGTTTTTTTACAATGGCCAACCCTAATCCTGTGCCTCCAAATTTCCGGGTTATTGAACCATCTCCCTGATTGAATTCCTTGAAAACCTTGTTTTTCACTTCAGGTGTCATTCCAAAACCGGAATCCTCCACCATTAACTTTAAATTTTTGCCTTCATATCTAATGCTAACTTTTATGTAACCTTTATCCGTAAATTTAAAGGCATTGGATAAAAGATTATTGAGGATTTGATTGATTCTCAATTGGTCGCCGATAAACCATTTTCCTTCGGGCAAGTCAGTTTCCCATTCAAAATCAATCTTTTTTTCAGCAGCCTTATATTCAAAAATATGATGAATGGATGCAAACAGCTTATGGGGATTAAAAGGTTCTTTATCAATGTTTACTTTACCTGCTTCCAACTTGGAAAAATCCAAAATGTCATTAACAATCGCTGAAAGCGTTTCAGAGGCAAACCCCACCATTTTTACATATTCCTTTTGGGGATCCTTTAATTCCGTCTTCAATAAAGCATCATTAAAACCTTGAATGGCATGTAGGGGATTCCTGATTTCATGACTCATACTGGCCAAAAAGTTCTGCTTAGCCTTGGCCAGGTTATCGGACCGTTTTTTTGCTTCTTCAAGACGGTGGCTATAATCTTGGGCTTTATTGATTTCTGAAATAATGCTATAGATAAAGCCTGAGGATCCAATAACCCCTATGATAATTAAAGCCCCCAATAAAATGGAAACTCTAAAAGTCAGATCATAGGCTGAATCATTTTGCTTTTGGGATTCCAAAAGGGCTTCGCTTTGCAGGTGCGTAATAATGCCCTGGATATTTTCAATTAGAGCTTTGTTTTTTTTGTTCAGATCCGTTTCCAAAGAGGCAAGTCTCGACCTTAGCTGTTGTTCTTCATAATTGATATCCAAAATAAAATTCCTCACTGCATAAAGCATGGAATCGGAAGCCGCAGTTTCATTTATTTTAGCAGTATCACTTCTGTCAAGGTTTACTTTAAGAAGCCCGAAAAGTTCCCTCATATTTTTTCTTTCCTGTTCTGAAAGCACATTAATGGGAGAGGAGTTTTTAGGCAGTGTGTCTCTTTTATCATTGATTACAGGAGGAGAAGGGGGAGTTTTCAGATCGTAACCTAACCTTATCCTTCCCAAGCTTTGGAGCCGGTTCAATTCTTCTTTCCTTTTAATTTTGGTTTCGATGGTTTTAAGCGCCTCCCTACTGAAATTCCGGTTAATAAGGTTAGTCTTCACCTCTTCCAGGCCATTATATACTACGATCAACTCACTCACGTCATAACCTATGGCATTTATTTGGTTGATTTCCACCGTATCGTGTGCCAGGGATCTCAGTTCGTCAATCTGGCTTTGTATTTTAAAACGGTAGTCGATAAATTCAGAGGAATCGTTTTCTGAAGGGATTGATCCTTTTGCTTTATCGAGTTGATAAACATCTGCTAAAAGCTCATTAAGCTGTCTTAATTTAATGCTGGGTTCAGAAAGGGATTCTACCGTATCCAAAAGTTTTTTGACACTAAAATAAGTCACAGCACAAACACTCACTGTTAAGAATATTGCAAGGATAAATCCCAAAATTACTTTTGCTCTTGCTTTATAAACCATTGGATCCTCCTTTTTAGCTTTTTACCCCTATTTAATTCTACGCAACAATTATACCATCAAAGACCTTTATTCTTCCATTAATGCTTCTTCGGTTATCTCTTCAAATAAACTATAGATAATGTAACAAGTCAAGGGAATTGTCACAATAAGGCCAATTATAAACAGTAAAACACCTATAATGTTCAATAGGATCAATATCAAGGTAAGCAGTAAAAACTTCCACCATTTAAGATGGATTAATTTCCTACTGTACTCCAGCGCATTCCAGAAGTCCAATCCTCCGAATATAGCCATTAACATGGCGAATATATAACCTACTAATAGATAAATCCCGGGAAAAATTAAAAGTACCATCCCCAATACAGTTAAAGTCTGGCCAACCACCCAAACTAATATGACTGGGATATAATATTGAAATCCACTAAAAAAATCCGGATAGATAACTTCCTCGTTTCTACTGATTTTATTGGCTACCAGAAAAAACCCAGCATATAGTGGCCCAGCCAAAAATATACTGAACAAAACTGCAAGGTCCTTTAAATAGAGCACAAACATAAATTGCATGGAAAGGATCAAGGTGGCGTAGGCCATGGAGTAAAATGGCTTTACCTTAAACATTTCCCAACCTCTGTTGAAGGATTTTTCTATATCAAAATCGTAGCCTTGAGCGATTAATTGGTCTAAATTATTCTTTTTCATATCAAAAGCAGGAAAGAGAACTGTCCAAAAATATTAATAACCTTTATGCATTCCCCAAAAAGAGGAGATGGAACTGAAGGAATTCTTTCCCGACGAAACTTTAATTATTTTGTTATGGCTGTTAAAATATCGTGTTTGGTGATGATATGGATTTGATGCAGCTCGTCCCTTACCAAAACAGCCTTTTCTTTGTCCACCATGGAAGATAGTACATCCAAGGTGCTGCCCAGGGCAACAAATTTCATGGATTCTTCCATCACCTCTGCCACTGCTGCATCTTTTAAATCCGGGTCTGTAATGATTTTATTAAGCAATTTATTATCTGTTATGCTTCCCACTACCTGTCCGTTTTCCATGACAGGTATCTGGGATACATTTTTGCTGTTCATTAAAGCAATGGCATCTTTTACCTTATCCTTCTTACTGACCACGACGAGCTCATGCACGCCACTTCTTGAATTGATGATTTCCTTGGCAGTTCCATAAATTTTGTTCTCTAAGAAGCCATGGTTCCTCATCCAATCATCATTATATATTTTGCCTACATATCTTGAGCCGTGATCAGGTAGGAGTATGACCATTCGATCCCCGTCTTTTAAATTTTCCCGCGCATATTCCAAAGCACCGTGGACGGCAGATCCACAGGACCATCCAACAAACAGCCCCTCTTCCCTGGACAATCTTCTGGTCATCACCGCAGCATCCTTATCTGTAACTTTCACAAAATGATCGATGACCGAAAAATCAACGTTTTTGGGTAGAATATCCTCGCCGATCCCTTCGGTCAGATAAGGATAAATTTCATTCTCATCAAATATTCCAGTTTCCTTATATTTTTTGAAAACAGAGCCATAGGTGTCAATTCCCACGGAAATGATTTCAGGATTTTGTTCTTTCAAGAATTTGGATGCACCGGATATGGTTCCGCCCGTACCTACTCCGGCAGCATAATGGGTGATTTTTCCTTCTGTGTCTTTCCAGATTTCAGGCCCCGTTGTTTCATAATGTGCTTTCCAGTTGGACAAGTTATCGTATTGATTGGGATAAAATGAATTGGGAATTTCCTGTTGGAGCTTTTTGGCAATTGAATAATAGGATCGTGGATCTTCAGGAGAAACATTGGTAGGGCAAACCACCACTTCTGCCCCTACAGCTTTTAAAATATCTATTTTCTCTTGGGATTGCTTATCCGCCATGGTAAAAATGCACTTATATCCTTTAGCGATGGCAGCCAAAGCCAGTCCCATACCTGTATTTCCGCTTGTTCCTTCAATGATGGTTCCGCCCGGCTTTAACAGGCCAGTCTTCTCCGCATCCTCCACCATTTTAAGAGCTATTCTGTCTTTCATGGAGTTTCCCGGATTGAAGTATTCCACCTTTACTAGGATTTCCCCTTTTATGTCCTTATTTATCCTGTTAAGTCTTACCAATGGCGTATTGCCAATGGTGTCTATGATTGAGTTATAGATCATGATTAAATGATTTCATTTTGCGCAAATTACATTTATTTTCCCAAGATCCCTGATTTATTGGGGACAAACTCAAAATAAAATTTTGTAAAAAGTAAATAAATTTTGTTTTTAATTATTTATTTTCTGTTACACTTTTAATTTCATTCTCGTTTACTTTTATCAAAACTTAGCCACAATAATCTTCCGTTTTAAATCAAGAAATATGTTTTTTAAATACCTTTTTTCAATTTTCAACACAAAATATTTTTTATTTTAGTAAGTAAGAAATAAAAGTTTATAGTAAGTGCATTTGTATAGGTAATATTTTTTATTGATTATTGCAAACTGTTTATCTCAAATTAATAAATATTATTAACTGAAGTTTTAAAAAATTATGGGTGTATTTTAATTTGTATGTCGCAAAAAACATTAATTTCGTATATGTTTTTATATGTAGAGGAAACCTTCTATAGTGTTGGTAATACATTTTTAAACTTGTTTTTCAATTAAAAAGGTGGAGTCCAGAAACCATTTTTTAAAACGGGGTGTGTCCGAAAAACCTTATGAGTAGGAACTGAACTTAATTCTTTAAAAAAATGAAAAAATCTATTTTAAATTTAGCATTTGTATTAGGCTTATCTCTAATGATGACCTCTTGCTTTACCTACTCATTTTCCGTAGGAGAAGGTGCCCAGACTGGTATGGAAGAGAGGAAAATGAACCATTATTTAATTTATGGGCTTGCACCGCTAAGTGTCACTGATCCGAATGAATTGGCGGGTGGGGCAGAAAATTATGATGTTACTATTGTACACACCTTTGTCGATGGACTTATTAATGCCATTACTTTTGGTATCTATTCTCCTACAACTACCATTATCAAAAAGTAACAATTTCACTATTGAGTTTCGGGACTTGTAAAAATTTACTATCCACAAAACCGTCTAAATGAAAATAGCTGTCACAATTTTTGGAGCCTTGATTTTTCTAATTGGTTCTTATAATGTTATTAATTACCTATCGGATTATAATTCTTTGGCAGCTTATGGAAAAGGATTTGTTTGGGGAAATGGAATTTTATTGGTCTTTGGCTTTACCATGGTGTATTTTTTTAGCCTAAAAAAGAGTAATAACCCGTAAGTGTTATCCTAAGCTTTCAAAAGTCGCTTTCATATGAAGGCGACTTTTTTAAACCCCTAGTGCCATGTCACATTTGGATTTCAACTGGAAGATTTAGGAAAGCATTCTACAAACTTCCCGAAAAGATTCACCCTACCCCTGCTAATAAATAAATCACTGCCATCCTGATCGCCACGCCATTCTCTACCTGGTTCAGGATAATTGAATGCTCACTATCTGCCACATCGGAATTCAATTCCACCCCTCTATTAATGGGGCCAGGATGCATAATGACAATCTCTTTGTCCAATTGATCCAAAAGCTTTTTGTTAACCCCAAAATACAGGGAATACTCCCTTAGTGAAGGGAAATACTTAATCTGTTGCCTTTCCAATTGGATCCTTAAAATATTCGCCACATCACACCATTCCAGTGCTTTTCTGACATCATATTCCACCTTTACACCCAAGCTGGAGATATATTTGGGCAATAGGGTAATCGGGCCGCAAACCATTACTTCAGCACCAAGTTTTTGCAGGCAAAAAATATTGGACAAGGCTACCCTTGAATGGAGGATGTCGCCTATGATGGCTATTCTCTTTCCAGTTACCTCCCCTAATTTTTCCCGGATAGAAAAAGCATCCAAAAGAGCCTGGGTAGGATGTTCATGTGTACCATCCCCGGCATTGATGACATTCGCTTTTATATGTTTGGAGAGAAAGTGGGGGCTTCCGGCACTGCTGTGCCTCATGACCACCATGTCTACTTTCATGGCCAGGATATTGTTAACCGTATCAATAAGGGATTCCCCTTTCTTTACAGAACTGCTCCCCGATGAAAAATTGACCACGTCTGCGGACAGTCTTTTTTCTGCCAGCTCAAAGGAAAGCTTTGTTCTGGTGGAATTTTCAAAAAATACATTGGCAATAGTAATGTCTCTTAAGGAGGGCACTTTCTTGATGGGACGGTTCAGGATTTCTTTAAAATTATCTGCTGTTTCGAAAATAAGCTGGATATCGTCTTCATTAATGTTTTTTATTCCCAATAGGTGTCTGGTGCTGAGCTGTTGCATATTTAGCTTTTAACTATTTCTGTTATCCAAATCGCGTCTTCTTCGAATCCTTGGGATTGCCACTCCACACTCACATACTGGCTTTCTAGTGTGTTGACCTGCCGGCCATAGTAATCCGGTTTGATTGGAAAATCACGGGTAAACTTGCGGTCGATCAAAACCATCAGTTCTACTTTTTGCGGTCTACCAAAAGCCAGCATGGCATCCATTGCCGCACGCACAGACCTGCCCTTGTAGAGCACATCATCCACTAGGACCACTTTTTTGTTCTCTATCAAAAAATCAATTTTGGTTTCATTGGCCCTCAAAGGAAAATCCCTTCTTCTAAAATCATCCCGGTGAAATGTGGCATCCAGGTAGCCGGAAGGCACTTTAATGTGGCTGATTTCATGTAATTTATTTACAATTTTATCCAGTACCAAAGCACCTCTTGGTTGTAGTCCCAAAAGAACGGTATTTTCAAAATCATCATGGTTTTCTATCAACTGATGGCAAAACCTGCTCAGGGTGATGGCGATTTGTTTTTGATCTAAAACTAGTCTTTTCTGCATGGTGAAGATTTGAGAACAAATATAAAAATAATTTGGTACCTGCTCAGGCAAGTATCAGTTTAAATCCTCGACCTTGATTTTGGTGAGAAAAAAAACCTCTCTGTTATCTTCCCGTCCATCTTCTTTTTGATAACGGATTTCCTGTTTGCCAGACAGTAAATAATAATCCTGATACCACCACATCAAGTTAAGGCTGTTTTCCTGGGTATCCCTGATCCTTTCATTTTCATTGATCAGCTCAAGTTCGAAAGACTCATTCTCCAAAACCACCTCCCCATTTTTTATTTGGCTGAGCTTAAGTTCCAGTTCATCCACGTACATGTAATACAGATTATGCCCATCAAAACTTACTTCCCCAAATTTGCCCGGATGGATCCGGGTCGTGTTATCCAAGGAAAGTGCATTGTCCCATACGATTTTACCGTTTTCATCCATCAATATCATTTGAGCAGAAAGAAATTTATACTCATTGGAAATTTGGCCAGACCGCATATATGGATTTGTCCATAAGGGACTATTGTATCCACCACCCCCCCCTATATTTCCTGCCCTGGGGCTCATTCTATAAAAGTTGTTGATGTACATCCCATTCCTGGACATATATTTCCTCGAGGAGGATGCAAAGAGATCATTATAAATCAAATAGTACCCATTCTTGGCAATAATCTCACGGGTAGACAAAGTATTCCTGATCGGGGTGGATTTCCCTTTTGCAATTGCCCTTTCCAATTTCCGTATTCTTCTATTTTTACTTTTTTCCGGCAAGTAATTATAGAAGTTATCAAAATCGGATAAATTATATAGATTGCTTTCAAATTCTCCAAATTCATTGATTTGGGTGAAATACAAACCATGGAGAGTCTCTCTTCTTCTTATGCCGTAGGGACCAATCAACGCTTGAGTATAGCTTATAGAAGGAGTCAACACCCCCTCAATAATCTCCATATCGGCATTACTTAGATGGTCAATCTTAACTTCCTTCAATTTAGTGCCCTTGGTGTCAAAGCTTGAAATGGATACAATCTTGTTTTTATATCTGTCCCTGCGGCTCATCAAAACATCAAATCCCCCAAATTCAGGAGCCTTTCTCATTTGAATGATTTTGGCATCCTTCTCATATATTCCCTGAATGGTAATCACCCGCTGGGTGGTGGTATTGTAGACTTGTATGGCAGGACGGTATTCCAAATTGCCCATAAGGATAGCCTGCTTGTCAAGGACAAAAAATTCCTGTAGCTCCATTCCAAGGATAGCGTTTACAGGTATTTCAGCGGTATCTCCGGTGGAAAGATCGATTTCAACGATCAATTTTTCACTGGTAGGTGCCTCCCCTTTCTGAAACAACACATAAAGCAGGTCCCCATCCAGATCAAATCCCAATAAATTTAAGAAATCCTTGACGGGCAAATTTTTCAACTCTCCGGGATTGAGCTGAAAATCCGAGATAAAGTATTGAAGACTTCTATCCCTGTTCATGCCCTTTTCTGAAACCATCCTAAAGGCCACTAATCCTTCATCTCTTTGTAAGATGATAAAGTCATCCTCCTCCCATGCGGTTTCTATCTCCATTCTTTGGGTAAATTGTACCTGCCCAAAAGATCGGTAAACCCCGGCTATGGATAATACCATCAGTAATGCAAATGTTTTCATACGGGGTTCTTTTTAAACATAACATCCATAAGTTAACGGATATGATTTTATTTTAAAACAATTATTAATGACATTTGTTATGTACTACCCTAAGTTACTTTATTTTGGATAATAAAAGCATCACTAATAAACTGAAGCTCGTCATCCAGCTCATGGAGCTTCATGACGAAAATCCTTTTAAAATCAGGAGTTATCAATCAGCGGTCACTACCATAGACCGGGGCGTGCTGAATTTAGCAGGTATGGACAAACACGTCCTACAGGAAATCAAGGGGATAGGAAAAAATATCGCCGAAGTGATTTCCTCCTTTCAGGAGAGCCAAACACATCCTTATCTTGAGGAGCTTTTAGGCAAAACCCCGGAAGGGCTCTTGGAGGTTCTACAAATAAAAGGACTCGGACCTAAGAAAATAAAAATACTTTGGAAAGATCTGAACGTCACTTCTACCCATGAGCTGATGGAAGCCTGCCAATCAGGACAGGTGGCAAAGCTCAAAGGTTTTGGGGAAAGGACACAGCAAGGTATTATCCTAGCTTTGGAATATACCGCATCCAATGAAGGAAAGTGGCTTTATGCAGATATAAAGGAGGGGGTAGTCGTCCTCCAGCAAGTTCTTGAACAAGAATTTGGAAAAGAAAAAGTGACCATTACCGGAGATTTTGCCAGATACCTGGAGATCCTGGATCAGATAGAATGGATCATAGCAACTGATGATCGCAAAGCAGCATTTGCACAGATCAATGGCCTCCCATCGTTAATCCAGGACCGAAAATTATCGAGTCCTTTTAAATGGAGGGGGAAAGTAAAGGAGCTTAACCTGAAAGTAATCATCCACTTTACTCCTGCCCATCAATTTACCCAGGAAAAGTTATTGCGTACAGGAAGCAGGGCCCATTTGCTTAGCCCCGTCCAGGGCCACCAAACTTTGATCACCTTCTTTAGATCCAAATCATTTGAATCAGAAGTGCAGGCATATGAAGAAGCTGGCTTAAGCTACATTCCCCCTGAATTACGGGAAGGGCAATTTGAGATGCCTTTAGCGAAAGAGGGAAGGCTACCGAAGCTGTTGGAAATGGAAGATCTGAAAGGGAGCCTCCATAACCATTCCACCTACAGTGACGGAAAAAACAGTCTTAGAGATATGGCCACTTATTGTAAGTCGCTTGGTTATGAATATTTGGGGATCGCCGACCATAGTAAATCAGCCTTTTATGCAGGTGGGTTGGAGATAGAAAAAGTGATGGAACAGCAAGAGGAAATCAAAACCCTAAACCAAGAATTGGCCCCTTTCAGGATTTTCAGCGGAATAGAAAGTGACATCTTAATTGATGGCAGCCTTGATTATACAGAGGATATCCTGGCAAGTTTTGACTTCATCGTTTCTTCCATTCATACCAGTTTGGGAATGAATATGCAAAAGGCCACAGCCAGACTAGTAAAGGCCATACAAAACCCCTATACCACCATTTTGGGACATCCTACAGGTAGGCTTCTCCTCAGAAGGCAAGGCTACCCTATAGATCATAAACTGATCATTGATGCATGTGCGGCTAATCAAGTAGTCATTGAAATCAATGCCAATCCCTGGAGATTGGACCTGGATTGGCGATGGGTAAATTATGCCCTTGAAAAGGGGGTTAAGCTGTCCATCAATCCGGATGCCCACGAAAAAGAAGCCTATGCCGACATGAAATATGGAGTGTTGATAGGTAGAAAGGGAGGGTTGACCAAAGAGATGACTTTAAACGCACTTTCGGCAGAGGAATTGGCTGCTTATTTTGCTGATAGAAAAAAGAGATGTTAAAGGCCCACCCGGATAATGTGGCTAAAGCCAAAGGATTTCCCGTTGGCTAAAGCCAACGGGAATCGAATAAATGGTCAAAAGCATTTATTGTGATGTTGCCCCAGCTGACAGTTTTATGGCTTGAACAGAAAAAATATTAAGTGGAAAAAGTATCAACTGAATTTAGGACGTGACACCAATAACCAAATAACCAATAACGAAATAACCAATAACCAAATAACCAATAACCGATACCGATGAGCTGGATGGAAAAAGATGAAGAAAAATTATTACAAAGATCATTTTTCTTTGGAATAGGGGGGATCATTGCTTGTTTACTGCCGCTTTTCAATAATTATGGCCGTTTTACCGACTATGAGTACCTCCATATACTCACTGGCATAGGAATTGGTGTACAGTTATTTGCTTTAAGTATTGCGGTTTTGGTCCTGAGAAAGAGAAAGATTAGCCAGGAAACCAAAGAGAAGGCACAAAGGATGACCATTGCCTTAGCGTTTTCACTGATATTCTTTTTTTTGATCTAGTCCTATGAAGTACGGCACTTCTGAAATTCCAAATCCTTAGAGGTTAAATTAAAACTATAATTTATATCAATGAAATTGAATAGAATATTTACAATTTTTATGCTCATGGCTTTGGTGACTTTTTCTTGTAAAACCAGCAAAGTTAAAACCGATCAGGATAAAGCTGAGGAAATTAAAACCGATGAAGTTAAAACCAGTAAAGGGGATACCCATGGGATAAAAGGACAGGTTTTTTGGTTGGAAGGAAACCATATGCCCCAAGTAGTTGAAGAGGGGAAAACCACAGGAAAACCCGAAAAGACGGGGATAAAAAGAGTTCTGCTCATTCATGAGTTGACGCACATCAACCAGGCCAGTTTGGGAGATGCCTTATTTGGGGACATTGAAACTCCCTTGGTGGCAGAGGTGGAAACAGATGAGACGGGCAGGTTTTCTGTAGAACTTCCTGTTGGAAAGTATTCTATTTTTACAGTAGAGGAAAATGGCCATTTCGCCAATATTTTTGACCTGGATAGTTATATCAATCCTTTTGAAGTCAAAGAAGGGGAATGGTCCCAAGCGGAAATTTTGATTAATTATCAAGCATTTTATTAACCTTTATTGAAGTTTTTTACTATATTTTGAACTGATATGGAAGATCTCTCAAAATACCACCAACCAATTACGGATTTATTTAAGATGCCCAAAACGGAAAAGGAATGGGAACCTTATAAACTGACCGAAGAGCAGGTAGACTTTTTTCATGAAGAGGGCTATCTTTCTGGTATTAAATTATTGGATGATGGGCAGGTAGATCAACTTAGGGAGGAGTTGGATCTCGTGATGGACCCTGACCATCCCGGCCATCACCTGTTCCACGAATTTCACAGCAATGAATCCTCGGACCCTAATTCAGTCTTGTTCCATTCTTTGGGGCACTGGAGGCTGGAAAAAGGATTTCATGATGTGATTTGGAACCCGGCTTTTGTAATGGCGGCCAGTCAGTTGCTGGGGGATCGGTCGGTACGGTTCTGGCATGATCAGCTTTTTTGTAAACCTTCAAAACATGGGGGGGTGGTGGCTTGGCACCAGGATTACTCCTATTGGACCAGGACCATCAAAATGCAACATTTGACTTGTTGGACAGCCTTGGATGATGCTACTACCGAGAATGGATGTCTGCACTATGTTCCAAAAAGCCATAAATGGGGCCTCTTGGAAAAACCGCAATTGGCAGGTGAAATGGAAGGATTGATGAAATTTATGAGCCCGGAACAAAAGGATCAATTCAAGCCCATTCCCATAGAACTGAAAAAAGGCTATGCTACTTTTCATCACCCGCTAATGGTTCACGGAAGTTACGGGAACAGTTCGGATATTTCAAGACGGGCCTTTGTGTTGAATGTTTTTGCAGATGGTACCATTTCCAATACGGACGAGCCCTTACTGCAGGGGATCCCTTCCATCCCAAAAGGTGAAAAAATGGATGGTCAGTTTTTTCCTGTAATATTCGAGGCAAAATAGAAAGCCACTTTCTTTTTGTAATTTTTTAAATATTTAGAATTAGTTCTCTGGTTTGAATGCATTATTATAAAAATAAATGCATTTATTGATGAATATAGGTGCAACCATTTTTCACTATTTTGCATCTACCTATTTGAAAACCAATAAGAATGTTTATCCGAAGGAGTTTTACCACCGAAGCAGACATCATCAAAGGTTGCCTGAAGGGAGAAAGGAAAGCCCAGCAACTCCTTTATGAAATGTATTGTGGTAAATTTCTTGCCCTTTGCATCAGGTATATCAAAGACAGGGATATGGCTGAAGATGTGATGATAGAAGGATTTATGAAAATTTTCCAAAAATTGTCCCAGTTTAAAGAAAAGGGAAGTTTTGAAGGATGGATGAAAAAGATCATCATCAGGGAGTCATTAATTGCGCTGCGCAAACATAAAAACTTTGGATTGGAAATAAACCTGGATTCCCATGAAGATTTCCATGTTCATCATTATGAATCCACTGACATGGAAGCAGCAGAATTAATGGAGATGATCCAGGATTTACCCCTTGGGTACAGAACAGTATTCAACCTCTATGCGATAGAAGGTTTTGCCCATGCTGAAATCAGTGAACTGTTAGGAATATCGGAAAATACTTCCAAGTCCCAATTAAGTAGGGCAAGGAGTTTATTAAAACAAAAGCTAGCCGAACAACAATTAATAGAAAGGAGGATCAATGGCTGAAAAATATGAAGATATCGATGTGCTATTTCGGGAAAAACTCGCAGACCATTCGGAGAAACCTTCTCCATTGGCCTGGGAAAAACTGGAAACCAGACTTTCCAAGAGAAGAAAGAGCCCGGCGTTCTGGATGGGAATTGCCGCTTCTTTCTTACTGTTGATGGGCTTAGTCAGCCTCTTATGGTTCAGTATCCGGGCAACGGATGAGCAACTGAATACCCTAACCCAGCAGGAGGTAATTCCTGAAATACCAAAAAAGGAAAATATTGGGTTTGAACCTATTCAGGAAGAACCGATTGCTTTGGATACAGAGGACAGGCCTTCCGTTACCCCTGGAAAAAAGCCGGCCCCAACGTCCAAGCGACAACTTCCCATTAGGAAATCAGAAACAGAAGAGACAACAACTGAAGCAAATGGAACCACAAAAGAGCCCCCCCTTATGCCAGAAATAGAAAACATGGAGCTTCCTCCGTTGGATCCGGACTTTTTGATAGCTGAAAAAGGGCTTGTGGGGCAAGAAGAAATCGAGGTGGCTTATACGGTTAAGATTATATCCAACGGCATCAGTGATCAACCGGAAAAAGAAACTTTGGTAGAAGAAATTGAGAATAAAATAGATAAGATAGGAGGTTTGTTGAATAAAGCGGATCAGGGATTTGCTGACTTACAGGATGCCAAAAATGGCTTATTTGCCTCCATTATCACCAAAAAAGACAACAATAAAAATTAAGGATCCAAATAGCAATAAAGATGAAAAAGCACCTATTTACCCTATGTTTTTTGGCTATAGTTCAAATCGCCTTTGGAAGTGACCGTAACATGATGGCACCCAAAGATAGCGTGATTATAGAATTTGGCAATTCCGGTAAAATAATCCTGATTGTGGACAATAAGGAAGATTTTGAGAAACTGAAATCCATGGACGTTAATCAGATCATTAAGGAATTGGATTTGGAACTGGATGAGGAAACCGGTGAACTTACCGTCGTGGAAATCCGCCATAAGGATGGGAACAAAGAAATTATCCGGGTGCATGAAGATGGACCGGAAACACGGGTTTCGGTGGGGAGATTAAAGGTCATTGTGGATGAATCAGGCAGTACACCCAAGGTGAAATTAGAAACCATTCCCAAAGATGAAGAAGATCCCGACTTTAGGACTTACTTCAATCTAGATCTGGGAATCAACAACTATTTCGAAGATGGCGCTATTCCAGGGGGAGAAGCAGATTATAGTGTAAAAAGTTGGGGAAGCTGGAATGTAGGGATCAATTGGATGGCCAGCCAAAAACTCCAAAAAGGCAGATACTGGGATTTCGGCATGGGTGTACAGTGGTATAATTTCAAATTTGCGAACAAAGGTTACCAGGCCATTAATGGTGATTATGGGGTGGAATTTATCAACAGGACGGATGTATATGGCTTCAAAAGCAAAATTTCCGCTTCCTATCTGACTGCCCTGACTTTGCTGAGATGGGATTTTGGAAAAATGAACGATAATGATAGAAATGGTTTGCGGGTAGCCGTGGGACCTTATGCAGGTTACCGTCTGGGTGGGAGAAGCAAGTTTGTTTACCGTGAACAGGATGGTTCAGGAAGAAGAAAGATTAAAGAGCCAATAGGAAGTAATTTAAATAATTTTCGGTATGGTCTTAGGGGAGAGGTAGGTTTTAGGAGTATTACATTTTTTACAACCTACGACTTCAATACCTTACTTCAGAAGGATAGGGGGCCTTCCTTACATCCGGTAGCATTTGGCCTCGTGTTTTGAATAAATAGAGTGGATTCTTCAAAACTATGTCTTACCCTGAATTAAGTTGACACCATTTTTTAATGTTGCAGTTAATGTTTCACGCCCGCCTCACGGAGGGCAGGCAGCGAAATGCGCAGCGGCCGCAGCGAAGAATTACGAATTATAACGTTGCGTTCGCCGCGCCTTTGCGTCCGCTGCGTGGGAAACAAAAATGCCCCATTTGAACCAAAACCATCTAGTCAGGGCTTTGGCTCAAATTGTTCAATTCTCCATCCTATTTATATTGTAAATCAAATCCCTTTCCTCTCCTTTGAGGCGAAATAACCGTATGATCCGTTCAGGAGAAGGTTTGGCCACAGATATTAAAACCAAGGTTATGGCATACGCAACGGTAAAACCGGCATTTTGGTAAAGGAACAAACCTGCGGCACAAAGGAATCCCACCATAAGTAATTGCCAATACCTAGTGATAGTAGCCTTAGCGTAACGGCTGAACTTCTCTTCCAAATCTGCCCCGCTCCCCTTGATGTCCCTGATTTTTTTTTGAAAGTTTATTTGTTGGAATGCCAATAATGCAATGGCCAAAGACAGGCTGAATGGATCAAGGAATTCAGGAAACTCGGGGATCTGAATAGTTCTGGTGGGACTGGTGGTATATAGGTAGGCCAAAGCAAAAAATGGAAGCGGAAGAATGATCAATATCAGCACATTCCGCTCCAAAATCCTAAATTTCCGCTTGATTGGTGGAAGGTCTTCCATGGGTTTCGTTACTCAATACTGATTTTCACATTGCCACTCATCGGGTGAGAAACGCAGCAAAGGACATATCCTTCTTGGATTTCATTTTCACTCAGACCTGCATCTTCCTCCATCTTTACCTCGCCTGAAACTAATTTGCCCCTGCAAGCCGTACATAGGCCGCTTTGGCAGGAGTAAGGCATGTCTATATCTTTTTCCAAGCCAGCTTCCAAGATGGTCTGATCCGGTAAAACTTCAAATCCGAAATCCTGTCCTTCAAGAACTATTTTCACTTCCCGGGTAAGTGTGGGGGTATCTTCAATTTCCATCCCCGCATCTTCAACTTTCCCTGATGTGGCAGTGTAGAAGCTCTCTTTCAGGATATTTTCCTTATCTACTCCCAAATTTTTTAATGTAGCCAAGGTAGTGTCCATCAATCCTTCTGGTCCACAGGAGAAGTATTTCACCTTTTCTGCTTCCGGATAAACATTTTTTATCAAAAAGCCTTTAATTCTGTCGGCGTCTATTCGTCCTTTTAAGCCTGTCCAGCTTTCACTGGGTTGGGTAAGGTTGTGAATTACCCGCAATTTGCCAGGGTATTTATCCTCGAGTGCGGCCAATTCATCATTAAAAATAATTTGTTCTTCAGATCTACTGCAATAAAGCAAAGTCACTTCGGAATTAGGCTCATTCACCAGCACGGACTTTGTAATGCCCATAATAGGTGTGATACCGCTGCCTCCTGTTACCATCACATAATGACGCTTGTTTTGGGAATGAAAATCCAATGTAAAATGTCCCATGGGCTTCATGATCTCAATGGTTTTCCCCGGTCTGATTTGATCATTCAGGTAATTGGAAATCAACCCCTCTTTTACCCTTTTTACTGTGATACCAGGATAGGGATCCACATAGGGAGAAGTACAAAGGCTATAGGATCTTCTTTCTTCTTGGCCATTAATATCCAATATGACCGTCAAAAACTGACCCGGCTTATAATCCAGGTAAGGCTCCGGCTGCTCAAAATATAACGTAACGGTATCCGCCGTTTCTTTCACAACTTCCCTAACTTTCAATGAAAGGTATTGACTGCTTTTTTTCTTCTCTTCTTTACTTTTAAATAGGTTAAACAGCATTATTTATATTTCTTAAACGTATTTCTTAAATAATTTACACAATAAAGGCTTAAAGCTGATAATGTAGGAGTCTCTTCATTCTAATCACTATTTAAACACTTTTTTTTTACTCTGGTTCCTGAATCCTTCCTTTTCACATCATATAAATAAAAAATCTCCAACCCATGTATCACTTTTAATCATTCATTCGTCCGGATAATAAAGTCAAAAATTAAACCAACAATTAATTATGAATACTAAAATGAAAAACAAAAAGTTCTCCAGCCTTTTGATGAAGGGTATAGGAATGTTAAGTTTGGCCTTCATTCCCTTCCTTACCAGCTGCCTGAATGATGAAGATAGTCGTTTGGCCCCTACGCCGATAGCTTATGTTTCTTTTTATCATGGCTCTCCTACAACCTCTGCGCTAAGCATAGTGGTGGATGGAAATCTTTACAATACCAATTCTTTCAATTACAGTACCTACTTTGACTATGGCCATTTTTTTACCGGAGATCGTACTTTCTCTTTCAAATCGGAAAATGCAGCCAATTCATTACTGGATACCGTGGTTACTTTTGAGGCGGATCAGGCTTACTCCTTCTTTATAAGTGAGGAAGAAGAAGGTTTTGAACCGATCATTGTGGAAGATGAGCTGGCGATGCTAAGTTCAGGAAAAGCCATGATCAGAATGGTCCACTTGTCACCAGATACACCTGCTGTCAGCCTTCAAATAGATGATGAAGAATCCGATTTAATTGAGGGTCAAGCCTATCGGGAGGTGTCTGACTACCTAGAGGTCAACGAAGGAAGGATAGATCTGAACCTCAAAACTTCGGATGGAGGAGAGACCTTGGTAACAGCTGAAAACATTAATATCAGGGAAAAACGTATTTACACCATAGTGGTAAGAGGTTATGTTGACCCAGCTGCTAGTGCTGGCACTGCGAATAGTTTAAACCTGCAATTGATCAGAAACTATCCCAACTATTAATAAATGTTTTCCTGGCTAAAGATCAATGTAACTAATAGCCAATATAAAGCCTGGGGAATCCTCAGGCTTTTTTATATATTTCTCCAGCGGAAAAATAATGAAAGCAAGTTCCACAAAATCAAATAGGAGAACTGCTTCATTCCAGAAAGCTCTTTGCTGAACTGAAGTTTGAAAATAAAGACCTGTTGTACCTGTTTTTAAAGTTTTAAAATTATTTTTACATTTCTTTAATGATCAAATGAAATGAGCATGACTTTAAGCACCCTTACTGCTGTATCTTCAGTGGATGGCCGGTACGGTAGTAAAACCTCTTCTTTACGGAAATATTTTTCTGAATATGCCTTGATCAGGTATAGGGTAAAAGTGGAGGTGGAATACTTCATCGCCTTATGTGAGCTGCCATTGCCCCAGCTTGCGACTGTTGATAGGAGAGTTTTCCCACAGTTAAGGACTGTTGCAGATAATTTTTCGGAACAGGATGCAAGGGCGATCAAGGAAATAGAGAAAACAACCAACCATGATGTAAAAGCAGTAGAATATTTCCTGAAGGAAAAGTTTGGTTCCCTTGGACTGACGAAGCAAATGGAATTTATCCATTTTGGCCTTACCTCCCAGGATATTAACAACACCTCTATTCCTTTGATGCTAAAGGAAGGTATGGAAGAGGTGGTCCTTCCCTCCTTGGATGAGGTTGTGGATAAATTGATCTATAAGGTGGAAGCGTGGAAAACTATACCCATGCTGGCCAAAACCCATGGACAACCTGCTTCCCCTACACGTTTGGGCAAAGAATTCCAGGTTTTTGTCACCAGGTTGGAGAATCAAATGGAGCTTCTTGCTCAGGTTCCCTATGCTGCCAAATTCGGCGGGGCTACCGGAAATATGAACGCCCATCATGTAGCTTATCCGGAGATCGACTGGAACGGCTTTGCCAATGGTTTTGTGACGGGGCAATTGGGACTGAAAAGAAGTTATCCTACCACTCAAATCGAGCACTATGACCATTTGGCCGCCCTCTTTGACGGAATGAAACGGATAAATACCATCCTATTGGATCTGTCCAAAGATATTTGGCAATATGTGGCGATGAATTATTTTAAGCAAAAGATCAAATCAGGAGAAATTGGCTCTTCTGCCATGCCACACAAAGTGAATCCTATTGATTTTGAAAATGCAGAAGGGAATTTGGGGATAGCCAACGCTCTATTGGAGCATTTGGCCGCCAAGCTACCGATCAGCCGACTACAAAGGGATCTTACAGACAGTACTGTCCTCAGGATCATTGGGGTGCCATTGGGGCATATGTTGATTTCCTTTGAATCCCTGAAAAAGGGCTTGGACAAATTGGAACTGAACAAGGCCGCTATAAATGCGGATCTGGAAGAAAACTGGGCGGTGGTGGCTGAGGCCATTCAGACTATTTTGAGAAGGGAAGGGTACCCCAAACCTTATGAAGCCTTAAAGGAACTTACACGCACCCATGAAAAAATAACCGAAGCTTCCATCAAAAATTTTATAGAAACGCTTCAGGTTAGGGAAGAAGTGAAATCGGAATTGAGGAATATTTCTCCTTTCAATTTTACGGGAATTTAGGAGGATTTTAGTACAAAGTACAAAGCAGAGCTGGAAGGTGGGAGGCGGAAGACCGGAGAGTGCCGGAAGCTGATGTAGAATGTCCGAAGGAATTATGGAAAGAAGGGTGTCAACTACACCCAGGACGTGAAAAACTTATAACTTATAATTCATCATTCCTCATCCATCATTCCTCAAAAAACTATTCAGGAAGTAACTTAAGGTATTGATATAATACAGGGGTAATCCTAAACCGGTTTTCACTTAATGTATAAAAACGGTTCCCATCAGGTGAAAAACCAATGGCTTCTCCTTGAGGTTCCGGCTTGTAAGGCAATTGAATGGGTTTTTTTCCAAGGGCATCAGGTATGCTTTCTCCCTCCGCTCTAGCCCAATAATAGATCGCCCAATAATTTTTTATAGCAATTTGTTTTCCATCTACTGAAATATCCCCGCCTACAGCCATGGTGATGGGCAGCTTCATGACTTTTTCCAATAGGACTTTCCCTTTTCCCAACTGGGCTGCGGGAGCACGGTAGAGGGTATTGCTTGTATCACGTTTGGAGAGAAGGTAAACATCCCCGCTCTGAGGGTCTACCATTAGCGTCTCAGCATCCCTGGCCCCATCAGGATAAATCAAGGTAAATTGTTCAGGCTGGACCTTGGTCTCTTCCTTCAGCACTGTAGGTTCAGGGAATCGATATAATTGAATTTCATCACGGTTGGAATTATTATCACCGATATCCCCCACATATATATAGGACAGATCAGGGTCTTTGCCTGGCCCAATGGCAATATCTTCCCAATCCCTGTTTTTAACCCCCTCCAATTGGATCCTTCCCTTATAGCTGCCCAAGGTATCTATCATATAGATATCCGGGCCCCCTCCACTGTCATTATGAGTGTACAGCAGGAAAGGGTGGACATGGGAGGATACTAAGCCACTGGCTTCATTGATGTTTCTGTTGTCCAGTTCGCCTAAGGCCTGTGGACCTGAAAACACGGAATCAATTACCTTATTGCTTAACCTAAAATCGTATTTATCATAAATCTTTTCCGACAGCAAAAAGGGGACTGTCGAAAAGAGAAACAACAATTTTAGGGCGATGTCTGTAAAGGATTTCATTGATCAAGCAATTGCAAAAAAAGCTGCTGTTTTAAAATTCTCAAGGAAACAAAATTAAATGTTTGTTAAAAAGGTGGTCCCTTTCCGGACCACCTTATTTTTATGAAGATCGGAATCTAATCCGCTTTTTCTTTCTTACTCACTGTAATCGTTAATTCTTCCCCTTCACCGGAGTAATCAGCGTAGATCACATCACCATCAGAAAGTTCCCCTTTCAGGATTTCTTCAGCAATAGCGTCCTCGAGATATTTCTGGATAGCCCTGTTTAACGGCCTTGCTCCATACTGCTGGTCATATCCTTTTTCTGATAAGTAATCTTTCGCCTTATCCGATAATTCTATTTTGTATCCCATGTCAGTAATTCTACTGAACAACTTAGCCAAGCTGATATCGATGATCTTGTGGATATCGGCTTTGGTCAAGGAATTGAATACGACCACATCATCCAATCGGTTGAGGAATTCAGGACTAAAAGCTTTCTTCAAAGCACTTTGAATAGTGGATCTCATCACTTCATCCATATTCTCTTCTTTAGCCTTGGTGGAAAAGCCTATGCCAGCACCAAAATCCTTCAAGTCCCTGACTCCAATATTGGAAGTCATGATGATGATGGTATTTCGGAAATCCACTCTTCTTCCTAAGCCATCGGTAAGGACGCCATCATCCAATACCTGTAGCAATATGTTGAACACATCCGGGTGTGCTTTTTCAATCTCGTCCAACAGGACTACGGAATAAGGTTTTCTTCTTACTTTTTCCGTAAGTTGGCCCCCTTCTTCATAACCCACATATCCAGGAGGTGCCCCCACTAATCTGGAAACACTGAACTTCTCCATATATTCGGACATATCAATCCTTATCAGGGCATCATCCTTATCGAAAAGGTACGAAGCCAACATTTTAGCCAGCTCTGTTTTACCCACACCTGTGGGGCCAAGGAATACAAAGGACCCAATGGGCTTCTTAGGATCTTTCAACCCTACCCGGGTCCGTTGGATCGCCTTAGTGAGTTTCTTGATTGCCTCGTTCTGACCTACAACTTTCCCTTTTAGCTCTTCGCCCATGTTGAGCAATTTGGCACCTTCCTTTTGGGCGATTCGCTTTGCAGGGATGCCGGTCATCATCGCTATTACCTCTGCAACATTATCTTCTTCTACGGTATAGCGTTTAGTTTTGCTTTCTTCTTCCCACTTGGCTTTCGCATTTTCCAACTGCTCAAGCAATTTCTTTTCCCGGTCCCGAAGTTGGGCAGCCTCTTCATATTTTTGGCTTTTGACTACCCGGTTCTTCTCTACCTTGATCTTTTCTACTTCTTCTTCAAGCTTTAGAATTTCGTCAGGCACATGTATATTATTGATATGAACCCTGGCACCAGCTTCATCCAGGATATCAATGGCCTTGTCCGGTAAGAACCTATCGGAGATGTACCTGTCCGACAACTTCACACAAGCTATTAATGCCTCGGGTGTATAAATGACATTGTGATGATCTTCATATTTGTCCTTGATGTTGTCCAGGATCTGGATTGTCTCTTCAGGAGAGGTGGCATCCACCATCACCATTTGGAACCTTCTGGCCAAAGCTCCATCTTTTTCAATATACTGACGGTATTCGTCAAGCGTAGTGGCACCGATACATTGGATTTCCCCTCTTGCCAAAGCAGGCTTGAACATGTTTGAAGCATCAAGGGAACCGCTCGCTCCACCGGCTCCGACTATGGTATGCAACTCGTCAATGAATAAAATCACGCTGGGGGATTTTTCCAGTTCGCTCATCACTGCCTTCATTCTCTCCTCGAACTGGCCCCTGTATTTTGTTCCCGCCACCAAAGAGGCAAGGTCTAAGGTCACCACCCGCTTATTGAACAGCACTCGGGAAACTTTCTTTTGAATGATCCTCAAGGCAAGTCCTTCAGCAATCGCCGTTTTACCTACTCCAGGTTCCCCGATCAGTATAGGATTGTTTTTCTTTCTCCTTGATAGGATCTGGGCCACCCTTTCGATTTCCTTTTCCCTACCGATTATTGGATCAAGTTTATCATCTTCTGCCATCTTGGTAAGATCCCGGCCGAAGTTATCCAGTACTGGGGTCCTTGATTTTTCAGATGTTCCTTTTGTGCCTCCAGATGAACCAAATAATTTGGAGCTGTCCTCATCTGGATCGTCTGCTTCAGCACCAGATCTAGGGGTTTGATCCGTTTGAAATTCCAGGATTTCTTTCACGGCATCATAAAATGTATCAAATTTCTGTAATATTTGAGTAGCAATATTGTCCTCGTCCCTTAAAATGGACAACAAGAGATGTTCTGTGCCAATCAATTGGCTTTTAAAGATCTTTGCTTCCAAGTAGGTGATTTTCAATACCTTCTCTGATTGTCTGGTCAGTGGGATATTTGCGAGGTTTTTTACGTTATGGTTTGCAGTACCCTTAACAGCACGTTCGACCGAGTTCCGTAACTCGTCGAGTGGTACCCCTAATTTCTTGAGAATGGAAACAGCGACACCTTCTCCTTCCCGAATCATCCCTAATAAGAGGTGTTCCGTTCCGATGTAATCATGCCCCAACCGCAACGCCTCTTCGCGGCTTAGGGAGATAACCTCTTTTACCCTGTTTGAAAATTTTGCTTCCATTATATCCTCTCTAAATTATTAATCACGTCTAAATTAATTTAATGTTACCGAATTTGAGTTAAAAACACAATCCTTTTAAGTAATGTTCAATTTCTTTTTTTTGAACTGCCTATAACCTTTTTTGAATTAGGCCCTTCACAAAACAGCAAATCTATGATACTCAGATTTGGTACAAAGTTTAAGCCAAACAATTGCATATAAGAGTATGGCTCATAGATATTTCGGTGTAAGAACGATTCCTTTGCCTTAATAACCCCTCTTAAGTCGGTTATCCCTCTATATTGCTGATAATCACAGGTCTCTTCCATTTTGACAGTTAGCCGTAGAAATTTAAGACAAAGTGTCAGCAATTCAAAATTAAAATCATATAATCCATTAGGCCCAATCAAATACAACCTTTCCAATTCGGGGTAAAAATATTCGAAAAAAGGAGCTTTCCCGTAAGCACTTTGAATTCCCCTTAAATGGATATTTCTCCACCTTTGATTATCGTCAATTTTTACATCCGCATACTTTACCTTTTTGTTGCCCCCCTGGACAGGAATACTCAGGAGTTCCACTTTATTGACCAATTGAACAGCCGTCCTGTTCCTGTAGCTTTGTTTTTGATAATTATCTTGTTTTTCAATCAAAACGGTATCATAACCTTGAAGAGCCACAAAAAACTCAACGGGAGGCAGATAGAATAAGTCCACCACAATTTTTTCACTCATCTTTCAAGTATGGAAATAAGAAAATGATTTTGTAGTGTAACAAACAAATTCCAATGTGTGGCATCCCTTCTTCTAAAGGATGTCTTCCAGTTCACCTAATCCCTGTCTTACAATTTCTACTTCATCACCTGTGCAATCTACTATAGTTGAAGCAATATTGTTACCATATCCCCCATCGATAACGATGTCTACCCTGTCGCGGTATTTCTCATAAATCAACTCCGGATCCGTGCTATATTCTATGACGTCATCCTCATCCCTGATAGAGGTAGTAAGGATTGGTTGGCCTAATTCCCTTACCAAAGTTCGCGGGATAGCATGGTCCGGCACCCGTATACCTACTGTTTTCTTTTTATTGTTCAACAATTTGGGAACATTGTTGTTGGCATTTAAGATGAAAGTAAAGGGTCCAGGAAGTGCTTTCTTCATCATTTTAAATACAGGAGTGCTTATTACTCTGGTATATTCCGAAATGTTGCTTAAATCATAACAAATAAAAGAGAAGTTTTGCTTTTGGGGCTTCACTCCCTTGATCTGACATACCTTTTCTATTGCCTTTTGGTTATAAATATCGCAGCCCATACCGTACACGGTATCTGTTGGGTAAATGATTATCCCACCGTTTCTCAGGACTTCTATGACCTTTTGCACAGTTCGGGGATTGGGGTTTTCTGGATAAATTTTTATCAACTCAGCCGGCATATTCTTGTTTGTTTAGCTATTCTGTTCATCCCAACCTCTAAAAACATGCCATTACACAATAATTTCCTTGTTCGGTCATCTTTTTCCACCTGGATAGCCGGACAGGTAGGATTTTGAAAGTATTAATGCACATAAAGCCATACGGTGCTTAGATTGGTGTTTTCATTTTCCAATATGGAGAAAAGTCCGTTAATATTTATAAAAGCATCCACAGGTGGTTTTTTTCTTTAAGGAAAGGCCAATTTACCTTCTTATATTGTAAATTAATCATTTAGCTTGACTTCTGCTATTATTCAAGAGGAAAAGGAGCCTTTTTTCTAATTAAAAATTAACTATTTTTGTAATCTATTAAGTTAAATTCCAGTATGGTTACTAAAAAGAACAGAAAATATATCATTTTTGCCATTATTGCCTCTTCTGTGCTCTTCACCTCACTCTCTTATTATCTTTATCAGGCATTTTACACGCCCAATACTTTGGTGGAACAGGAGGAAGTTACCTATTTATTAATCCCCAAAGAAGCAACTTTCCGGCAGATTTCCGATAATTTGTATCAAAATCATATTGTTCAGGATATGGTGAGTTTTAGTTTTGTGGCCAAACTCATGGATTATCAGGAGAACATCAAGCCGGGGAGGTATGAAATAAGACCTGGAATGTCCAATACCGAACTGGTCCGTGCCCTAAGGTCAGGAAGGCAAACTCCGCTCAATATTACCTTTAACAATATCAGGACGAAGGAGGACCTTGCGGAAAAGATCACCACAAAACTGGAGATTCCCCAGGAAGCGTTTTATTCTTTATTGACAGACAGTACCTATATTGATAAATTCGGTTTTGGGAATGAGACCATCTTGAGCATGTTCATACCCAATACTTACGAAGTGTTCTGGAACACATCCGCAGTTGAGCTTTTTGATAGGATGTACAAGGAATACGCGAGGTTTTGGAATGATGCCAGAAAAGAAAAAGCCGCTGCTCTTGGGCTTGACCCAAAGGAAGTTTCAACGCTGGCTTCTATTGTACAAGCTGAGACGGTAATGGCTGATGAGCGCCCAAAGGTAGCGGGTGTTTACCTCAACCGGCTTCAGATAAACATGCCGCTTCAGGCAGATCCTACATTAGTCTTTGCATTGGGTGACTTTAGCATCAAACGTGTTTTAAACGTGCACAAAGAAATCGAAAGCCCCTATAATACTTATAAGAATGCAGGGCTTCCCCCCGGTCCGATCAATCTTCCGGAGATTTCTGCGATTGATGCTGTGTTGAACTATCAGGATCATGATTATCTTTATTTTTGTGCAAAGGAAGACTTCTCCGGTTACCATTCCTTTGCAACCAACCTACGGGATCATTTAAACAATGCCAGAAGGTATAGTAATGCACTGAATGCTGCCGGAATTTACTGAAAAGCCATGTTTATAGCAGAAAATGAAATACGGGTTCGCTACGCTGAGACAGATCAGATGGGCTATGTATATTATGGCAATTATGCCATGTACTATGAAGTGGGCCGTGTGGAAGCGTTGAGAAGTGCTGGTTTTTCCTATAGGCAAATGGAAGAGGAGGGGGTCATTATGCCTGTATTGGAAATTCATAGCAAGTACCTCAAGCCGGGGAAATATGATGAATTGCTTATAGTCCGGACCCTGATCAAAGAAATGCCTGGGATAAGAATCAAATTTAATTACGAGGTGTTCAATGAGCAGGGGGAATTGATCAACGAAGGCGAAACCACTTTGGTTTTTTTGAAAAAAGATTCCCATAGACCGTGTAGGCCTCCAGCGTATTTGCTGGATTTATTGAAACCATATTTCCCGTGAACAGAAAAAGACAAACTTTAGGGTGAAAGACATGATCAACCGCCTGGTTAAAAGGGTGGATAAACGTGCGATAAAACTACGGAACATTTATTTTGGCAATCCCGACCAGAACGTATATGATGTGGGCAGAGTTTTTATTGCGCAGGTCCAAAAAGACGAACTCACGGAAAGGGCAAGTGCAGTGGCTTTCAATTTTACGGTAGCCATGTTCCCCCTTTTGCTTTTCCTGTTGAATACCATCCCCTATGTCGGTTGGTTTTTTCCTGAAGTAACGGCTGAAAACATCCTTCTATTTGTCCGGGAGATTTTACCCGAGAGCCTATATGAAGGCTCAGAAGCTACCATTATGGATATAGTCAGCAGGCCCCGGCAGGGAATGATGTCTTTTGGCTTCTTTTTGGCTTTGTTTTTAGCAACAAGCGGGGTAGTTTCTATGATGGCTGCCTTCAACTCCTGCCATAGGACCAAGGAAAACAGAAGTTTTTTGAAAACCCGGGCAATAGCAGTAGGTATTATTGTGGTGTTGGTCCTGTCCCTTTGCTCAGCAGTTGTGATCATGATATTTGGCAACAAATTCCTGAATGTCCTATCGGAATACGGGATTATTTCCAACCGATTTATTTATTATACGGTTGCTTTTTCGAGGTTTTTCACCTTGTTAATCCTCTTTGTGGTTACCACTTCCTTTATCTTTAGATATGCTCCTGCGGTCCATGACAAATGGCGGTTCTTTTCCCTAGGGTCCATAACGGCGGGACTTTTGATCAGCTTGGCCTTTTTTTTGTTTTCCTACTATCTCAACAATTTTGCCTCTTACAATAAGTTATATGGATCCATAGGCACCATGATTGCGGTAATGCTTTGGTTGCTGATTACCTCCTATCTCATTTTGATAGGTTTTGAGATCAATGTAAGTATGGACAAAGCCGCGGAAAGAAAACCGGTGACCAAATTTATTGGCCGTTCAATCAGGGATTTAAAGTAACGGCCCGATTTTTTCCAATTCCCCTTATTGTAATTACCAAACTTAGGCGTACATTTGCAAACTGTAAGGCAAACAATAAAGATCAAACCAGCCAGGGTATCTATCTGAGCTAGGCTGTGCGGCAGAAATACATAAGGTTACCGCAACTTGGAAAAGAAAATAGCTCAAAAACGAATTCGACTATAGAGGAGTGGCAGAGTGGTCGATCGCGGCGGTCTTGAAAACCGTTGAACCGAGAGGTTCCGGGGGTTCGAATCCCTCCTCCTCTGCTGAACAAAACCCTAACTTTCTTGTTTTCAATAAGTTAGGGTTTTATCTTTTAAAAAGGGGGCTATTTAGGGGGCTATTTTGATATAATTTTTAACTCTTGAAAATTCGATAGCCTTAAATTTCAAATCATTCAACTTTCCCAGGACTGGCCGTTGCCTTGGCCAGTAAAAGTATTTGACTGTGTCAGGTCAAGTAACCCGGTTGAGCGATTTTACCTGGTAAGGCAATAGACCTCTCTCCTGCTCTTTTTCCTACAACCAAAATTTTTGCTTTGCCGGACTCTCATTTTCAAACAAAAACCCAATATTTTTAAATATTAGTATGGTAACACCTGGCATTTAAGCCGTAACTCAAGTTCCGCATAACGTACTCTATTGAGCAGATAGAGCCACTGTAGTTGCTACCAAACCAGTTTTTTGACCCACTTTATTGAAAGTAAGATGGAAAATTAAAAAATTGACAATGATTACTCGTTCACTGTTCAAAAAAGCCAAATTCGTAGCAACTACATAGCTGTTTTGAGGAATATGAGTTAAGACATTTAAAACTATTGATAATAAGGTGGTTACCTTCAAATTTGAAACTAAAAAACTTTTGTTACAACTCAAATTTCATTAAATTAGGGTGTGGTTTTAAATTTTTAAAATTTATGAGGTTCCTCATCAAACTTATCATCGTCTCCTTTGTTGGCACTTTCGCCATGTTTGGTGCCTTGGGTAGTGAGAACCAATGGCCGGGTTTGATTGTGGCCTTTACCGTTTGGGTCTGGTTTATATGGTCCCTTTCAAAACCAGAAAAAGTGTAAAAAAGAGGGATAGGAAAATTAACCCAAAATTGAGGAAATCATTCGGAGACTGAAACAAAGGCGGCCCTGATATTTTTATGGTTTCTATTATCCTTCAAAAAAAAACCCAGTGAAACGACTGCGCCCAAAATATAAATGACCCCAGGCTTACCGGAGCAAATCCCCCTTAGCTGAAATTGGACTTCTTAATGTTGTCCTGAACTTCAAAGGAAATCCATCCAATAAAAAGAAAAAATTTCTATTTTATACTTTTTCTTCTTCGGCAACGGTTTCCAAAATGGATTATGATGGGAAAACGGAATGCAAGGGTATCCGCGGGGAGGGGAAAAGTGTTTGGGTTTCGGCAGGAACGGACAAAAGGCAAACTTTTTTCCCCGGGGAAATCAGCCAGTGGCTGAGCATTTAAATTTTTGATCATTGACCCCAAACTTATCCCTAATAACGTATATACCTTTATGCCAATACATGAAAAAGATAAATTTTAAAGTGAGCTGTAAAGCTTTTTCAGGACAAGAAAAGCTAATTAATGTTTTGTAATATTTTATTAGACTGGCTGAACTTTCTCTCATCCGGACCCTAATTAGTACCGCTGATATGCTCGTTAGCACACCTATAACCAATACCGGCATTTGCAGGCCCAGTAAATCGGCTAATATTCCGGTAATAACAGCCCCAATGGCATAGCCAAGGTCACGCCAGAAACTGAAAATGCCTTAAAATATGAAAGATTACTTCTGTTACTGTTAAAGTCAAAAACAGGGAGGTTAAAAGAATGTTCAGGTACTTTATTACACTATGGCGTAATGAACACAGCCTATTTACCCGGTGTCTTCTTTGTTTGCCTGTGCCAGATTCAAATAAAGGCAGCTAGCTCCGCCATAATTTCATAAATGTGCAAAAGCCCTATTTTGAAAGGTAAATGCAACCACTATAGCCATCAAAAAAGAAAAGTATTTTTGGTCTTTTCATGTCTTTTATTTTAAAGAAATATTAATCAAGTTTTGTCCGGACCTGGTCCTATAAACGGAATGCACTTTAATGAGGCAGTCTGTTTCGTAAAATTCCATAGGTAAGGGTACCCAGGAGGGCACTTGCGAGCACCACCAGAATCACTCCGTAACCGTTTCCGATGAGCGTATAAATGGGGCCCGGACAGGCGCCGGCCATCGCCCAACCTAAACCAAATATTGTGCCGCCAATCAGGTAGCGCGGGATGCTCAAGTTTTTGGGACTAAAGGTAATAGGGGTTCCTTCTGTTGTTTTTACCTTGTATATCTTGATCAGCGCCACGCTTATAATTCCTAAGATGACGGCCGAACCAATAATGCCGTACATATGAAAAGAGTCGAAACGGAACATTTCATAAATCCGGTACCAGGAAATGGCCTGGCTCTTGGTCATGATAATGCCGAAAAAGGTGCCTATGGATAAATAACTAATATATTTCATCATTATTTTCAGGATTAAAGGGATAGGATTACAGGTAAGAGAAAATAGGTCATGATCAGACCGCCGATAAAGAAGCCGATTACGGCAATCAGCGACGGAAGTTGCAGGTTGCTTAGCCCGCTGATGGCGTGCCCCGAGGTACAGCCACCTGCATAGCGGGCGCCGAAACCAATCAGGAAGCCACCAATCACCATCATGATAAACCCACGAAGGGTAAACAGGCCTTCCCAGCTAAATATCTCCTCGGGCAGGTAATTATCTCCCGGGTTCTGAATGCCTAATTCCTGCAGTTTCGCTACCGTATCCTGCGCCAGTGGAATAGGATCTGGTTGCTGCAGCCAGGTAGAAGCAATAAAGCCGCCGATAATAGCCCCGGCTACAAAAACCAGGTTCCATATTTGCTTTTTCCAGTCAAAATCAAAGAAATCACTGAAAGCTCCGGCACCACCTATGGAACAGGTAGTCCGTAAGGTATCTGAAACCCCAAAACTTTTTCCCACAAACAACAATAAGGCCATCACTAAAGGAATTAGCGGTCCTGCTACATACCATGGCCAGGGTTGACTTAAGTATTCTATCATAATTCTATCTATTTTAGTTTTTCTAATTTTTAAAAGTGAATACGTCGTGGAACACATGGAATACCAAAGTCGAAGAACACGTTGTAAAAGAGCTTTACAATCATTTCCGGTTCCACTTGACTACCGGTATAACCAGTACGTTGGATTTTTCTATTCAATCGGCTGAGTTGGTAAGAGCCAATTCCTGCTGTGCAATTATTGGGGCAAAGTCAAAATTTTCTCCTTCCACCAGCTCTCCCTGCTGGTTAAAGACAGCCTCCCCCGGGAGTGGGCACTGCGCGTAAGGCAAAAATTTCTGCGCCGCTCTGTCTGGCCAGCTTTAGGGCCAGGCTCAGGACAAAGCCTGATAAATCTGAGCAGTGGTTGGATACTAATATTTTTTCATGATCAGGTATAAATAGTCTGGTTTGCTTTCAATATTTTTTATTTTCTATACAAAGGTAGACTACAGGCATTCCTTTTGCAGTGACATTTGTCACACAAGGTTTTTGCTTCTCTGAAAATCCAATAAAAGTATTGAGATTCCGAAATGGAGTTGATAAATAAGGTAAGCCGGGGTGGCCAGCTTTAGCAGGAATTTCACAGAACTACGAGGGGAATAAATCTGTTGAGTTTAACATGAAGACAAAATAAAGTCTTTTCAGCACACATTTTTAGGGTTGAAAAAGCACAGCAGAAAGCTTTAATAAAATTCACCGCAACTAAGGGCAAAGAAAAATGGAAAAATCAACCAAGCGCGATCATGATCGCGTAAGACAAAACTCTACAAATGAAGCAAACCGGGAAATTGACCGGGATAGCCTGCAAAGAATCCGAAAGCACCAGAATTCATCGACAGGGGAAATAACGCAACGCCTGAAGGAGCTACAAAAGGAATGGGATATAGAAAAAACACTGATCGTCAATGCCTCTTCACTGACCCTTACGGGTTTATTACTCGGTACCTTTGTAAATAAGAGGTGGTATATATTTCCCGGAGTTGTAGCTTCCTTTCTCCTGCAGCACGGCCTGCAGGGCTGGTGCCCTCCATTACCTCTTTTTCGCAAATTAGGCATTAGATCCAGGCAGGAAATTGATGAAGAACGTTATGCCTTAAAAGTATTGAAAGGCGATTTTGATGATCTTTCTGCTTCCTCAAAGCCTGAAGAAATACGGGAAGCTTTACGGGATTTATGATCCCTTAAGGAAAAACATACATATCCATTATGCTTTTCTTGACTGCCTCATTCAGGCAGAACAGGAATTTCCAAGGCCTAAAAATCTAAAATGTGTTGTTCGTCTATGACAAATAAAATGCATGCAAATACTTCCCGTTCCCTTTGGGTTGCTTTTCTAATCGGATTTTCGCTGATGGCAGCCGTCGACGAAATTGTTTTTCATCAGATTCTGGCCTGGCATCACTTTTACGACCAGTCTACAACCGAAGTTGCACTGTTAAGTGATGGCTTTCTTCATGTTGCAGAACTCACAGGCCTGATAGCAGGATTTTTTCTGTTTGCCGATCTCCGCCACAGTCAACAGTTGGCTCCTAAATGGGCTTGGGCGGGATTTTTCTACGGTCTTGGTGGCTTCCAGCTGTTCGATGGAATTATTGATCATAAGATTTTACGCCTGCACCAGGTCCGGTATGTAGAGAATCTTTATGTTTATGATCTTGTGTGGAATCTTTGGGGTATTATTTTACTCCTGATTGGGTTTTGGCTTAATAGGCGTGCTAAAAATGCAGAAAACTTTGCTGATACCGCTCATTAACCCCTGGAAAGATAGAAGTAAATGATCAAAATATGAACCATAGCGGTTTACTAGGCTGGTTACCTATCGTGCCATTATTTGCACTCCTGGCTGTTTACCTCTACGGAGTATATCTACAGAAAAAAGCAGGCCAAGCCTGGAACGGATGGCATACTGCCGCTTTTACTGCCGGCATTCTGTTATTGGTAATCGCTTTAATACCCCCGGTCATGCAGCATGCGCACCATGATTTTGAAGGGCATATGATGCAGCATTTATTATTGGGAATGCTTGCTCCCTTGGTCTGGTATTGGCTGCGCCGGTAACCTTAGCTTTGCGTAGCTTAACTACCTATCAGGCAAGAGTACTAACTGCAATATTGTGTAGCCAGCCTTTTCACTTGCTTAGCCACCCTATTACAGCACTGTTTTTAAATATAGGTGGCATGTACCTGCTATATTTAACCCCACTGTACAATGCGATGCACGACAACCCTTACATCCATTTTTTGGTGCACCTGCACTTTATTTTGGCAGGGTATCTTTTTGTGTGGGCGATTGCAGGGCCTGATCCGGCACCTAGGCGCCCCGATCTGAGACTACGGTTTATCGTTTTGTTTTTTAGCATAGCTGCCCATGCCTACCTGAGTAAATTCATGTATGCGAATAACTTTCCAAAAAACTCCCTACATTCCACAGAAGAAATACGAGCGGGGGCCTTGTTCATGTACTATGGTGGAGATATTTCCGAAATGCTGCTGGCCATTGCCTTTTTCACTATCTGGTATAGAAGGAGGGGCGGGAGGACTGACAGCCTTCCCAGGAAACAGGTGGCTTTATGACCTTTATCAATCTTTTCTCTTAATAGTTCCCTCACCCATATTCTGGGGCATGTGAAACTCCTGCTTTTCCTTTAGCTTTTCGACGACAAAATCTGTAAATCCCTGCTCAGTTTGATTGACATTTCCCCCCTGGCCGATGGTATCACTCTTATGCAGGCCTCTTAACACCCGTTGTGGGTCACTACCCGGTAAGATCTTGCTTCATCAAGAGGAGCATCACCTATTCTGATGTGACTGATCTTTTGCCCGACTGGCTTTGTCAGGTCCATTAAGCAGCTAAAGGCAAAAAGGAGCGAAAATAATAAACAAAGGTACTTGCTGATGTTGAATCATGGCTAGAAAGTTTTGGTTAATAGAATTTGAACTCAGCGTATCTGTGGAAAAGTCTTCCTTGTTTTGCGTTAATACTATTCTTTTTTACGGGCAAAAAGACGTGTTACATAGGCAGGTCCTGCATGACCGCTGCCTTCCTCCAACAAAACTTCCCCCTCGAGCTTTTCAATAAATTCCCAGCCAACAAAATCCTGGCTGATCATTTCGGAGGTATAGAGCATATCTTCACTTTTAGGACCACCGGAAGAGTAACCTAATTGCCTTGGGTGAAATGCTTCAATAATTATATGGCCTCCTGCTTTTACCGAAGCGGCAATTCTTTTATGAACGTTTGACCGGCCTCCTGGCGGCAGGTGAAAATAAATGACGGCTGCGCAGTCGTAAGTCTCTTTTGGATAAGAAAAATCTTCTGCTTTGCTCAGCTGGTAGTTTAGCGATAAACGCATATTTTCTGCTTTTTCCAAGGCATGTTGCTGCGCTACTTTACTCAAATCAAAAGCAGTTACCTGCCAGCCCTGGGCGGCAGCATATATAGCCTGCCTTCCTTCTCCTTCACCGGGAATTAATAATTGTCCGGATTTCAGGAATTCTATTTTTTCCTTGAAATATTGATTAGGTTTTGTTCCATATAAATCATTAACCAGTGTGTATCTGTTATTCCAAAAGTTATTATCCATCACTAAAAGTTTTAAATTTCATTATACCAGTTACGGTAAAGAAAAACTGCCTGCCCGAAAAAGACAGGCAGTTTATACATTATCCATTTTTGCTTTTTTTATTCGAGAAACCTATAAAAAGGACTGCTCCCACCAGGGGCCCATGCAGGCTACTGTTAAGCGGACTGGAAGTAATGGCACAGCTTTCTTTGCAACCATAAAAATGGTAACAAAGTAAGTCTGCTATCCCGCCCAGCAAAATTACAAGGCCTGCTTTTACAGCTGTTGTACTCCAAATTTTGAAGCGATTCACAACTCGGTTTTATAGGGCCAGTGGTTAACACCTCCTTTCAGGTTGTACAGATCCTGAAAGTCTTTTCCTGCCATATTAGCACAAGCTTGTCCGCTTCGATTTCCACTGCGGCAGTACACCAAATAAGTTTTGCCTTTGTCCAGCTGCTCAACTTTTTCAGCAAACTTTCTATCCATGATATCAATGTTGGCTGATCCGGGAATTTTACCCTGCCTTAATTCTGCCGGAGTCCGGACATCTAAAACCACTACATCAGGATTTTCTTCCTGTATCTTTTTAAACTCTTCAGCTGTGATGTTTTTATATTCCATTTCTGCTTTCTATTTAAATAAATTAAACATGGTCTTCACTTTTTATTTATACGAAAATACGACAGCCACCATCCTATTTCAGTGACAAAAGTCACGCATAGGACTACAGGCCGGCCTTCACATAAATCCAACCCATTTCCTGTTTCAAAACCAACTCCGCCATGCCCGAGGGTACTGTAGTTACCCCCGGCAGCAAATCTTTCTTCGTAATCTTTTTTCGTTCCATGGTGTTTTCGCAGGCGGCAAAAACTACTCCATGTTCCATGAGCTCTTTTACATGCTTAGCGGCCTTGCTTTGGGAAGCGACCAGCAGGCCAAGGCCCTGGCTGTGGCAAACCACTTCTATTTGCGCATTAGGGAGCGCTTTCAAAATGTTCCTGATCTGGCCCACTACCACCAGTTGTTGTGTGGAATCGGCTTGTGTTACCTGCATAATTACTTTATGCTCCTGCTCGTCCATTACTTTGGATGTAGTTGCCCCGGGATTATGATTTGTCTGGATTGCCATGGCGAAAAATAAGATGATAAGTTGTTGAATCATTGATTAATTAATTTTAGTTGTTACTGTTTTACTACTATCTGGCTCCCTTCACGGATTTCTTCGCTGCCATTTACAATAATCTGTTCATCTTCCTTTAGGGGACCGAAAACTTCGGCCAGCTTATCCTGTCGGATGCCTTCTTTTACTGCTACGCGCTGTACCATACCATCTTCCACTTTCAGCACGAAAATGCCGGTAGCGGTATGCAGCAAGCTACTGGCAGGCACCCAAAGGCTGGCGATCGGACGCCGGAACTGCACCTCAGCCTGCACATATTCGCCACCGCTCAGCATGTGATCCTCATTGGGTACATCAAATTCCACCATCAAAGAACGGAGTGACTTGTCCAGTACTCCGCTGCTACGCGAAATTTGGGCGGTGAAAGCTTCGTCAGGAAAGTTACTTAACCGAAACCTAATGCTTGTGCTGTCGGAAAGGGAGCGGGCATGTTTTTCCGGAATAGCAATCGTGAGCCGCAGGCGGTCCTGCTGGGCCAGGGTAAAAAGAGGCTTGTCGCCGGCACCGACCAGTGCGCCCTGCGATACACTGCGGCTGGTGACAATACCGGCAAAGGGTGCCCGGATATCCATGTAGCTGGCCAGTTGCTGTGCCGCAGCCATTTCAGCATTGAGGCTCATGTAACTGGCGCTATCGCCCATTAATTTTGCCTGTGCCTGCTCCAGCTCAATGGCTGCCACAGCGCCGGAGCTTTTGGAGGCTTCTTTTAAGCGCTTATAAGCCTGCTGGCTGAACTGCAGCCGTTCCACCACTTCGCGCTGCCTAGCCGATGCGGCCATGTATTGCTGGGTAATTTCCGGGGCCTCCAGACGGGCGAGCAGCTGACCTTTTTGTACTTGACTGCCTCGGTCTACATACAGCTTTTGTACAAAACCGCTTACTTTTGGGTATAGCTGAACCTCTTCAAAAGGTGCCAGTTCACCGGGTAGTTGGAGGGTATAGGAGGCAATCTGTTTTGTAACCTTTGCTGTTGCTACGGCTACTTCAGTGGTTTCCTGCGTTTTTTCTTCGAGGGGTTTTCCATCCGTTCCGCAGCCTGCTATACCAAGGGCCATGAGCAGTAGAAATCCGATAGATTTGCTTAAAGACTGATATTTCATTGCTATGTTATTTTTCTTTTTCTGAATTTTTAATGAGGTTTTATTGAAAGGTCCTCAATGCCTCTTTTACTGAATAAAATGCACGCTTTGCGGATCATCCGGATCCATGGACGGTCCATTGATACTGGCTTTTCCCTGTACAGCTGCATAGAAGTGCGGCAGAACAAGCAGTGAGGTAATGGTCGAAAAGATCAAGCCGCCAATAACGGCCTGGCCCAGCGGGGCTACCTGGCTGCCGCCATCCCCCATGCCGGAAGCAATCGGGATCATGCCGGCCACCATGGCAAAGGCAGTCATTAATATAGGGCGTAAACGCGAAGAAGCAGCCATGCGAGCCGCCATCCAGGCTGAAAGGTGGTGCTTCAGCCGATAAGTTTCTGCCTGGTTAATGATGAGGACTGCATTGGCTACGGAGACGCCCACGGACATGATAATGCCCATATAGGATTGCAGGTTTAGCGTGCTGCCCATCAGCAACAGCATCAGCAGACTTCCGCCAATAACGGCGGGAATAACTGACAGCAGAAGCCCGGAAACTTTAAAGGACTGGTAAAAGGCTGCCAGCATCAGAAAAATTACGATAATAGCGACTGCCAGGCCCGACTGCAGACCGGAAAGGGTTTCCTTTAATAATTCGATGGCCCCGACTGTTTTTACGATGATGCCCCGTGGGGGATCACCTGCCACAGCCAGTGCTTTTTCTACTTCTTTGGCTGCTGAACCTAAATCGGTTCCCATGGTGTTAGCCACCAGCGTTACAAAGCGGTTAGGCCCCTGGCGGTTTACCTGGCCAGGCTGCGTGCCCAGGCTTACCCTTGCCACATCTTCCAGAATCGGCCGTGCATGGCCCGCTTTCAGGGGCAGTGCTTTCAGTTCATTCAGCGACTGCATTTCCCTTTCCGGCACCTGCACCTGCATCTGGAAAATAAGCCCTGATTGGGGGTCTCTCCACAGGTTTTTGTTGGTAAACCGGGAAGAAGAAGTGGCCGTGGTCAGGGCCTGGCTTACTTCTTTTATGCTGAGTCCGAACTGGGCGGAAAGCGCCCGATCTACCTCCACCTGGATACTGGGGTAGTCAATGGGTTCTGCGATATGCACATCCCGGAAAGTAGCGACCTTTTCCATCTCCTTTTTCACTTTTAGCGCATAGCTATTGGCCTCCTGCAGGTTCTTGCCTGCCACCTTAACAGATACCGGCGTGGTGGCACCTTGGCTCATGATCTTTTCCACCATCTCCATCGGCTCGAAGGTAATGGCAAGGCCGGGCATTTGGGCAGCTACCTTTTTCCTTATTTTTTCCTTTAGCTCCTCGATAGATTCTTCGTATACATCCCCATCAACAGAAAGCTGCAGCACGGCTTCATGAGAGCCGGAGGTAAACAGGAATATAGGATTTATAGGCGTATTGGGTGAATGCATCCCTACAAAAGCGGAGCTGATGGTGATACCATCCCGGCCTACTTCTTCCCGAATCAACTGTTCCACTGCCAGCATGTTTTCTTCCGACTTCTCCAGCCTTGTACCCTGTGGAGAAACTATCCTCAGCTGAAGATCTCTGGTACCACTGGGCGGCATAATATCTGTACCAATAAGGCCAAAGCCGAGACCAATTGCTGCTATTACAAGAACCCCATATACTATCCCTACCAGCGGTATTTTTCTTTCCCAGCGGCGAATGATCATCAGGTAGCGGATCCTGAACTTATCAAAGCGGGTATAAACAGGCTTCCCTTTCTTTTCATGATCGACATGCTTGTTTTTCATGATCCAGTTGGCCATAACCGGAATAAAAGTTTGCGAGGCCAGGAAGGAAGCGATCATGGCAAAGCCTACGGCCATGGAAAGTGGCATGAACATATCTTTTGGAATACCACTCATCATAAGTGAAGGAGTAAGCACCGCAAGGATCGAGAGCAGGATCAGCAACTTGGGAAGCGAAATTTCCAGCAGGGCATCCATAATCGCCCGGGCTTTTGGCTTTCGCTGCTCAAAATGCTGGTGAATGTTTTCGATGGTTACAGTAGCCTCATCGACCAATACCCCGATCGCCAGAGCAAGCCCGCTCAGCGTCATTACATTAATGGTTTGCCCGAAGAGGTAGAGCAGCGTTACGGCTGAAAGGATAGCTATGGGAATGGTCAGCACCACAATAAGGGCTCCCCGTTTATCACCCAGAAACAACAATACCATCAGGCCGGTAAGCACTGCTCCCAGTATGCCTTCGTGCACCAGGTTCGATAAGGCATTGGCGATATAGCCTGACTGGTCGAACACAAAATCTATAGAAACATCTTCGGGCAGGGCGGCTTCCAGTATCGGCATGGCCTCTTTTAAATTATTCACTGCGTCCAGGGTAGAGGCATCTGCTTTTTTGATGATAGGCAGGTAAACCGTTCTTTTGCCGTTTACCAGGGCATAAGCGGTGGTTTTGTCTGCTCCATCAATAACCGTGGCAATGTCCCGCACAAATACGGTGGGGCCACTGCCCAGGCGGATGGGTGTATTCAGCAACTCCTCAGGTCCTTTTACCAGGCTGTTCACCGGGCTCATCAGATTTTGATCCCCTATCTGGATATTTCCGGCCGGTGAAGGGATGTTGTTCCGCGCAATGGCAGCGGTTACCTCTTCGGCGGAAAGGCCGTAAGACTGCATCAGTTCCGGGTTGACATTGGTGACGATGGTCCGCACATTACCTCCGAAGGGCGCAGGTGCAGTAATACCCGGTATATTCACAAACATGGGGCGGATACGGGTAATGGCCAGGTTCTGCAATTCACCGATGGAACGTTCATCACTTTCAAACACCAGCTGCCCTACAGGCAGTGCACTGGCATCGAAGCGTACTACCTGGGGAGACACCGCTCCGGGCGGCAAAAAAGCCATGGCCCGCGAGACCTGGGTAGCGACCTCTGCCGATGCCTGGGCCATATCCGTACCCGGGTAAAAGGACAGTTGCATGAGGGTAAGCCCCTGCACACTTTTAAATTCCATGTCTTTTACACCACTCACGAAAATGAGTACCTTTTGAAAGTTGCTGGCCATAAAGCCATCCATATATTCCGGCGACAGGCCGCCATAAGGCATGGCAATATAAATAGAGGGCGATTTTACCTCCGGGAAGATATCAACCCTGATATTATTGATGGAAATGACTGAGAAGTAGGCAATAGCCATGACTGCCACAATAACGGCAACAGGTTTTCTCAGTGCTAATCTTATGATGTTCATAGGAAGTTCTTTTATTCAAATGCAGTTTGAAGAATGGAGAAATCGGCGCTGGCCTCAGCAAAATCGGCCTGTTGCATCCAGTACTGGTAGTAAGCCTCAATGCGCGTTTTCTCGGTTTTTTGGAGTATATCCTGGATTTGCAGCAGCTCACTGATTGAAATCAGGCCGCTCTTATAGCGGGTTTCGAACAGGTGATAAGCTTCACTGGCGGCTTCATACGCTTCTTCGCCATTTTCTATCTGGCGGAGGTCCTGGGTTATTTGCCGTTGTGCGATTTGCCGGTGGCTCTGCAGGTTCAGGATTGTTTCATCGGCTTCTGCCTGCCGCAGGTGGATTTCCTCCTGATGGCGTGCCCGGACGAGCTTAAAGTCAAAAAGCTCCGTAAGGTTCCAGCGAAGGCCCAGCCCCAGGAGATAATTATGTGTAGAATTGCTGTAAACATTGCCCCAGCTTTCCCCTAATGCGCCTTCCAGAGTCGGTGCATGGTTACGAAGCTGCACACCGGCCAGCAGGGAGAGGGTAGGAAGTACATTTGCTCCTGCTATCTCTTTTTGTTTTCCGGCATAGGCTATACCCTGCTGCCGGAAAGCCAGCTGTGGGTGCTGCGCTTCAGCATCCGGCTCCATTAGCGGGATAGCACCTTCGGATGCTGCAGGGAATGAGCTGTTTTTGAGGCTTAGCTGGCTGGCAGGCATGTTTATCCAGGTGGCAAGGGCAATGGCACTTTCCTGGCTTTGGCCCTGCCAGTCATCCTGCTTAGCCGCTGTTTGTCTGAGGGAGGCTTTTACCAGTAGGGAATCGGCTCCTGGCGACAGTCCGGCACGGGCAGTGCTTTGCGAAGCCTTAAATAGCTGCTGCAGCCGTTCGGTATTTTGCTGTGCCCAGCGCTCCATTTGCCGGTGGAAAAGCAATGCGAAATAGGTACGGCTCAGCTCAGCCTGTATGGTTATTTGGGCTGCCTCGAGTCGATAGCCAGCCTGGCGGGACATAATAGCAGCAGCTTCCGTTGTTTTCTTATGCCGGCCAAACTGCAGGAATTCCCAGTCCATTATGAGTGAACCCAAAAGATTGGCTGAAGGGCCTGCAGCATTGCCGATGCCGGAGCCGGCCACATTATAACTGCCTGGCAGAGGAAAGAAAGCACCTCCTACGGTATTTTGGGTACCAACAGTATTTTGCGCCTGCAACTTTAATTGTGGTAAATACTGGTTACGGGCGAGCTTTTGATCTAGTGTGGCTTGTTGCAGGCGGGCCTGGTAGGCTACCAGGCTGGGATAGTTGGCAAATGCCTGCTCCCAAAGCTGGGGTAAGGACATGGCCCTGGTATCCTGTCCATGGCCTTTAATACTGACAAGTGCCAAAAGAAGGCATGCCAGCAGATATCTGTATTGCATAGTAAAACAGCTTATTTTAAATAAATAGAAAAAGGGATTGATCACCTGGAGGTGATCAGGAGGTGGGAATGAGGCATAGGTATACAATCATGCATAGTCCATGGTTATCATGCTGAAAAATGCCTCGAAAAAATCAGGAATAATAAATAAGCCGTCCCAGTTTAAGGTAAATGGGGACTGGTGGGGGAATAGAATAATGAAAAGCCGGGAAGGCTTGCCAATTTTGCAGGGGCATCCGGACCAGCATCCAGGGTAAAATCAGAAAAGCAAAAAACAGCAACATAGGAGCTTTTGCTGGCGCCGGAAGACTCATCTCAGCCCCGTCTAGCAGGCTGACGGCTTCTGCAGCACACAATTCCGGTGCCGATAAAACTTTACTCTCCAGGCCCTCCGCAGGAAGCAGCGCCTTAGCAGGGATGCCATTCTCCACTTCCATATATTCCGACAGCAATCTCTTCATCGTACAGGACGAGCTAAAGAGCATGAGAATGGATAATATGAGAATGAGAAACCTGGGCATTTGATTTAAGTGCTTTTCTTTTTATGTCTTCTTAGGTTGCAAACGTAAAATTAAAAAAAAAATTTCATGATTGGTTTATTAATGCGGTCTTTCTGGCTTGCCAGACTTAAAAAAAGGCTTTATTGTTAAGCTGGTACAAATTATACCTGGCAGATTAAATATAAAAGACACCCAGGAGGTGCCTTTTAAGTACCTATTTATGCTAATTTACTGTTTCTTCAACTCATTTACGGCTTCGCTCATATCCAGCACCTTCACAGGAAGAATGCTTTCCAGTATGCTGCTTCCGGCTGCCGAACGATAACCACCGGCACAATGCACTACCACTGGCTTATCGGTAGGAATTTCTTTGGCTCTTTCCCTCAATTCCGGCAAAGGAATGGTAATGGAATTATTAAAGAAGCCTTCGGCTTTGGTTTCGCTACTGTTGCGGATATCGACGATAGTAAAGTCATCCTGTCCGGCCGTAAACCTTTCTTTGTTAAAGGCTTCGCTGGCTTCCCCACCTTGCAGATCATACACAAAAGTGCCTGCAATATTGAGCTCATAACCAATTTTGGAAGCTTTTATGATCAGCTCATCCAAAGCTTCCTCAGTGGCAGCCACCAAGTAATACTTTTCATCGGGCCCGACAATGCTGCCCAGCCAGGTTTCAAATTTGAGTCCACCCTGGATGTTCATAGCTCCCGGGATGTGTCCCTTCTTGAATTGTTCCTGCGGGCGTCCGTCTACCACTACAATTCCTTTTTCAGGCTCATAATTTTTATCCAGCTTTTTTACTTCCTTTACAGAAGGTTGAAAAGACGGAGCTCCTTGCTTATTGAGGGCTACGTCATAGCCAAAATATTTTGGGATAAAGGGCTGATCTTCCAACAGGATTTTCACAAACTCCTCTTCGGTCATCGGCTGCAGGGCGTAATTACTTATTTTTTCTGCGCCAACAGTACTGCTTTGTGCATCGCTTAGAGATTTACCGCAAAGAGTACCTGCACCATGTGCCGGAAAAACCACCACATCATCATTCAGCTTCATGAATTTATTGCGGGTGCTATGGTACATTTGGCGGGCCAGTTCTTTGCGTTTGGCAACCATGTTACCGGCTTTTTCGCGCAGGTCGGGTCGGCCTACATCACCGATAAACAGGGTGTCACCGGTAAATACCGCTTTGTCTTCTCCTTCTTCTTCGGCTACGATGCTGATGCCGTCCGGAGAGTGACCGGGGGTATGCATGGATTTCAGTTTTACTTCACCCAACTCAATCACATCCCCTTCGTCGAAAGCCTGGTGGGGGTAATCGGCTCCTACCATTCTACTTACATAAATGGTGGCTCCCGTAGTTTCATGGATCTCCAGGTGCGAGCTAACAAAGTCAGCATGCGGGTGGGTTTCGATCACGCCCACAATCTTTGCTCCATAAGCTTTTGCAAACTCATAATAAGGTTGCGGATTGCGTGCAGGATCTATTAATACAACTTCATTCGTTCTTTCACTTAACACAGCATAAGAAAAATGTGCCAGTCCTTTGTCATCAAATTGTTGGATATTCACGTTTTTATTGTTTTAGATGCTTCTTTTAATCTTTATTATAATTTCTATACAAAATTAAGATAGGTTTTTTCCAAAGTCTGTGACGATTATCACATTAGTCCGGTTGGCTTATACAAATAGCTCTTGTGCCAGGATATATATAGCCATCAGCAGTACAAACCAGCCAAAGCCTCTTTCCAGATGCGCTCCATCAATTTTTGGAGAAAGCCAGCTGCCAATAAAAATTCCTCCTAAAGACATGGCAGTAAACAACAACATAAACCTCCAGTCAATGGGCTGGTTACCAAGGTCGCCCAGAAAGCCGATCAGCGATTTTGCGGCTATAATAAGCAGCGAAGTACCTACCGCCATTTTCATAGGCAGGCGCGCAAAAAGCACCAGGGCAGGAATGATCAGGAAACCGCCGCCGGCTCCTACTATGCCTGTGAGTGTACCTACTACCGCTCCTTCCAGGGCAATCACAGGGTAGTTGAAGCTGAGTTCACCTTTCTGCTCACTGGCTGCTTTCCTGTTATTGCGGATCATGGAGTAAGAGGCGGCCAGCATCACCAGCGCAAAAAAGACCATGATGCCCACATTCTTAGTAAGAGTGAATTCCCCTATGGCAAAGAGCGTTTCGGGTATGGCCGGTACCAGAAATTTGCGGGTCAGGTAAACGGCGATAAAAGAAGGGGTGGCAAACACCAGCGCAGTTTTATAATTAACCAGGCCTTTTTTCATAAAGGAGAACGAGCCAGCCAGCGAGGTAACACCGACTACAAAGAGCGAATAGGCTGTGGCCAGCACAGGATTTACATGCAGTAAATAAACCAGGGCAGGCACCGTAAGAATAGAACCACCGCCACCAATAAGGCCAAGGCTTATGCCAATGATGATGGCTGAGAGGTAACCTAATATTGTAACTGTTTCCATATTTGAATCATTATATGATGCAAAAGTAGAGGAGAAATAAGCCCTTTTCTGTGACCTTTGTTACATAAGCAAAAACTTCATTAAGCATTCAGCCTGTTATATTTCCAAAGCAGGGGCCGTATGAATAAGATATGAGGAAGCAGTCTTGTTTTAGCTGAGTTTACCGGCAGGCTTAAAAATTCCTGCAGCAGGATAAAGCAAAAAAAGGAATGCCATCTTCTGTAAAGAAGTAGGTTAGCTGTTCCTGTGTGATCATTATAACTGACTTGCAGTGCCTGGTAAGTTACCTTTGTATTAAAAATAGTAAGTATACTTTAACAGGAATATGATTATGGAATTTGTAGCCAGAAGCTTCAATGATGTTATTCATGGGGCCAGCCGGTGCTGGTAAACTTCTCTGCAAGCTGGTGTGCCCCCTGTAAAATGATGGAACCTGTACTGGAAGAAGCAGTTTCCGCAGCAGGAAATAAAGCTAAAGTTGTAATAGTTGATGTAGATAAGAACCCAATGCCATAAATAGTAGTAGAATTACGGCCGAATCCATTAAATTGGCCAAAAAGCACATCATGAAATGATTCAGAAATAAGGTTTTTCCCTTGTAAAAAGTACCTGTACATCTTCCCTCGCTAAATCCAGATGAAACTCTATAGCAAAATGAAAAGGATCAACTGAGCCTTATTCATTTTGTTGTTTTCTGATCTGTGTAGCGAGTCAGATAATGACTAGCACTAATAAAATAAAGCCTGGTATCATCCAGCTCCACTTTTTCGGCATTGTCAAAAAGCTCCCGAAAAACCGGATCCATCTGCCGGATAGGCTGCTTTTCTTCCATTCTTTCCTTCATTTTTATTTATTTATTTAAACCATCTTTTTTTCCTGCTTATCTGGAAGTTTTGTTTATCTGTACGAAGGTCGGAAGACAAACCTTCAAGAAAGGCTTTTGGCTTTTCCTCACCCAAAAAGTTTACATTAACTTTTGCTACTCTTCCACCACCAAACTCAAAGTAGCAGGCACCAGTGGCATTAAACTTTTGCGGACTAACATCAACACCTTCTTTTAGTAGAATATCGGCCACTACGGTACGGGCAGCGTCTTCTGCAAACACCCCTGCTTTAGGCACAGCCGCCTCTCCAACCGGCACCTTGGCCACATCGCCTATAGCATAAACGCCCTCAAACCTGGTTGCTAAGTTCTCCTTGCTTGCAAGGACAAATCCCTGGTCTCCTCCAAGCTTCGATTCTTTTACCACTTTTGGAGGCGTATGGACAGGAACGCCAACAAAAAGGTCAAATTCGAATTGTGCCCCATCTTCAGCAACAGCTTTTTTATTAGCAGCATCAATCTTTGTTATTTTAGTAGATTTAACCAGTTCTATATTTCTCTCCGCCAGAAGGTTTTCTATTTCTCCGGAAACCTCTTTGGACACCGGAAGGGGCATGCCAGCCGGAATAATCATTTTAATGGTGACTTGTTCTCTGACCCCTTTCTGCTCAAAAAAATCATGTAGCAGAAAGGCTCCCTCATAAGGTGCTGGTGGACATTTGTAGGGCTTGCTAAAGATATTGATAAGCACCGTTCCTCGTTCAAAAGCATTAATAGCAGAATTCAGCTTCTTTGCCCCCTCAAGTGAGTAAAACTCGTAGCCTCCACTTTCAACAAAACCAGGAATGGCGCCGTGATTTAAATCAGCCCCAAGAGCAACAATTAGGTAGTCGTAAGAAAAGCTTTTGCCGGGGATATGGACTGTTTTATTATCAATGTCTATTTCATATATGGTGCTTTTGACAAAATTGACTCTTTCGGCTTTGATGTCTTTGTAGTTGTATTTTATTTCCTGTTCACTTTTACGGCCGAATAGGACATCGAATTTGGAAAAGCCGATGAAGAATGAGTCGTTTTTGTCGATCATCGTGATTTCATAGCGATCATCAAGTTTCCCACTCAAAAGAGTAGCGGCTTCAAGACCACCAAAGCCAGCTCCTAATATTACAATCTTTTTAGACATGTCCTTACTTGTTTTTAATGACTTTATCTTGTTAAAAGTAGTACACGAGGTAAACTTGTGAAGGTTGGCTACACAAAAGGTTTAATCAGCCTGCTTGTTTTTCTTTCGTTCGGATAACAATTACAGCGGCTGATAATAGTGTAAGCAGACTAATAACAAGCACAGGCACAAGCAACCCAAGCATATCAGCTAGTAAGCCAGTTAAGATGGCACCAATAGCATAGCCTAAATCGCGCCAGAAGCGGAATATGCACAGACTTTTCGCCCGGTCGAATGGGTGCGTGAATTCAGCAATGGTGGCAAGGAAAGTAGGATATACTAAAGCTGTTCCAAATCCTAGAGCAACTGCCAGGCCGACGAAGTGCATGAGTGTGCTGGCAAAATGTAATAGGAGAATAGCCATTCCCTGTAATAACATACCTTCGTAAAGCATCCTTTTTTTGCTGAAGTGATCCGCCATTTTACCGGTAAAAAGCTGTCCAAGTCCCCAAACAGCCGGATATGCCGCTGTTACCAAACCTATTTGCTCCAGGTCAAAACCCTTTGCTGTTAGGATTAAAGGCAAAAGCTCCCACATCATACCATCATTTAAATTATTTACCAGTCCTGCCTGCGTTACAGAACCCAGATTACGGTCTTTCCAGGTGGTGTCCAGAAATATATTGTTTAGCTTTTTTACATTGTTACCGGACGATTCCTTCTGTACATGTTGTTGTGTGTCTTTCACTAAAAATAAACTGGCAAAAAAGCCGAAAAAAGCCAGACCAATTCCCAGGTAGAAGGGATAAGGCCGCAGGCCATATTCTGCTGCAATATAGCCGGTAAAATAGGCCACCAATAAAGTTATCTTCATAGATATCTGGGCTACCTGGTGCCCTCCCTGCATAGCAGAGATGTTTGGCATCAACAGTCTTTATAATGATGTAAAAGATGAAGAGGTGGTGTTTCTGATGCTTTCCGTGGATGATAGCTTTGAAAAAGCCAAGCGTTTCAGGGAGAAGAAAGGTTTTGATTTTGAAATTCACCAGGCAGTTGGTGGCATTCCGAAAAAGTACTACAGTCAGAGTATTCCAACGACTTTCATTATTAATGCGCAGGGTGAATTAGTCCTTACCCACACAGGAATGGAAGATTATGATGCAGAAGAATTTAAAGCGTTTTTGAGGGAGATGAAGTAGGTTATTAAGAGGACTTTTGAATTATCCTGTATGACTTAAATCACGGAAAAAAGAGGTGCTTTGCAGTTCCCGCGAACATAGCCTGACGTCCTGGGATAGTTTTTCATGCAGAATTAGTAGTCTTTCAAAAAAATCATTGACTAGCTTCTCCGCGTCTAGAGACTCTTTTTGTGGGCTTTTAAATAGAAGAATTGTGGTGGAGTTTTTATCAAAAGGATTTTCAAGGGTTGGTTCCGGAAAGTTTTAGGTAGTACAGCTAGTGAAAGGAAGATAAAGGAAAAGTTCTAAAATTGAGCAAGGCCCGGTAATCATCTCCGGGTTTTTTCATTTGTCGGGGAAGCTACCGATTGCAAGCTCTGAAAAAAGAGATAACTGTCGAGCCTCCTATAAAAACTCTTTTAAATCGTCTCTTACATAAACAACATTTCTACCCAGTTCCACCAGCTTCCGGTTTTCCAGCTGCTTTAAGAGTCTCGAAACCACCTCTCGGGAAGTGCCCAACTCCCGGGCAATGTTCTGGTGGGTCAAGGTAAGCTCGTTTGACTTTGCCTGCCGGGATTTCACCACCAGGTACTTGAGCAGGCGTTCATCCATTTTTTTAAAGGCAATATCGTCAATGGCTTCAAACATATCCTGAAAACGCTTTTGATAAGTCTGGGCTACAAACTCTTTCCACTGGCGGAATTCATTGGTCCATTCCTCATGTTTGTGGACCGGGATTGCCAGTATTTTTGCTTTTTCTTCCGCTACCGCTTTTACCTCACTGGGATTCATGGCGCTACAACAGGTCAGGGAAACAGCACAGGTTTCTCCGCTTTCGATATAATATAAAAAAAGGTCATGGCCTTCTTCATCTTTTCGCATCACCTTAATAGTGCCTTCAAGGACGATCGGAACCATTTTTATGTACTGGCCCGATTCAATAATCGTTTGTCCCGGCTCAAACACCTGGACTTGGCCATACTTCTCGATCTCTTCCAGGAGATGAGGGTCAGAAATAAGTGGAAGTTGAATATTCATAAATAAAAATGATCAAAATTTCAAGCCTTTCCTTTTTTCGGGCCTTTGTCTCTCATCACTCTAAAGGTATACATTTATGCCTGTACATGAAAATATAGATAATCTTATACATCAGTGTCCCTTGAAAACCGAACATAAAAAAAGCCCCGGAGGGCTTTTCTCTAGGGCTTGCCTTTCTTTGGCTTTCCACTTTTCGGAGCAGTCACCTTTTTACTGATGTAGGCCGTATGGGTTTTTCCAAATTGATCCGGCTCCTTCAAGGAAGCGACTGCAAATACCAGGTACTCCCTGCCTTCATAATCCACCAGGTGGTCTTTCAGGATATCTTCCAGTGTTTCTTTGGAGATGGATACCCTGATGATGTTGAGGTCCTTTACCTGGGTTCCTTTGCCGATGTAGGTTTTTTCAAATTGTGACATGACTGTAAATGTTTAAGGTTAGAAATTTGATTATGCCAAAGAGAACGGGGGCTGCCAGGGACAAACAGCCAAGGGCCGCACAAAAAAATCGTGGAAGGCTTCCTCTGGAAAACCCTATTTTTTAGAAAGGGCGAAGCGCACCCTTGGCAGGTGTTCCGCTGCCCCCATCTTTGCATGGATCATAATTCAGAACCGGGAACAGAAAAAGTTATTGGTTTGAAAACAGTCGTAAAGGATAGCAAAAGGAAAATAAACCTATAGAAGTGCTTTGATGAATAGGAGGGAGCTGATTCCTGGTGGATAATTAAACCCTGAGTGGGGATAGCTCCTTAATGCCCAATGAAATTTTAAAACCTATCTCAATCTATAAATATTTTGCCCTTTTTATAAAATTCATTTTTATTGGTTATTTTAGAAGGATTAAGTAAATCTGAAGGATAATAAACAAATTTTAGAACCTGTACAAAAAGAAAGGCAACCATGTGTTACCATACCTCCCAACATAAAGGGATCAGTACGATTAAGGAGGATTTTAACCTTCCGGTTAAAAACGAGGAGCTGTTCCAACAGGCCTACCAGTTGAACGGTTTCAATAAGCCCTACCTTCCTGTGATAAGCAATGCCGAAAGCAAAGCTATTGACATGTACCGTTGGGGACTTCTTCCATTCTGGGTGAAGGATGAAAGCAGTTTTAAGGCCAATACACTCAATGCCAGATCAGAGGAACTTTATGATAAACCTTCCTACCGGCAATCATGGAGCAAGCGTTGCCTGGTGATCTGTACCGGCTTTTTTGAACCCCATTATCCGGAGGGATCCAAAAAATCCCAATCCCACTATATAAAACCAAAGGAAGCTGAATTTTTCACACTGGGAGGCATCTGGTCAAAATGGAAGGACATTTACACCTTCAGTATTGTGATGGTGGAAGGGAGTCCTTTGCTCGCTGGGATACACAATGAAAAGAAAAGAATGCCCCTGATATTGGAAGGGGACCAAGCGGAAGCCTGGATCCTGTCCGATCTGACCAAACCTGAAATGACAGACCTGATGAAACCCTATGGCCAGGATGAAAAATTAACTGCCTATCGGGTGTTGGATGGGGTGACCAACTCGAGGCTCAATACCAATGTTCCTGAGGTAATTGAGCCCCTCAGGGAGAATCCTGGTTTATTTTAAACTTTATTACTTCCCATGTGATTTCACGCCTTTTCTAATCTGAATTTTAGCTTTTCTTATTGCTGAATTTAAAATCTCCATTTAATCCAATTAAGACATTCATTAAATGAAAAAGGGCTATAACAGCCCTTCATCAGCAAATGAACAATAGCCTTCGCTGGTAATAATAATATGGTCCAATACAGATATTTCCAGGTACTGTCCGCCATCCTTTAGCTTTTTGGTAAGCTTTATATCCGCGTCACTTGGTCTAAGCTGTCCTGAGGGATGGTTATGCGATAATAAAATACCTGATGCAGAGGATTTTATAGCTGCACCAAAAATCAACTTTGGATCAGCTACTGTTCCCGATACGCCT
>JBBDSC010000035.1:0-11255 GCA_040905145.1 Anditalea sp.
CTAATGTTTACTAATTGATTTTTTACCTTTTCAATGACCCTGGCTTTTTTTCATCAATCAGTTCAAAACCGTTTTCTTCCCATATTTTCTTCAAACAATGAAATTCACTTTTTTAAAGCCACTATATTCCACTTTCTTTTATTGCCGATACTTTCTAATCCTAACAAGCTTAAAAATAAACTTATCAGTTTTGAATACTTTTTTTTGAAGATAAAAGCCCTCAAACGCTGAAATATCTTCCGTGCAGAATACGATACTTCAAATTCATGGACGTCTTTAAAATCAAGGTAATTACCGTAACGGTCTTTAATTTCCTCAAATGACCTAAAGCTCCTTACGTGTCCCTCCCAATCAAAATTCGGCAAACATAAGCAAACTACTGTCCCACTTCGTAGGGCTTCAATTATTGGAATATCATTGTTAAAATGCTCCAATGAATTACAGACAAATGTATCAAACTGGTAATTCTTAAGGTCTTTGTAATTTTCTGCGTCAAAATTCAGAAACTCGACCCTTTCATCATTTCCAATCTCTTTACGAGCGATTTTTAATGCTTCATTGGAAAAGTCTGTGAATGTGTACCGTTCAATATTAGGACTTTTTAAAATATGATACGCAAAATTACCCTCTGCCCCCGCCAACTCAAATATTACTTTTGGATTGTGATCCAGCAACATTTCGCTAAGTTTTCGATTGCGTTCAACATAATGACCCCCTGAATACTGATTTGGATTGCTTTTAATATCCTTATCATAAAAACTTACTGGTTTTTTCATAATTGCCCTTTATTTTCTTTGATGAATGTCATGACTTAACGTTGTCTATGGTTTTGGTTAGTGTGCAAAAGATTAAAATTATCAATAAAATTATCAATAAAAAATTGATTCCATGGCTGATCTTTTTAAGTTTTACTGTATTTATCTATTCGTTAGAAGTAAAAGTCTCTGAATGGCAGGTTTTGAAGACACGATTTCCAACAGACAATAACTAAACATTAAGAATTTCTGGATTATCCAGGAACCCATGCGATGCAATTACTGAAAACAACAAACAAAGACAAAGTACTGATTGTTGGGGCTGGCCCTTCAGGGCTTGCTTCAGCCTTGTTTTTATCTGAAAAGGGGCTGATATCCAGGATCATTAATGGGAGTTATTCGATATAGAGTTGGATTCTCCATTGGCGAGGGATGAAGGGCATGTAAGACTGTTTAAAGAAGGAGGAATGATCATGATCCGATTAAAAGATAACATTTGGAGAGTGGCAGGCAACATGGAATCCTTGTTAAATTATTTGCCAAAACACAGCAGGGTAGGTAAAATCGTTTGGAAATCAAAATTTAAAATCAGTCACAGGGTTGCGGAGGATTTAGTGAAGGACAAGGTGATGATAATAGGGGATGCCGCACATTTGCATTCACCAGTGGGAGCAAGGGGCATGAATCTGGGGATTGAAGATGCTTTTATAGTAAGCCATTTAATAATTGAAGACAAAACCGAAGAATATACCACTATCAGGAAAGCTTCTCTGAAGAAAACAGTAAGTCGGATTAATCGGATAACGCAAGGAATGGCAGGAAGCAGCTTCTTTTCCCGCACTTTAAGGACCAATATAAGCTTGTTCAAATTTGCTTTTCCTATTGCCATGCCGACCGCCAGGAAATTCATTATGGGCCTGAATAAATGAATGTGCCAGTTCGCAATAAGTATTATATTGAATCGAATAAATAATTACACCTACTTTTTGCTTTTTTCCCCATAAAGAAAAAAATTCACCTTTAATGATGCCGCAAAAGCAGCCAATGTCAGGCCGAGGGTAAGATAATCCACCCACAAATCCGGAAGCTGTATCCCCATGAGTCGTTGTAGCAAATAACTGACATAGGAACTGGGCAAGCGATCTACACCCATTTTGTGCAGGATGTCCCAGTGCCAGTCGGTTAAGGGACAATAGCCCCAGCCATACCAGAATCCCAAGAATACCCAGGAAGCAAAGGTCAGGGAAATAGTGAGCAGGTGCCATTTTCTTAAAGGTTTCCATATCCACCCAAATAGATTAAACAAGATCAGTGCGGTATGAAAAACCACAAAGAAATAGTCGGCAAATAAAAGAAAATTCGGATTATCGAGCATCTTTTATTAGGTATTTTATCTGCAATTAAACTACTGCATTTTATCAAACAATACATGTACCAAAGAAATTACAGATCATCAAAAAACAGTGACTGGTGGCTTAACAGGAAATTTCATATATTTGGACGCGAATTTGTGTGATAATGATGGATTGAACAAATGATGGCATCCCCCAACAAGTTTACAGAAATTCACATAAAAAAGGTTTCATCGGATCACCAATTGATGTATCCGGTCCAGTAAAAATATAATCGCAATTATGGAAAACATTTTTTTTGATAATTGGCAAAGCATAGGAAGAACTTTTATCATTACCATTCTAGCCTACGTCTTGATGATTGTTATGCTGCGTGTTTCTGGAAAAAGAACCCTATCAAAAATGAATGCTTTTGATTTTATAGTTACCATCGCCTTGGGGTCTTCTTTAGCGACAGTGGCTTTAAATAAAAATGTAGCGCTTGCAGACGGTGTGTTAGCATTTTTTTTATTGATTTTTTTACAATACTTTATTACCTGGCTTTCAGTGAGGACCAAGAAGGTAAAAAGGATAGTCACCAGTCAACCTACTTTATTACTCTACAAAGGTGAAATTTTAAATGATATTTTGAAAAAGGAAAGGATTACTATTGAAGAAGTAAATGTAGCGGCCAGGAAAAAAGGGATCAGCCAATTAAAAGATATTGATGTGGTTGTGCTGGAAACAACAGGTGATATTACTGTCATTCCAAAATTGACAACCAATGATGCGGAAACAATGAAAACCGTAAAAAATTACCCATAGAAAAGCATTGGCTAATCAACTTGCTGGTGCTTTTGGTTACTTTTGTGTATTGGGGCAAATTCCTTGTGGGTTTTCCGCAACGCATCAAATAAGACCTTTAAAAAGAAGAGGGGAGAGTACATAAGAGTGGATCACCAACTCAAAATTGTTGATATTGGAGCAGTAGTCAATTTTACTAAGCAGAAAATGATAAATGAATCGAGAAGTATGTCTTATTTCCTATTTAGTAAATATTCAATTATTCAATGGGCTTTTAACATTTTATGTAAAACAACCAAGGTTCAAGGAAACGAACAAATGAAATTCAGAGTTAATAGTACAGAAGCAACAACACACCATTAAATCGATTATACAATTCAATAAAAAACAACTAAATATAAATTATGGGTAAATCACAGGAAACGTTTAATAAAAAAGAAAAGGAAAAGAAGAGACTAAAGAAGAAGCAGGATAAAGAGCAAAAGAAAGAAGAACGCAAGGCCAATTCTGATAAAGGAAAAAGCGTAGATGAAATGTTTGCTTATGTGGATGATGAGGGTAATATTTCTTCAACTCCTCCCGATCCAAGTAAAAAGAGCACCATCAAAACAGAAGATATACAAATCGGCGTTTCTAAACAAGAGGCTGTTGATCCAGCTGACTTAATCAGAAAAGGAACTGTGACCTTCTTCAATGATTCAAAAGGTTATGGCTTTATCAAAGACCACGAAACTCAAGAGAGTGTTTTTGTGCATGTCAATGGCTTGGAAGATGAGGTTAAAGAAAACGATAAAGTTACTTTTGAAACAGAAATGGGCCAAAAAGGATTAAATGCTGTCCGGGTCAAACTTATAAGTTAGGCTTGCGCACTTATTTGATGCTTAACAGCCCAAATAATATGAGAATATGGTCTATTCATCCGAAGTATCTTGACACTAAGGGGCTGCTCGCCCTTTGGCGCGAGACGCTTTTGGCAAAAAAAGTGTTGGAAGGAAAAACAACTGGATACCGTAATCACCCACAGCTTGACCGTTTCAAAGAATCTAATAGTCCTCTAGATGCTATTAATCAGTATTTAAGCATTGTTTATGAGGAGGCAGTCAGTAGACAATTTAATTTTGACCTGAATAAATTCAGCAAAATATCCATGCCAATACCGCTGTCGGTCAATCAAGGACAATTAAAGTATGAATTTGGCCATCTACTGGGTAAGCTAAAAAACAGAGACCTTCGGTTATATCACCAATACAAAGAGGCTAAAACCATTGATCCACACCCCATTTTTAGAGTGGTAAATGGAGAAATTGAAAAATGGGAAATTGTATAGATGCGTTAAGTAAAAGCATCTATACAGGTTTTCTATGTATATTCTCCCTGAGAGACCATCTATAAGCAGAATGTGATATGTTTCAGAAGATCATTAAAACCAAACCTTCAAAAGCAATTATTCTTATCCGATTAATGGTCGGTGTGGTTTTCTTATCCGAAGGTATCCAAAAACTTTTGTTCCCTGCACTTCGTGGAGCTGGACGTTTTGAAAAAATAGGTTTACCTGAACCGGAATTTTTGGGAAGTTTTGTGGGCGGGTTTGAAATGGCTTGTGGAACATTGATTTTGCTTGGGCTTTTAACACGTCTGGCAAGTATTCCCCTTATCATTATCATGCTGATAGCTTTGGCAACTACTAAGGTGGAACTTTTTGCGGACAAAGGCTTTTGGGAAATGATGCACGCAAGCAGAACCGATTGGTCCATGTTGCTCGGAAGCATCTTTATATTGATCAAGGGCGGTGGAAAATTTTCATTGGACCGGGTTTTGTCGAAGCGTCAAAAAAGGCATCATGAAAGGCACAAATAAGGAGCTTCTGCGTGTGCTCACCTTAAAAGACGCAGTAGGAATTGGATTGGGTGCAATAATAGGTGCTGGAATTTTTGTGGTGACAGGCGTTGCCGCGGGAGTATCCGGCCCCGCTTTTGTTGTCGGACTTATAATAGCTGGCATTATTGCTACTTTCAATGGATTAAGTTCTGCACAATTAGCTGTGGTCTATCCACATTCAGGAGGGACTTATGAATATGGTTACCAATTGCTGAATCCGGCTCTTGGCTTTTCAGCAGGCTGGATGTTCCTCATCAGCAAACTTTCTGCAGCAGGTGTTGTGGCCATAGGCTTCGGCAGTTATTTTTATCAATTGATCCCTGTAGCCTCGCCCCTGGTAATTTCACTATTTGCAATAGTTCTTTTGACGCTTGCCAATTATTTCGGTATCAAAAAAGCTGGAAAGTTGAATTTGATCATTGTAACTTTAACTTTGATTACACTTTTGTACTTAATTTTTAGTGGTATTCCTGCAGTAAGTTCCGCCAATTTTAAACCCTTTGCACCATTCGGCATTTCAGGAATTGCCGAATCAGCCGCTTTATTATTCTTTGCCTTTACAGGCTATGCGAGAATTGCCACACTTGCGGAAGAAGTTCAAGCACCGGAAAAAACCATACCTAACGCCATCATAATTACCCTTATAACAGCTATTGTTCTTTATGCTGCGGTATCTGTTATTGCCATTGGGGTTATAGGAACAGAAAGAATGGCTGAAAGCAAATCACCTTTACAGGAAGTGGCGGAGGCTTTGACAACACCTGGCCTAAAGACCGTTACTACCATTGGAGCTTCCACGGCAATGCTAGGGGTATTGTTGAGCCAGATTTTAGGGATAAGCAGGATGATGTTGGCCATGGGAAGAAGGAAGGACCTTCCATCCCTGTTCCAGGCAGTTCATCCCCAATATCAAGTTCCACATATCGGAATTATCATTACTGCTCTGATTATCTTAATGTTGACTCTCGCAGGATCATTTGAATTTATCTTACAGGCTGCGGCTTTCACTATTTTACTATATTACAGCATCACCAATATAGCAGCACTTAACCAGCCACAGAATGAGCAAATCTATGGTAAGGCAATACCTATTTTGGGCCTTATGGGTTGTTTGGCCATGTCTGTTTCTTTACCGATTAATGTGATTTTAACAGGTATTGGTCTGCTCATCGTAGGATTTATCTTGAGGGTCTTTTTACATCAAGCAGGAAAAGAACGTTAATTAAATAGTAAGGAGATTAATTGTTATCATCAATGAAAACAGAAAAGGAAAAAATGCTCTCCGGAGAGTTGTATGATCCGCTTGATGAGCAGCTTTCGGAAGAAAGGATGCAGGCAAGATTGCTTATTCAAGAACTTAATAGTACCCGGGAGGATCAGGAGGAAGAGCGGGCTCGTATCCTTAAAGAACTGATTCCCCAAGCAGGAGCCGGTTTATGGTTACAACCACCATTCTATTGCGATTATGGAAGCAATTTAATAGTGGGCGAAAAGGTGTTTTTTAACTTCAACTGTGTGGTACTGGATGTGATGCAGGTGACCATTGGCAGTAGAACGATGTTCGGGCCAAATGTTCAGGTATACACCGCTACCCATCCTTTGGATGCGAAAGAAAGGGCTTCAGGGCTGGAGTTTGCCAGGCATATTGTCATTGGCAAAGATGTATGGATAGGAGGCAGTGCGGTGATATGTCCGGGAGTGACCATCGGTGATCGGACCGTCATCGGTGCTGGCAGTGTAGTAACTAAAGACATCCCCGCCGGTGTATTTGCTGCAGGCAATCCTTGTAAGGTAATTCGGCCGTTGAAGCAGGGCGAATGAAAATTCCTTTCACAAAGAAATAGGAACAGGCTTTAAAATCATTGCAAATAATACATTAAATTATTTGGGGAGGGGGAGGTGTATTCTCTATTTCTTTGAAATGTGCCGTGTGCCACTGTCAATATCAATGATATTACTATCTTTGATTTTTTAGTAGGTCACCTACTTACCATCCTGGCAGGGAAGCCAGGAAATTAAATATAAACTTGAACAGCAAATGCTAAAAATCTTATTTGTATGATAAAGCCGGGGATTATTTTGTTGGGATTGTTGCTTACCGTGGCTGCTTGCCATTCCGGCTCCAATGTTGGAGAAGAGGAGAAAGCAGACCATTCAAGTAAACATATTCCCCAGGTAAATATTGCTGAAATTGAGGCGGGAATAAAAGCGTATATTGAAGAAAAAACAAAACAGGGTGATGGATATTTTCATATTAACGACAAAGACAAGGAGCTCCGCCTGATGTTGGTGCGCGTGCACACGGAATACCTCTCCAATTTGGGGCCACGCCGTCATTTTGCCTGTGTTGACCTTGCTGATGTGAGCGGTGATGTGTATGATGTGGATTTTTTCCTCGAGGGTGATCCAGGTGAAATGACCGTTACAGAAACTACTTTGCATAAGCTCAATGGTAAGCCCTTTTATTCGTGGAAACAACGCAAGGACAAGACCTGGCACAGGTTGCCTATTGAAGAAGCCTCCTCGGATCTAATGGGTGTCATTGAAGGAAAAGATGAATTTGAGTTCCGGTATCAGGCCAAATTACCGGAAATTACTGAAGAAGCTAAAATTTGGATTCCAATAGCAAAGAGTGACAGCTTTCAAACTGTTGAATTAATTTCACTAAAAGTGCCCGGAAAACAGGAGATGCTTGAAGAAGAAGAATACGGCAATACCATATTATACCTTGAACTTGGCCCGGAACACAGTGGGGAGACCTTAGAGATTATTTACGAAGTGGAGCGGCAGGAAAAAGGACCTTTTGATGCACAAAAACCGATATCTGGAAAGTACTTAGGCTCAAACTTACTTATGCCTGTTGGTGGGCGTTTCAGTGAAATTGCAAATGAGGCGATTGGGGAAAAGCGAGAAGATGGCAAGCTGATTCAGGCAAGGGCGCTGTATGATTACATCATAGACAATATGCGGTATATGAAATATGGCGATTACGGTAATGGCGATGCTGTTTACGCCTGTGATTCCCGCACCGGCAACTGCACTGAATTCCATTCATTTTTCATTTCTCTGGCAAGATCGGTAGGCATCCCGGCACGCTTTTCCATCGGCGCATCTATTCCTTCAGAAAGAAATGAAGGAGGAATTGACGGTTATCACTGCTGGGCAGAATTTTATGCAGAAGGAAAATGGTGGCCCGTTGATATCAGTGAAGGCAACAAATACACTGCACTTGCCACCTACTATTTTGGCCGCCATCCTGCAAATCGTATTGAACTGAGTCGGGGACGCGACCTCGAGGTAGAGCCAGGCCCGCTTTCCGGTCCGATTAATTTTCTCGCTTTTCCAGTTTTAGAGATAGGAGGTGAGCCAGCCACAACCGAAGCCTCTTTTTCTTTTATCAGGAAATCAAATTAGTTTGATTAAAAGGGGCTCTTTTCCTGTAAAAGTAAGTGTCCTAAAAACAAGGAAACGGCTTCCTTATTTTTAGGACACATTAACGACATGGATTCAGGTTCCTTTATTTTTTAGGTTCTACAAGATACCAGAACAGGGTTCGGGCGATTAATTATTGGGATGTTCTTCGTCGTCATTTGGATGTTCATCTGTATCAGCCTCTGGGTGCTCCTGATTTTCTTCTGCTGATTCTTCGGTTGTATCTCCTGCGCTATTTTTATTTCCACATGAAGTTAAGGTTGCAGAAAACAGGAAACCAAATACAAATGCCAATACAAGGAAAGATTTTAATTCTTTTAACCATTTCATCATCATATAGTTTTTTGTTTTAAATTATCATTATCTCAGTAGGAGATAAAGTCATTCCAAATTTAACATTATAAGATGAATTCCAAATAATTTTTCGTCTTTTTTGTCGAGTTCTTAATTTTAAACTTAATTTACTCTTAGCCCAGAAAAGTCAATAATTCAACAAGTTCTTTTCTATAGACCTTTGGCGATTCTGCTTGAACTCAGCTCGTTAATTATTAAATAGAGTATATTAAAATCCTACCAGTTCTTCCGTTTCCATCATAAAAGAAATGAATGCTTTCAAACTGATAATGTAGTATACATTCATTTGTTTCAAAATTGTCTTTGTAATTTCCTTTCTACATTTTCCAAAATTTGGGATGTGTTACGGTCTTTGATTAGGCGGGTGGCAAAGAAATAAACATTAATATTTCAATTTGGTTAACCGGTGAGATAGCGAGGTCTCTAAAGTTCCAAAAGTCAGGATCATCTATAGATACATCTGCATTTCCATAATGGGAATTGGTTAGGAACTTTTCGTATTGATCCTTACCGACTCTTTTGGCTAATTCTACAGGCCCACCTGCTGATAACTTGAATGCTTCCGGTAAAATCTTAAAATTTTATTCCAAAATGAAGACCCGGCTCAAACAAGAAATAATTTGGCCATTGGCTTTCTAATTTGGCAAACGATTCAGGAACGTTAGTATTAATAGGCCAATGAGTGATTGCCACAGATGGCTCTATAAATAAACGATTTTTTAAAAGTTCAAAATGGTAACCCAAACGATAGGTCATAAATAACTGATATCCATTTTGAATCTTTAGATTGTCTTTATCTACATATTTTTGTAATGCATTCATCGCATGAACGGCCGTATAAGCTCCTTTCCACAAAAACGTTGATAGACAAGCGCAATACCAAACTCTCTAATATATCCAGGGTATTTTTCTTCGGGAGCTTGAAATGAATTCCCGTAAGGTATTCCCAATGGCCAAGCGTATTTCCATGTTTTTGCTTCTATTGAAAAAACATCTTTGGGAGTTATTCGGTAGCCAAAGTTTAGTTGAACAAAATCAGGTGGATTTGGGTCATCAGGAATAAAATTTCCTAACATGAAAAATGTACTCCCAATAAAGAACTTCTTGTAAGTTGAATCCTTTGCTTGAGTTTGGCTGTTTGCCTTTGTAAAAGCCAAGGCAAAAACCAACAGTGATAAAAAGAGTTTTAATTTCATAACAGTGCATTTAATAATGTATAATAATGCAAAGTTATGGGGGCAATACTCTTTAATTCGTTCACTTAAGTTAAGAAAAAAGGCACCTGTAGAAAAAGACAGAATTTATATCAAGGTTTTCAAATAACTGCAAATTCATTAGTTCTTTTTTACTAATCTATTACGCATACGGCTTAGTGATTGAGGCGTAATTCCAAGGTAACTTGCCAATTGGTATTGGGGAACTCTTTGTAATAAATCGGGTCTTGTTTTAAGCAACTTCAAATAACGCGTTTCGGGGCTAGAAATCTTGAAAGATCCTTCCTTTTCGAAAACTGATCCTTTGAAAAAAGCCTCTCAGAGGTGTTGAGTCTTTCAGGTTTCCAATCGCATTCGCGGCATTTCTCAACGCTATCTTGAGCCTATTGCTTCCTTTGGGCACCTTGCTTGACAGTACTTTTCCGCCACTTACTTTGTTGTTTGGTGCCAATCTGAGCCAAGAGGCAAAATGCTTGGCAGTTTTGAATTTTTTAATACCCTCAATTTCTACTTCGCTCATCAATGCCAGAACAGTGGAAAAGCTCATTCCTTCGATGGCAAGCAGGTCGGTGCCTTCAAACATCTGGTAAGACTTCAGATTGAGGTCAATGTCTTTAGGGGTATTTTTGTTGATTCTTTTGTGGGGCTTCGATGTAGTGTTGCCCCTTATTGTCATCTCAATTAATGATTTCATTTAGCATTTTCTCTATTTCCCTGTCACACTCTTCAATTTTCTTTTGAAGATGGTCGTAGGTATCCAGTTCTTGTTGGAGGGCAAACAGATAATCTTTTCTTCCATTAGTCTGTAGGGCTTTGGCTATCTCTTCCTCGCTCTTTCGGCAGTTCCCATGCCTGAGTGAAGCCAATTTCTGTGGATCAGTTTCACCTTCACAAATGGCCCGGATAATCAACAGGCCGGTCAGGCCACAAATATCCTTTACTACCACATCCAATCTTAAATTGAGCAGTCGGAGATTCTTCTGCATTTTCCTAGATGTTGAAGCTGCCAAATGAAGCAGATTAACTCTTTGCCTGCAATAAGTACGCAGTTCTTCTGTCCTCCCATCAGGAAGAAAGCTACTGGTCAAAAGACCAAGTGTATGAAGCTTCTGTATCCACTGGCAGTCCATTACATCACTCTTCTTCCCCTTGATGTTTTTGGTAAACTTCCCATTGCAGAGCACCACATGAAAGCCCTTTGAAACCAAAACTGCATACAGGTTCTGCCAGTAAGTACCGGTGCTCTCCATGGCTACGGTTTTGACATTTCTGTCTTTCAACCAACCTGCCATAGCAAAAAGGTCTTGATTAAAGACCCCAAACTCACGCACATCCTTCTCGGACTGTCCCACAGCCACCCAGTGGGAGCGGCTGCCTACATCAACACCCGCTGCCTGCGGGTTGATGACTTCCATTCGACCTGACTGCCGTCCATAGCCGTCAGGTTAAGAGTATAAACGTCTCGTTTTGAGATAGTTTGGCCTTTT
>JBBDSC010000036.1:0-11154 GCA_040905145.1 Anditalea sp.
GTGGATAACTATAACAGTAGTATCTTTATAAAATACTATTTTGTAAATCTAAAGGTCCGGCAGGCAGGGTTGAACAAGTTTTAGACTATGGGCTTGAGGTAATAAATAAATAGAAAAAATGTCAACTAAATTCAGGACGTGACATGCCCCAGTGGAGAAGTTGCCAAGGTTTAATTGCCCTGTCCTTCAGATGAGGGGGAAAGGAATGGAGAGAGAAGTTTGGGCTCTAGCCCCATTAAAGGCCCACCCGGGATGATTTGGCTAAAGCCAACGGCAATTGAATAAAAGGCCAAAAATAGTCCCCGGAAAATCGGACACAGTTTTTAGGATTTTATCCTAAATTATTCTTTTTATAATTTTATTAATCCAAAGATACGTACTGCAAAAACTCAATTCGAGACTGTTCATCATTCTCAAATCTTCCACCATAGAAGGAGGTAACTGTATTACTGTTGACATCCTTGATCCCCCGGGAAGATACGCACATATGGTGGGCATCTATAATCACGACTACATCCTCCGTACCAAGTATTGTTTTTAGGGAATGTCCTATTTGCATGGTCAATCTTTCTTGAACCTGAGGTCTGCTGGAAAAATATTGTACAATCCGGTTAATTTTTGATAAACCTATGACATTACCGTTTGAAATGTACCCAACATGGGCCTTTCCATAAATGGGGACAAAATGGTGCTCACAATAGGAAAAAAGAGTAATATCTTTTTCCACCAGCATTTCATTGTACTTGTATTTATTTTCAAAAAGTTTTACATCCGGCATATTCTTGGGATCCAAACCGCTGAAAACTTCATTGATAAACATTTTTGCCACTCTTTTTGGGGTGCCTTTTAGACTATCATCATTTAAATCCAGCCCCAATACGTGCATAATTTCCTTGAAATGTTTTTCTATCAAATCAATCTTTAGCTCATCATCCATCTCAAAGGCGTCCTCCCTCATGGGCGTGGCATGGGAAGTTCCAATGTGCTCATCCCCTACTTCATCAATGGAATGATTAAGTTTTATTCCCATTGCATTCAACAAAGTTTCTTTCCGTTTCATATAATCGAACTATTAGGTCGTATTTATCTTCTATTTTACTTCTTAAAATATCCCAAATAACCACAGCAATGTTTTCTGCACTTGGGTTGAGGTTTTTAAATTCATCTGTATCAAGGTTTAGATTTTTATGATCAAATTTTTTAAGTATATGTTCCTTAATCAGCCTGCTTAAGGTTTTCATGTCATATACATACCCGGTTTCCGGATCAATCGGCCCTACTAACTTTATGACCAGCTCATAGTTATGGCCGTGGTAATTGGGATTGTTGCATTTTCCAAAAACCGTCCGGTTTTTGTCTTCCGTCCAACTAGGATTGTGGAGCCGATGCGCAGCGTTAAAATGCTCTTTTCGGAAAACCGCTATTTTCATTTGCAGTATATTTTAATATTGAATTATATTTATATTATTGTAGGCTAAAAACCGTTATTCCAACAGCTGCCTTTTTAACAACCAAAATGGTGAAATCAGTTCAAAGTTGACAAATAAAACCGCCATTCAGAAAAAAGGCCTATTATATTTCGCCATTTCACTTGGCCTTTTTCTTTTCGGAACTTATTTTGTTCTCATAACTGTTAAAGCAACATGTATAAAATAATCACCCTATTTATCTTATTCATTGTAAGCCCGATACTTTCCGCAAATGTTACTCTCCTTGAAAATTTCAATAAGGAGGATTTTTTGAAACCAAAGATCTCAAAAAATGAAATCTTATTTTCCAAGATCATTGCAAATCTTGAGGGCGAACACCAAATTCAAAATCCCGAAGTCATCCAATTTGCAATTGCAGGTTATTATAACCTGTTGGAAGAGGGAGCGATAAAAAGTGGAACCCCTCTTAGTATCATTGATTTTTCCCTTCCTTCCTCCACTGAAAGATTGTGGATCATCGACATAGAAGAGGGGAAACTCCTTCATCATTCATTGGTTTCCCATGGCCGAAATTCAGGTGGATTGATGGCAAAGGAATTTTCAAATGTAAATTCCAGTTTCATGAGCAGCATTGGCTTTTATGTGACCGGGGAAACCTATCAGGGAAAACACGGCTATTCCCTTAGACTTGACGGTGTGGAAAAAGGATTCAACCATAATGCAAGAAAAAGAGCCATCGTTATACACGGTGCCGATTATGCCAATGAGGATTTTGTAAAAACAACAGGCAGATTGGGCAGAAGCCTGGGGTGTCCAGCCTTGCCCATGGATTCCTACAAAGAAATTATTGATACCATAAAAGAAAAGTCCTGTTTATTTATTTACGGTGAAGATCAAACCTATCTGAATAAATCTACCTTAATCAACCATTTGGTTAAAATTTAAAGGAAATATTCTGAGACAGGAATTGACAATGCTTCTGCTAATTTTCTGTCCATTCCATAAATATCTTCCCTTACCGCAATGCTTTCTTCACTGCTCCAAACTGTGAGATAAAGTATCCAAACATCCTTTTCATGATCTAAAGGAACCTTTTTCTCTTCCTCAAAATTCATGGCTTCCTTCTCTTCCTCAAATTTCATGGCTTCGGATATTTTTTCCGTGTCCCAATCTCCAGAGCCTTCCAATAAAAGGGTAGCAAATTCTTCAGCTTTTTCCATACGGATACATCCAGAACTAAAGGTTCTTTCATCTACGGAAAATAAATGTTTGGCGGGGGAATCATGGATATAGATACTATAATTGTTAGGAAACATAAACTTCACCCTACCCAATGGATTTTGGCCTCCTGGTTTTTGCCTTATCAGGTATGGAAAATCCTCTTCATCCTCTAGACTTTCCCAATCCACCTCCTCATAGTCAATTTCATTTTCCTGAAAATCCAATACTTTCATATTGTTCTGTTCCAAGTAACTGAGATCCTTTTGTATGGATGGAATGACATCTTCCCATAAGATCGTTTGTGGCAGTGTCCAGGTGGGACTGAATACCAAATAACTCATTTCTGCCTTAAATACCGGCGTTTGCCGGTACTCTTTGCCCACCACTACCCTGGAGGAAAATATAGTGTCTCCATCTTGCACATAGAAAAGATGGTAATCAGGAATATTTACTATGATCTTGTCCTTTTTGTTATCTGTAAAATCCGGCAACCATCTCAACCGTTCAAGATTCACTTTAATTTTAGCCAGAAAATCAGCCTGACTGTAATTAATGGCTGCGAAAAAATCTTTCCCTATCACCCCATCATCAATTAAACCATGCCTTTTCTGGAATTTCTTTACTGCTTCAAACAACTCATCATCATACACCTCTTTCCCATTTCCCGAGCCTCCCGGTAAATCATCCAAAAAAGCTAATTTTTGTCGTAGGGAAGGAATGGAAAGGTGCCGATCCCCTTTCCCAATTTTTGCTGATAGTGAATCCACCAGGGTTATTTCTACCTGTTTTCCCAATTGGTTTTTCAGCAGGTTTTTCAATTCCTCATACCGAGGATTGTCCGGCCTCAGCAAAGTAAAAATTTCCTGAAGGTTGCCCCCTCCTTTTGCAATGGAGCCTAAAACTTCCTCATAGCTAACGGTAGGCGCTTTGCGCTCCAGTTTCCAATCCTTATGAATGGCACCCGGATCAATCATGCCAATATTTAAATCCGAGGCCAATGCCAAAAAAGATTGGCTTAGGGCAATATCCAATGCCGCATGTGCAGATGGATCTTTGGATTCTTTGATCTTTTCAAGAAGCTGGATTTGCTTCCCGGATAAGTAATTGCTCTTTTCCAATCCATCAAATACCACTTTATCCAACTCCTCTAAATAGTTCTGGCCCACTTTCCTTAAACCGCCACTTTCTACCCAGATGGGTTTAAAATCATTTTCAGCATAAACTTTGGTTAAGCTGGTGTCGTTGGCTGACTCTTGTATCAAGGACTCGATACCATCTGAAATTTCATTTTGGGAGGGCTTTTGACAGGAAAAAACAATAATAAATACAGGAATATAATAGGCAATTTTAAATTTCATAAAAACTTTGGGATAGGTTGAAAAATGAAATGCAAATGCTATGCCTAAAGGCAGCCACAATTTGGATTTAAGGTACTTTAGCATTTGATGTTCTAAGCCCGGAGGGTTGCTATGATTATAGAAAAAACCGCATCATCCGTCTATTTAACCCCAGAAGGGGTGACAGTGTGCTTTTTCATTTAAACAGGCAATGCCTCCATTGATGCCCATATTCTGCCATCCCTCCGGGATTTTTTCCTGTTTTCACTTGTCAAGGCATTAATTTTTTTCCACAGAGACATCATCCACATACCAGCCATTATTAATCCAAGCACCGTTTGATGTAAAATAAAAGGCAATCCGGACATTTGAATCCCCATATTCTGATAAATCAATGACATGTTGTGTCCATACAGGACTTGATCCATCAAAATCAGGATCTGAAACGGTTTCCCATTCCCCTCCATCCACAGAAACCTGAACAAGGCCCTTATCACCGGAAGCAAACAGGTACCAATGCCAGAACTTCAACTGGATTTTCTCCCCTGACTGTACACCTGGCAACGAAATGGAAGGGCTGATCAGACGCGTATTGGCATTATCAGAGTAATCCCCGCCTAAAACTGTTCCGGCCACCTGCTGACCGGAATGGGCAGACTCAGGACCCGGTGTTGCCTCCCCAACCTCCCATAAACCATTGTCTACACTCCAATCTCCTATTCCGTTTTCAAAATCCATTTCAGACACCCCTACCGGATCAGATGCGGAGGAAGTGGTAAACTCCCAAACCTCTCCTGTTGTAACCCCACCTTGACTGTCGGTAATGATGACCTGCCAATAATAGGTGGTCCCGCTTTCCAGATTATCGATTTGAATGGCCTTGCTATCGTAATCCGATACAAGCGATTCAACAGGTGGATTTACGGTATCAAAGAGAACCTCATAAGTCAATGAATCGCCATCCTCGTCGGTCGTGGACCAGTCGAGGATTATGGAGGTCGGTTGGTCCACAGCTCCGGGAGTTGGGGAATTATTGTCCGGTTCATCGGGAGGATTGTTAACAATAACGGGATCAAGTGTTATGTCACCCGGCGTGGTCACTCCTGCCGTAACTGTTACCTCAACCGTATCGGAAATATAATCTGTTTTGGAGGCAATAATTTTGTACTGACCAGGGCTTGCACCGGAAATGGTATAATCACCCTCACTATCTGATTTAACAGAACCCGTTGCTGGATCTGTTTTAATATCGGCCCCATCGATGGGGGCCCCGTTTTCTGAATTGGTTACTTTCCCTGAAATGGTCCCTGTTGTAGGACCTGGATCTGTATCTTCTGTACAGGTGCAGAAAACAGTGAAAAGAGCAATTAAAACGATGTTTTTTATACTTTTCATAGGTGTAACTGTTTAAGATTAGTCATAATTGTATAAATCCACAAAATGGAAATCAAACCTGATACAGTAAATAATTTACAGTCAACCGTAGTGCAACTATATTAATTTAGGCTTCTTCATAGGAGGGCTTACCATAAGTAAAATTAACTTCTCCACTCCAGTGTGAAGCAAATTCATATCCAGCACCTGCTGAAATACCCAAGCCAGAATAATTTATCAAATCTTTCCCATACAAAGGAGTAAAGGTATAATAGCCGATGCCACCATTGAAATAGGGTGACGGAGCATTTTTTAATTATCGTTAAATGTCACCTGTTACCCCTGACCATAGCTATTTCAGATCATATCTTAGCTATTACCAATTACTCGTAGTTTAGTAACTCTTTAGCTTCATCATTTAATCCGATAAGTTTGCATTTTTGAACTTTTGAATTACCGTCAATTTGATCAATTTGTTTTAATTTGATCCGGGCACTGCCAAATCCCATTTGAGGAATAGCCTCAATGTAATATTTTTTATTTGCCTCAAGATTAACAATAAGATCACTTTCATTTTCGGCACGACCAGTAAAAACATATTTTCCAGGGTCAAGTACACTGACGTAGAATTTCTTTGGATAAAAACTGGCTAATTGACTGTTATTGCAATCAACATTTAAACCTACGGCAAAACCCAATGCAGAAGTTCGAAAAACATAAACTATAGCTTTGTCTTTTGAAAGATTTAAATTTTTAGCATTGTTGCTTACATTCGCAGGTAAAACTTTTGTCGAAGAGCAAGAACTTAAGCTTAAAATAATTAAGCTTAAGAGGACGGTTAATACTACATTTTTTTTCATGATCTAAATATTTAGTAAATATGGATTTTGGCAATTAATAATAGGCTCTATTTATTGTCCTGATAGATATCCATCCCTGGTTTTAAGCTAAAATAGGTTGAATTCTTGTAAACAATTTTTTCTCTTTTTATTAATGCCCCTGTTATGCCCCCAAGTGCAGCACCGACAAGAGTAGCTCCAACAATGAATGAAGTTTTCTTTTCTTTAAGATCCTCATGAGTATTCCAATTCTGTGTGCCCGTGATACCGCCTGATAATCCTCCAAGTCCTCCCGTAATTGCTCCCAATACAGCATAATTTCCTGTTTTTGATATTTTATAAATACCGTTCGCAGCATATTTGGATTGTCTTGATTGTGAATTGGAAATTACAACCGTATCGTTTAAGACAGTCAGTTGACTGAATTCAATTGAAGTGCCGTCAGTGAGCATAATTTCCCCCTTTTTGATTGGTGGAAGTTTTGAAATATCATTTGTTTCCTGGGAAAATACACCGTAGGAAAAATGCCACAATATCATACAGAGTAATAAATTTCTTTTCATGATCATAAGGGTTTTAAAACAATACTTTATTTCTAATAAGGTAAATGGAGTACAGCAATATATTTAAAGTTTACCTCTCATTGATTTGGAACATTCCATTGGGAAAATCAAATGCCTCTCCGGCAATCCATGTCCAATCATTATTTGCATCTGTAGAGGAGGAGGCACATTATCCCAATTTACCACAGAATTTCACTACTCTTCTGTACATTTTCCCAACATAGGTTCCAAATCACTACATTCTTCTCCAATACCAAGTTTTATCCCCTCTTTAACCCCCCCCGTAAACTGGCCTTCACACCTGCATGTTCCATTCGTACAACCGAATGCCCCAAACATCATTAAGATTCCAATAAATACTGATATGCGTTTCATATTAAAATTGGTTAATTGATGCCTGCTCTTTAGGGGTTTAGGCTTTCCCAAGAATATTTTCTAGAGTATTTTAAAAGCTTACTCCAACAGTAAAATTCACGGAAGACAATGGGGTTTTGCTGTTTCCATGAATATCTCCAAGGATGGCTCCATCTGGATTTTTTAACGTCAAAGCTCCTGCATTATAAGCAATGCCAAGTATCAACTTAGAATAGCGCGCATTTAGGCCCAAAGAATGCTTTAATCCTCCCGTTCCTATATACGTATCCTCTTCCTCCAAATCTTCCCCATTATATGCCAGCCCCACACCAGATGCCCAGCTTACAACAACCTTAGCGTAGGCATCGAAAACCAACTTATCAATGGGGCTATAGGATATAGACGGTCCTATTTTTGATAAAATACCTACATCTACAATTACATCGTCCCGGTAGGTAAATCCATGGTAATCAATAGAAATCCAATCCACATTGATTCCAAGGCGCAAACCTTCTGCAAGTGGCAATTTGTTGATCATATAAAGTGACCCCATTTCAAAAACACCACCCGTTCTTTTGATGCCTTGGGTCCCGGCTTTGCCATCAGCACCATAGCTTGACCAGGACGGCAATGATTTTCCAATCCTTATGTAGAATTGATTTTCCAGGTCTTCCTGGGCATAAACGCTCCCGGAAATCAGCACAACAAATACAAGGACAACAAGATTTTTCATGACTTTTGGGGTTTAAGTGGATAAACTATTTAAAATGATCATGCATTGATTATTGATTTAAATTTTTGTACATGCAAAAAGCAATACCGAGCCACAAATAATCAAACTGGTTGATATAATTCCTGAAGATTTCATAATAATTGTTCCTTATGCATGAACAAGCCATATTAGTTTACCTAGAAAAAGTCACTGAGATTTATATGGGAAATTTCCAGGTGTCTTTGTTAATAAATACCGACTTTCTCAATTGGTTATCACCTCGGAAGAGAAAAATTTGACAAATAGTAGAAATGAAGTGCATTTTCTATTATATTAAGGTTAAATTCAGTGACTGAATGAATTGAAAGGAATAATTGCCGTAGTAATTTTTTTAAAGTAATGATAACCTTATGCTAAATATGGTATATTATGAAAGGAGAGCCCCAAAACGGATATTCTGAACAGGAAATTATACAAGGGATAAAAGAAAACAATGAGGGCATCCTTACGCACCTGGTTAAGAAGTTGACACCGAAGGTTTCCCACTGGATTAAAAGGAATGGGGGCTTTAAAGAACAGGCAGAGGATATTATTCAGGATACCTGGATGGTCGTACTCATTAAGATCCATTCAGGGAAGTATGAGGAAGGTAATTTTGAAGCCTATTTTATGGGTGTAAGCAGAAATATTTGGCTTAAAGGTTGTAGGAACAATCCGATGACAAAGCATGGAGATCCTTCAGAACATCCCATTAAAGACCTGTCAGAAGAAGAACTGATATTGAAATTATTGAAAGACAAGCGATATGAGATCGTTCATCAAAAATTGATGGAATTAAGTGAAAAATGTAGAAATATAATAGCATTGAGATATTACAAAGATACAAAATTGGAGGACATTGCCGACCAAATGGATATCTCAGTATACTATGCGAAAATCAAACTACACAGGTGCAGGAATTATTTATCAGAATTACTAAAAAGAGATCCTGATTTTACAATTGACTAAGATGGATGCAGAAGACAACAAAGCTCTGAAATTACTTGAAAAAATAGATAAATACCTTAATGGAGAGCTGGATGAAAAAGAAAGGCAAGCCTTTGAAGCCGAAATAAATGCTGACAAGGAACTGGCCAAAGAAGTGGAGATGAACCGGATTGTCAATGAGGCACTAAAAAATAAGGATGTATTAAGCTTCAAGGAAGATATCCTTGAGACGATGGCAGCAGTGAATAAGGTAAGTGAATCTGTTACCGTTGGTTTTGATGAAATCGGAAGAGATCACCCAAAAAAATATTCCAGAAAAATAGGACCAACCATCTTAGGCATTGCAGCTACTGTTTTACTTCTAATAGCTGCTGTTTTTGTCTTTAGGCATTTTAATGCCCCCACTTCCGTAGACTCGCTGGTGGCCGATTACCTGGACGAGCCTTATAAGGGCCCTCCTTTTTATAGGGGGCCGGAAGAGACGATAGCGCCATGGGTAATCAATTATGAAAAAGGTGATTATCAGGAGGCTAAAACCGCTCTGGAAAAAATTGTTGCATCAGGGGGCACCAACCCGGAAGCTTCGTTTTATTTGGGACTTTGTTATTTGTACCAAGAGAACCCTGATCCCCAAAATGCGGTCAGCCAATTTAATAAGGTGTTGGATTCCGATAATAGGTATAGGGAGCAGGCGCTATGGTATTTGGGTTTGGCTTATACCCTGGCTGACCAGCATGAACTCGCCGCTGAAACTTTAAGAAACATCACTGGCTTCAAACAAAAAGAAGCCAACGCTCTATTGGAAAAAATGGAATAATCCGGAAAATTCAATTCTATACAGGTAAATGGGTTTTTCGCTCTCAATTTGGCTTTAAATTAAATTGTAGTACACAGCGGGTATTGCTTTTTGGGGATTAAGACCAGTACTTTACCGCATGTATTTCAAGTTTTCATTACGTAAGCATCCCCAAACAGAAAAACTTAGCGGTTATTACCGTTTGGTGGAAAGCTACCGTAATGCCGATAACAGGGTATGTCACCGGACCATCCTGAATGTGGGATTTATGGAGGATGCCACCTCTGATCAGCTCAACAAAATCCAAAAGCAGCTAACCGAAAGATACGAGCACAAACAGCCGATCTTTCAGGGAGATGATGATCCTACCGTAAAGAAATATGTCGAAGAACTTTGGCAGCGAATTGTCGCATCAAAAAAACTCGACCTGGTACCGGCAGAAAAGCTGTCGCGCATGGTAAACATGGATACGCTGCGACACAGCAATGCCCGGGAAATCGGTGCGGAGAATATCGCGTATCAGACATGGGGAAAACTGCAGCTCACCCCACTGCTGCTCTCCCGGGGGTTTACCCCGGAGCAGGCCATGCTTGCCGCGGGTAAAAGATGCCTTGGAGAAACACCTGTCCAAGCGTACCCACGAGTTGTTTGATCTGGCGGATAAAATCATCCTGTACGATCTTACCAACACCTATTTTGAGGGTGAAAAGCGGAACAGCCACCTGGCAAAATTTGGCAGGAGCAAAGAAAAGAGAAGCGATGCGAAGCTGGTGGTGCTGGCCCTTGTGGTGAACATAGAAGGCTTTATAAATACTCTTCCATCCTGGAGGGAAACATTGCCGACTGCGCTACCCTTTCAGCTATGATAGAGAAACTCGCCTCCCATACCTGCCGCGGCCCCGCAGTGGTGGTGCTCGATGCCGGCATCGCCACAGAAGAAAACCTGAAACTTATGGAAGACAGGGGATACAGATATCTTTGCGTAAGCCGTAGCAGACTGAAAGACTACAAATATGTTCCCGACAGGCTTACCACCTTTTTGGATACAAAATCAAACCGGACCGTCAGGCTGAGATCGGTTATTGCGGAAAAAAACACGGATTATTATCTGGAGGTCAAAAGCCCCTCCAAAGAAAAGAAGGGGGAAGGCATGAAGCTTCAATTTGAAAAAAGATTTGAAGAGGAGCTGCAAAAGATACATACTGCGCTACATCGCAAAGGAGGCGTGAAGAAGTTAGATAAAGTACATCAACGGATTGGCAGGGCAAAAGAAAAATACCCGTCCGTCCAGCACTATTATGAGATTGCCGTAAGCAGTGATGCAAAAACAAATCTGGCAACGGAAATCACCTGGAAAAAAGACGGGGACAAAGATCTGGAAAAAAATGAAAGCCTCGGCATTTATTTTCTGCGAACCAATCTGGATGTATCCGATGAGGTTGTTGTCTGGAACATTTACAACACCATCAGGGAGATAGAAAATGCCTTTTATGGAAAGTAAAATATTATGCAAAGTAGTTCTCAAAAACGATGGCTAGTCC
>JBBDSC010000037.1:0-55916 GCA_040905145.1 Anditalea sp.
TAAATATATTGTTCAATTAATAGAAAAAGGTCAACCTATTTTAGGCACACACAAGTGGCGGGAAAACGGTTTACAGCAAGTTAATCACCGACAAAACTGTCTATGTTGCTCCAACAATTCAGGCAGGGTTTGGGCGGGGGTGGGGCAGGAGGCTTTGAGAAGAATTGCTGCCACCTCCTTTACCGGCTGGTTGGGAAAACCATGATCACGGAGGTAATGGGTGAACCGAAGGACCATAAAGCCGTCCATCCATTGCCAAAGTCTTCTCCAAAAAACCTCCGGACTATTGGATTGGCTTTTCATTTTGTTGACCATAGGGATGATTTCCACATGGTTTAACATATCCTTTACCACGGGAGAAAAGCCCTCAATATTTACCTCATGGATATACCAATCCGGAACGGAATCAAACAAGGGCTTTAACAGAGAATAGATGTCTGGATGATAAGTCAAAAAGGTGCTGGAATTCTTTTGCCATTCGGTCTGGGAACGGCCTGTTCCAAAGGGCACCCTGTCAGAGATCCGACAAGAGGGGTAAACGGTGGCCGGGATATCCTTCCAGCCGCCCAAAGGGACCAGCTTATGCAAAAAGTAGAAGTCTTCACCTGCTTTGCGCCGGTTCATTCCCCCTGCCTTAACATAAGCTGAAGTTCGCACAGCCATACAGGAACCCACCGTATGGACAGCAAAAGGATAACCTGCGAGTTTCAACCCTTGGATATAGCATCTCAAATGCAATTCATATTGTACAATTCCCTCCCGTAAAACCAGGTCGGGTTCCTTTTGGTACAGGTGCTCAAAATAAAAGTGCCCTACTTTAATAGCCGGATCGGCAAAGCTGTTTTCGGCCGTTATTAAGTAATCCTGAGAAACCGTACAATCTGCATCCAGGCATATGATGGGACCGTCTTTTCCTGTCTTTTCCCATCGTCGGGCGGCTTCATCCATGCCAATCTTACGTGCCCATCCGGCACCGGCATGTTTCCTGGGCAGTGATTCTTCGCGGATAACCAGTACCTGAATAAAATCCGGCTGTTCCTCCCCCTTCCATTGTTCAATCTGCTGGACGGTTGCCTGGTTGATCAGAAGGGTATCTTTTCCGGCATTTTCCGGCGCATTGACGGTAATAATCACTTCCACCTTCCCCGATGGTGGTCGGCAAGCAGCCAAAGACCTTAGGGTAGTCAGGATATTAGGCTCCTTATAAGCTGGGATCACAATCGACATACACAGATCAGGGTCCGGATGGTGGGTGAAATAGGCTTCTTTTACCTTAAACCTTTGGGCATAGGTGCTTAAAATGGTAGAAAGGTTATCCTGCATCTTATCGTGTTTTGGGCAAAAATAGCCGCTAAATTTTTAATCAACTTACTTTTCGGGCTTTCTTTTTCCTCCTCACTTGAAAATTAAGTGTGAAACATTGAGTGTTGTATATTTCTTTTTTTTCAATTTATCTTTTTAAACATTCAATATGCAACAATCAATGCTCAATGTAGGAATTCCTTATTATCTTTAGGCCCTATGAAATAGCCATAAATAAACGTCATACACACCGGGATGAATATTTGGAAAACCCAAACTCCAAACTCAGGAGAAACGAATTGGCTATTCCCCCGATAAAGGCAGGTGACCACTGAAAAGCAAATTATATACACATGAAATATTCCATCGATGTAAAAGTAAATTCTTCGCCCGAATGGCTACAGGCTGTTTTGATAGACTTTGACAGTTTTTTGCAGGACCATGCAGATTGTGAAAGAAAGGCTTCTGCCATGGCCACTTCCCTGATCGCCAAATATCCGGAAAAGGAGGCTATTATTCCGCCCATGATAGAAACGGCCATAGAAGAGCTGGAGCATTTTCAGCAGGTTTTTGAACTGATGCAAACCAGAAGGATTGGGCTCAATCCCGAAATGAAAGAGGATCCTTATATCAAACAGCTGATGCCCCTTACCCACGGGGGTACGCCCGAATCCCGCTTTTTATCGCGGTTACTAATGGGCTCCGTGGTTGAATGCCGGGGCTGTGAGCGCTTTAAACTTATTGCCGAGGCAATGGAAGAGGAAGCCCTGCAAAAATTTTACAAAGCCTTATGGACCTCAGAGGCCAAGCACGGCAATATCTTTGTGGAACTGGCTTTAGGATACTTCGATGAAAAAGCCGTCTACAACCGTCTGCATGAAATGATGGAATTTGAAGGGGAAGTGGTAAGTAACCTGTCTGTTCGGCCAGCCTTGCATTAAGATTTTTCCTCCACAAAGGGTTAATTTTATGAATGGCATTTAATTATGGATATTTTTCGATAATATTGAAACAAAAATATTTTTCTTACCCAAGATATCTTTAAAAAATTAACTAAACCTATGAAAAATTTGTATTTAAAATGGATCTTTGCTTGCCTGTTATTGGCCATCTCCACCTCCATTTTTGCCCAAAATGAGATACCGGCTGATTGGAAGCTAGGGAGCCAGGCTTATACTTTCAGGTTATTTTCCTTGGAAGAAACCCTTGAAAAACTCAACAGTATCGGGGTTAAACATGTGGAATTATACCCTGGACAAAAAATAGAAAAAACAGGCGAAGAAACCACTAATTTTTCTGTATCCAAAGAAAAACGGGAGACCATTAAAAGTTTATTGAAAAAATATGAAATTGAGGCAGTAGCCTATGGAGTGGTAAGTCCAAGCGATGAGGATTGGCCACAGGTATTTGAATTTGCCAAAGATTTGGGCATCGGGATTATTACCACCGAACCAAGGCCTAACCAATTTGATCTGGTGGAAAAACTTTGTGAACAGCATGGGATCAAAGTAGCCTTGCACAACCATCCCGTACCCTCCATGTACTGGCATCCTGAAGTACCGTTGAGACTATTGGAAAACAGAAGTCCTTTAATGGGTGTATGTGCAGATATAGGCCATTGGGTGCGTTCAGGCCTAAACCCGGTGGACTGTTTACAAAAACTGGAAGGCAGGATCATCAGTTTACATATGAAAGATTTAAATGAAAGAGGGGTAAGCTCTGCCCATGATGTCCCCTGGGGCACGGGCACTTCCAATGTAGCAGGGGTATTACATGAGTTGAACAGGCAAGGATTCAAGGGCGTTTTTTCCGCGGAATATGAACATAACTGGGAAAACAATCTTCCTGAGGTAAAAGAAAGCATGGAATATTTTAAACGCGTAGCTTCTCAGTTCTAAGGAGATCCGGGTTATTTTCACTCTATTTTATACTCTTATATAGCAAACCTCTTATCAAATAGCCATGTCCTATCCTTCGGTTCAAAAAGCAATAGTTGGAATATTTGTTTTTTTTCTTTTCCTCTCCATTACACAGGCTCAGGAAACGCCAAAAAATGCACAACCCATCCTTGGAGAAGTCCCGCAAAAAGTGGAAGACGAATATCTTCCTGAGGTAAAAGGAATAAGTGTTGAAGTGTGGGTAGATAGCCTGACCATACCCTGGAGCCTTGTTTTTTTGCCCAATGGGGATGCCTTGGTAGCACAAAGGCCCGGTAAAATTGTACGTATTCCAAACGGCAGCAAAGAACAGGTGGACTATTTGGATGTGCCTGGAGTAGTCCATGAAGTGGATGCCGGCCTGATGGGCATGGCGGTACATCCGGAATTTGAAAACAATGCCTGGATCTATGTGATGCACACCTATAGAAACGAGCAGGATGAAATATTAAGTAAGGTGCTAAGGCTGAAACATACCGGTGAAACTGCCACCGTAGATAAAGTCATACTGGATAATATCCCGGCTTATGCCATTCACTTGGGGGGCAGGATTGCCTTTGGACCGGACGGGATGTTATATATAGGCACAGGTGACATGTCCCAGCCTTTCATCGCCCAGGACTTGAATTCCCTGGCTTCAAAAATTCTACGTGTTACCCCTGAGGGGGATATTCCGGCCGATAATCCAATTGAAAACTCCCCCGTTTATTCCTATGGTCATCGGGTGGTTCAAGGCTTTGCCTGGGATCCGGAGACCGGTGCCATGTTTAATTCCGAACATGGTCCATCCGGAGCAGAAGTGGAAGGCGGTGTACGTTTCCGGGATGAAATCAATAAGGTGGAAAAAGGCGGCAACTATGGTTGGCCAATGGTGGTCGGTGCTCCGAATATCGAAGAATATATCGATCCGTTAGTGATCTGGAACAAAGTGGCGGTACCTCCGGCAGGGATGGCTTTTTACAAAGGGGATCTATTTGTGGCTTCCTTGGGAGCGCAGGCCCTGATCCGGATCGTCATGGACAGAGAAAACGATTATAATGTCCAAAAAATTGAAAGATGGTTTTCCTATGCTCCTTCCAAAGGGATCTACGGGCGGATTCGGGACGTGGCTATAGGCCCTGATGGCCACTTGTATGTCACTACCAGTAATACCGATGGCCGGGCAGCGCAGAGGATCCATGATGATAAGATCTTGAGGATTAAGTTCGGGAATTAAGGCTTGGTTTCACGCAAAGCGCGGCAAGGTTTTTTCGAAAGGGCGCAGAAAGGAAGAGACGGAGTGACTAAGAGACAAAGAGAGGACTCAGATCAATCGGAAATGGAGAAGAAAATGACAAAGAGAATGGGAGGCGAAGTGGATTTCCCGAGTACGTCAATCCCCCAGTCCCTCAGCCTCTAAGTCTCTAGGTTCCTAAATCCCATCATTCACTAAGGGAACTTTCATATTAACCCAATTTTTAACCATGATTAGGAACAAGCCATAGAAATCCTACAGTTGGCAGAGAATTCCTTAAAGTATCAGCCACAAAATCCAGTTCAACAACAATTATGTAAACCGACAAAAAATAATTAGAGGGAGACAGAGGGACTAAGAGAAGGGGAGATGAAGATAGTTCCATAGTCTCTCAGTCCCTTCGTCTCTATGTCTTTAAGCAACAATTAGTCAACCCCCTTTAAATCCTTCAGATTGTTTGCAGATAATATTATGGCGTAGTTTGGCAAAATATTTCATAACAGTATCTTTGTTGATCATACGCACATCAAACTATGGAAAACGCAATATTGGAGATCATTCGGCAAAAAATAAAGCAATCCAGGGAGAGCGGCCTTTTGTCCCCGTCTGATTATAGAAAGGGACATGCCTTGTACGTGAACGGGGCCTGCCAGATCCTCAGCCAGGGGAAGAACATATTTGAGGTCCTATTGAGTGATGCAAAGGAAGACCAGATACTCACCATCGCAGTTTCCCCGGAGGGGATTTTGTCCTATAGGATCAATGGCAAAGCGACCGAATGGGACCATCTGGCACTTGCGGGCCTTTTACAAGTATCGGAAGAAATGGAGAGAACCCAGCCCAAGGTGCCACATGAGAGCAAAATTTATACCCGCGAAGGGATGATGAAACGGGTATTGGAGGAGCGCATGGAAAAGGCCGCCAAAGCGAATTACCGGATCGATTTTGCGGACAATATCTTTGGGGAACACACCCTTATTACCGAAAAAGGCACACCATACAAGATCACCCTCCGGGACTTTGAAAATGAAACCGGCTATATCAACAATCCCGACCTCCAAACCAACAAACTCGGCACCACCAAACACCTGATCTTTGCTTTCAACAAGTTGAAAGGGGACCCGGTCTTCTTTGATCAACTGGACAAGACCTATCCCTTCGTGGAGGTGTTTTTGGATCCCTTAAATGAATACCAAATTACCTGGCACTATCCCCACCCGCTCAGCAGCGGGGTCAAAGCCCTTTTGGAAAAACACTTTAATGGCAAAAAATATTTGGAGGAGGACAAGCTTGAGGATTTTTTGTCCTTTATGGATGAGGCTGCGGCCTTTCCGGAAATTAAGATACGGCCGGAAGTAGAGGAAAAAGTGAAGGAGGCCTTTGATCAATTTGCGCTTGAGGAAGTAAAAGGTAGCTACGAAATTGATACTTCCTTATTGAAAGCCCCTTTATTTCCCTATCAGATTAAAGGGGTGGAATTTGCCACCTTCCGACAAGGGTCCATTATAGCTGATGAAATGGGGCTGGGAAAGACGATTCAGGCCATTGGTGCGGCGGTAATGAAAAAACAGATATTCGGGTTCAATAAAACATTGATCGTGTGTCCTGCTTCCCTCAAGGAACAGTGGAAACAGGAAATCGAAAAGTTTTGCCATGAAGCAGCGGCCATTGCCGAAGGCCATCCTGAGCAAAGGGCGGAAGTGTACCGGGCCAGCAAGGCTTACTTTATCATTGTCAATTACGAGACGGTGCTACGGGACCTGCATGAAATCAACCGGATGGATCCGGACCTGGTCATCCTGGATGAGGCCCAAAGGATCAAAAACTACACCACCATCACCGCCCATTCCATCAAGCAAATCAAGCGCAGGCATGCCCTGATCATCACCGGTACCCCAATCGAAAACCGCCTGATAGACCTTTATTCAGTCGTACAGTTTGTCGATCCACGTTTTTTGGCGCCCCTGTGGGAGTTTTCCTATCAACACTGCTACTTCGATGTGGAGAATAAAAACAAAATTACCGGCTACTACAACCTGCAGGAACTGAACGAACGCTTAAAAAGTATCCTTATCAGGCGTGAAAAACGCAAAGTGCTTAAGGAGCTGCCCAATCTCACCGAAGTGATGGTGCCGGTGGAAATGCATAAGGACCAGCAAATGTACCATATGGATTATGCCCAGGGAATATCGTTCATTCTCCGAAAAAAGTTTATCACACCCTTTGATCAACAAAAGCTGATGCTTTTGCTCAACAACATGCGGATGGTCTGTGATTCCACCTTTTTGGTTGATAAGGAAACTTATATTTCGCCCAAGCTTCAGGAATTGAAAAACATCCTGCTGGACAAGCTGGATATCCTTCATTCGGATTCGAAGATCATTATTTTCTCCGAATGGGTGACCATGCTTTCACTGATCGGGAAAATGCTGCGGGAAGAAGGAATAGGCTTTGCCCAATTGAGCGGTAAGGTAGCCGTAAAGAACAGGGGAAAATTGGTAAGAAAATTTGAAACCGATCCCAATTGCAAAGTTTTTCTGTCTTCCGAGGCAGGAGGGGCCGGCCTGAACCTGCAAATGGCCGATACGGTGATCAATTTCGAACTGCCCTGGAACCCGGCCAAGAAAAACCAAAGGATAGGAAGGATCGATCGGCTGGGCCAAACCAGTAAAAAGCTAACGGTCATCAACCTGGTCACCAAGCAATCCATTGAGACCAAAATTGCCTCAGGCTTGACCTTAAAGCAAAATCTGTTTGATGGGGTATTGAACGATGGCTCCATGATGGATACGGTGGATTTTTCGGCATCGGGAAGGGCCCATTTTCTTCGCCAGTTGGAGGACATGATGGAAGAACTTACCCTCATTGGTTCATCGGGGGAAGAAATGAAAGACCTTGCTTCACTTGATGATCGGGAAGAGGAGGTGCTGGAGGAACTTTTGGAAGACAAGGAAGAAACTCCTGTAACTGAAGCATCGCCCCCGACTGAAAGTGAGGGATCTGATCAGGATAGGGCAGAAGTCATGGAACAGGTCATGAACCAGGGCATGACCTTCCTTTCGGGCCTGTATAAGATGAGTACGGGAAAGGATGCCGATTTTGCCAATAGCAAGGTAGAAGTGGACAAAGAGACAGGGGAGGTGGTCATGCGGTTTAAAATGCCGAAGTTCGGGTAATTTTGGACCCGATAAAAATAACCTTCCAATCTAATTATTTGGCCACAACAGTTTTTGAACTGGAATTTACAAACATATTTACTATGTTTGCCGTTCTGAACTAATGATTTCTTCACCTAATTTTCTTAACCTTAACAAATAAAAACATGGGTTGCCGTCTCTTTTTATTTCTATTGCTTTTTTATAAAAGGTCCCTGTGGTTTGAAATAAAGGAACAAGCATCGTTATGAACAGGAAACTTTACATTTCGCTTTTGTTGTTTTTCGCGGCCCATAGGTTATTGGCATTTCAGGAAAGCATGACTTCTGAAAATGATACAGTTCCGCCAGAGTTTGAGCACAATTCCGATGGTTTTGAATTTACCTCAGCTGATAAAAAGTTTCAGCTTCAGATATCCGGGAGGCTTCAGTTCAGATTTGCCACCCCCAATGACCAGGATCCTATTTCCTATGATGATTTCGATACTGAAACAAAAAATATATTTAAAATTAACCGGGCTAGATTCAAAGTAGGAGGATATGCTTACCAGCCGTGGCTAAAATATTATTTTGAATACGATCTGGCGGCATCCAGGTTATTGGATTTTAGGGTAATGGTAGAAAAATGGCCTTGGCTGAATTTCAAATTAGGACAGTGGAAAGCGGAATACTCCAGGGAAAGGTCTATTTCCAGTGGAAGTCAGCAAATGATGGAGAGGTCCATTATCAACAGGCCTTTTATATTGGACAGACAGCAGGGGGTTTCTGTATATGGGCATCTGCAGGGCCCAGGTATAGCGGATTTTAACTATAATCTTATGGTTTTGACCGGAAGTGGCTTAGGAAGCAGTGATAACGATGACAAACATCTTTTGTACGTGGGAAGGATACAATGGAATCTTTTGGGTGAAGGAGTGGCTATGTCAGGATCAGATCTGGAATATCACGAAGAACCCACGGGATCATTGGCATGGGCAGGGGCAACCAATACCAGTCAATTTACCAGATTTTCCTCCCAGGGAGGGGGCAGTTTGGTGGGCTTTGAGGGAGGTGTTCCAGGTCAGTTTACTGTAGAAAAGTATCTATTGGAATCTGCTTTTAAATATAGGTCCTTTAGTTGGCACAGTGAATTCCACAACAAGAATATTTTTGATAATATCAATTCAACCACTACCAAAATGTTAGGTTGGTTTGGGCAAGGGGGATTTATACTGAACCAGCATCGTATGGAGGAAGGACAACCATTATTTGAAGTAGCTGCCCGATATGCCCATTTTAGGCCCAATTTAAATCTGCCTATGAACAGTGAGGATGAATATTCTTTGGCAGTGAATTGTTTTTTTAATGGACATCTTAATAAGCTGACCGCTGATGTTACCCTATTTGATTTTGAGAGCCGTTCCATTAACAGAGAAGCTTCAGGATGGAGATTCAGGGTTCAATATGACATTTCATTCTGATTTCTATTGCCATAAAGAAACTAAGACCCTAGTTTTTTTGTATCCGGTATATTCTTTTCCATCAATTCCATTCTTGGTGGTTGAATCCTTTTTTTCACCACAGATTCCTCGGATTTTCACAGATTGTTTTTCTCTGTTGGCCCTGTGCAAACCTTTGCGAATTTCACGCAAATTTTGTAATCGAACATCAAAACAGATAGCTTGGTTTGTTAAACCCACAGCGTCACAAAAATTCATTTCCTCTGTGCCTTCTCTGTGGTTTAAATCTTTTTAACATCATGCCTTAGCGCCTTACCTTCGTGGTCTGTTAATTTTGAATAAAAATATAAAATCATTTATCCTCCTCCAGCAAGAGATTGATTTCATCCGCTAATCGCTCTGGTAACTGTAAAACAGTGGTTAAATCCGTTTTCCAAAGCTCTTTATTGGATAAAACCTCATCCACTACTTTCCCCACATCTTTTTTCTTCCAAACCTCCTGAAAAAAGTTAACCACTTCCTCTGTATCTTTTATCGGGGTATCCTGACCCTTATAGTGGCCTTTGTAAAATACAATCAAGGCGGCAAAGGAACGGACCAGATTTTGCGGCAACTGGTTTTTTCTGGCCACATATTCCAACAGGGAAGGCAACACCCGTACCTCAAATTTAGCCATGGAATTGAGAGCAATAGCACTTAATTGATGTTTGATAAAGGGGTTTTTAAATCTTTCCATTACATCATGGGCAAATTGGTTCAGCTCTTCTTTCGGCAAATCCAAGGTGGGGATAATTTCTTCTTGAATGATTTTTTGCAGAAATCCCCCTATATGCCCATCCTCTACCGCTTCTTTTACGGTTCTCAGCCCGTGCAAGTAAGCAAGTGGTACCAATGCGGTATGGGCCCCGTTAAGTATCCTCACCTTCCTTTCCCTGTAAGGACTCAGATCCTTAACAAACTTTACTTCCAATCCGATATTTCCGGCTGGAAAATCTTCTTCCAGGGATTCGGGACCTTCTATGACCCAAAGATGAAAAGGTTCGGCCATCACCATCAGTTCATCCTTAAAACCGAGCGAATTTTGGATTTCCTCAACGTTTTCCTGGGGAAAGCCAGGGACAATTCGGTCCACCAAAGTGTTGCAGAAAGTATTATGATCTTCAATCCAACTTGAAAACTCCTGGGGCAGGTTCCATAAATCGGCATATAGAAGAATGGTTTCTTTTAATTTTCCTCCATTGTTTTCAATCAATTCACAAGGGATGATGATCAGTCCTTTTTCCTTGCTTCCTTCAAAAACAGTAAACCTCCGATATAGCAAAGCTGTCAATTTAGCCGGAAATGATCCTGGTATGATTTCCCTGTCGCTATCATTTGGATCAAAATAAATCCCAGCTTCGGTGGTATTGGAAATGACAAATCTTAAATCCGCGTTTTCCGCTAATTGCAAATATTTCCCATAATCCAAAAAAAGGTTTACGGCTCCCAAGACACTGGTGATCAAACGGTTTTCCTCTACCACTTGACCGTTTTGAAATCCCCGTACCAACACGTGATAAAGCCCTTCCTGGGCATTTAATGTCTCTGCCGGCAAGCGGCCATGAGGCTGGACGATCTGTACATCACCATTGAAGTTGGTTTTTTCATTGAGGATATCAATCACCCAATCTACAAATCCCCTCAAAAAGTTTCCTGTTCCAAATTGTAGGACCTTGACCGGCCTGTTACTTTGTGATTGAGCAGTTTCCCTGTTTAATGGTTTCATAGTTTAGAATTGAAAGTATTCTTTTGCATTATAATAGCATATATCACTGACCATTTTGCCAAGCCATTTTTCATCCGCAGGCAGTTCGCCATTTTCCACATCTTCCCCAATAAGGTTGCACAGGATCCTTCGGAAATATTCATGACGGGGGAAGGAGAGGAAGCTTCTGGAATCAGTAAGCATCCCTATAAAACAACTCAAAATACCCATATTGGAGAGGGTATTAATCTGCTTTTCCATACCGTCTTTTTGATCCAGGAACCACCAAGATGAACCAAACTGGACTTTGCCTTTGATACTGCCGTCATTGAAATTACCGACCATGGTGGCCATCACTTCGTTGTCAGAAGGGTTAAGGTTGTACAAAATGGTCTTGGCCAATTGATCGGTGCTGTCCAAATGATTAAGATATTTGGCCAATGCCACACTTTGGGAGAAATCGCCTATGGAATCAAAACCCGTATCCGGGCCAAGGATGCCTAGCATTCTTTCATTCGTGTTTCTTAAAGCACCTACGTGAAATTGCTGGGTCCATCCCTTGGCATGGTAGAATTTGCTCAGATGGGAGAGGGTTTCAAATTTGAAATAGTTGACTTCTTCCGGGGAAAGCTGCTGCTTTTGAATTAATTTTTTAAAAAGAGCTTCAATATCATAGGTTCCTTGATCAAAGAAATAAAGTTGTTCCAATCCATGGTCGGAAAGCCTTCCTCCTTGCTCATGAAAAAAATCGGCCCTCCTTTTCAATGCTTCCATCAGATCGGAATACCGGCTAATATTCACTCCGCTAACATTACCCAATTTTTCCACATATTCCCTATAAGAACTTGGGTTTTCTACGGCATAGGCTTTATCAGGGCGGAAGGCAGGGAATAAGTTGGGCTTCAGACCATCTTTTTTCGCTTGGATATGGTATTCAAGACTATCTATAGGGTCATCTGTAGAACACACCGTTTCCACCTTCATTTTCTCCAACAGACCCAAAGTACGGAAAGATGGCTTTTGCAAAAGGGCTGTCGTTTTTTCATAGATAGCTTCTCCCGTTTCGGCAGTAAGGAGGCTGTCAATTCCAAAATATCGCTGAAGCTCCAGATGCGTCCAATGATAAAGTGGATTTCTCATGGTATAAGGTACCGCTTCTGCCCATTTGATAAACTTCTCTTTATCCGAGGCATTTCCGGTGATGTATTTCTCATCGATGCCCAGCGTCCTCATGGCCCTCCATTTATAATGATCCCCGGCTAACCATACTTGCGTGATGTTTTCAAACTGTCGGTTTTCAGCGAGATCTTTGGGGGAAAGGTGACAGTGATAGTCTATGATCGGAAGATCTTTGGTATAGTCGTGGTAAAGCTTTTGGGCAAATTTACCTTTCAATAAAAAGTTTTCGTCTAAAAAAGGTTTAATGTTGTCTGGCATTGGTGTGTCCTTATTGTTTGAATTCATTTTTAAATTGTTAGGTTAATTTTTTCTTATTGAAGAAGCTCTTATGATTAGTTCTGGTTTCAGAACTGCTTTTTGGGGAATAATCTTTCTGGGATCAGCCTTAAGCAATTCGAAAAAAAGCTCTGCGGTGACATGTCCCATTGGGATGCTCATTTGGTCAACCGTGGTTAGGGTAGGATCTGTAAAGGAAGTAAAGGGTTCATTCCCAAAACCCACGATCCCCACTTCTTGGGGAACAACAAGGTTTCTTTCCTTCAGGATCTGCAAAGCCCCCATGGCGGCATAATCAGATGCTGAAAATATGGCATCAAAATCCAATCCATTTTCCAACATTTTTTTTGCTGATTGCTGTCCATCTTCCAGTTGCATATTACTTTCGATGATCAATTCCTGGTCAAAAAGGATTCCATTTTCTTTTAGTGCATCCGTGTACCCCCGCAAACGTTCCTTATAAATATTGATTTTCTTGGGGCTGGTAAAATGAGCAATACGTTTATAGCCTTGTTGTAGCAAATGCTCTACTGATTTATAGGCAGCCATGTAATCATCAATCACTACTTGGTTTACTTCCAGTTGATCGGTTATTCGGTCAAACAAAACCAAGGGAATCCCTTTATCGATGATCGTTTTGAAATGGTCAAACTTTGCCGTGTTTTTACCTATGGAGACGATGATCCCGTCAACTCGTGCATTCAAAAGGGCATTGATGGTCAGGACTTCCTTTTCATAGCTTTCATAGGATTGACAAAGGATTACTTTATAACCCAATGAATCGGCGATCTCCTCAATGCCACGGACTACGGAAGAAAAAAAGTTTCGGTTAGCGGTAGGGACAATAACTCCAACAAGACGGCTCTTTCCCATCCGCAATGCCGCCGCAATATTGTTGGGCTGGTAAAATACCTCTTTGGCTGTTTTTAGCACCAGCTTTTTGGTAGTTGCACTTATTCGTGGGTGGTCGTTCAGCGCCCTGGAAACGGTGGAAGCCGTAATTCCTAATTTCAACGCAATGTCATGTACCGTAGCTTTTTTGTTGTTGTTCATTTTTTCCCCTAAAAGCAAAATTCACCTTTACCACCAAAATGTGACCCCAACCTGGACAAATATCAGTAACGGAATGTGGAGCATTGGGTTCTTACCCCATCCATTTTCCTAACATCCATGTGAGGGATCATTCAATTCCTTTTTTTTGTTCCATTATTTCCATTTCTGCCGATAATTGACAGCGTTTAAAATGAAAAGTACCGAAAAGGTTAGGGTTCATAAGGCTTTCCGATTGTGGCCAATATCCCCCCATCTACATAAATAACCTGCCCATTGACAAAATCGCTGGCTTTGCTGGCCAGAAATATAGTGGCCCCCGCTAGATCATCGGGATTCCCCCATCTTCCTGCCGGGGTCCGGTTGATGATAAAATCGTTAAAAGGGTGACCATCCGTACGTATAGGGGCGGTTTGATCAGTGGCAAAGTATCCGGGACCTATACCGTTCACTTGGATGTTATATTGGGCCCATTCTGTAGCCAGATTCCTGGTCAGCATTTTTAACCCCCCTTTGGCAGCGGCATAAGCGGTAACGGTATCCCTTCCCAATTCACTCATCATTGAGCAAATATTGATGATTTTCCCACCTCCGTTGGCCTTCATGGTCCTGCCTATCCTTTGGGATAAAATAAATGGGGATACCAAATCCACATCCACAACTTTTCTGAAATCGGCCACATCCATTTCCAATGCCGGCACCCGCATGATCATTCCTGCATTGTTGACCAAAATGGTGATCGGACCAAACTTCTTTTCGATGGCCGAAATATTGGTGTCCACAGCTACTACATCAGTCACATCGAACAAATACCCTTTGGCTTCTATGCCGTCGTCCGCATACGCTTTTATGGCGGCGGTCATCTTTTCGGGGGTATTGCCATTGATGATGAGGGTAGCGCCACTTTTTGCCAGAGATTTTGCCATGGCCATGCCCAATCCATGAGTGGCCCCAGTGACCAAGGCTATTTTTCCGCTGAGGTCAAATGGTTCTTTCATTTTAAAGTAATTCAGTAGGTAAGGCTTTATCCATATCCCCATAATCCAGGTTTTCTCCCGCCATCCCCCAGATAAAGGAATAGTGGGATGTGCCGGAACCGCTGTGGATGGACCAGGCAGGGGAGATGACCGCCTGATGGTTTTTCATCCAGATATGCCTTGTTTCCTGGGGCTGCCCCATATAATGACACACCATCTGATCTTCCGGCAGATCAAAATAAAAATAAGCTTCCATTCTCCTGTCGTGGGTATGGGCGGGCATGGTATTCCAGACGCTCCCGGTTTTTAGCTCCGTAAGACCCATTTGTAGTTGGCAGGTTTTCAGGATCGGGTTAACAATCAATTTATTGATAATTCTATGGTTGGAGTTTTCCAATGAACCCATCTCCACTTTTTCCGCTTCTTCCATTCCCACTTTTTTAGTGGGATAGGCATGGTGAGCAGGGGCTGAGTTAAAATACAAGAAGGCCTTGCCCTCGTTAGCTGGATGGAAAATCACTTCCCTGGCTCCTTTACCAATATATAAAGCTTCTTTTTTGTTCAACTTATAATCAGTGCCCTCAACGGTAACCGTGGTGGGGCTACCTATGTTTATAATTCCCATTTCCCGTCTTTCCAAAAAGTATTCAGCTTTAAGCTGATACACGGTCTCCAGAGATAGGGATCCATTAACAGGGTGGATTCCCCCGACGATCAATCTATCAAAAGTGGAGTAAACCCCTGTAATTTGGTCCGTCTCAAAAATGCTTTCCAATAAAAAATGCTCCCTTAATTTTTGGGTGTCATAATGCCTGACATCATCAGGATGGGAGGCATGTCGGGTTATAATCTGAATAGCCATGGTTTCTGCTTAAAATGTAATCGTTTGCGCAATATAAATTAAATTATTAAAAATAATAATCAATAAACACCAAATCTGCTTGGGAGCAAAACATCCTAATTACCTTAAGTTTTTCTTATCTGAATGCTGCATTTTTTAAAAAAATGCAATCGATTGTTCAAATTAGAAAATATAACCAAAAAAATTCAGGAGGTGACACAAAAAGTTGCCTCCCGAAATCAGAGGCCGAGGCGCTATTCAAATCTTTGTCATATTGAACGCTGAGCGAAATAGGCAATACCATCGCCACATTCCTGCGTTCAGAATGACAATAAGACCAAAATATACTTCCAGAGAAGTTGGGTAAGTATATATTAATGTTAATTTAGCATCCTCAAATTTATCTAATTAAAACAGCAGTAATTATGGTATGGATGAAGAAATTTTTTTCTTGTTTAAGCTTATTATATTTGATTTTTTCATGTTCCACTAAGAATGACAATATGGAAGAGGAAACAAAAACAAATTTCACCGGAGCAGATGATGAGGTTAAGCTGATCATCCTGGACCCTGGCCATTTCCATGCTAGCCTGGTTCAAAAGTCCATGTATGATCAGGTGAGCCCCAAAGTATTTGTTTATGCCCAAGGGGGAAGTGATCTGGATGCTTATCTGACTTCTATTGATAATTATAACAACCGTGGGGACAATCCTACCAATTGGGAGTTGGAGGTTTATACAGGACAGGATTATCTGGATAAGATGATCGAGGAAAAGAAGGGCAATGTAATGGTTACGGCAGGTAACAACAGGGACAAAACCCAGAACATTAAAGCAGTTGTGGATGCTTCTATCAATGTATTGGCAGATAAACCTATGGCCATTGATACAGAAGGCTTTGAAATTTTGAAAGAAGCCTTTGCTTCTGCGGAAGAAAACGAGGTGCTTTTATATGACATCATGACTGAACGGTTTGAAATCACCTCTTTGCTTCAAATGGAGTTTTCAAGGATAGCGGATGTGTTTGGTGATCTTCAGAAAGGTACCTTAGAAGATCCGGCTGTTACCAAAGAAAGCATTCACCATTTTTACAAGCAGGTTTCGGGAAATCCACTTATTCGTCCTGCCTGGTTTTATGATGTTTCCCAACAGGGTAGCGGCATAGTAGATGTCACTACCCATCTAGTGGACCTGGTACAATGGGAAAGCTTTCCAGGGCAGGTCATTGATTATGAAAGCGATATTGAATTGATCAATGCCAGACAATGGACTACGGAACTGAGTTTGGACCAGTTTGAAAGGTCCACGGGTCTTAACATTTATCCTGAGTATTTAAACCAGTATGTTCAGGATGGTGTATTGAAAGTGGACAGCAATGGGGAAATCAATTACAAGATCAACGACATCCACGCCAAAGTATCCGTGATATGGAACTATGAGACACCGGAAGGATCGGCAGATACCCATTATTCCATCATGAAGGGGACCAAATCCAATCTGGTCATCCGGCAGGACAAAAAAGAGAATTATATTCCCGAACTCTATGTAGAACCTGTTGAGGGAGTAGATTTAGCGGCTTTTGAGGAGGATTTAAATGAAAGTGTAGCCAAACTGCAAGGAAAGTATCCTGGTATTGGCATAGCTAAAGATGGGGAAGCAGGATGGAGAGTGGAAATCCCTGAGGAATACAGAACAGGTCATGAGGCCCACTTTAGGGAAGTGACCGAAACATATCTACAATACCTGGAGGAAGGAAAGTTGCCCGATTGGGAGGTGCCCAATATGATCACCAAATATTATATCACCACCAAAGCTTTGGAAATGGCCAACGAATAAGGCATCTCATTTTTAAGATTCTTACTTCCTGGCGTAACAAAGGGCCAATTGGTGAACAAAAAAGAGGCTGATCCCTGTAGGGATCAGCCTCTTTTTTGGTAAGAATCCGTACTACATCATTCAGTGGTTCCCATCTGATTATCAAAAAGTCCCTTTAGGGATGGTCCAATTGCAGCCCCAGGTTTCAACCTGGGGGCTATAATAGGATTACCGTGCCTATGGCGCCTTCTTGTGGGCGATGAAAATTACTTTTACTCCACAAATATTCAGATTGATCCCACAGTCTTACGGTTTTGAAACCACCTAATGATGGCCTTTTATATAAAATCAGGATAAAATTGTGGAGCTAATTAGAGCATTATCAAATATATTTTGTACTTTTTGAAAATTGAACAAATGTCATTGGAGAGTGATTGTAAACCTTTATCTGGATGAGAAAAAGCCGCAGATTTTTTTTAAAGCTTACAGGATTGGCAGGGATGGGTATGGCAGGTAGTGCGGTGCTGAAAGCATTTGACAATGGCCCATTTTATCCTCTTTCAAATAAACCCACTATAGGTATGGAGGAAGAAAACCTTAGCATCATAGGTCAATATGGGCAATGGGCCAGTTCCCTTAATAAATGGGCTGCAGATCATGAAGATATCATGGCAAAATCCCTGTTTAGTGCCGGAACTACTTGGCCTGGTGTTTTTTATGCTGAAGATCAAATCGCACCTGATGTACTTTGCGATCGGAAAGACGTGGATGCTGATCGAATAGGATGTGCGGGACTTTTTCCTGAAATGAAAAAAGCAGATGATATCCTGAAAGCGGTCTATAAAAACGCGAAGGCGGAAAAATATTATAGAGGTTCTTTCCACCCTGGACCTCACAAATTTGACAAAAAGATGCAAATGGAGGCTTTTGATTGGTTTGACCAATGGCTGAAATCGTGATAGCAAGATATAGTAATGCCCAAAATTGAGCCTAATATGATGAAAAGAAATACACTGTTGATTTTAATGTTTTTAACAGGGATGTTTGGTCTGCCCACCGTGAGCAAATCCCAGATTGATCCTGCTGATAAAGATCCTGCCTCGATGCTTTGTGTTGGAGAATTTTGGACAGAAGAAGAAGGAAAGGCTTTCCTCCAACAAATGCAACAAAAATATACCACCTCTGAGGAATGGAAAAGTCGTGCTGAACAGATCCGTCAACAAATACTGAAAGGGGCGGGATTGGAGCAATATCCTAAAAAGAACCCGCTGAATCCCATAGTTGGTGAAAAACGGGTATATGATGGCTATCAGGTGCAGAATGTGGCTTTTGAAAGTCTCCCCGGGGTATATGTCACCGGCAGCTTGTATATGCCCACTGAAATAAACGGTAAAATTCCGGGCATCTTGAGCCCCCATGGCCATTGGACCCAACCCGGTGATGTGGGCCGCTACCGACCCGATGCGCAAAAAAGATTTGCTGCGATGGCCCGGATGGGTGCCATGGTGTGGGCTTATGATGCAGTGGGTTACGGTCAGATGGAAGAATTTGGTTGGAAGCACCAACATCCTGAAGCACTGAAGCTACAACTATGGAACAGTGTACGCGGGATTGACTTCCTGCTTTCCATGGGGGCTGATTCCACTCGGATCGCGGCAACGGGAGCTTCTGGCGGAGGTACCCAAACCTTCTTGGTTACCGCCATTGATGAGCGGGTGACTGTTTCGGCTCCTGTAGTAATGGTGTCGGCACACTTTTTTGGAGGATGTGTTTGCGAAAGTGGCATGCCCATTCATAAAAGCGAAAATTTCCAAACCAACAATGTGGAAATAGCTGCCCTTGCAGCACCCCGCCCGATGTTGCTGGTATCCAATGGTAATGATTGGACACTTAACAATCCAACGGTGGAATATCCCCATAGCCAATATATTTATTCCTTATTTGGCCAGTCCAACCTCGTCGAAAATGTCCATCTACCCGAAGATCACCATGGCTATGATGACAACAAACGCATTGCTGTCTATCCTTTCCTGGCCAAACATCTGGGACTTGACATATCCAAGGCCTTAAATGCTGATGGTACCCTAAATGAAGAAATGATTATAGTTGAAGATCAGCAAATGCTCTATCCTTTTGATGAAAAAAATCCTTTTCCGGCCATGGCCATCAAAACCAATGATGAGGTGGTGTGGGAATAGGGTATTAGTCAATCACTCAAATCACTGCTACCGTTCAATTGGAATCCTGCTGTCGACCGTCGACTGTGGACCGTTGACCATTCAATCATATGATAATTCAACAATTTAAAACTAAAATAAACTATTAAACATGACTGAAAGAAGAGAATTTATCAAGAAAAGTTTATTGGGAGGCGTTGGCATAGCCGTTGCCGGCATGGGGCTAAGCGCCAAGTCCTATGCATCCATCCTCGGTGCCAATGAGCGTATCAACATGGCTGTGATAGGAATACGCGGTCAGGGGGGCAACCATATCAACCAATGGTGCAATCTTAAGGATAACCGAAATGTGCGGTTGAAAACCCTTTGTGATGTAGATGAAGAAACGTTTTCAGAAAGATCGAAGACTGTTGTCGAGAAAACAGGAGTGACCCCATTAACGGAATGGGACATGAGGAAGGTTTTAGATGACCCGGAAATAGATGCGGTTTCTTTTGCTACCCCTAACCATTGGCATGCATTGGGAACCATATGGGCCTGTCAGGCAGGCAAGCATGTATATGTGGAGAAACCGGCCAGCCATAACGTTCATGAAGGACGTAAAATGATTGAAGCTGCCCGAAAATACAATGTCCGGGTTCAGACTGGATTCCAAAACCGATCTATTGCCAATGTTATGGAAGCCATGAAATTCTTGCATGAGGGAGGAATTGGCGAGGTATATATGGCCCGGGGCCTGTGCTATAAGCCACGGGATTCGTTTGGTATTGCAAAAGACAGCACACCTCCTGCCTCTCTGCATTATGACGAATGGTTAGGCCCGGCACCTTACCGCGCTTACAATGAAAAAAAAGGTCACTACAATTGGCATTGGCATTGGGATACCGGAAATGGGGATACCGGAAACCAAGGTCCCCATCAATTTGATGTGGCCCGTTGGGGATTGAATAAAAATGAACATCCGGTTTCTGTTTACTCCAGCGGCGGGATTTACGGGATTAATCCAATGGAATGTTCTCAGGAAACGCCCAACACACAGACTTCAATATTTAAATATCAGGATGGGAAAGTCCTTGAGTTTGAAACTAGGGGACGGTATTCCAATGGGGAGTCCGGATTGGGTATACAGATTGGAAATATATTTTATGGTACGGATGGATACCTTGAAATTGACGGAGGTACCTGGAAGGCTTATCGTCAAAGGGAGAAAGAACCTTTTGCAGAATCCCAAAAAGGGGAGAGCAAAGCGGCTGAATCGAATTTTCTTGCAGCACCTGGTGGTTCTGAACATTATGCCAACTTCCTTGATGGGATTAGAACTGGCAACCAGGCGTTGCACTGCGATATCCGTGAAGGCCATTATTCTTCTACACTGCCCATAATAGCCAATATTTCCTATAGGCTTGAAAGGGGGCTTAAGTTCATGGGGGATTATGAACAGTTTGCCAATGACCTTGAGGCAGATGCCCTGTTGTCCCGGCCGAATAGACCCCCTTATGGTATTCCAAATGAAGTGTAGGGATATAAATGAGAAAGCATGCTGAAGTTTGGCTCCGGCAGGGGCTTTAACAATTGATTCAGTTTCCCCCTGCTTAAAGCCAGGGGAAACTGAATTTGTTGCTGTTTTCAGATAAAATTCATATTCAATTCTATACACATGAAGGACAACAATTTTTTGAAGAAATTTGGCAAAGGGCTTAGTGTATTAGGACCTGGAATATTTTTGATCGGCTATAATATAGGCACTGGGAGTATAACCACCATGGCCAAAGTGGGTGCGGAATATGGTATGAACCTTACCTGGGCCCTCGCCCTGTCCTGCATTTTCACTTATATCCTTATGGTAGCGTACGGCAAAACCACGTTGGTTACCGGAAATACGGCCTTGTTTAACATTAAAAATAAAATAAAATCCGGTCCGGCTTTAGCTATCTACATTATTGTTGCCTTGATCATCGGGGAGATCATGGCCCTGATGGGAATCTTTGGGATTGTTGCTGATCTGTTGCAGGAAGGCTCCAAACTCCTATTTGGCGGGGATGGATTCAGTACCTTATGGATCACCTTTGTATTGGTGATAGGCTTGTCTTTGCTGTTGTGGTATGGGAGTTACATAGTTTTTGAAAAATTCCTGATATTCTTTGTGATATTAATGGTTATATCTTTCGTGGTGGTGTTTTTCTTGGTCAAACCGAGTGTCTCCACTATAATGGGAGGTCTGGCACCCTCTATTCCAGATGAACCGGGCGTGTTGCGCCTCATTGCAGCCATAGCAGGAACTACCTGTTCTGCAGCAGTATTCATTGTTAGAAGTACGGTAGTGGCAGAAAAAGGCTGGACCATCAGCGACCTAAAAAACGAAAAGAAAGATGCGGGGGTTTCTGCCTCGCTGATGTTCATATTAAGTGTGATCATTATGGCGGTTTCCGCAGGAACTTTGCATGTGATGGGATTGGAAATGAACGATACTGTAGAAATGATAGCTCTTTTTGAACCCTTAGGGGGAAAAATAGCCGCTTTTATTTTAATCCTGGGAATAGCAGGGGCGGGAATTTCAACTGTTTTCCCTATCGTCTTGATCGCACCCTGGTTGATCAGTGATTACATGGGTAAAAAACGGAACGTCCGATCAACCATGTATCGTACCTTAGGCCTTATTGGGATTTTGTTCGGTTTCGGGATGGAGTTTTTAGATGCAAGGCCACCCATTCTGATGGTGTTTTCGCAGGCATTCCAAGCACTTATCTTACCTGCTGTAGCCATCCCTATATTTTTCCTTATCAATCAAAAGTACCTTATGAAAGAACATGTGGCGGGGTCTAAGATGAATATAGGATTATTAGCGGTGATTTTGTTCAGCTTAATTACCGCCTATTTTGCAGTGGCAGATTTTTTCTGATTATAACTTAAATGAATAGCGTAAAAAATTAATAAAGCTTTGGCTAATTAGAAAACTTAAATCCTACTAATCCAAAATTACGATGAAAAGCAACCGGAGAGATTTTTTAAAGCATGCTGGGCTTGCCGGGCTCAGCGCAGCCGGAGCCAGTATACTGCCATCATGCAGTTCAGGTGAAGGTAAGAAAAGTATATCCAACAAGGACTGGAACTCAGATCCGGAGTGGCGTGAGGTGAAATACGGTGCATGGAGCGGTCCGGGAGTTCCCGATGGCCCTGGTCCAATGGACCCTGTGCTGCTCAAGGATTATGCTCCAAGGTCCTCGGTGGTTGCCGAAGAGACCTTCCTACCGAAGGCAAAATATCCAGTCATTGACGTTCATGTGCACCATTATCCAGAAAGTGCCGAGGGTAAGACCACAGAGGAAGCATTGGTCGATTGGGTCAAGACTCAGGAGGAGACTGGCGTTGAGAAATCAGTGGTACTGACGGTGGCAACAGGCACTGAATTCGACAGACTCATGGAAATGTATCTGGAGCCGTATCCTGATCGGTTTCAGCTGTACTGTGGCGTAGAAATGATTGATATAGATAAACCCGACTATCCGGAGCGGGCTGTGGCGGAGTTGGAGCGTTGTTATAGAATGGGAGCACGTGGTGTTGGTGAGGTGACCGACAAGGGATTTGGCTTAACAAGGGATCCCAAGTTGGCCCCGGAAGAGCGGTTACATCTCGACGATGCCCGTTTGGACCCCTTCTGGAACAAATGTGCAGAGCTGAATCTGCCTGTGAATGTCCACATAGCTGACCATCCTTCTTCCTGGGAACCGCCGGATGTGTTTCAGGAGCGTACGCCTATTTTTCAGCAATTTAACCAATATGGTGAGGAGGGACTGTCACATGGGGAATTGTTGGCTGTTCTGCCCCGCATGCTGGAGAAGCATCCGAAGACGACATTCATCGCGTGTCATTTGGCCAATTTAGGCCATGACCTTAAGAGGCTTGGCAGTACGATGGACCAGTATCCCAACCTGTACCTGGATATCTCGGCTCGCGACTATGAAGTGGGGCGACAACCTCGTGCGGCAGCTAAGTTCCTTTCAAAATATTCAACCCGTGTTATGTTTGGGACCGACATGGGCATGGATAAAGGGATGTACCAGAACTGGTGGCGGTTGTTGGAAAGTGCGGACGAGCACATGCAAGGCCGGATATGGTGGAGATATTATGGTCTTGAACTGCCGGCACCAATACTAGAGGCACTTTACCGTGGCAACGCTAAAAGAATCCTTAATTGGGAGAAGGTGTAAGTTAGCTGCTGGAATTTAGAGGGGACATTAAATATTGGGTATATGACATGGATGGCCACTTTGGCCGACTTAGCCGGTTAAGACTCCTGAAAACGACGGCATGTCCATCAGCCGCAAAACTTATACAATTAACGAACTATGAAAAATAACCGCAGGGATTTTCTCAAATTAACCTGTTATGATTTCTTCGAGCTGATGACCTTGAATATGGCAAGACAGGGCTTTTTCGGGGAAATTATTCACGGTGAAGGAGCTTACATCCATGATTTATTACCGGGTCTTTTCAATAAGGAGAGATGGAACATGTGGCGTTTCAGGCACAATGCCAGCAGGAACGGTAATCTTTATCCCACCCATGGACTGGGACCGATTTGCCAGGTGATGAATATGAACCGTGGTGATAAAATGGATTTTATGGTCTCGGTTTCAAGCAATGATTTTGTGATGGGGGACATGGCAAAAGATCTGGCGGATAAAGACAGCTTCTATAAACAATTTGTGGGCATGCCTTATAGGGGGAACATGAATGTCTCCACCATAAAGACCCATAAGGGCCGGACCATTATGTTGCAGCACGATGTAACTTCGCCGAGGGTTTATTCCCGGATACATTTGGTCAGCGGCACCAAAGGAGTGGCCATGAAATATCCTCTATCAGGCAGGATTGCCACGAGCCATGAAGGCTGGCTTTCTGAGGAGGAAATCAAATCCCTGGAAGAAAAGTATCAGCCTGAAATTGTTAAAAGGATGGGACAATTGGCCAAAGAAGTCGGAGGACACGGCGGAATGGATTTTTTAATGGATTGGCGGTTGATTGATTGCCTCCGAAATGGTTTGCCCCTTGATCAGGATGTTTATGATGCCGCTCTTTGGAGTTCAATATTTCCATTAAGTGAATGGTCAGTAGCCAATCGATCCAATTCCATTGATGTGCCCGATTTTACCGGAGGATCCTGGCAGGACAATACGCCTGTGGACATCACCCTGGCTCAGGGTGGAAATACAGGGGTGCTCCTTTAATGCTGTTCAGGATGAACATCAATCAACTTCTTTTAAAAACTATTATTCTATGAAACGAATATTTTTACTTGGTATCGGTTTAATCATTTCCATTACACTTCTTTTTGCTACAGAAGGCTCCTATAAAGAGGATTGGTCTTCTATGGCAAGTCCTGCAGACAGCCTGCCTGACGTCCTTGGAGACAACAGGTCAGATTTGATCGAAAGTAATTTAAGGAATGAGGCGAAATTAAAATTTGCCACCCATCAGTTACCCGCCAGCTTGGAGGAATGGGAAGCGGCCCGCAAAATACTAAGGGAAAAAATCATCAAAAAAAGCAGGTTACACGTTGATCATGATCTCCCATTGGACATGAGGGAAACCGGGACGGTTCAGATGGAAGGGTATGTCATCAAAAATATCTTTTTTCAGACCCGTCCCGGAGTTTACGCCACGGCCAATCTGTATATTCCTGAAGGAAAGGGGCCATTTCCAGCCGTTGTAAATATGATTGGACATTGGAGAAAAGGTAAAATAGATACGTCTGGTCCCCAGCATATCGGACACAGCCTTGCCCTTAATGGTTACGTATGTCTGAGCATTGATCCTTGGGGATCAGGAGAAAGGACGACCACCCATGGGGATTTTGAATATCATGGAGCTAATCTAGGAGCTTCCTTAATGAACATAGGGGAGACCCTGCTAGGCGTACAGGTTTCCGACAACATGAGGGGAGTTGATCTGCTTACTTCTTTGCCTTATGTGGATGCGGAAAAAATCGGGGCCACAGGAGCCAGTGGGGGAGGAAACCAGACGATGTGGTTTGCTGCTCTTGACGAACGGGTAAAAGCCGCCTTGCCCATTGTAAGTGTAGGCACTTTCGAATCTGCTGTGATGAGATCCAATTGTGTCTGCGAATTGTTACCTGATGGCTTGACCTTTACCGAAACATCCGGGGTGTTGGCCTTATTTGCCCCAAGGGCACTTAAGATGTGCAATCATCACCAGGATAGTAACCCTACCTTTTATCCGGCTGAAATGTTAAGGAGCTTTCATAATGCCAAGCCTATCTTTGATCTATATGGGGTGGAAAATCATATAAGCTATGAACTTTTTGATCTTACGCACGGATATTGGGAGGAGGACCGGGAAGTCATGTTGGGATGGTTTGATTTGCATCTGAAAGAAAAGGGTACAGGCGCTTCAAGAAAAGAAATACCCTTTGAACTTTTGCCTGAGGAACAGTTAATGGTATTTGAAGAAGGTAAAAGAGATCCATTGGTTAAAAGTACGGATGAGTATAGCAGGATAAGGGGAGAAGAACTGAGAAGGGAATATTTGAACCAAAAGAACTTTGACAAGGAACAGAAGAAAGTGGAATTACGCAACATGCTTCAAATAGATGAGGATGCGGAACTCCTCAAAGTTCATGAATTTACCAGTAAAGAGGGCTGGGACAGGATGGCTTTGGAAACCTCTGACCATAAGCTTATCCCATTATTACATCAGGCACCGAAAAATAATACCGAAGGATATACGCTGATTTCCAATACAAAAGGGAAACACGGCATCCCTTCCTCTTTATTGGAGGAATTACAGCAGAAGGGATCCGGTATTGTAATTGTTGAACTTTCTGGCACAGGGGAAGCTGCTTCCCCTGTGGATACAGCAACCACTCGATTGTCCCAGTTTCACACCCTTTCCCGAGCGGATTTATGGTTGGGAAAAACAATTCTGGGGGAGTGGGCCAAAGAAATAAGCCTTGTCTCAAAATTTATAGAAGACACCTACCAACCCCAAAGATTAACTATGGATGGCAGCAAAGAAGCAGGATTGGCCGCTTTGTTCTTATGTGCCATAGAAGAAGGAAATATAGATGAACTGACGGTAAGGAAGGCACCAGCGAGTTATTTATTTGATACCAGGGAAGACATTGACTTTTTCAGTATGGGCATTCACCTGCCCGGCTTTCTCAATTGGGGGGATATTTCCCTGGCCACGGCACTTGCTGGTAAGGAAATAACGTTTATCCATCCCGTAACCATGTCCGGTAATAGCATAAACGAAAGCGCCCTGCAGGAATATCAGGCAGAATTTGAAAAAATAAGAAGATTGTGCAACCAAACCGGTAAAATTTCTTTCATACCATAAATCCGGGCCTTAAAATAAAAATGGTAGGGCGATTTGTTTCCTTTATCTTATATTGACTTTTACAAAATAAAAAATTATAGTTATGGATTTATTAAACCGGAGAAAATTTATTCAAAATACAGGATTACTTGCTGCATCTACCATGTTGTCCCCTATAATGACTTTTGGGGCCAATGCACCCAAAAAAAAAGTGGCCATGGTAGGAACGGGAGGCCGGGGGATTGGAATGTGGGGAACATCCGTTCAAGCTGAATATAATGATATACTCGAATTTGTTGGCCTATGCGATATCAATCCCGGAAGAGTAGCTTATGCAAAAGAGCAGATGAAAGTCGATTGTCCCGTGTATACGGATTTTGACAAGATGCTCAAAGAAACCAAACCTGATACCTTAATAGTCACTACAACAGATTCCACCCACCACGAATATATTATCAAAGGACTGGATAATGGACTGACTGTTATTTCCGAAAAGCCCATGACCACCGATGAAAAAAAATGCCAAGCGATTTTTGATGCGGAAAAAAGGTCAGGAAAAAAATTGATTGTAACCTTTAATATGAGATATACCCCCTATGTTCAACAGATTTGGGAACTTCTTAGAGACGGGGAAATTGGGGATATTAAATCGGTTGATCTCAATTGGTACCTGGATACCAGTCATGGGGCCAGCTATTTCAGGCGTTGGCATGGGGAAAGAGAATTTGGGGGAACCCTGTTGGTGCATAAGGCCACCCATCATTTTGATGCGTTGAATTATTGGATGGATTCCGAGCCGGAAGAAATTTTTGCCTATGGTTCCCTGGATTTTTATGGACAAAAAAACAGCCCGATCAGCCATTCCCATTGCCGTCCCTGTCCCCATAAAGACCAGTGCCGGTTTTATTGGGACATCACCCAGGACTCCCGATCTATGGACCTTTATGTAAAGCATGAAAAACATGATGGATACCTACGTGATGGTTGTGTCTTCCGTAAAGAAATAGATATTTATGATACCATGTCCGTTCAGTACAAATATGCCAATGGGGTACCGGTAAATTATTCTTTGACCGCTTTTTCTCCCTATGAAGGATATCGTTTGGCCATCAATGGTACAAAAGGAAGACTCGACGCATGGATTAAATCTTCTATGCCAACAGGAGTACCCCCTTATCAGGAAATCACCATTACCAATCTTTTTGGCAATGTAAATACCATACAGGTGATTCCTCAATCAGGTGGCCATGGTGGATCCGACCCCCGCCTGAAAGACAAAATTTTCAGATATCCCAATAGCCCGGACCAATTCAAACAATCTGCCGGATCACGGGATGGGGCTATGTCAGCACTGATAGGAATTGCTGCCCGCAACAGTATTGAAAGTGGAAAAATTGTAAGAATAGCTGATTTGACAGAACTCCAGCCATTGGCACAAAAAGCGTAATACTAGTACAAGGTATAAAGAATCAAGTCTCAAATCTCAAGTATCAAGTATAAGGGGTATTGCAGTGAATTTTAAGGTATTGCCCCGTCCATCAGTGTGGGGAAAGGGATGGGAGAAAACTCCGGCTTTAGCCACATTAGAAGGACCGTCCGGGATAATGTGGCTAAAGCCATAAGGATACTTGTCCACTTTCCCGTTGGCTATAGCCAAACGGCAATTGAATAGATGGCCAAAAAAGCAGTCATTAAAACGTGTCCCCAGCTTGACAGCACATGGGAAGGCTTCCCACTGCGAACGGAGTGACTAAGAGACCTGGGGACAAAGAGATGAACCCAACTTTGCATTTAATACTTAAAATAAAGCTGTGGACTGTTGACAGTCGAGGCTGTGGACTTTAACAATACCACCAATCCAACCTATGAAGCATTTACTTTCCAATAAAATTAAAAAGTCAGCATTTACCAGAAGGATATGGTCAGTGATTTTGACCCTTGTGCTGGTAAATCCCTTGGTGCAGGCGCAAGATGACCTGAATGTGCTCCAGGATAATTGGGTCCATTTCAGCGATGCCCCCCATTCTTTGTACAAGCATCTGGCTTACCCTGGAGCCCAGGCTTTTATTTCGGGAAAATCCCAAGCGATGTATATGATATGGGATGGCATCCGGGCTGTGGATTACCTGCTTACACGAGAGGAGGTCGATCCCGAAAGGATAGGAATCACTGGGCGCTCGGGAGGAGGCACACAATCCTCTTATATTGCGGCTATAGATGAGCGTATCGATGCTGCTGCTCCGGAAAATTATATCACCAATTTTACCAGATTATTGGAGACCAATGGGCCACAGGATGCGGAGCAGAATTTCCTTCATGGGATTGCCCAAGGTTTGGATCAGCCCGATTTGCTGATCGTCAGGGCGCCAAAGCCGACCTTGATGATCACGACTACCCGTGATATTTTTAGCATTCAGGGGGCCAGGGAAACTGCTAAAGAAGTTTCCGGCATTTATGAAGCCTATGGTGAGGAGCAGAATTTTAGTATGGTGGAAGATGATGCAGGGCATGCCTCTACCCCAAAAAACCGCGAAGCCATGTATGCCTTTTTTCAGCATCATTTGGATAATCCCGGTGCTCCTAAGGATGAAGAGGTGGAACTTTTAAGTGATGAAGATATACAGGTTACCTCAACAGGCCAAATCTCAACCTCCTTGGAGGGGGAAAGGGTATTTAGCCTGAACCGGGAAGATACAGAAAAGTTGATCTCCCAATGGAGTGATTCAAGAACGGAACCAACTACAGATTTCAGCAGGGTAGTGGAAGCTGCCAAAAAACTTTCAGGCTATGTGGAGATAGAATGGTTTGTAAAAAGCGGTTTTACAGTATTGGCCCCCGATATGATTGGCATAGGCGAGGTGGGGGCAGGTGAATTTAAAGGCGATTCCAATTTTGAGGGAAATTCTTATAATTATCAGGAATGGATAAAATAAACTTGAAGTGTGAAACGGGCCATGAATGAAATGCCCAATCAAAAAAAACATCAATATAGTCCCAGAAACAATAAAAGCAATAAAAATGAAAGTTATTCAATCAGATGATCCCCGGGAATTAGGTACAGCTGCTGGTAAAACTGCTGCTGCGCTTATACGTGAATCAATAAAAGAAAAAGGTTTTGCCAATGTCATCCTGGCTACCGGAACCAGTCAGTTTGAAACCCTCCGGCAATTGTTGGAAGAGGGGATCGACTGGCAGAAAGTAAATGTTTTCCATTTGGATGAATACATTGGTATATCGATTTCACACCCAGCAAGTTTTAGGAAATATCTAAAAGAAAGGTTTACTGATAAAATAGATTCGTTGGGATCAGTTTATTTGATCAATGGGGAAACACATCCGGAAAAGGAATGCCAAAGGTTGGGAGAAATTATCTCCAAACACCCTATAGATGTGGCATTGGTGGGAATAGGGGAAAATGGCCACTTGGCATTTAATGATCCCCCTGCAGATTTCAAGACTGAAAAGCCGTATTTGGTCGTGGATCTTGATAAGCCTTGCAGAATGCAACAGTTAAACGAAGGATGGTTTGAAACTTTGGAGGATGTTCCCAAGCAGGCCATAAGCATGTCAATTCAGCAGATCTTGAAGTCCAAACATATTATCTGTTCCGTTCCTGATGAAAGAAAAGCAAAAGCAGTGAAGAATTGCCTTGAAAACGAGACAAGTAACTTGCATCCTGCCAGCATCTTACAAGAACATTCGGATTGCAGTATTTATCTGGATAAGGCATCGTCTTCCTTGCTGAAGATCCAAATGGAACAAAGGTAATGATCTGGACGAAGGGAGGGGAGACTATAGAGGCCGGAGGAACGAAGGGAGGGGTTTCTCTTTACCTCTTGGGTGCGCTGTAGTTTCTTTTTTTTTTTTACAACGGAGGTAGAGCGTGTTTTATTATTTCTCTGTGCCAATCTGTGGTTAAATTTTGATAAAGATCTTTTGCTTACCACAGATTCCACGGATTATCACAGATTGATTTTTTCTCTGCATGATGCTCTGCGCCTCTGTGGTTTCTTTTTTTTATTACGGAAATGCAGGGAGTTTTTCTTTCCTCTATTACCTCCGTACATGCTGTGGTCAATATTTCAAACATAATATTCCTAACCTTTATTTTTCCAGGAAGGCTCAAAGAAGAATGTGTATTGGGAAATAGTGGAAAGTGGAGTCAGTGCTGGGTAATGTAGGGTAAATCCTTATTGTCCAAATCCGTACATAGTCGTATTAAAACCGATCACTTTTTTCCTGGAATATACTTCTCAGTGCTTTTAAACAGCATTTTCGGAAATGGCATTCTTTTCGTACATTTCCTGCCAATGAAAAACCTGATGGACAAAATAAAGAAACTGCCCATCGAACTGATCTTCTGGTGCGGTGCTTTGATCAGCCTTTGGCTTTTTGATCCTTACGGAAGCCACTATAGTTTATGTCCTCTCGACAACCTGGGAGTGAAGTGGTGTCCGGGATGTGGGTTGGGCAGGTCCATTGGTTTGTTGATGAAAGGCAACTTTATAGCTTCATGGGAGATGCATCCCTTGGCTGGTTTTGCATTGGTGGTGATCATTTTCAGGATATTCGAAATCATAAAACATTTAAAAACAACAAACAATTATGGCTAATGTATTGAAACATCTTCCTGAACTGGAAGGAATGGAACTGGGATATATACAGGGGATCCTTAAAAGCATGAATGATGAGCAAGCTCATCTATTTGCCCAAGTCTATAGGGCTCGAAGAAAAGACAGCCAAATGATTTTGATCCTCACCCTTTTAGGATTTTTTGGATTTGCAGGATTGCACCGGTTTATTTTAGGCCAGATAGGTTTAGGGATTTTATATTTCTTCACAATAGGGCTTTGTTTTATCGGTACCATTGTCGATTTGGTCAATTACAAAAGCCTTGCTTATGAATTTAACATGAAAATAGCCCATGAAACTTTATCAATGATGTCCAATGGGTACAAAGGATTTGATATTGATCAAGCCACTGGCCAAACTACTGACCCAAACACCGGAAACAATGAACCAACCATTTAAAATAATAAGCGCAACGCTGATAACATGCATGATTTTGCCGTCTTGTGGCATGTCTCAAATGCACGTCGTTTCTGACATTGAAGAAACTTTTGACGGAATAGAAGAGATAGTGATCAAAGGCGGAGCCTTGGAAGTGACCTACGAAGGAAGTGATCAGGCTTCTGATGTCTTCTTAAATGCCTACCTGGAATCCAATAGGGAAAATGGTCTGGAAATCATTTATAAGGTAGAAGGGAAAAGGCTCAGGGTAGAGCTAAGGCGAGGGAATTCAAATGGCTGGGGCAACTTCAAGAGCAAAGGCTTCATTAGCCTAACAGGACCAGAAAATATGAAATTGCAGGTCAACAACAGTTCTGGACCCATGTTTATCTCCAATGTAAAAAGTGACAAAATTGATTTGAGCATTAGTTCCGGTAGAATTGAGGCCAGGCAACTGAGCAGTGACAGGATCAATTTGACCGCTTCTTCCGGCAAATTGGAAATAGAAGGGATTAATGGCCACTTGATAGGCAAGATATCTTCAGGAAGAGGCAATATTTCAAAGGTGAACGGAGATGTATCTGTAGAGGCTTCCAGCGGCTCTTACCATATTTCTGAAGTGGATGGAACAGTAAACGGATCGCTCAGTTCCGGTAGCATAACTTTGGAGGAAATCGGGGAACTGGGCAGTCTTACAGTATCTTCCGGAAGAATAAAGGCCGCTCACGCTGGTTTAGGGGAAAACACCCGCTTTAATGGTTCTTCGGGTTCCTTTGTAGTACAGACTGACAGTAACCTGGATGATTATAATTTTGATTTGTCTTCCAGTAGTGGTGGTCTGGAAGTAGGAGATACCAAAACCAGAAAAAATCTAAACATAAACAACCGTTCAAATATTACGGTTTCGGGATCCATCAGTTCCGGAAGGATATCTATCCAGAAATAATGGGGTTTAAAAAAATCCTATATATGGCCAAGATTGAAGCCCCAGGTGTCAAACTGGGGCTGTTTAGAGTTTTTTCATTCATTTTTAAAAAGAAAACTTATATCTCCATTTCTCTCCAAGCGGGCAATTTTTATTTTTTTGACATCTGATTCATTCACGTTCAGCCGGAGCGTTTGCATTAAATCCTGTTTAACCTCTATTTCAATAAATTTTTTTTGTAAACAATAATCATGCCTGGGGTGGCGAGGTTAGCCGCTGTCAAATTACCGTTTTTTAATGATTTATAATTATTTTTTGATTAAATTGATTAAAATTTTTGAGGCATAAAAAATGCCACGTTTGGAGGAAGCCGTTCCCATCTCTTAAGCAGAGTGCTATGAATTTTAAAAATCTAAGGCAATGGGTGTTTTTGTTTGGCGCTGTTTTTCTGATAGCCGCTTTTCTTTTCCAGCAAAGCAAAGAAAACAAGAAGCAGTTGCGGCTACAATCCATGAAAAGCATTGCCCTTACCAAGCAAAATTTTCTGGAGACTTTTGATAATTATCATGGACAGTTGGATTCTTATTTAAGGCGATATTTTTACAGTAAAATCTCAGGGGAAGATGATCCAGCCAAAAGAATGGTTGAAATATTTGATCAGGAAAAGAGGTTTAAGATCAGCCGCATAGAATTGATGCAGGAGTCAGAACTGAGGGGCAACTATGTTGATACAGTACGTATTTACCTTCATCAATCAGATAGTACATTGATTATTGAGGAAAATCACATGTTTGAATTGGACTATGGAAGTTTAAATTATACTTCAGCGGATTCCCTCAAAAAGTTGATTGAAATATTGAAAGTGGATCCTAACTTTAATTTTGTGGGGAATTGGGAAGACGCTGGTACATCAAGAACATTTAAGGTTACCCATGCCATTGATATGTACGAGTTGATGAAGCATAATTTAAATGATGATTTTTTTGATGCCATTTATATCACGGACAGCTCAGGTACTATTTTATATCCTTCGAAAGCTATTGGATTGGATTTGTTCCATCCCCAATTATCAAGGGGAAATATTTCTTCGTCTGTTGATCCTGATGGAGAAGGGGAAAATGGAACTTTTTCAGAAGTAGGGAACCGGCATTTTAGATTAAATATTTCCTCTGTGGACCAGGAGATCTTTTCCACTAAATTGAAACTGGGATCCCAAGATCTTTATATGCTCGGCGCAAAAGAAAGTGAACATTTCAGTAAGGTAGCCCTTCGTATTGATTTTAACCTGCTGAGTGCTTTTATTATAGGTTTATTCCTTATTCTCTCAAGTATTCCCATTTTGAGTATCATAAAATTGGATACAGGTGATACCCTTTCAAGAGCTAAAGTTTACGGAGTAGGGTTATCATTGATCATGTTGACGTTGATACTTGGATTTTCCATTTCCTTTATTAGGCACCAAAGTCAGGCAAAAGGATATCCTGAAAAAATTTTTAGAATTGAGAAAGATTTTATTGCCCAAATAGCCCCTTTTTTACATATTCTGGAAGATGAAGCTCCCAATGAGGGATCCTTTGTACATCTTACTAACGAGCTGATTGAATTTGACTCAAACGGGATGATTGTAGGAATGAAGCTGAACAGCCTGAGGGACAGTTTACATTTCGATAAACCTTTCGTATCCATAGCAAAAAGAGATTATGTGCAAAACGTTTTAGAAGGCAAACTGTCCCCAAAATCATTTATTAGTGCCCATTATTCCCAAGGGACAGGAAGATTGGAAGGGGTAATCAGTAAAAACCTTCCTGGTTCCAAAGGTAAAGCATTAACGTTTAAATTGGATTCCCTATTGAAAACCAGTAGAAAAGATGAGCGTTTCTTTATTTTCAAAACGGATGGTAAAATTATTTTTCACAGTGATAAGATCAAAATTTCTGTCAGTAATCTGGAGGAAGCCATAGGAGAAAAAAAATGGACCGAAATCAATACCCTCTTAACCAATAACCAACATTATTCAGCGGACAGCATTACTTGGAAAATTCCCTTATATGTAAATGGATATGAATATGGCGGAATTTTGACTCAAATCAACATGGATCATTTTGATCAGCCTCTTTGGGTTCTTTTTTTGGTTGATAAAAGCCTTCAGCATGCAAAGACTTCACTTTCGGCCATTGAGGCCTCTGCTTTTTTTATTGCTTATTTTTCTTTGCTGATCCTTCTTTCTTTTTTGAATTCACTGGCCAATAAACAAAGCATTTATTTGAATATCAAATCATTTTCCTACTCCTGGCTTGGCCCTTCCTCCGGAAAAAGAAATCAGTTCATTATACTCAATTACATTTTATTTTTTAATATCATCGGCTTTATCATCATCTATAATTTGGTCAAAATGGATATTTTTGCGGTGTTTTTATTTTCGACCTTATTTGCCATACATGCTTCCCTTTCAAAATTTATTTTAATATTTCCAAAACAACATCAACGGATGAGTAATGCCGGGTTTAATTTCATCTTACCCGCCATTTTATTGTTTTTATCAAATTTTGTCATTTTAGGTTATTATCTGGGAATTAGCTCAAGACCTATCCCTTTTTTCGTGGTTTTGATTTTAATAACCCAGCTCATCCTTCTGGGATGGATATTCAAAAGAGAATTTTCTAAAGCCCGTACCAAAACCATCAATTTTAACTTCTTCCCTTTACAAAAAGTCTTCTATAGAAGATTTTCCAAGGTTTGGTATAGGATTTCACGGGTAAACGATGATAAGCGGATATTCGCTATAAGCTTTACTTTATGGACAGTACTTATTGGACTTATTCCGGGGTATGTGATCCACCGGACCATAACGCACCACGAGGACTATATCTGGAATCAATCCCAAAATAGTGTAAATTACATTCCCCAAAACCTACATCCGGATTTTGAAAGTTTGATAAGTAAATATGAAGAAATCAGAAGAACCTCTTTTAGTGAAATTATAGATCAGGATGAAAAATGGATCAATAATTTTTTAGCTCCGGACCAGGCAGTCATTGAAAACTCCTTTAGTAGGGAAAATGTCTATCAATTAAATGGCAACGGGGATTATTCATGGTTGCCCCCCGCAACGGGATTGGGCTTTAATCAGGACCTTTTCAACAAAATCCAAATATTAGGGACAATGATCCTACTCCTTTTTCTTTTTATCCTGGTGGTATTTCTAACTCAAAGGATTTTTCTTACAGAGTATCTTTTCACCCATAGCCGGTATCGGTTACCAGAAGCATGCCAGTATTCTCTGAAGAATTTTATCATCAGCATTGATAACCAGGTAGGGGTGAATTGGATACTATATCAATTTAAATTACAACCCGAGGATATTTTTCTGTACGATTTTATAGAACACCCCCAACTCGAGGATTTAAAATTGATAGACTGGAAAAAGGTGGTGATTTTGCAAAATATCCACTGTTGTAAAAATGTTTTTGAACTGAATGCTCCTTTATTGGAGCTGTTTTATCATTACAACTCCTCCCAAAAGCCCTTATTTATCACCTCTGGATCCTCTTTAAAAGACTTGATGAGTAACTCAAAGGACTCGCATGAAAAATTAATCTTCAGTGAAGTTTTTGCAGGCTTCATCAGCTACACCATTACGATCAATTTTCAAAAAAGGGTATTTAAGCTTCCTTATGCTTCACTTCCCATGGAAGAGATGGAGATGGTTGAGAAAATGCAATTTTCAAAAAGTAAAGAAAGCCCACTTTTCACGGATTCAAAAGTGAAGATTTTAGAAAATGAGGTAAATTATGGTTCCAATTCCCAGCAACTAAGCGCCATCATCACGGAAGAGATCAGCAGGGATCCGCTGGACAGTAAAATGAGCCAAGAGAGATTTGAAAAAAGTTTATTGACCATACAAAGGCACAATAAAGGATTTTACATCAACATATGGAATGAATTGGATCAGAAAGAAAGGAAGATGGTCTATTATTTTGCGCAGGAAGGATTCATCAATTTCACTAACCGTGATACCCTTACCGATCTTATCCAAAAAGGGATATTTACCCTTAATGTAAATGAAGATGGCCTGGTTCTTTTTTCCAGGAGCTTTAGAAATTTTGTGATCCTCATAATTACTGAAAGGGAAATAAGGATTTTCAAGGAGGATGAGAGAAGGCATGGCAATGTGGCAAATATCCGGACTGCTGCGTTTAGTTTTATCTTTCTTTCCATTGCGCTTATCAGCTATTATGATCCTTCCGTACTTAATAAGACTTCTGCTTACGTAAGTGGAGTAATCGGCCTGATCGGTACCATCACGGGTCTTTTAAGCAAAGGTATTGGTAGTTTGAACTGGGGAAAAAAGGAGGAGAATGCGTAAGGAGGGTTTATTTGGCTACAACCGTATTATTTGTTAGGGATATTTTTCTGAACATTTGGTTTCAGAGATACAATAAATTCCGAGCCCTCACCAACTTTACTGTTGACCATGATCTCCCCGCCTTCATTCTCAATGATTTTTTTACAAGGTATAGACCGATACCTGTCCCTTCCACTTTTTTTTCAAGGCGGAAATAAGCAGTAAAGAGGAGATCTTTTTTATCATCCGCAATCCCAAGGCCATTGTCTTTCACTGATATCTGTATACTTCCGTCAACCTTTTCGGTTTTTATATGTATTTCCGGGGTTCTATTAGGTGATTGGCATTTAATGGCGTTGCTCAATAGGTTATAAATGATGCTTCTGAGATTTTTCCGGGGAAATTCTATTTCCGGTTCTTTAATATCAACATAAATAAGGGCTTTGTTATCAACAATTCTATCGTTGAGGGTTATTTTAACTTCATTAATAATGTTTTCGAACCTCACAGTCTCCACCTCTTCCTTATAATTGCTTTCAATCCTTGTAATTTCCGAGAGTTCATTGATAATATCCTTCATCGAATTGACGGATTTATTCAGCATAGTCTCAATAGATTTGTGCTCCTCGTTATCTGTATCGAATTTTTCCATTAGGTCGGCGAATGATTGAACCAAATATTTTACAAGTTCTTCAATATTTGCTAGCGGGGCTTTAAGGTCATGGGAAACCGAATAAATAAATGTTTCGTGGGAGGCGTTTAATTTCTCCAGTTCTTTTAGTGACTTCATCCGGTCGGTAATGTCAATAAAAGTGATGATAACCCCATTGGTCTTGTTCTTTTTTTGGACGAGGTAAGGAATAATGTTCATCTGAAACCATCTGAAGTCGGAGGTTTGAATCTCTTTCTCAAAAGCTTCTTCCGTATCAATAACCTCATTAATATTTTCAATAATGGTTGAATAGCGGATATTTTCTAACAACTCTTCCATTGACCTTCCAATATCGTCAGGGGAAATACTAAACTGTTTCATGGCCAAGGGAGTAAACTTTCGCAGGATCAAATTGGCATCTACAAAGAGTTGGGGAATGATCGTGTTCCTGAAATAATTTTCCAGTTCATCATTCAGTTCTATCAGTTCTTTAATTTGTTGCTTGTTTTGCTTCTCCGATTGGGGCATATTAAATTTAATAGAGGGGTTGTTAATGTAACCTATTGTCTTGTCAAGCCAGGAAATGGTGGTTCTTTTGCGTCCTGCCATCGTTTTTGTCATGACAAATGACATGCCGGGATTTGTGAAGGCATGAACCGCAGCGGGATAATCTTATTTGGGTAAGATCAAGTCGGCGACTTGATCTACTTATTGCCATGCAACCGGCACTTCATTGAATGTTGAACTTCTTCTTAATGATAATATTAATCAGTATCGCTTCCATTGTCTTCTAATGTTCTTTTTAAAATTTCTTTACGAAAGGTAAAGATGCTCTCGATTTTTTTTCTTACAACCAATGCATGGGCGATTTTGCCCATAGCCCCAAAACGCATTTGATACTTCACATGATCCTTAACCAGTACACCTTCCTCTTTTTCAACAAAGGAATGCGAATGCTCCCATAAACGAAAAGGGCCTTTTAATTGCCTATCTTTAAAGAACAAAGGTTCTTTTACTTCACATATCTCAGTTTGCCAATGCAAAGGAACGCCAAATAAAGGCCTTACCGTATAATCAATAAGCATGCCTTCATAAATGCCCTTATCCCCCAGTTCAGTTTTGATCTTGAATTTCATTTCTGGTGGAGTAATGAAAGCAAGGTTTTTGGCCGATGAAAAGAAATCCCAGGCCTTTTCAATATCTATATATAGGAACTGTTCTGTTTTAAAGTGGTAGGTCTGCATTAATGGGAAGGCTCTTTTGGTATAAAATGTTCCATCACTTTTGGAAGGCAAATATTCAACCAGCCAGAGAAATGGTGCGGGTTCAAATCCATTTCCTCTTTCAGTTTGGGTAAACTTATATATTTCCAGTTTTTAACTTCGCTCTTATCAGGTTGGGGAAGACCATCGCTCCTGCCAAAATACACATGATCCAGCTCATGCTCTGTTAAACCGTTGGCAAAGGGCATTTTATAAATAAAACTGAATTGGAACTCTAAGTCACATTGCATGCCCATTTCTTCTTTTAGCCTCCTATGAACAGCCTGGGAAGTTTCTTCCCTATGCCTTGGGTGGCTGCAACAGGTATTGGTCCACAGGCCTCCTGAATGGTATTTTCCATCGGCCCTTTGTTGCAGCAACAATTCGTCATGAGAGTTGAAAATGAAAATGGAAAATGCCCGGTGCAACAGCCCCTTTCGGTGTACTGGTAGTTTTCCCAATACACCCAACTCCCTGTCATTTTCATCCACCAATATCAATAGATCTTCACTTTGTGTATCTTTCATATTTTAAGATCTGGTCTTTAATTCTTGTTTCTCCTTCTCTCATAGAATTTCCGAATTTCTTAAAAAAGTTAGGATAAGCTTTTCTAAGAATGGGTCTCTTTCTAAAGATAAAGAGTTTAACAAAAGTGTTTTATCCTCGTCGATTTTATTCCGGTATTCCAAAAAATCCGGGACATTGGATTGGGCTGTGAATCTTAAAAACCTCAGTTCCAATTGTTTAAATTTTATGTAAATTATCTTAATCATGGAAGTAATCGTTGTTCTAAATCTTCCACTGATTGTAGCCAGTTAATTCTTTTTCCGGTTTTCAGTTGACTGATTAATATTTAAACATTCAATATTAATCCATTTTTTTAACTCACCTGTTATATTACCGATAGAGATTACCTAATCACATCTTCCGAATACACCAACCATAGTGGCACATTGATGTCGGTATTGTAGAGAATCGTAGGCACGCTCCCCAGGCTAAGGGAGGGCAGGGGATCATTGCCTTTTAAGCCTAACACCAATAATCCGTGCTTTTTTTTGTCAAGGTGCTTTACGATTCGCTCAGGAATGCTTTTGCCAGCTGCCCGTACAAAATGATAAGGCACATCGGCTATTTCTTTATGCTTCTTCTGTAATGTCCTGAATTTCCCCTTCACGTGCTCTTCCGCCGTACGTACGGCCCGCTCTTCCGAGAGGAGCGGAAAGTACTGTGTTGGGAGCCTATACACATGGAGCAATTCCAGCTGTAACCCAAGCTGATCCGCCAGGGATTTGCTCAGCCGCATGGCGTGAACAGACGCCTCGGAAAAATCTATAGGAACCAATACATGTTGTATATCATGACGTGTCTCCTCGGGGAAAACCAACATGCTGCACGGAAGGATACGGAGCAGTTTGATGCCAAGGCTGCCAGTGCCCTTCTCGCTGCTCTTCTTACCGATTAGGGTGAGCTCCACCTTATAACGCTTTACAATGTCTGCTAGTATAATCTCTGTGTTTGGTTCCTCACTGACCAATATCTCGTATTCAGTGGGGCAATTAAATTGCTCTTGCAGCAGATCTTCAATGTTTGCTTCTATTTCCTGTTCAAGGTCTACATTTTCAAACAGTTCCCTGAAATCATCGCTCAGGTCATATATTTTGATGTTATGTACAAAGTACACTTTCTTCACTTCAAGAAGCTTGCAGATAGTCCGGGTAAAAGCTACCAGCTTTTCATCCACCTCACTTAGATCAAGGCATACCATCATTGAGTTAATTGCGATCATGGTCTTTATTGGTTTGGTTTCGTGGTTTTACTGTCCTGTGCCTTCCCTTCGGCTGCCTTTGCCTCCTGCTTCTGTGCCCTCTTGGCAAGCATTTCTGTCACAAGTTGCTGATAGGCTTTTCGTTCGCGGGTCTTGCCTGCCTTATTCTCTTCATCGAGTTCTTCTTTAAGCCCTCTGTACAGGCTGAAGCACATCAGCAACAGTATGATAGCAAAGGGAAGTCCCGTAACTATTGATGCTGTCTGTAAGGCCTGTAGTCCGCCACCGATCAACAGCACTGCTGCTATGGCACCTTCGGTCAATGCCCAGAAAATACGCAAGCCTACAGGAGAGTCAATTTTGCCGCCAGAGGTAATGCTGTCTATTACCAGCGATCCAGAGTCGGAAGAGGTAATAAAAAACCCGGCTACTAAGATGATGCCAATGATGGACAGTATAGTGGAGAATGGAAACTGCTCAAAGAATATAAAAAGTGCGGTGGATACATCTTCAGAAACTGCCGTGGCAATGGTTTCATTACCGGAAAGAATTTCTCTTATGGCAGTGCTGCCAAAGGCGGTTATCCACAGAAAAGTGAGCAGAGAGGGGACAATAAGGACCCCAAGTATAAATTCCCGTACTGTTCGTCCCTTGGAAACCCGGGCAATAAATGTTCCCACAAAGGGGGACCAGGCGATCCACCAGCCCCAGTAGAAAATGGTCCATCCCCCTTGCCAATCTCTGTTGGAATAAGCTTCGTTCCAATAGGACCATCGCATAAAACTGCCTAAATAACTCCCTGTATTCTGTACAAAAGCACCAAGAATAAAGACGGTTGAACCCAACACTATAACCGCAAGCAGCAACAGCAGAGCAATGCGCATGTTCCATTCGCTCAGGAACCGCACGCCTTTGTCGATGCCCATAACCACAGAGACTGTTGCCACAGCTGTGATGCCTGCAATCAACAGGACTTGTGTGGTTACATCATTGGCTACAGCGGGGAACACATGGCTTAGACCTGCCGCTACTTGCTTTACTCCTAAACCAAGGGAAGTTGCCAAACCGAAAATAGTCGCCAGCACGGCTAGGATATCGATTACATCTCCGATCCACCCATGGATCCGTTCCCCTAAAAAAGGATAGAAGACAGACCGTATTGTCAGGGGTAGATTTCGGCTGTAGGTAAAGTAGGCAAGTGCCAAACCTACCAATGCATATATACCCCATGCATGTAAGCCCCAGTGCAAAAAGGTGACATTCATCGCCGTTTCTGCAGCTTCCACGGAGCCGGGTTCTCCAAGGGGAGGGGTCTGGAAATGGCTGACTGGCTCTGCAATACTCCAGAACAGCAAACCTATACCCATACCTGCGCTGAACAACATGGCAAACCAGGAAGTAGTGCTAAACTCCGGCTCCGCATCTTTGCCTCCCAGTCTGATCTTTCCGAAATCAGTAAAAGCGAGATACAGGCAAAAGATCAAAAAGATATTAACACTTAAGATGAACAGCCAGCCCACCTTTTCGGCAACAAAACGCTGCATCTGGGAGAAAACTTCTTCTGCACCTTCCTGGAACAGAAGTACCAGCACAATGCTTATTACAAGAAATGCAGTAGATGTCCAAAATACTGGGCCGTTTACTGCCAGACCGAAAGATTTTTTACTGTCACTTCTTACAACTTTTGTCATGGATTGTTTTTTATAATTGTCAGAAATAAAGTCCCATATTTATGTTGAAACGGAGGTGCCAGCGGGTATCTCTGGTGGTACCTTCCGAAAAAGCATTTGTCCATTCCGGCCCGAGCCAAGGATGGTTATATCCTAAAGCATTGTCAACATAAATATACATCAGCCCGGCAGTAAGCATGCAGCCGAGCACATTCATATGGGAGTTTTCGAAGCTATTCACTCTTTTGTTATAGAAACCATAATTGTTATAAAAGGTGATGGATTCCAGTGGAGCTGCATTTACAGGCAACAGATAAGAAACCCCCACTGTATACAAGTCTCCCATAGTGGCTACCCTATAATTGGCTCCGTAAGCGCCCATTTCTATCTGGTTTGGATGGGCCTCATCCTCGGCAAAAGCAGGGTCAAAACGGTAAGTCATCGCCTCCAATTTTATGTTCCAGGGGCTTTGGGTAGATTTGTACTCATAATGTATGGCACCGGCAGTGCGGGTGCCATTTTGCTTGGTATCCAAGTTGTACAATAGCCCAGCCATACCTGAGACCCCAAATTCATGCTGCCTTTCCGCACCTGTTCTGCGCATTAATTTAAGGTTGAGCTGGTTGTTTTCTTTGTTTCGCCCTAAAATATCGTAGGAATAGCGGTTTGGGCTGCCTTCCACCTCAGCAAAAACAAATTCTTCCGCACTGAGGTAATAAGCTGCCTGCCACTGCCAATCTCCGTTGTCGTGTATATATTTCACGCCCATATCATGATCATCTTCAAAACCTATATAATAGGTGAGATTAAAAAACCAGTTGTTGGAATTATATTGTTGAATGCCAAATGGCACCTGGTTTAGACCTACCTGAATCTCTGCTTTATCGGAAAAATCATAGCCGAACCAGCCTTGCTTGAGCATCGGGCCTCCAAAGGCGGCAGAATACACACGAAACTCCGTATCAAGCTTTATACCTCTATGTTCTCCGGTGGCGTTGATCCTAAACATGTCATATCCAAAATCCCCGCCCCGTTTTAATTGTCCCTCTTTCCAGGTAGAAAGGTTGTAGTTGAAACGTAAGGCACCTCCTATTTGCAGTACAGGTTTGGCTTCGTCAGGTGAATTCTCCTGCCCGAAACATGGACTTATAAAAAAAACCGGAAAAATCAAAAACAATATTCTGTACATTACATTATTTTCAATAGGAGAGCAATAGGTTAGAATTGGCCTCAAAAAATCACAAGATCTATGCCGAATATTATATTCAAATTTGTCATAGCACAAACAGTACAGCGCATGGTAGCACTTGAGCCACACTAAAGAATGAAAAATTGAAAAAAAAAACCTATCATGGACAAACCCATTAATGATAAAGGACCGGAACAGGAAAATCAGATGATTATTCCCGTCTTGAATAAAAACAGTTCCTGCCGGGTCCATTATCCAATGCATATCGTCCGGTATTTTCTCCAATCATCACAAGTTGTTACCCTTTTGATTGCAGATAGCTAGTAGTCTCCACACGTCATCGGTTTTTAATTCCAACCAGGTCTCCGAATGTTTATAATTGTCCACGCAGTCCAGCCAAACGGTGTTGTTTGGAAACATTACCTGATGTGTCCGGGAAACGGTAGGGTTATCAATAGGCTTTTCTGCAATTTCCAGCTTTAAAATATCCCTATAAAAGTTCAGTGTTGCGTCGTATTTGCTCTTTGGGATCTTGATGGCAAGGTTGATGCCTCCTTCAAATTTTGCGTCTATAAGTGTAAATCTTTTAATTAGGACGTAATAAATGAAATTTTCATGATTACAGGGAAAATTCTGTCATCCCTCGGAGATTTGTGATCGAGGGTTATCCTGCTTTTCTCTTGGCATCCCTCCGGGATTTTTTTTGGGTTGGTTGTTTTGGTTTCTATAATTTTATATTCCCTCGGATTTTTATCAGCGTGATACTTAAGTGTTTAATTTAAGCCTAGAGGCCTGTAATGATTATAGAAAAATCAAATAGGCAGGCAATTTAACCCCTGGGGGTGACATTATCCTTTCATTCCATTCCAAAAGGACGTCGAATGTGTGAAGGCATAACTAATTCTAAAGTTCAGATCAGAAAATTATCGTACTGTAAAAATAAACGACTTTTATTTTTACTGATAAAACTCAGATGAACTGGATTTTCCGAAATGGCTGGAACTCAATTTTTGAAGCTTGAACAAATTTTGAAACTTTAATCATCTGTATCAAGAAGGAGATATTTTTACTTATTGGCAACAAAGGGGGTGACACGGTTTTCAATTCCATCAAGGGAATAAAGGTAAGTATATATGGCTTCCAGATCAATTTCATCCATACTAGCATACATAGTCCAGGGCATAATGGTATTGAATGCACTGAGGTCTACGGCAGGAGGCTCATACCCATTTTCCATATCAAATGCTTTAAATCTGGCTACAAAATCTTCTTTTGTCCAATTTCCAATGCCCGTTTCAGCGTGAGGGGTAATGTTACGGGAGACAAGCAATCCCCCGGGTAATTGGAACTCCCTACCACCTGAAAAAGCTTTATCCATTTCAAGCTCCTTACCATTGAACGGAGTATGACATTCCACACAGGCGGCAGCATTTACCATATATTTCCCGTATTCCACAGAAACTTCTTTTGCAGGTTTTTTGGTAAAAGTGGAGGATTGCGGTATAGTATTGATAATAAGGCTCATTGGAAATTCACTGGAAGATTCTTCTGGGGAGTAATCTATGGGCTCTAAGGTTCTAAGATAAGCAATTACATCCTTTATATCTTCTTCATCCATTTTTCCATAGTAGCTATACGGCATTACAGGAAAAATGGCATTCCCATCCTTTTTTACCCCCGAAGTAATGGCCCTGAACACCTCAGCATCAGACCAGTTCGCAAGGTTAAATGGGGTAATGTTTTTGGAAATATACATGCCGGGAAAACCCATCTTTTGGTCAAAGAGTTCTCCTCCCTTTCCCAATGTTCCATCCACCAAAGGGGCAGAGAACCGGGTCCAATCACGCGTACTATGGCAGTCCATACACACCAAAACGCTGTTGGCAAGATATTTTCCATTGGCAATTCGATCAGGGGCGTTTGTAAGACTTATTTCCTTTAATGGTATATTAGGAATTGCAAATTTTACATAAACCAAGGCGGAAACAACAAGCAGCAGCAGGAGACTGATTAAAATCAATAAAATTCTTTTAATTTTCATATTTCCAAATTTTAGTAAAAGATAATTTAGATGCAAAGCAGTAAAGTAGCATGTATCTACTCACTAACGAATTTAAATTATTTTTTTAATAATGGAAATATATGCATTATTTTATTTTTTTGATGGAGGTAAAATAATTATTCTATACCATAAAGCTGATTGCCCACTTCTTCATATTTATCACCTGAAACCCACTGGGGCTGATTGTCGGCATTGGCAATATAACTGGCAGAAAGGAGGTAGGATTTCCAGTAAAGCATGGCATAATCCAGATCAAAATTATCCACTTGATCTGCCGCTTGATGATAGTATTTATTGATTTCGTCATCAAAAGCTGTGAATCCTAAACTAAAAGTTGGAGCGGGGATCCCTTTTCGTGCAAAATTCACATTATCAGATCGGTCATATAACCCTTGTTCGGGTGATGGATCCGCAACGGCCTTTATTCCAAACTCAGCAACGGCCTTCTCAACCATTCCGTCTGCGGAAGTTCTCCCCAAGCCAATTACCGTGATAATGGAAGTATCATTGTAGCCCGCATTATCAATATTTAGGTTATAAATGATCTGATCCAAGGGAACCAGGGGATTTTCGGCAAAGTAAGCGGAGCCCAAAAGTCCTTTTTCCTCTGCGGTCCAAGCGCAAAGCAGGATGGAACGTTTGGGAGGGTTTTCCGCAAAATATTTTGCGGCATTGATTATAGCCACTGTACCCACTGCATTGTCCCGTGCCCCATTATAGATCGAGTCTCCATCCGCATCCGGACTGCCTACTCCTATATGATCATAATGGGCAGAAAGCATTACATACTCGTTTTTCATCTTCGGATCCGTCCCTTCGATATACCCCACTACGTTTTTACCGGTCAGCTTCCGGTTCATTTTTCCTTCAATATTCACTTCCGCTTGTTCAATGTCTCCTTTATCAATGGCAGCAATGAGCTCATTGGATAGGTCTTTCACCCAGAGGTAGGGAATGGTCCCAGCTTCCTCACTGGTGTTTTGGTTTGTGGTGAGTTGTGGTTTGTTCAGGAAATTAACCAGAAGGCTCCAAGGAGTGGTAGGCAAATTATATAATTCGATGACACCCACGGCGCCCTTAGCCTGTGCCAGGGCAAGCTTTTCCCTTCCTGCGGCAAAAAGTTGAGAAGGGCTCATCCGGTCAGGAGCTCCCACCCTTACCACCAGGATTTTTCCTGTAAGGTCTATCCCTTTCAAGTCCTTTTCCAGTCCATGTCCGGCCACCACCATTGGGTAGTTTCCGGTAAATTCAGGGCCGTCCAAAACCAACATATCTTCTCCATGTAATAAGGTGCTGTCGCCCATTTTAATTTCTCCATAAGTAGGAGGGGAGGAGACATGAAAAGGAATAGGTTGATAATAATCCTTCGCATCCGGCAATTCTCTGGCTCCATATTTCCAAAATTGTTCGGCAATGTAGCGTGCTGCAATATCAATTTCAGGGCGCATGGCATCCCGTCCCTTCAATTCATCGGCAGCCAAATACCTGAAGTGGGAAATCGCTTCTTTTCTTTCAATGGATTTTTCGATAGCCTGTTTTTGTCCGTTTACACTAAAGGAACAGCCAAAGGTGAGCAGTCCTGCAGTGGCCAAAAGAATGTTTTTCTTCATGTATTTTGAAAATTATATGGAAAGTAAAGATAGATTTATTTGCATAACTGTACAATGATGAAAGAGCAGTGAAAGTGAATGTGAACTGTGCAATTTATGATGAACTTGCAGGGTGATTAGACTTGATTTTGAATTAAGGTAAAAAGGGAAATATCTCACTCAAAATAAAAGGTGGAAGGTAATAATGGAAAAAACCCTTCCTTATCTTTAGAAAGGAAGGGTTTTCTTCATTGGTGGGCGATGAGTACAACTTTTTACTTTTATTTTTTGTATCAACTTTTTAACGCCCCTCCGTCCATTTTAGTCTATCTGAGGAGTTAATTTATTTCTTTATTTAATGATTTCATTAACGGCCAGCACATTTTTGCTGTCTTTCCCCACAATGCGCTTGGTCCTTAGGTAACGGTTCAACTCATATTCATCGTAATTTTTCGATGCTGGATCAAAACTGCTGATCCTGACCCTCCCCCGGGAATGGATGAACGAACCGTCGCCAATCCACATCCCTACATGAACTACCCGCTCCGGGGATTCATCGGTGGCTGGATTCCCAAAAAATAAAAGGTCCCCTGTTTCCAGATTTTCCCAGTTCTTTTCCGTATCGACTTCTTCCCCTTCATGGACCTGTTGAGAAGCATCCCGGGGTATAATCTTGCCGTTCAAGAAAAAAATGGTTTTGGTAAAGCCACTGCAATCTACCCCTTTGATGGACGTACCGCCCCAAAGATAGGGGATACCCATCATGTCTTTTGCGGTGCTGATCAGGTTTTTTGCTGAAGTATTCCTGCTTGTTTTCCACTCTTCAAATGGAGTTGAAGAAGAAGCCTTAACAAAACCCTTCCTGTCGTCGGGTAATTTGACTTCATGATAGTCGGTTCCTTTCCGGATCAATTCAAGGATATTTCCGGCTGTAAGGTCACTTACCCGGCTTTCTTCGGCCGGCCCTTCATATACATGTCCTATCAGATCAGTGAACACCACTTTTTCTGAGGTATACCAGGCATTCATTTCCTCCTCATTCATCAATGCTATGCCCCCTGCATCAACCCAGGAAATATATCTATCCGGTGTCTGGACCAAATACCAGTCATTTTCTTTCTTAAGCACTCTTAAAGGAGTTCCCAATGTTGCCTGTGTAGCCAATTCCGCTGAATGCCGGGGCTGGCTTCTTATATTGGCAACGGACAAAGTTACCACGGCTGAATGCTTGCCTCCTAACGATTCATTGGGCAAAATAGTGACCTTATCCTGAAAATTAATTTTTTGCCCCGTCAGTGAATCTTTTAGATGGATTAAAGCTTCAGGTAAATTGGTTTCCCCCAGTATCTGATCCTTTTCCCATTGGATATCAAATAAAGCCACTCTTTTATCAGGGGCATAGGTTTTCTTTACATGGTTTATAATAGCTTGTGGATCCGCCTTATCTTCTTGTACACAGGATATCATTGCTCCCAATATCCATAGAAAGAGTAAATGTCTTGTCTTGCCCTTCATTGCTTATAATGATTTTGGATAAAGGTAAAAGATTTTATTTTTCCAAGCCTGGACTTCTTTCCAGGAATTCCTGGTAAAGCCGGATATGCCTATTGCTCATGGGAACTTGATAACCATCTATAAACACATGCTTTATCTTTGTTTTTGTTTCAAATGGATCTCCATCGGAAACAAATAAAGTAGCGCTTTTACCTACTTCAATAGATCCCAAATGATCCTCTACGCCAAGAATTTCCGCAGGGATAATGGTTACTGCTTTAAGAGCTTCCTCCTTGCCCATGCCATATGCTGCCGCAAATCCAGCATTGAAAGGGAGGTTCCTTACATTTTCTGCATCATTGGTCCTTAACGCCACTTTTATTCCTGCCTTTAACATTTTGCTGGGATTGGTATAAGCTGCATCATAGCGGTCTGATTTTCTGTTGGGGATAGAAAGAACAGGGCCAGTGATCACGGGGAGACTGGCCGCAGCAATTTTATCTGCCACTCTCCAACCTTCTGATACGCCGGTAAGTATGGCATTGATTTTCTTGTTTTCCAACCATTTAATGGCCATCTCTATATCACTGGCAGCATTTACTTCTATCAGCAAGGACAGTTCACCTGAAATAACCTTTGCCAGTTGCTTCATTTCCGGATAATATTGCAGCTCAGCTTTTGCGGTGGAAAGTTGATGATAAGTGGTGGCTTTTTCCCAAATATCATTGATTGTTTTCATTGCTTTTTCTGCATCCTTTTTAATATCTTCCTCACTTCTTCTGTCCCAGGTACTTGACTTGGCCGAAGAAGGAAAGTTCATGACCACCCCTTTGAAACCTGTATACATTTGATCAGGGGTATAGCCGTTCAGGTTTATCAATGCAGCCGTGCCTGGAAAAGTGCCACCGGAGGGTACGGCCAAGGAAGTGGTGACACCACTAACCCTTGTTACCGGGATAGCGACAGCATTTGGGTTAATGGCTGTCAATGCCTGCATATTAGGAGTGACATTGCCTACTTCAGCATAGTCCTGCGTTTCAGCAACTGAATTCACTTCTACCAATCCTAACCGGTTTCCGGCATCTATCATGCCAGGATAGATAAAAAGCCCTGAACAGTCTATCACCGTTGCATTGGCATCACTTATGTTACTGCCGACCTTTTCAATTTTGCCATCAGTGATCAACACACTTCCGTTTTCGATAGTATCCTCTGTTACAGTTACTATGGTAGCATGCTGTAAAAGAAATTTGCCACCCCTGGGTTTTACCACCTCACCTTCAATTTGCCCATAGGACAAAAAGGGCAGGAGGGACAAAAGAAATAGGAATATATTTGAATTTAATTTCATATGTAATGTATTTCAATGGGTACTAAAAAAATTACCTGTTTCGGTAAACATTTCCACCCCATGCATGCATTTATGATCATCTTCCTTTAAGTAAACCGTCTCAACCATTTCTGTAGCACTTACTTTTATCCTTTGATCATTTTCGTCTTCCTTGATGTCAAAATACTTGATCCCGTCCACAAAGGTCATTTGTGGAATGGCATAAACAGATAAAGGATGGTTTTCAAAGATCACCAGATCCCCTTGTTTTCCTTCCTCAATGGAGCCCACCTTATCGGCTATTCCCAATTGCTTAGCAGGGTTTATTGTGATTAAGGCAAGGGCCTCTTCGTCGGAAAGACCTCCGTATCTTTGTGTCTTTCCGGCCTCATGGAATAAATGCCTGATCAATTCCCCTGAATCGGAATTAATAGAGGTTACCACTCCGTTTTTACTTAGAATTGCTGCATTGTAGGCAGTTGAGTAATATACTTCAAACTTATACGCCCACCAGTCCGCAAAAACTGAGGCGCCCATTGTATATTCGGCAAGCTCTGGTGCTACCTTAAAGCCTTCATTGACATGTGAAAATACAATATTCTTGATATTAAAATCTTTACAAACGTTGATGAGCATATTGATTTCATCTGCCCGGTAGGAATGGCAATGGATAATGAATTTACCATCAAGTATATCAGCCAGGGTCTGTAACCTGAGGCTGTATGCGGGGGGAACTGCGGTACTGTTCTTTTGTTTGGCCGCTTTGTTATAAGTCTCCCATGATTTTTTATATTGAATGGCCTCGTTAAATCCATTTCTGATTACTGCTTCCACTCCCATCCTGCTGCGAGGTTGAATCCCATGCGCCCTGCCGTGTACACGGGTAGGATTTTCTCCCAAGGCGAATTTGATGGTACGGGGAGCTTCCTTCATAAAGAGATCTTCAGGGTTACTGGTCCCATACCTATGTTTCAAAGTAATGTTCTTTCCTCCAATGGCATTGGCCGAACCATGCATGGCGTTGGAAATCGTTACTCCTCCTGCCAAAGCCCTATAAATGCCCACATCAAAAGGATCCACGACATCACCCATCCAGACCTCAGCAGTAATGGGACTGGTGGGTTCATTGACCACTTCCAAGCCCACGTGGGAATGGGCATCAATAATGCCGGGCATCACAAATTTACCAGCAGCATCAACCACAGTAATGTTGGCAGGGGCAGAAAGCCCTTTTCCTACTTTCTCAATCACTCCGTTCTCCACCAGGATATCCGTCTCCTCTTGAACACCATTGGTAATGGTAAGTACAGTGGCGTTTTTGATAAGGACATTGCCTTTCCTACTTTGCGCCTGTAAGGGATAAAGATTAATCCATAGGAAAGCTGTGACTATATAAAATATTTTATTCATTTCTTTTAAATGTTGTGGTTGGAATCAGGTGTTTTGGTGGCCCTGAATGGGAAACTTCCAAAATCGGGAATTGAAAGCTTGCCTTCATACTCCTCTCCTGATATATCTCCGGAAACCGTAACGGAAATGTGCATACCTTTAACGTCTACATCAAAATCAAATTTGAGGGTGTTTCCAGACCATTCTATATTTTTCATTTCATTCGTTTTTTTTCCCCCTCCTTCTGGATCATCAAAAGTGATCGTTCCTTGATAGCCATCCGGTTTCTTTTTCAGAGTCATCATACCTGCAGAGCTTCCTTCGGGAGTCTCTGCGGCATAGTCCCATGATCCACTTACCGGATCGTCTTCATCTTTTTCCTCTTTTTGTTTGTCAGTATCTTCATAATCAAATAGATACCCGTCAGCAAACACATGTTTGATTTGTGACCCCTTCTTGAATAAAGAATCTGTCGTGATAACCAAGTTGGCTAATTTTCCTTTTTCGATGCTCCCTGTAATTTTATCCATATTAAGGATTTTTGCGGCGTTTATGGTCAAGGCGGCCAGTGCGCCTTCTTCGGAAAGTCCGTTCTCTATCATTAAGCGCATGTTCTTCATGAAATCCTCACTTTTTGCAGATTGGGTACCAAAGGCAAAGGCGACATCCTCTTTTTCAAATTGCGATGCAAGTTTCAATGAATTTTTATAGGCCTCTTTTACCCTGTCCAATCTGGCAGTGGTCTCACTAGAAGCATCCTCAATTTCCTTTTTGGAAGCTTTATCTTTTGGTAGGATCAGGGAAAGCACCACTTGTACGTTTGCTTCCTTTATAGTAGAGATCAAGGAAGTTCCTTCACTGACACCTGTCAATACCAGGTTGAATCCCATTTCACGCTGCAGGGCAAGGGCCCTCCTGGTTTCCAGTTCATCAGAGACTTCAAATATTACCGGGACCTCCTTATCAATTACCGGAAAGAAGGATTCCAGGACTTTGTTTTTTTCCGGTCTGATAATGCCACTGTTGCTGGCAAAGAGAATTTGATGTTCCGCTGATAATTCAGCATTCTTATATAAATCACGCCATTTGGCCATAATCCCTAAAGTAGTTCCTGGATACATGCCCCTTATGGCATCAAATTTTGAGGAAAATCCAGCGGAAGCAGCAATAATGTTTGAAGAACCTTTCTGTCCATAAACGGCAATGGCCGTTTTACCGGGCATCATTCCATCTCCTTTGGGAACCAGTTGGGCCAAGGTAAAGCCCTCTTTTCTCCAATCGGCTATTTCTTCGCCTTCCGCATCGAAATCATCCAATACTTCTCTATAAGGTGTTATACCTACTATTTCATGAGGTGGGTCTGAGGGATCAAAATCATTTGGTCGCTCGGGGGTTGCCGGCTTGCCCACTCCCGCATTACCCGCTACATCTATAAAACCGGCATATACAAATAAAGAATCCCCATTTATTTCCCGTGCTTCTATAGGGATTTTTATGTTTTTACCGAGATCTTCTATTAACCCATTTTTTATTACAATGGTGGCCTGGGTGACGCTATGGCCTGGAGAGGTAAAAACGGTGGCATTGGTAATGGCATAAGTTCCCGTCACTCTTTTTTCCCCTGTAGGATCACTTTGTGCAAGGACAGTCAAGGAGAAGAGGGAGCACATCCATGCCATCATTTGCATAAAGAGGTTATGTCCTTTGAATACGCTCATTTAGGAGTGATGGGTTAAAATATTCTTAAAGTGGAAAACTACAAAAAAAACATATCCCATAAAGGAATGTTTTTTTAATGTTCCCAAAACTTGAAGAACGGCATTTGGTTCTTACAACCAAAATTCGATAAGGCTTTGGCTTTATTTATCCTATTTTGAATCATTCAAATGAAAAAAACCTTTGTAGAAGAAATTCTTTTTTATTCAAAATACCTATATTGGCAAATATTATGATAAAAATGAATAAAGGTTCCTTATTTAAAGAATTATTTATAAATATAAAGACTACTGGTGCTGTTACTTTTAGTTCGAAGTCCCTTGTAAATAAAATGTTATCTTTTGCTGATTTCTCCGGCGCCAAAATAATTATCGAATTAGGTGGTGGGGATGGAAGCATTACGAAGGGTATTTCTGAAAGGATGGATAAGGATGCCGTATTAATGGTTTTTGAAATCAGCACACATTTTTGTGAAAACCTGGCCAAAGAATTCCCTCAAGACAACATCCATATAATATGTGATTCGGCCGAGAATTTGGACAAATACCTGAACGGCCAACCTGCTGATTTGATATTGTCTTCCCTTCCGTTCAGTTTGATCCCCAAAGAATCCAGGACAGAAATTTATAAAAAAAGCAAATCCAGTTTAAGTGTCAATGGGAGATTTATCCAAATTTGCTATTCTTATTTGCTCAAATTTCAATTTGCAGGTCATTTCAAAAATATAAGAACTGCTTTTACCCTGAAGAATTTTCCGCCTGCATTTATTATGATTTGCAATTAATCGGACACTTTATGTCCGTCATTCAATACTTCTCAGGCTCAATCGTTATATTCAATGATGGAACAAGATGTATTTAAAGGCAGGGGCTCCCGGATCAATCCCAAGAATCCATACCTCAAGCGGGAAGAGGTAGTGCAGCATGTTGAGGGCATTGATGAAGAAAAATACTTGGAAAAGCCGGCCACCAAGTATTATACTGAGAATTTAGTGAATGCCCTCAGTAAAAATAACAGTCCAGATCTTCCTTTAAATTACTCCGCAAACCCCTACCAGGGTTGTGAACATGGCTGCATTTATTGCTATGCGCGAAACAGTCACCAATATTGGGGTTTTGATGCTGGTTTAGGATTTGAAACCAACATTGTGGTCAAACACAATATTGCCGATGTTCTAAAAAAGCAGTTTTTAAAGAAAAAATATCTCCCCCAACCTATCATGTTATCGGGCAATACAGATTGCTATCAGCCTGCCGAAAAGAAATTTGAACTGACAAGGAAGATATTGGAATTATGCTTACAAGTGGGACATCCGGTAAGCATTATCACCAAAAATTCCCTGATCCAAAGAGACCAGGATCTGCTAATTAAATTGGCACAAAAGAAATTGGTCCATGTATATTTTTCCATTAATCATCTGGACAACAAATTGAGGTCAGTTTTAGAACCAAGAACAGCTACTGCAGCCAAAAAATTGGCATTGATCAGGCAGTTTTCTGAAGCTGGTATTCCCTGTGGCATAATGGTTGCCCCCATTATACCTGGTTTAAATTCAAATGATATCGCTAAAATCATTGAACTGGCAGCTGGGGCAGGAGCCCTTAGGGCGGGCTACACCGTAGTCAGGTTAAATGGCTCCATCAAGGAGGTTTTTACCGATTGGATACACCTGAACTTTCCGGACCGTGCTGAAAAAGTCCTTCATCAAATTGAGGAGATGCATGGGGGAAAAGTGAATGATACCACTTGGGGCAGGAGGATTAAAGGGGAAGGTCCTATTGCAGGGATGATCCAACAGGTGTTCAATGTTTCTGTAGCCAAACATTTGAAGGGAAGAAAGATGCCTGAATTTGACAGGTCTGCTTTTATGCCCACCGGTCAGACCAAACTATTCTAAATGAATTGGATGACATCAATGCTTGAAACCGCTATTTTGGAAATGGGCAGAAAAGCAGGGGGAAAAAGTTTTTGCCCTTCCGAGGTGGTGAAATGGATTTACCCACAGGACTGGCGTCATTTTATGGTGGATGTAGAAGAGGTGATGATGCAACTTTATCGGGAAGGAAAAATTTCCGTCACCCAATCGGGAAAAGAAATACCCAAGGACCGTCTGGCAAAAGGCCCGGTAAGAATTAAGGTCATGCATTAAACTAAAAGCTTTTTGGCCATGTTCTTCCTTTAATTAAAGTCTGTCCATAGCAGGTAAGATCTTAATCAGATCAGGTTGTTTAATATTTTAATTTTATTCAGGACACAAAAAACAAACCCTATGAGCGAATTACCTATCACTACTGTGGGAATCCCACAAGGATATGAAGTAGCCACTTTCGGATCTGGCTGTTTTTGGTGCACGGAGGGGATCTATCAGAATTTAAAAGGAGTGGAACAAGTAAGATCAGGCTCTGGTGGTGGACATGTAGCCAATCCTTCCTACCAGGAGGTTTGTACAGGCACCACGGGGCATGCAGAGTGCATACAGTTTTTCTTCGATCCCAAAATCATCAGTTATAAGGAACTTCTTGAAATTTTCTGGTCTTCACATGATCCAACTACACTAAACAGGCAAGGCGCAGATGTAGGGCCCCAATATAGGTCGGCTATTTTTTACCATACGGATGAACAAAGGCAACAAGCTGAATATTTAAAACAATCAATTGAAGAAAGCGGTGTTTTTGATAATTCCATTGTCACTGAAGTTACCCCATTCACCAATTTTTATGAGGCAGAAGATTACCACAAGGATTATTTCAAGTTAAACGGTTCCCAACCTTATTGCCAAATGGTGATCCGACCCAAGGTGGATAAATTTAAAAAGATATTTGCCGAAAAGTTGAGGTAAGACAGAAGGAATAGAAGCAGAAGGGTCGGAAGCCCAACGGCCGAAGTCAGAAAAGTACAAAGTACCAAGTACAATGTACAAGCCAGATGATGCCTAAATAACACTGACCGATATAGGTTATTCTCTACTGATTAATCTGCATAGATTACATCTTGACTCTGAGCTTTTGTTTGGCCCCTGTAAGATAGGTAATTTCTCTCAAAGGATTGTGGTGTCA
>JBBDSC010000038.1:0-11103 GCA_040905145.1 Anditalea sp.
GCCGTTGACCTTTAAACAAATTAGGATTCTTGCTACCTAGATGGGTAACCCTATACATTAAAACATACACCTGCCTTTTTTGAAATTGATCCCCGGTTGACAAAGGATAGTGTGATCGTATTGGTGCACGATGCTACTTTGGACCGGACTACAAATGGTAAAGGCAAAGTTTCTGATCATACCTGGGAGGAATTACAAAAATTGAACCTGGTAGATCATTTGGGAAACGCCACTCCATATAAAATTTCAAGCCTGGAGGAGGTAATAAAATGGAGCAAAGGAAAGACCATTATCAACCTGGATAAGAAAGATGTTCCTTTAGAAATGACTGCCGCTATTATCAAGAAACATAAGGCAGAAGCACATGTCATGGTAACTGTACATACGGCAGAGCAGGCCAGGTTTTATTATGACAAAAATAACAACCAGATGTTTTCGGCTTTTGTAAGGACCAAGGAAGAATTTGATGATTTCGAAAAAGAAGGGATTCCCTGGTCACAGATCATGGCTTATGTAGGTCCCTTGAGCAAGCCGGAAAATCAAGAGCTGTATGATTTGTTGCACGAGCGGGGGGTAAAAGTGATGATATCAGCGGCCCCTACTTATGATAAGCTGAAAGATCCGGAAGAAAGAAAAGCCGCTTATAATAAAATTATTGAAGATGGGGCAGATGTGATTGAATCCGATTGGCCTATAGAAGTTGGTGCAGCTTTAAAGCCAAAAATTAGATTTTAAATTTCACGCAGACGCAGGGGAAAAGGGCAGAAAAAAAGATTTTCAGATCCATAGTGAAGACAGTGGACCATATTTAACAGGGGCCATGCTTATGAGTTGTTGTTTGTCTTGGCGGCTCTGCGAGAAAAGAATAAATTAAAAGAAATCATATACTTAAGACTCAAGAATTATGAAAAAAATTATCTTACTGAATTTTTTGGCCATCATTTTCTTTTTTGGCGATGTAAAGGCCCAGGACCCCTATCAGCCACCTGCTTTGGATTCGGAAAATTCATGGTCACTGATTTTGATCCCTGATACCCAGAATTATGTGAAATTTGGCAGGAATCAACCTGTACTTGACCTGATGACTTCCTGGATAAGCGAGCAAATTGATCCCCTGAATATCAAACTGGTCCTTCACATGGGGGATTTGGTGGAGCATAATGGCCTCTTAAATCCCGATGGAAGAATTGGCAACCAGCCAGGAAAGTCACAATGGGAGGCGGTGTCCAGATCCTTGGGCAAATTGGATGGCAGGGTGCCTTATATCGCGGCCACGGGCAACCATGATTATGGAGTACTGAACGTGGAGAACCGCAAAACAGAATACAATAAATATTTTCCTGTGGATAAAAATTTTCTTACGCAAAGGATGCTCCGGGAGGTGGCCTTGGATGAAGATGGCATGCCTACCCTTACTAATGCCGCTTATGAGTTTACTTCTCCGGAGGGAAGAGAGTTTTTGATATTGGTACTCGAATTTGCCCCCCGAAATGCCAATTTGGAATGGGGCATAGAAGTAGTAAACCAGGAGAAATATCAAGATCATACGGTGATCCTGCTTACCCATTCCTATTTGAATTACAAAAATGAACATATTGAGAGCGAGGGATATCCTATCACAGATGCCAACTACGGAAAAGCGGTTTGGGAAAAATTGGTGAAGCCTTCCAAGAACATTCAAATGGTTTTTTCAGGTCACATAGGCGGCCCCGATGCCAAGGAAAGACATGTTGGATTTCGCACAGATACCAATGCAGCTGGTCAGAAGGTACACCAGATGACCTTCAATGCCCAGGCACTGGGAGGCGGTTGGCATGGTAATGGGGGAGACGGATGGCTAAGGATCCTGGAATTCAAGGGAAATAATATTCAGGTAAAGACTTTTTCTCCCTTATTTGCGATTTCGCCTACCACCCGGCATTTTGCATGGGGAACGGATGAGTTTAAGCCGTTTTCTTTTGATCTGGATTGAAGTCTGTTTTGAACCTGACATGGAATATTTCCCGTCCAAAACCTTTATTAAATGCCTTGAAATGGTTGCATTTCAGGTTAAAATTTGCTTTGGCCCTATTTATTTTTTAAATTTGCATTTATAAAATATAAACAGCGCACCTTATTAAATACGGATTAATATGATGGAATTTTTGGAAACCCTTCTACAAGAATTTAAAAATTTCTTTGGCTTTGGCAACCTGATGGAGATCATCAAGTCAGGAGAGTACAGCCAACTTTTAACCTACGAAGGGATTACCGCCCTAGTGGGACCCTTTATTCCGGTATTGTTGATACTTGAGATTGTCCGGGCAGGTTTTTATAAGCGTTTTAAAGTAATTGATTATAAAATTTCCTTTTTTACCTATGTGCTTAATGCCTCTGTCGGCCGGATTATTTCCCTTGCAATGGTTGGATTATGCATTGGGCTGTTTGAAAAGCATGCTTTATTCAACATTGACTTTACCTGGTATTGGTTCATTTATGGCTATTTTATTTGGGAGTTCGCACATTTCATTTACCATTTCCTTGCGCATAAAGTGCGGGTCTTATGGTGTCTGCATTCCACACATCATGCCCCCGAATCGATGAACCTTTCGGTTACTTATGCCCATTTTTTTCTTGAAGCACCTTATGCGGATCTGATCCGTACCACTATTTGCATCCTGCTGGGCGTACCGCCAACGATGCTGTTTGTTATTATGTTTATCGATGGGACCTGGGGAGCATTTATTCATATCGGTGAAAACCTGGTCAAGGATGCCCGATTTGGTTTCCTTAACCGCATCATCCTTACCCCTTCTCACCACCGGGTGCACCATGCCAAAAACCCGCTGTATATGGATACCAATTTTTGCAATCTTCTACCTGTTTGGGACAAGGCTTTTGGCACCTACCAAGATGAAGACCGCAAGATTCCCATCGAATATGGCATCACCCGCGAAATGAAAAAGAACAGTTTTCTTGATGCTTATTTTGGTGAAATAGCCGCACTTTCCCGTGATGTAAAAAATGCCCCTGGTCTTAAAAATAAATTTCTTTATATTTTCATGGCCCCAGGCTGGAGCCATATCGGTGAGCATAAAACATCGGCAAAAGTGCGTGAAGCGTATTTTCAGTCCACAGACAATTATGAAATGGAGCATGATAAAGGGTTATCAACCACTGAAATGTTCATCAGCGAGGGAGCCCCCGATCCAACTGTGCAGGCTATGCCGATGGATCAGGACAGGTCATGACCATTGAAAGGGAAATTTATAAACACCTGAAACTTTTACCTTTATTTTTTGATAAGCTCAAACAATAATTCAGGTTCGTCGGTGGAGATAAATGCCACATCTTCTTCTAACAGCCAAAGCATGTCCTCTTCTTTGTTCACCGTCCACACATTAACAGTTAACCCTAGATCATGTGCTTCTTTAATCCATTCCGGATTTTTGTGCATGACATTGATATTGTAATCCAGGCCAAAAAAACCTGCTTCTTTTAACTCTTCAGGGGTTTTGTCCCCATTGAGGTAGGCAACATTGGCAGAAGGGTCCACTTCCATTATTTTAAGGCAAATATCATAGTCAAAGGCGATGTAATCCACCCATTTTTCGGCCCCTAATTCCTTTACTTTTTGCACGCTCTTCTCTGCCAGTTCAAGGCTACGCTCTTTGCTGACACCGGAGGTTTTTATTTCATAAACAAGCTTCGTGGTAGTTTGTTTTATTCCTTCCTCCAGATATTCCTCTACCGTTGGGATATTTTCACCATTAGGTAGTTTTTCCTCAAGTAATTCTTCATAGGTTGAAGTTTCAATGGGAATTCCGAGAAAGTCCGCATCGTGATTAACGACCAAAACATTGTCTTTCGTCATCCAAACATCAAACTCGGAACCTTCACAGCCCAGGCTCACAGCCTCTTTTAACGAGGCGATTGAATTTTGCGGATTATTGGAAACCTTCCAGGCCCCACGGTGGGCAACGACCTTGTTTTTATTAAACTGTGGATTTTTATTTTCTTGGCAGGATAATAGTAATGCCATTGATAGAAGGATTAGGGAGAAAGAAAACAATGATTTCATTTGATTGTGGTTATAAAATAAAAAGCCGCAAAAATTTATATTTGGTTTTGATGGTACGACAGCAAGGGAGTGTATTACTTCTCTGATGTCATAGAGGTCATTGCTCTATATCCAACATGCCACATACTATATACCAAATACCAACACACATGTCTTTGTACTTCGTACCTTGTACTTAGTACCAAATGCTATACCTTTTTCGGATCCGGATGTGTCCAAGGCTCCCTATAATCCCGCTGGAGCAGTTTGCTGGCCTCAGGATCATCGACTATGATCATTTTCTGTGGATCATAAACCAGGGGACGTTGAAGTTTCATGGATAGATTGGCCAAAATGCAACTTGCAGTAGAAATGTGGCCCTCCTCTATATCAGCAACAGGCCTTCCTCCTTTTTCTATGGCCTGAAGAAAATCAAGCATATGTATGCGGGTAGCTGGGGCAGCGTTTAATTCAATATCTTCTTCGGTGAGGTCTTCTGGATATTTTTCCTTTTCATAAACCACATCACCATGGATTTTTTCCCCTTCTTCTCCAAGTGGAACAAAATCATACTGCATGGTACTGGCCCTTAAAGTTCCTCTTTCCCCATACAATACAAAGGCCCAGGGATATTCCGGATCCGCTGGAGTGCCCCAGGTACGGTGCTGCCAAACACAGTTGAGTTCCTCATATTCAAAAGTGGCCGTTTGGGTATCGGCAATAGTGGACCTTCCTCCTTTTTGCACATAGATCCCGCCCGTGGCACTGATACGATTGGGCCATCCCAGGTCCAACATCCAACGAACCGTGTCAAACATGTGTACGCACATATCCCCGGTTATTCCATTTCCATATTCCATCATGGTACGCCACCATCTCCTATGGGGCAAGCCTGTGTAGGGAAGCAAAGGGGCGGGCCCTGTCCACATTTCATAATCAAAAAAGTCCGGTACAGGTTGGACGTCAGGATTGCCGTTGGCCCTCATGTGGTAATAGCAGCACATTTCCACATGTGATATTTTTCCGAGCATCCCCGTATCTACAAATTTCTTTTTGGCTTCGATCAAGTGGGGAGTGCTTTTTCGTTGGGTACCCACCTGTACCACTTTGTTGTATTTGCGCGCAGCAGCTACCATGGCTTCGCCTTCAATGACATCAACACTTATGGGCTTTTGAACGTAGACATGTGCCCCAGCTTTGAGCGCATCAATGGCCTGTAGGGCATGCCAGTGGTCAGGGCTTCCGATTAGTACAATGTCCAGTACGTTTTCTGATAAAAGTTCCCGGTAATCATTGTATAATTTGGGGGTTTTGCCCGATTGCTGTCGTTGGCTTACAAGTGCTCCGGCTTCTGAAAGCATGTTTTTGTCCGGGTCACAGAGCCCAATGACCTCTACCGGGGCTACTTGAATTAACCGGAACAAATCGCTTTTTCCATACCAGCCTGTTCCTATCAGCCCCACCCTGTAGGGCTTTGCTGATTGAAAAAGATCGATGCCGCTTGCACCAAAAGAGGTAAGGGCAAGTAAAGCAGTAGAACCTTTTAAAAAGTGGCGGCGGTTAATTTTAGATGTATCCATTTGAAGATTATTAAGGTTGTTGATTGGTCATTAAGGATAGCCATTCGCTTTTTTAGCTAAAGGCAAGCCAATAATAATGATTTTTTAAGACTTAAGGGAATTCATCTTCAATAGATTTATCTAAACCTTCTCTTTTTGATTTTGTTTCCTGAAAATTGATGGATCCATTGGTGATTGATCAATTTTACTTGCATATTTAAGGCTATCAATTAAGTTTTTGACTTTTTGAAAATGAAAAACAACAATTTTATTTGTCTGGTTCTTGCCATCTTTTCCATATTTGTCTTTTCGGGATGTCAAGATGGGCGTGGTGAGAAAGAAAATTCCTCAGAAAACCAACCCAATATAGTTATCATTTACCTGGACGACTTGGGGTACGGAGATGTAGGTGCCTATGGGGCCACGGAAATCAACACTCCTAATATGGACAAACTGGCTGAAGGTGGGCTTCGGTTTACCAATGGATATGCTTCTTCCGCCACCTGCACTCCCAGCCGCTACGCCATTTTGACGGGGGTATATCCCTGGCGTAATAAGGATGCCAAAATCCTTCCTGGAACGGCTCCTTTGCTGATTGATACCGATCAGCTGACTTTGCCCGGTATGTTAAAAGAGGAAGGGTATCATACTGGAGTGGTGGGAAAATGGCATCTTGGACTTGGTGATGGGCAGATGGATTGGAACAAGAGGGTTTCCCCAGGTCCCAATGAAGTAGGTTTTGATTATGCCTATATTATGGCTGCCACCCAGGACAGGGTGCCTACGGTGTACCTGGAAGACGGGAAGGTGGTTGGACTGGATCCTTCTGACCCTATAGAGGTGGATTATCAAAAGAATTTTGAGGGGGAACCCACAGGTAAGGACAATCCCGAAATGCTTAAAATGAAATGGCATCATGGCCACAATAACAGTATTGTGAACGGCATCCCCCGCATTGGCTATATGAAGGGCGGAAAGCAGGCCCAATGGGTGGATGAAGACATGGCGGATACTTTTTTGGCCAGGGCCCAGCAATATGTCAGAAAGCACAAGGAGGATCCTTTTTTCTTATATTATGCCCTGCAACAGCCTCATGTGCCCCGAACGCCACATCCCCGGTTTGAAGGCAAATCTGGTATGGGGCCCAGGGGAGATGCCATCGTAGAGGCGGACTGGTGCATCGGGGAATTGATGAACACCTTGGATGAAGAAGGTGTACTGGAAAACACACTGATCATTTTCACCAGTGATAATGGCCCTGTCGTGAATGACGGCTACTATGATGATGCGGTGGAAAAATTGGGTAGCCATACCCCATGGGGACCACTGCGAGGAGGTAAATACAGTTTGTTTGAAGCAGGTACCCGGATACCGTTTATCACTTATTGGCAGGGAAAGATTTCTCCAGGGGTCTCAGATGCCATGGTTTGCCAGATGGATCTGTTATCTTCCCTTGCGGCCCTGGTTGGCAGTGAAGCCAAAGGAATAGACAGCGAAGATTTATTGAAGGCATTTATGGGAGAAAGTACCATAGGAAGAGAATCCCTCATTTTGGAGGCCACCTCAAGAACAGCTTTGCGTAGGGGCGATTGGATCATGATTCCCCCTTATGGTGGTCCTGAGGTCAATAAAAATGTAAACATAGAATTGGGCAATGCCAAGGAATATCAATTGTACAACCTGAGCGACGATATTGGGCAGCAAAAAAACCTTGCCAAAACCCATACTGATAAATTAAAGGAAATGATTACTTTTTTTGAGGATATCAGGGGTGAGGGGTATTTGGATACAGAAGCACTGGAATTAAAGTAATGTCAAAATTTCTTCTTAAAGCATAAAATCCTAGAAGCCATTAACCAAATCAATTTTATTAGATGAAAAAATTTATATGTTCTTCGATCCTCTTTTTATGGTTTACAGCCAGTATGGTTATGGCGGAAAGCCAGTTAAAGGAAGAAAGCAAGCCCAATATAATATTTATTTTGACCGATGATCTTGGTTATGGAGATCTGGGTGTTTTGTTTCAAAACCACAGAAAGACTGAAGGTAAGCCTTTTCATAGTACCCCTTATCTGGATAAGATGGCGGGGGAGGGCATGTTGCTGACCCGGCACTATGTTCCCGCTCCGGTCTGTGCCCCTTCCAGAGCCTCCCTCTTGCTAGGGCTTCATCAGGGGCATGCAGCCGTTCGCAACAATCAGTTTGATAAAGCCCTTCCGGACAACCATACCCTCGCCTCGGTATTGAAAGAAGCAGGGTATGCCACCGCCTTGGTGGGTAAGTATGGCCTACAGGGTACCGAAGGGAATAGCCCAGACACCTGGGAAGCCTATCCTACCAAACGTGGATTTGACTATTTTTTCGGTTATGTGAGACATAGGGACGGTCATAACCATTATCCGGCCCACGAGGCCCCGGAACGTCCTCCGGTGGAATTATACGACGGCAATGAAGAAATATCCTCCAAACTAAAGGGATGCTATACGACAGATCTCTTTACTGCAAGGGCCAAGAAATATATTACAGATCACAAATCTCAGCAACCTGAACAACCTTTCTTTCTTTATCTTGCTTACGACACGCCCCACGCAGGCTTACAGGTAGCATCTACCCCTTACCCTGAGGGATCAGGGCTGAATGGAGGAGTCCAATGGAGAGGAGAGCCGGGGAATTATATCAATACGGTTACTGATGAAGTAGATGGATACATACACCCCGACTATGCAGACCAAGACTGGCCGGATGTCAATAAGAGGTTCGGGAGCATGGTGCGGCGGATAGATAATGCAGTGGAAGACCTGCTTCAATTGCTGAAAGACCTGGACATCGATGAAGAGACGCTGATTGTATTCAGCTCTGACAACGGCCCACATCATGAATCTTATGGATACGGAGATTATGCCCCTACATTTTTTGAAAGTTATGGGAACTTGGATGGCACTAAAAGGGATACCTGGGAAGGGGGAATCAGGGTTCCCACTATTGTTCGATGGCCGGGGGTGATTGCTGCCGGATCTCAAAATGATACCCCCACAATGTTTCACGATTGGTTGTCCACTTTTGCCCAACTGGCAGATATTCCCGCCCCTGCCAACACGGATGGGGTTTCTTTGGTGCCTTTACTTACTGGGGAAAATGCGGAATTCCAAGGGCGAGTATATGTGGAATATAGCGTAGGAGGGGAAACACCGGACTATAATAGCTTCCATGAATCCCACAAAGGGCAGAAGCGGGGGGAAATGCAGGGGATTTATCTGGATGGCTATAAAGGTATCCGCTATAATATACAATCACATTCGGATGATTTTAGGATCTATGACACCAAGACAGATCCCCAGGAAATCATGAATCTGGCCGGTTCCAATGATTACTATAGAAAGCTTCAGGAACGGATGAAAAAGAAAGTCCTGCAGTGGCGCAGGCCAAATGAGACAGCTGCGAGGCCCTATGATAATACCCCGATTCCGGCCGTGGAGATGGAGCATAAACTCAATAGTGGGCTTAATTATCACTTGTTTAACATCGACAGCCCCTGGACACCCGAAATCAGCAGCATCGAAATGGATCCGGAAGAAAACGGGATCAGCAAAGTGGCTAATTTAAAACATGTAGAGCAAGAAAATAATTTTGTCCTGGTATATGAAGGCTATCTGGAAGTAGGAGAGACGGGAGCGTATTCCTTTAATTTGGAGACGCAGGGTGGGGCCATAATGCATCTTCATCAAGCCATGGTATTTGATGCGGATAAGGGATATTCCCAAGGGGAAAGATTGGAAGCCATGGTGATGCTGGAAAAAGGATACCATCCTTTTAAGCTGGTGTATTCCAAACGAAACCAGGTAAATCCCATGCTCCAGATTAAATGGAGTGGCCCTGGTTTTTCAGAACAAAACATTCAGTCATCTTCTTTCTTTCATTAACATATATACATACCGAGGATGAATGTTCGGCAAGTTTCCCCCGATAAAAGATCGGAGCAGGCATGTGCCAAAAAAGCTAACCACAAGGGGCACAAAGATAAAAGGTATAGTTAATGCATTCTATCCCGCTTGCCGGACAAGTTATGACCACTAAAAAACAAATTTAAATACATATGAAAGCAAAAATAAAAATTTCTACTTTACTCCTTTGCGGAATAATAATATTATTCACTGCAGCCAGGATGCCACATCCGGGAGATAATTCCGTTGAGGAGGTGAATGCACCACCATCAGGACGATATTTATATGTGGCTGTACCTGGAATTCGGAATTACCTTGGATATGGTGGCCATGGACTCCTTGTTTTTGACATGGACAACAACCATCGTTTTGTCAAACGGATAAAAACCCAAGGACTCCGTAAAGATGGAACACCCTCCAATGTAAAGGGCATTGCTGTCAGTGTGCCTCTCAATAGCATTTTCATAAGCACACTGGAATCACTTCAGCGCATAGATCTGACCACAGAGGAGGTTTTGTGGGAAAAGAAATATGAAGGTGGGGCTGATCGGATGTCGATTTCCCCGGATGGAAAAACCATGTATCTCCCTTCTTTGGAAAAAACATTTTGGAATGTGGTCGATTGCGAAACAGGCGAGATAATTAAAAAAATTGAGGTGGTCAAAAGAGCACATAATACCATTTATGGGCCTTCGGGAGACCATGCCTATTTAGCCGATATATCCTCACCCTATTTGCATGTAACAGATACCAGATCCCATACCATTGTTAAAAAGATCGGCCCTTTTGGAAATGGCATTCGCCCTTTTACCATTAATGGAACAGAGACTTTGGCCTTTGTTAATGTGGATGACCTGCTGGGTTTTGAAGTAGGGGATCTGGAGACCGGCAAGATGCTTGATCGTGTTGTTGTGCAAGGATGGGAAATCGGTAGGGTAAGACGGCATGGCAACCCGAGTCATGGTATTGGCCTCACACCAGATGAAAAGGAGTTATGGTTAAGTGATGGATACAACATGCGCATGCACGTTTTTAGTGCGGCTAAGCCCTATCAGCAACTCACCACTATTCCCTTACAGGATATGCCTGGATGGATTACTTTCAGTATGGATGGGAGATACGCCTATCCTTCAAGTGGTGAGGTGATTGATGTGAAAACCCGTAAAATACTATTGACGCTGCAGGATGAGTTTTACAACAGTGTGGCAAGCGAGAAAATGGTGGAAATCCATATCAATGACAATGTAGCTGTAAATGCTGGGGATCAATTTGGCATTGGGCGTGTAACAAAGAGCATGGCTTCCTCTAAAAATTAAAAATCATGAAAGCATCAAGAAGGGATTTTATTAAAAAAACCACTTTAATCACCACAGGGATTGGTCTCGGTACAGGGCCCGCTTGGACGAAAAACATCCTAACAGCCAATGACCGGATCAATGTGGGGTTGATAGGCTGTAGAAACCAGGGTTTTGGTGTTTTAAAAAATTTTTTACAAACGGGCCAGATCAATTGTCTTGGCCTATGTGATATAGATCAGAATATATTGGATGAAAAGTTGGCAGAA
>JBBDSC010000039.1:0-54421 GCA_040905145.1 Anditalea sp.
CCATCCATTTCAAAGCATTCAGCCCCAAAGGGCTGATTCAAGTCACACACGGTTTGCGGCTAAACGCAGGCGGGCATTTCGGAGCGAAAAACTGTCGCAGGGCACAAAGATAATTTACTTGCATAAACTTTCGTACAGTACTATCCACCGCTTGCGTTTTAGCCGCTGTTATAGGCGTACCCTTCTGTCTCTGTTAAACTGTCTTTATTGTTGAGAAAACAATATAGCCAAGATAACTTCGCACTTTTATTATTCGTGTCATTAGCCACATCATCTTTTTTATATAAGTAATTCGGGAAAAAGTTTTCATCATCATTGCCATTGTTCCATCAACTCCTTCGTCATTTAAAAACCCTCCTACACTCATCATCACGAAAGGACCTGCTGTTGAATTCTCATTTTTAAATCCGTTCTCTTCAAAAAGTTTTATCCAATCTTCTGCTGTGTCAAATTTAATGTCCGGACAAACTTCGCCTTCAAAAATTCTTCTCACTTCTGCTGTTGGTTTCTTTCGCCAAATAAATTCGTGCTCCACAACCTTGCCACCGTTTTTGCAAACACGATAAATTTCCTGAACTGCTTTTTTACGATTAACAAACATAGTTACCGCTTCCACGATCACTGTATCAAATTCATTGTCGGCAAAAGGCATTTGCTGAATGTCCGCTTTCACCACTTTTATCTTGTCAGAAAGTCCCGCACGCTGAACATTAAGTTCTGCTTTGTCTAACATTTTCTGGTCAATGTCGGAAGCAATAAGGGTGCAACCAAATTTTTTTACCATCTCAATCGCTGTCGTTCCCACTCCGCAACCGATGTCAAGCACACGCTGTCCCGACTGCAGGTTTGCCATTGAATAAACTTCTTTTGTTGAACGCTTACCTCCCGGATGAATAACCTGTTTGCCGATTTCGGCCATAAACTGATACGGGTCAAGCTTCTCAACTTCTTCTGTTGTTAGTCGTTTTTTCATTTTGTTAAATTATGTTGCACTGTCGTCTTTTTAGGGTTGCCTATAACTCATTTATCTATGTGATAAAACTAAGCAAATATTCCGGATACCATTGGCTTGGTGTAGTTTCTTCACTATAAATCATCGAATGGACTTTTGATGTTTTGAAGGTTTTTTGTACTTACGTGGGTATATATTTCGGTGGTTTTGCTACTGTCGGTAGGTTTAAGGGCCAGGAGTTCGCTTCTTCTTAGCCCGCAGGCGTAAATAAGACTCAGCATGGTTCTGTGCTTGATGTTTCCGTGGGCTTCCAGAATGGCTTTTATTTCCTCCTTGCTCAACACATTGGGCAGTATTTTGGGCTGCTTGGGCCTGTATATCAATTGAATGTTTAAACTTCTCTGTTGGCGGTTTTGGAAAAACAACTTCACCGCATTGACTACCTGATTCTGGAAGGAAGGGGAATAGCCCCGTTCAATAATGTATTCCTTGTTGAATTTTTCAAAATCTTCATTATCGATTTCATCAACGGGCTTGTTCCCCAAAAACCTGATAAAAATCGCTACACTTTCCTTGTATGTTTTAATGGTGCTTTCGCTATACCGCTTGTTCCGCATCCAATCTACAAAAGTGTTGACCTCCCCGGTAATTACTTCCGTTAGAGGAGGCAGTTCCGGATAGGAGGCGCTGGACTTTACTATTTGAAACTGGGAATAATCCAACCATGCTTTTCCCTTGAAAAAACGGAGTATGCCATTGAATTGATCTGCGGTGTACGGAACCCACCAAACCTTCTGTTTTGGATTCCATTGGCATCCGGGATAGGTCTTCACCAATTCCTTTAATTCAAAATCAAAAGGGAACTCAAACTCTATAGAGGGTTTTTTTCCAAAATATCCGTTTTTCAAAACAATGGTCTTCATTTGAAAAATAGGAAAACGACAGAGTAAAAATAGGCATTCCCCCTTACTTAACAAGTCTTTTCTGAAATAAGGCTAACCCGATCCAAATATTTTCAGGTAAATTATTCTGGATGAAGCAAAAAATTGCTCCCCCTAAACGAAAAAACTAATCAGGACAATGGCTACCTGTTTCTATTCAGCACACTAATGACCAATTTCTTTACAGTATCCATTTCCTCCGGTTTGCTTGCCGCTACGAAAAGCGTCAGACTGGCTAAGGCGTCATTACTGATAATGGGTATACCTTCCCCGTTATGCAGCATCTCGTTTTTTTTCAAAAACAGCAGAAAACAGGCTGCGGCAATCCGCTTATTGCCATCCACGAAGCCATGGTTTTTGACAATAAGGTACAACAAGGTCGCTGCTTTCTCTTCAAGAGAGGGGTAAAAATCCTCCTCCCCAAAACCTTTACTGATTTGAGTAACGGCACTTTGGAAGCTCCCGTCTTTTTCTATGCCAAACACCCCAGACTCAAAATCCTGCCTCATGGCTTCAACCACTTTTAGGTATTCTTGTATATCTGGATATACAGCCTGCTTTTTGCTCAGGCCTTTGGCGTCCAGTTTTTCGTGGTCGTAATCGTCCAGTAATTCCAGGCCTTTCGCAAATTGATTTAGCCACTCCAAATGTGATTCTCCTATTTTTTCTTCAATAGCCCGGCTGAGAATGCGGATGCCATCTTTCAGCGTCTGTACTTCCAGCTGCTTTTGTTCCAGCCGTTTTTCGTTGATAGCGTACCCTTGGACCAAGTAGTCTTTGAGCCGTTGGGTAGCCCATTGACGGAATTGGGTGCCACGTTTGGTGTTTATGCGGTAACCGACTGCTATAATTACATCTAAGCTGTAGTGTACCCGTTGTCTGGTAACGTGACGCTCTCCCTCTTTTTGAACTGTTCGGAATTTCCGAACAGTTGAACTCTCTTCCAATTCTTTAGACTGGAATATGTGTTTGATATGCTCGCTAACATTTGCTTTGCTCGAATCAAATAACTCAACGAGTTGGGTGTTAGTGAGCCACACGGTTTCCTGCTCAAATCTTACCTCGAGCTGGGTTTGACCATCGCTTCCCTGATATATTTCGATTTGATTTTCCATAAAAATTCGTTCCTATTACATTTAGGTATTTGGCCTTTCTCCATGACTCTCGGCCAATCCCTTACAAACACTATTACCCATTAAAGGTTTAAACAGATAGGTATCACCATCTTGCTATACGAGGAAGGAAATTTAATCCTAAATATACGACATAGTTAATTTTGCCTTATCGGTATCTCCTTTTTCTTCGCCTTCTGTCATTCTCCTCCTCAGGCACTATTTCAATATCCAGATCTTTAAGACCAGCACCGTGATGAAAGCCAGCAGGGGTATGGTGCCCATAAAGAAGATGGTCATCAGCAGTTTCTGTGTTTTCTGCTGCTGCTTCGCCAGGTTCATTATGGTATTCTCCATGGCCGTCATCCGTTTCTCCCAATTGTCCAAAGGGGCAAGACTCCTTTTGGTTCCGTCCGCCAGGGTATGTTGGTGTTTGTTCAGGGTCCGCTGGCTCTTCATGATTATTTCCAATATGCCGGCTATCTGGTTGATGACCAGTGGATCTTCCTGTTTGTCCTTCTCCGTATTTTGCCCTTGTCCGGCTGTTTGCCTGGCTAATTTCCTTGCGGTCTCTAGTTTGTTCATAATCCAATGCTTTGATGATGTTTGCCCATTTGAACCGGTTTCCAAGGGCCTGCCCCTTGGCTTTGAAATCCCCCGTAAAAAATGAAATCCCCGAAACCCTCCCCGTGCTGGCCTGGTTAAAGAGCACCTGGACACCGGCTTTTTCCAGGTGGGTGATAAATTCTTTTAGGTTTTTTGATTTCGATAATGCCGAGCTGACTTTTTCCTGCAGGACCATCTTCCGAGAAGCTTTTCCTGTCCGCTGTACCATTTCCAGTTCGTCCTTATCCGGTGCCCGGAAAGCGGACCGGCCGCTGCCTGCCGCCTGCTGTAAACCATATTTCCTTTCCAGCTGCCTGACGATCTCCTCGCTCCTTCTGTAGTTGTTGCTGTCAGAGACGGTGGTACCGTCGAACCTGGTTCTCAATGCCAGGATATGGCAGTGGGGATGGTTGCTGTCATGATGCCGGAAAATAAAATAGGGGTTGTTGTCGAAGCCTATCCGCTCCATATATTCCTCGGCCACCGTCAGCATCTTTTCATCGGATACTTTTTCTCCCGGGGCGAAGTTCAGGCTGGTGTGGTAGGTGTTTCTTTTTAGCTGGGGATTCAGGGAGGCAACCAGATCCACTTCCTTTTTGATGACGGATTTTTCCAGACTGATGAAGTTAGTGGCAAGAAGTTCTGCCCGCTCCGTCTTGTCTGCGTGGTGCATCTTTTTCAGGTTGTAGCCTAATGCTCCCATAAAGGAAGATCTTATGGATTGCTTAGCGATCATCGATCAGTGCTTTTATTACTGAATCCAGTTTATCCGAAAGGTTGTTGAACACCTTTAGCCTGTGCTCCGGTACAGTGATCCGGGAGTTATAATGCCTGGCAATCTGGTTGATATTGTTGCCGATCCTTTTCAGTTCGAGATAGGCCTGCCTGTCCAACAGGGGTACCCTGGCCTGGGGGAGTCTGTTTTTGAAAACCGATGCCCGGATCACTTCCGCTGACGGCAGGCCTGAATAGCTAGACAGTCTCTCCAGGAATTCCATCTCTTCTTCGGTCATCCGGAAAGTGTACCGGAAGGAGCGTTTCTCTTTTTTTTCTTTTGGTGGTCTGGCCATTTTGATCAATGAACAAAGTGAATTTAAAACCCCGGGACTTTGCGGGGGCAAGCGTTTTGGTCTGACCGAAACATGGCTTGCTCCCCGAAACAAGGCCTCCCTATGGGGCATACAGCTGGTATCTTGTTTTTCTCTCAGGTGTATTATTTTAAAGAGCACACCAAAGGAAAAAAACAAACTGTGGTCATTAGTGATTTTAATCTGACAAAAAGCTCGTACGGATCGCACACCTCGTACGGTACGAAAAGTACGAGTCGTACGAGGAGTACGAATGGTCCTATCAACCGCTTTCGATTTGCTTCAGCCATTTCCTTACCGCCCCTTCCGAAACTCCAAGCTCCTCCGCAATTCTCACATTGGAGTACCCATCCTTTTTAAGCTCAAATGCTTTCTTTTTGAGCTCAGATTTATCGGAAGTGCTTAGTTGCTTCAGGTGATCTGATTCCCTTCCAAATTCAATAAACTGGAATGAACTGAAATTAGACTCCTTCCCTATTTTACATATCATGACATTTTCTGAAGGATATTGGAATGCCCCATACCTTACTTTGATCTGTTTTAGATATTTAATGGATGCGTCCTTTTGGCTTTCTCCCACAGCAAAGCAGGAGTCTATCAAATTGATAAAGCTCTTGCTACCTTGAATATCATTCCGGCTGATTGGCGCAAAGAGGTTCCTTTTTGGAGTATGGGCAATTAGAAGTATCGACCAACCATGCATTTTTTTGAGATTATTAAGCCTGATCAAAAACGGTGTGGTGTGCTTAGCTTTCTCATTGTCAGATATCAGACAGGACAGATTATCAATTACTATAATTTTAGTCTCTGATTTTAAAGTTTGATTCTCTATCTCATTCACTAGAAAAGCTTCGTACTCTTCAATCGACTCATAATAACCATAAGGATTGATTTCAGCACGAAAAAAGAGGTCGCTAAACTTAAAATGGTCAAATAAACGATCATTATGTCGATCGTGTTGGGCATACCGCATCTCAAATTGCTTGGAAGTAAGCTCTAAGTCAAAAAAAATAACCTTGGAAGGTTTTAACTCCATTTCCAAACCCAGTGTTGGCGTTCCTTTGGTAACGCTATCAATAATTTGGACAGCCAAAAGCGATTTCCCTTGATTGGTATCTGCGAAAAGAATGCTAAGCTCCTCTTGATACCAGAATGGCCCAAAAATCTTTTTGGGAATTGGTTTTTTCTTCGCCTCTTCAATCCACTCATTAGCGGATTTGATTATCAAAAAATCCTCTATTGGAGAATTATCTGATGTGCTTTTACTAAGGTTATTTGTAGACATATTTCTTTATTTTTAGGAAATAGGTTTTCTTTTCAAAAAGCATTTTGGAATAAATACCTTAAATGACTGTCGAAACAGCTAGTGTTATTATCCGGCTTCCTTATTGAGCTGAAGCTGCTCATTACCAAATACATCTAGAAATACTTTTGAGAAAAGAAAAAGAGGCTAATATCCTGTGAAAACGAATTGCCTTTTCTGGAATTATTTTTCATTTTTGGGTAATGTTTTTGATTGAAAGAAGATTAAGAACATAAGTGGGAAAGTTCGAAAGGATACCCCCGAAAGGGAGAAGATGGCGGTCTTCTCCTTTTTTAATTTTCAAACTCACCCGAAAAATATTTTTCTACTTCACTTCGATGGATATAGCGTCTTTTCCCTAAAAACTTTGATAGAAATTTTTGCCCCCTCTCTTCTGAGATAGCTTCCATCTTGGAAATAGAATAATGAGATTTAACCCCAGTGGCCTCCATAAACTGCTGAAGAGTATAAGCCACTCATCTTTAATTGATTTACGAGCTGGTTCAATACTAGAAATCTTTTCTTCCAGACTTCTGAATTTTTCTTCCAGCCACTTTTGGCTAACAGCCGAAAACGGAATAAAAGTATCTTGGTTCATCGTGATTTGAGTTTGATTTACTCAAATATATAAAAAATATTGATATAGTCAGGTACCTGACGGTTAAAATTACTTAAATTCCATCTTTTTAATTTCCTCGTCAAATTTCTTGTCTATCCAAGATTTAAAATTCCTTTCTTTCTCTCCATTTTCAATGTTCATGATTCTAAATTGAAGTCTATTAACATCTTGATCACCAATAGATTTAAATAATTGGTAGTAATCGAATAACTCTCGGTTATTACTCAATCCCATTAATTTTTCCCAAATCTCAATATTGAGGTCCTGAAGTGCATCCATCAAAAAAATTGGCCCTGCTGCTTTTAATAATCTCACACTGGCCCAGGATCCAGATCTCTCCAATAGGACTTTTTCTATTAAATAAGTATTTGGAAGCGAGTTAAAAAAGTCTTCCACCTTTTGCCAGCATGAGTATTCAAAGTACGGGTTCGTCAAGGTTGATAATTTAAATTCCAATCCTAGTACTTCCTCAAAGTACTCTCTGACATCCTCTATGTGCTTTGTTTCTTCCTCTATAATTTTCTGAGCAACTTCAGGGTGATGCCTCAACTCCTCCTTGTTGACGGCATGACTACTCGCAAATTTTATACCCACCCTTGACGCAAAAAGCTTCTTGACCCCTTTGTATCTTACCTGAACATATAAAGGAAAACCTGTGGGTGGTACCTTTAATTTTTTTAATTCCTCCTCTCCGTATATGTGCTTTATAGAAAGCTTACTTTTCTTTTCCATTTTATCGCTGGATATAGCTCAAAATTCTTTGATAGGCTTCGAGTGTCCTTCTTTCTGTATAGTACTTCTTTAAAACTGAACCCGGCGAATGGCCGAAAATCATCCTGATATAATTATCCTCCATCCCTAACCGATCAGCCCACGTTCCAAAGGTCTTTCGTCCAACCTTATTCGACAACACATCCGGAAATTCAATTTTTTTTGCCAACACTTTTAAATGCTGATTGAATTTCTGCTCGGAAATTGCTACCTCACGAGGAAAAATATTGCCGCAATCATTACAATAATATTTTTTAACTATTCGCTTAGCTGTCTCATTTAAAGGGATCCAGAATTCTTCCCCATTTTTCTTTCTTTTACCCTGCAACACCATACATTCTGGATCGATTTTTATCAAGTTAGGGTCAAATCCTGATCCTGACTCTATTCCAACCAAATCATTATAGTAAAGAGCAGTATTACAAAGCAATAAAAAAATATCACGGGTAATTTCAAGCCTTTTCTCTTCCGGTGAAAACCTCAAACCTTCCAGAGACTCATATTGCTTATCATTAACGTAATTAATTTTATCAGGCCCCTTAGTAGAATCCACATCCAGCCCATCAAAAATCGCTTTTTGAAGGTAATCCCATATTGATCGCAGTATTCCCTATAAATAACCTTCAGCCGATCAACATATTTCGCAACAGTATTATCAGAATTAATCTCAGTTGCATCACTCCTCAAAAACTTAACAAAACCCATAACCAACCCTTCGTCAATGTCGGCCATGACTGCATGACTTCTATAGCTTTCAATGAGATTTTTAAGTGTCACATAAACTTTCTTGGTGCCACTCGCCTTTTTTGAAACCCCTCCGTATGTTAAGGAATAATTGATATAAGAAACTATTGAATCACTCGCTCCAGGAGCTATTGTCCCATTTACCCCTCTTATTCTTTTACCCTGGTGCTTTACCTGATAAACCTTCTTAAGTTTCTCTGAGGTCAAAACCTCATTTCTTTTGTAATAATCCTGGATGATCTCTTTCAGATGATGAATCTCTCTTGCAATCACCAAATTGTGGGACTCAGCATAAGGGTAATGGTTGTTCACCCATCTCAAAGGTTTACCAGACCATGCTTTTTTCGGAATTTTTTCGAGATAGAGGTTGATATAGTGCCGTATCTTTCGGTTGATGCAAAGATAAATCGATTCTCCTTCCTGGGATCTTTTTCCCTTTGGGTTCAAAACCGCTTTAATCTTGAAATCAATCATGAACCAAGATAATCAATAAAAATCAGGGGGACAAAAAGGGGGACAAATTCTATTGAATTTCACAGAATCTGTTAGAATCAAAAAATAGCTAAACCCCTGAAAATCAAAAACCTCCGAAAAATTTTTACATTGTCCGGAGGTGCTAAGTAGCGGGAACAGGACTCGAACCTGTGACCTTTGGGTTATGAGCCCAACGAGCTACCAACTGCTCCATCCCGCGATATATCTTCGTCTTGCGACTTTTAATCTCTTATCATAGACCCCAAATTCAAATCGGGAATCCTTTGGCAGGCGGTGGGCTTATCCCTAAATCCGACCGCAATATAAAAAACCAATTACATGGCTTTTTAGTTCAAAAAGGCGTCTAAATAATCTGTTTTGACCTCCCTTTTCGCTATTGTGATACAAAGGTAATATTTATTTGCGAAAATTCAAGTACCTTTGTAAAAAATAGTCATGACCGAAAACACACATAAAGCAGGATTTGTAAATATCGTGGGAAAACCCAATGTAGGCAAATCAACCCTGATGAATGTGCTTATAGGTGAAAGACTTTCAATCATTTCCTCCAAGGCCCAAACAACCCGCCATAGGATTATGGGATTGATCAATGGGGACGGTTACCAGATTGTTTTTTCGGATACCCCTGGTATGCTGAAGCCCAAGTATGAGCTGCAAAAAAGCATGATGAGCTTTGTCAACATATCCCTGGAGGATGCCGATGTGATACTTTTCGTCACTGATCTGTATGAGACGGAGGAGGAAATTGAAGGAGTCATCGATAAGATCAATCAATCAGGGGTACCCATTCTCTTGGTCATCAACAAAATTGACCTTTCCAAAGAAAATCAACTGGAAGAAGTGACCGCCTACTGGACAGCACGCATAAAGGCAGCAACTGTTATACCGATTTCAGCTACGGAAGGTTTTAATACCGATCGTATCCTTCAGGAAATTTTAGATCGTTTGCCACTTCATCCCCCTTTTTATGATAAGGAAGAACTTACCGACAGGCCAGAGCGTTTTTTTGCTTCTGAAATCATTCGGGAAAAAATCTTCCACAATTACAAAAAAGAAATCCCTTATAGCACAGAAGTATCCATTGACGATTTTTATGAAGAAAAGGATATCATCCGGATCCGGGCAGAAATTTATGTGGAAAGGGACAGTCAAAAAGGCATTATTATTGGACAGGGTGGTAAAGCCTTAAAACGTGTAGGGATTCAGGCCAGGGAAGAACTTGAAAAATTCTTTGGGAAAAAAGTATTTTTGGAAACCCACGTGAAGGTGGAGGATAATTGGAGGAAGAATAAAAATAAATTGAGAAAATTTGGTTACGACCAATAATCCATAAAGGAATGTCAAATATAGTAGCAATTGTGGGTAGGCCAAACGTAGGCAAATCCACCTTTTTCAATAGGTTAGTAGAGGAGCGTAAAGCCATTGAGGATAATGTTAGTGGGGTTACCCGGGACCGCCACTATGGACATGCACAGTGGGGAGGAAAATATTTTTCGGTCATTGATACAGGTGGCTATGTCATAGGCTCCGATGATCTCTATGAAGCTGAAATCAGAAAGCAGGTCAAATTGGCCATAGAGGAGGCCTCTGTCATTTTGTTTATGGTCGATTGTTTTGACGGGGTCACCGGTCTGGATGAGGAATTTGCTCAAGAACTCAGAGGCAGCATGAAGCCGATTTTTGTTGTAGCCAACAAGGCAGATACTCCTGAAAGATTACTTGCTTCCAGTGAATTTTATTCATTGGGCCTTGGGGGACATGAGGTATTTCCCATCGCGGCGGCCAATGGTAGCGGCACAGGGGATCTTTTGGATGAGGTAGTCAAAAATTTTCAGGAAGAGGGCATAGAGGATCCTGATTTTGGCATCCCCAAGATTTCCATTCTTGGAAGGCCAAACGTAGGGAAATCATCTTTTTTAAATGCCTTATTGGGATCGGAACGCTCTATTGTCACCGATGAGGCGGGAACAACCAGAGATGCTATTCACACCAGGTATCAATTGTACGGACAGAATTTTATCATTACCGATACTGCCGGTGTACGTAAGAAAGCCAAAGTCAAGGAAGATATTGAATTTTATGCCGTAATGCGCTCACTGAGAACATTGGAAGAATCCGATGTGATCATCGTCATGGTGGATGCTACCAGGGGATTAGAGGCGCAGGATATCAATTTGATTTCCATTGCCATCAAAAACAATAAGGGTATAATGATCATGGTCAATAAATGGGATTTGATTGAAAAGGATCATAAGACCATGGGGAAGCTCAAAGAGGACATCCTGGAAAAATTGGGTGAGAACAATTGGATCCCGATCATCTTTACTTCCGTAACCAACAAACAGCGGATATTCCAGGCCATTGAATTAGCGGTCAAAGTGCATGAGAATAAAACAAAAAAGATTGCCACTTCCAAATTGAATGAGGTTATACTTCCGGAAATAGAACGTTACCCCCCCCCTGCCTGGAAAGGGAAATATATTAAGATCAAGTATATTACACAATTACCAACAAAAAATCCTGTTTTTGCTTTCTTTTGCAACCTGCCCCAATACATCAAGGCCCCTTATACGGGATTTTTGGAAAACAGGATTAGGGAAAACTTTGATTTTCAGGGCATTCCTATAAAGATAACCTATAAGAAGAAATAAGAACATGGCCGTTGGATTTAATGAAGATCCTTTTCTTGAAATAATAAAACAACAGGTTCCTCAAAATGCTGTTCAGTATTGTTTGGATTTGTGGCATGAGGATCCATTTCATTTTATCCTAGCAAAGAGCCGCAGCAGCAAACTGGGGGATTTCAGGTATAGGATGGATAGGAATATCCAGCAAATCACCATCAACAATGATCTTAATACCTATCAATTTCTGATCACTTATATCCATGAAATCGCCCATTACAGGGCCTTCAAAGCCTATGGGTTAAAAATAAAGCCCCACGGCATAGAATGGAAAAAGACCTTTCAAAATTTAATGTCCCCCATGCTTTCTGATTTAATTTTCCCCAAGGATGTTCTGCTTCCGTTAAAGAGGTACATGCTCAACCCAAAGGCCAGTACAGGGGCTGATTTATTTCTTGTCCGCGAAGTACGGAAGTATGATCATCAGGGCACTGATAAAAAAGTCACCTATCTTAGTGAGATAAAACCGGGCTCCGATTTTCTTCTCAAGGGGAGGCAATTCAAGAAGGAAGCCACACGTAGAACCCGGATACTCTGCCTTGAGCTAGACACCGGCAAGAAGTACCTGATATCGGGAAATGCCGAAGTGGTTTTGGAGTAACTGAAAATCTTGGGGAGACCTGAAAATGAGATATACTAAATATCTTATGTTTTGTAACCCATACCTCTTACTAAACAGCTACCCTTTCCTAAAAAAACGATAAATTCCCCACCCGCTTATTAAGATTAAGGCCACAACAGTAAGTACCTGCGCCACTCCGTTTCTTTCTTGTAAAGCAATCAAAAGAGATTCGGCCAATACACCCGTGGTAAAAGCCATCAAAGTCCGGGGAAGCATGCCCCATAGCCCCATCCAAATCACTTTTATAAGGTCAATCCTTAGTAAAGCAAAAAGTAAATTGGACAGTGCGAATGGAATGACCGGACTTAAGCGCACAAAGAAAATAAGCTGGGAAATATGGTGCCGTTTGTCGGTTATCATTTGCGCTGCTTTGGGATATTTCCTCAAAAGTAAATCAAGACTGTTTTTATCCAGTTTCTTTCCAGCCCAATAGCCAATGACACTTGCCAAGGAATAGGCAATCACCAAAAAGGGGAAAGATTCCCAACCAAATAAAAATCCTGAGATAATGGCCAAAAGGGTAGTGGGCATTAATGCCAGTCCCATAAGCAATGAGGTAATAACTGTGTACAATAAAAGAAAATCAATGGCTAAAAATCGGAGTTGATCAAAGACTTCCAAGTTCAAATAAAGAGTGTTAAGTGCCATTAAGGAACCCAATGAAGGGATGATCGCCACCCATGCAACGGCCCAAATCATAGCAGGGCTTTTGGCATGTACAGTTTTTAACCGCTCAAAAATGGATTGCTTTTTGCTCATATTTGGGCAAATCTACTTATAAAAAAATGGAATTACTTTTTGAGTGGAAAGGTTTCATAGGGGAAGATCGAAGTTTGGAAGAGAAAAGAGAAGTGGGAGTTGGAAGTCCGAAGAGGAGATGGAAGCTGGAAAAATAGGAACTACCTTGTGTTCCGTAATCAGTAATCGGTAACATAGAAACTAATAAGCAGGTGAAGACATTACAGGCTAGAAGACCGGAGACCAAAGTTATAAGAAGTCTTTGTACCTTGTACTTTGTACTTAGTACTTAAGCGATACAATCCAGTAACTCCATAACAACGAAAAACTATACATATGAAATTTGGAACCAAAGTAATTCACGCAGGTGTAGAACCAGATCCATCCACAGGAGCTATTATGACCCCAATTTTTCAAACCTCCACTTATGTGCAAAAGTCTCCGGGCGACCATAAAGGCTATGAATACTCCAGGACCCATAACCCCACCCGTACCGCTCTTCAAAATAGTCTTGCCGCACTGGAAAACGGCCAACACGGACTTTGTTTCTCCTCTGGTCTGGGAGCCATTGATGCCATTCTCAAATTGTTCAATCCTGGTGATGAGATCATCAGTTCCAACGATCTATATGGTGGTTCTTACAGGATTTTCACCCAAGTCTTTGCCAAATTCGGGATTAAGTTCCATTTCGTCTCCATGGAAAATCCAGATAAACTTAAGCAGTACATCAATGAAAAAACAAAATTGATCTGGGTAGAGACCCCTACCAATCCAATGATGAATATTATTGATATAGCAGGAGTGGCCCAAATAACCAAAGAACACAACATTCTCTTGGGAGTGGACAATACTTTTGCCACCCCTTACCTACAAAATCCGCTTGACCTGGGGGCAGATTTGGTCATGCACTCTGCTACCAAGTATTTAGGCGGTCACTCCGACGTAGTCATGGGTGCAATTGTAGTCAATGATGACCAACTCGCCAACGATCTTGCCTTTATACAAAATGCCTGTGGTGCCACACCGGGTCCGCAAGATTGCTTTTTAGTACTTAGGGGAATCAAAACACTGCACGTTAGGATGGAAAGACACTGTCAAAATGGCAAGACAATCGCCAATTACTTAAACAATCATCCAAAAGTGGAAAAAGTATTTTGGCCAGGTTTTGAAACGCACCCCAACCACAAGATTGCCACAAAACAAATGAGAGATTTCGGTGGGATGATTTCTTTTTCCCTGAAGGGGAATAAACAGGAAGACGCTATCAAGGTGCTCGAAAAACTACAATATTTTGTCCTTGCAGAATCGTTGGGAGGGGTGGAGTCCCTCTGCGGTCATCCAGCCACCATGACCCATGCCAGTATCCCAAGGGAAGAAAGGGACAAAGTAGGACTATCGGATTCCCTGATCAGGTTAAGTGTGGGGATAGAAGATGTCGAAGATCTGGTGAAAGATATTTCAAGTGCCTTGGACAAAATCTAAGACAACAGTTTCGCAAACGTATATTTACAGTGGCCAGCCACTTCTTTGGTTAGCCTTTGTTTATTTGATTTAATATTTTTGACCAGTTCCAGGTATTTGGTGCCGGCCTGGTCCTTTTCAGATAAAAAGGAGCTCAGGTACTGGGCAAAGAGATGATTTTGATGCCATTTATTGAGCACCTGGCACAGCTCTTTTATTTCTCCATGGATGGCGCCAGTAAATAAGGGGTTCAATCCGATGGCTATAGTTATATTCTCCACAGCAATAATAATGCGTAACCCTTCCAAAATCTCCTTGATGGCTTGGCTATCCAAGTGACTGTCCCCATTGGACCCACAATATTCAATTTCTTCATTGATAAGCTGTGTGGTGGCCGTGTTGATCATCAAAGGTTGTATTTCTTTGCTATAGTGATCAGCCCCAGTGTAGAGTGGTTCCCAAATGTCAGGAGATGAAAAAAGTAAGCCTTCATAGACTTCCTTGTATAACTCCTTTTTTTCTGCAATCAGATATTTTTCATAGGAATTATATTCCATATCCATCCTTGACTTTTCAATATAAAAAGCATCGCTTACCATTTTAAAATGATGGATCCTTTTCAGGCCTTTACAAATTGTTTTAAAAGGACCAAATAATTCAAATTTCAGCTTTTCTTCTTTAAAATGTACTTTACTTAACAGATTTAGATAGATGTTCAAGAAAATCAACTTTCCTTCTAATTCAAGGGCTTTTTTGGATTTGAGGCTTTTGCCCAAAGAATTAAAAGAAATCTTTGCTTCATTGAATTGCCGTTCAAACAGGCTAAATAGGGGGGCACCTTTTCCAACATAAGCCATTAATTTATCCTTACAAGCGTGGCTCCATAACCAAACCTGCTCTTTTGGGTATCCTGAAAGTACTTTATATTATCCAATTGACTCAGATATTTATGAATTTCTTTTTTTAATACGCCATTGCCAATACCATGGATAAAGCTTATTTCATCCATTCCTGTAGCCATGGCATAATTCAGGTTCTTCTCAAAAATCTCCATTTGCAATTTAAGCATTTCGCTATTGCTCATCAGGTCATAATCGGCGGTCAATTTTTCTATGTGGAGATCAATTTCTTTTTCAGGCCTATGAAATTGCTCTCGGTGGATTTCCACTTCTTTCTCTTCATTTAGCTCCTTATTCAGCTGCCTTACATTCAACTCTTTTTCCTGCTGATCTATTTTAAAAAAATAACCCTCTTTATCCAGCACAGGTATCTTTCCTTTACTTCTAAAAAATGTGGAGGCTTTAAATTTCACTCTTTTTTGAAAGGCAGGTTGGGCCTTTTCAATCCGGCTATTGACAGGGATAAATTGAAGATACAAAGGGGGCCATTCCTCAAACTTTACTATGGATTTTTCATCCAATTTATTGTGAGATCTCGCAGCCGAAAGACCGGCCAAAAGAGTCCGGGAATTTTCACCAAACAACTCAGCAATGGCAAAGGCAAAATCCTTCTCCGTGTTATTGATAAAATAAACACTATGCTCTTTGTCATTAAGGGGAATATAACCCAAAAAAAGACCTTCTGTTGTATGGCTTGAGGCCTTGAACGAAGGAGTCGTCTTAGGTTCAGCCATTTTGCCATCCCCAAAGTATTGTCTTTCCGATTCACTGATCACTACTATTTCATTCTTCATGGCGGGAATGCGAAAACCATCCTCAATTTCAACCTCAATTCTTCCCCCAGAGGAAATTTTAGTGATTGTCCCCTCCTCATTTCCATGCAATAACCTTACTTTATCCCCAATATTCATTTATCAATTCAATTTAAATCATTTCCTATGTTTTCTTGAAACCAGCTTGTTCTATTTTGGGTTCTGTAAAGCAGATAATTTTTCTAACCCCAGATCATCTTGCGTTCTCAAAAGTTCCATGATATATTGCTATAGTTTAATATTATTCTCCTTTCCTAAAATCTTTAGGATGTTCGTAAATATGGATGGGGGGCTTGTCGGATTTTTGTTGTATTTCATCTATGTTTAAAGGCTCATCCAGTTTAACCTCCTCCAAATCATATGAGGGGAGGTCCTCCAGACCACCCATCCTTAACCTTTCAATTTCACTCCTGGTATTCTGAAAAAGTTCCTTGAACGAACTGAACAACAAAGTCTGAGAAATAGAAATCCCATAGGTATTGGGGTTTTTGATGTTAAGGGAGGTTAGCGAATTGTCGAAATTTGTTCTGTTATAAACTCTTATGACATACCTCCCATCCTCGGTAAGAAGATATTCTGCCTGCCAATCCCCTGCAATACTGTTCAAGTCGGCATTTCCCTGAAAATCGGTAAACCCCCCATCCCTCATTACCCGTAAGCGGCCGTCCAGGAAAGTGTAGGCGACGCGTAGCTGGAATGATTCAAAGGCAGTCTCATCCAATGAGGCTAAATCAAAGTCTATTTCCAGATTTTGATCAACCTGAGAGATTAAACTGTTTAACTGGGAAGAAATCAATTGGGTAAGGTTAGAGAATCCGATACCAGCCCCGCTGAACTGACCAGCCGGAGAAAACCGTCTAAGCATAATCAGGGAGAATACCTGTCGGTTTTTTTCTTGTTCATCATTGGCAATCCTGTTCTTAAAGGCAGATATGGGAATCTGCAGCTCCCCTTCCGGAAAATTGGAAAAATCAAAGTCAAATGCAATATCCGGCGAAAGCAAGGGACCATTCAAGCCCATGATTATCTTAAGTGGGTATTTTCTTTTCATTTGGCTACTTTCCATTTCAGAACCCATGGTATTATCCTGTAGACTGATCAAAGAAACATTCTCTTCATAAACCGCCTTTAAATTCATTACGCCTCCATAAGGATCGCCATACCAAGCAATCTTCCCTCCAGGCTCTATGACAAACCTTTTGTTGATGACATTATATAGAGAAAAATTATACACGGCATCTACAATTTCATAATTCCCCCTCATGCTGAAATTTCCCTGGGTATCTATACCTAAATTGAGCACTCCTCTTCCCCTACCCTGGATATTTTCACCTGTACGGGGATCAATTTGGATCTCAGTATAAGCATCAGGAGTCACATCCAGATCGAAATTCATCCTGACGTTATTGATTGCCAATTTATCCACCGTTTTTTCAAAACCAATGAACTGGGTGGTGTCCCTCACATTGATAATATTGATGAATTCCTCCTGGAACTGCCCGTTAGAATAACCAATGGGTATATAAATCCTGGTATTGGGCTGGGTAGTCGCCCTCGCCGTAAGATCAAGATTATTGGCCGCACCGAAAATATCCAACTCTCCGCTGGCATAAGCCGTACCGTAGAACAACTCATTATCATTTAGGGAAGTATTAAGCACTTGGAAATTACTGAGGTCAGAGGAAATATCCAAAACGAAATTGTTGAAATTATCGTGGGTTATTCCCCCTCTGAAACTTGCTTTGTTACCCTGTACATCCGTCAGGGACAATCCATTAAAATTTATTTCATTGGGAACAAAGCTTACATTTCCATTTACGGTATAAAAGGTGTTGAGATAATTGATCCGCAAAGTTCCCTCTGAAAGTTTGCCTGTACCAACAACCTCTGGTTCAACCATTGATCCATCTATTTTGAATTTTCCACTTAACGTACCCCCCATTTCTGTGAGGTAACGCGACAAGAAAGGTTCCAGGACGGACAAATTCGCTTCGTTAAGGTTGGCTGTCATGTCCATGTCTTCATTATCCGAACCCATAGAACCATTTATTTCTATGATCATTTTCCCTTCCCTGAAATTCATTAGATGTAAATTTGGCCTTTCATTTTCAAAATCAGTGGTCGCCTCAATATCACCGATCAAGAAATTATTGATGTAAAGATCACGGATTTGCAAATCACCTTTGGTGCCAGTGTTATCATAAAAGCCATTTAAGGCAAAAAGACCATTGGCTGTTCCCTCAAATTCTTTCAGATCAAAAGTATTCAAAAAGTTCAGGTTCAATTCATTGATTTCTACATGAAGAAAATCTTCAGGATTTTGATTGATTTTTCCATTGGCAGACAAAAACTGATTTCCGTTAAAAATCATCAGGTTTTTAAATACTATATCCTTCTGGGTAACGGTAATTAAATTATCTTCTTCAAACTCCCAGAACTTATCAATTAATTTTATATCCGAAGGTTCAAACACGATCGAGGTGTGGTCATCAGATATGTTAATTATACTATTAATTCGGGCATAACTTTCTGTTTGCAGTTGGTCCACGCCCATGCTTAGATCAACAACCGATTCATCCCATATGGCTTCCAGCGAAAAGTCATGGAAATTGATGCCGGAATTAAGTTTTTGATTTTTGGAGAAAATATAGAAGGCAGCCAACACTTCCGTAGAATTGTGAATTTTGGACGTGTTGAAGTCAATATTGTTATCTATAAAATAATTCCCTTTATAATAGACGGTATCAATGGCAGAAAAGAAATTGAAGATGGTGTTTTCCGACGTCCTATAGAAGGCCCCTTCCAATAGGCTACTTTTTGATATGGATAAGGAAGGATCTATCAAGTTGATGATGGGATTGGGATCTTTAAAATCTATATTGATATCAATATTGTACTCGTTAAGTCCTTCAATAGAAGCTTTGCTCTGGGAAACTTCTGAATTGGTGATAATGGCATAATAATCCTGCCACAGTTTTTTAATGTCCCTGGCGACCTCCGCTACTTCAAAATTACCTGAAATTCCCGCTACCAGTAAATCCGAATTTAAAGAAACCAATCTACTATCTTCGGTGAACAGGGATTGGAAGATGAAATCATCCATAAATAGATTTCTTCCTTCATAACTTATATAAACATCACTGAATCTGGCTACTCCTTCTATTTCGTCAATATTTATTCCTTTGGTATCCAATTGAAAATTACCGCTTAAGAACGCGTCCTTTTCTAAAAGATTCAGCTCCTGCAAAAATGCGGTGTCCAAATTTGCCACCAATCTGGCCGAATCTTTTTCATTCCGAAGATCAAAGGTTCCATCCAAGGTCATTTTCAAATTGGGATCTTCTATCGAGAGGACGCCATTGAAGAGGTCTTTCCCATAGGTGGCATTGGTGTTTATTTTGGTGTAATTGTAATGATTGATCCCGATATTTTCGACATCTGCCCGTAATTCCAACAGTGCTGTTTCGACTGTCATACCGCTCCCTTTGATCTGTCCTTTCATTGAGACTTTTTGAAAAGTCTCTTTATCTTCCATAATCACTCCCAAATCAAGATCTACCAGTTCAACTCTGCCGTTATAAGTAGGCAGGCTATCGGTGGCCTTATAATTGAGATTACCGGCAATTCTGCCTATACTTGTCCGGAATACTCCCTTAGTTGAAAAATCCTTTAAGAATCCCGTAAAATCTGAGTCAAATCGAATTTCTTTAAATTTGTTTACTTCTTTCTGAGCCTCTTCACTGATATAGGGGGATAGGTCATTGCTCGTCAAGGTGGAATTCATCAGGGAAAGGTTAAAGAAAGTTTTATCAATATCGGGTAAACCCTGTATATTGAATTTTCCAAAAAGTGCACTTCTATCACCAAACCGGATCAATAACTGATCCGAGGAAAAATCGCTCACCCTGCCATTAATGTCACCACTCAGATAAATCTTATCATCAATGGCCGGAAATTGTCGGCTGAAATATTTCAAATCCTTGATATCCAAAATCGATTCATCCAATCTTGCCATCACATTGACTTGGTTATTAAAATCATTCAGGGCCGTCACATCATCATAAGTGAACTTAAGGTAATTTTTGATCTCTGTCCCGTTGGACTTCAGTAATAAATTATTGAATTCCATCCCGGTGCTGGAATAGATATAATCGGTCCGTAATTGCTGAAAGACCATTCCTGAAGTGGATTCTACCCCGCGCATAGTGTTGAGGTTAAAACCAATGGTATCCCCCTGTACATAAAAGTCATCAGCATCTGCAACCAACTCCCTAAAGCGCATTTTCCCATAATCAAATCCTTCAGCAATGGGCTCGATATTATAGTTGATGATATCCAAAGAAGTTTTTTCAAAGGAAACGTTGTCAATGCTGAATTTGCCTGATCTTTTTTCCTTATCAGGAGCGACGGGATTGATAATGAAGTTTATTCTAGTCAAAAAAGTGGAGATGTTTGGACCACCTGAAGTCGGATGGGTCAAAATCCTGACAAGTCCACTTTTTAATTTGATTTCATCAAATCCCGGATTTTCTTTATCCATCAGCCCACTAACAGAAAAATCTATATATACCTCTTCCAAATTTACCATAAGGCTATCCTCGAGATCATAGATCCTGACATCTCCTAGGCTTAAAGCATCCCACCAACGTATATTTACCCTTTCGATCTCGGACTTAAAGCCGGTATTTTCGGAAATATAACCGGTGAGGATTTTTGTTGCTTTTGTTTGTATTGCCGGTATTTGGAGCAATCCAGCGGCCAAGATGAATAATATAACCCCACCCAGAATAAACCGGGTGAACAGTTTCAGTGCTTTCAACAAAATTTCCGTAACTTTCAGGCTCTTTTCCAATGAGTAATGGTGAATATTAATATACTAGCAATAGAGTCATCTTGTGATGAAACGTCAGCTTCGGTAATATCTGATGGCAAAATACTTAATAATATTGTCGCTACGCAATCAGTACACGAAAAATATGGTGGCGTAGTGCCTGAATTGGCTTCCAGGGCACATCAGCAACACTTAATTCCCGTGGTTCAGGAAGCCATTCAGTCCTCAGGCATTGATAAGAAAGAACTTTCTGCGGTCGCTTTTACCAGGGGTCCCGGATTGATGGGCGCTTTAATGGTGGGGGTTTCTTTTGCCAAATCCTTTGCTTATGCTTTAAACCTGCCACTGATAGAAGTGAATCACATGCAGGCTCATATATTGGCCCATTTTATCGATGATCCCAAACCAACTTTCCCGTTTATTTGTCTGACGGTGAGCGGCGGCCATACGCAATTGGTCCTGGTAAAAGATCATCTGGAAATGAAAGTAATCGGTGAAACCCTGGATGATGCTGTAGGGGAAGCTTTTGACAAAACAGCCAAACTACTGGGCCTACCTTATCCAGGAGGACCATTGATAGATCGATATGCCCAAAAGGGCAATGCAAAGGCCTTTGATTTTCCCGTTTCAGAAATGCCCGGATTAAACTTCTCCTTTAGTGGGATTAAAACGGCTGTTTTGTATTTTCTCAGGGACAAGTTGAAGGAGGATGCACAGTTTATCGAAAATAATATGGCTGATATTTGTGCCTCTCTTCAATTTACCCTGATCAAGATGCTGATGCAGAAGTTAAAAAGGGCAGCCCGGGAATATGGTATAAAGGAAATAGCTATTGCCGGAGGAGTAGCCGCCAATTTCGGTTTAAGGAAAGCCGTGGATAATTTGGTTTTAGAAAATAATGGAAAGGCATATATTCCAAAATTCGAATATTGTACGGACAATGCCGCAATGATAGCCATGGCAGCACACTATAAATATTTAAAAAAAGCCTTTTGTGGATTGGATGTCAGTCCTTTGGCGAAAATGAAAATCTGAGATAAAATGGCCAAACAAAATAAGTTCGAAAAGCATATCAATATTAAGAACAGAAAAGCAAGCTTCGAGTATGAGTTTTTGGACAAGTACGTTGCCGGGATTATTTTGAAAGGAACGGAAATAAAGTCCATCAGGGAGGGGAAGGTTTCTTTGACGGAAGCATTTTGTTTTTTCAGGAAGGGTGAGCTGTATATCAAGCAAATGCATATTGCCCCTTATGTGTTGGCCACTTATTATAACCATGAAGCAGTAAGGGAAAGAAAATTGTTGCTTAGTAAAAAAGAACTCAATAAATTGGAAAGCAAATTTGAAGAAAAAGGGCTTTCTATTATTCCAGTACGACTGTTTATCAATGACAGGGGCCTGGCAAAATTGGAAATTGCCCTTGCGCGCGGCAAAAAGCTTCATGATAAGCGGCAAAACATAAAGGAAAAAGATGCAAAAAGGGATCTTGACAGAATGGCTTATTGACGAAGTATATGCAGCTATCTGTAATGTTGGTAAACAATGGAAAAGAAAGTATTAGTACTCAACTTAGACCATAGCCCAGTGGCAGTAGTGAATGTCCAAAAAGCAATCGTATTGACTTTTTTGGACAAAGCTATGCTCTTGGCCAGCTTTGATCACTTATCCATCAGGACAGTGGACCGTACCTTTCATTATCCCGCAGTCATAAGGCTTCATGAATTCAAGAATATCCCCTACCAAGGGGCAATGCTGAACAGGTATAATATTTTCAAGCGGGATCAAAACGAATGTCAGTACTGCGGTGCGAAAAAGATTTTGACCATTGATCATGTCATCCCCAAATCCAAAGGAGGAAAAACAAATTGGAAAAACCTGATCACTGCCTGCCATCAATGTAATACCCAAAAAGGAGACCGAACTCCTGAGCAGGCAGGATTTGAACTCAAATATAAGCCCTTCCGCCCAACCCTCTCTTACTTTTTGGCCGAATATGCGGAAAAAAATGCGGAAGAATGGTTGCCCTTTCTGGCAGTAAGAACCCTTGGAAAAGTGGAACTGCAGTAGACATGTTAGTCCCACTACAACTCTAACCTGTCCACTGTCGACGACTCACCCTCCACAACAGATTCAATATTCAAATTGGTCGATATCTTACCTTTTATTGAGAGGGTATAAGAATGGCCTCGTTAAAGCAAGGGCTTGAATTGCTTGAGGAACCGAATATCATTTTCCGTAAACAACCTCAAATCGTTTATTTGGTATTTGAGCATAGCGATCCTCTCTATGCCCATACCAAAAGCAAATCCGGTGTATTGCTCGGAATCTATCCTGCAATTTTCCAGGACATTTGGGTCCACCATACCGGCTCCACCAATTTCCACCCATCCGGTTCCTTTACATATATTACAACCTTTACCGCCACAAAGCTGACAAGAAATATCAATTTCAGCACTTGGCTCCGTAAAAGGAAAATAAGAAGGCCTAAACCTTACTTTAGTATGCTTTCCAAACATTTCTTTGGCAAAGTGGTATAAGGTCTGCTTTAAATCAGCAAAGCTCACATTTTCATCAACATAAAGTCCCTCTACCTGGTGAAAAATACAATGGGCCCGGGCAGAAATGGCTTCATTCCTAAACACCCGGCCTGGGGAAAGTGTCCTGATGGGTGGGGGCTGATTTTCCATCACCCTTACCTGAACGGAAGAGGTGTGGGTCCTTAAAGCCATATCCGGATTTTTTTCTATAAAAAATGTATCCTGCATTTCCCTTGCTGGATGATTTTCGGGGAAATTCAAAGCCGTGAAATTATGCCAATCATCTTCTATTTCAGGTCCCTCAGATAAGTTAAAACCAATCCGTTCAAAAATCTCAATGATCCGCTGTTTAGTAGACGTCAAAGGATGGATACCACCGACAGCCACATTTGAAGCCGGCAAGGTCAAATCCACCTCTATCGATTTAAAGCTTTTAGTATTGTCGTTGACTTTTTCTATCAGCTCCCGAAACTTATCTTCAGCCAATTGCTTTACCTGGTTGATGGCTTGGCCATAGGCTTTTTTTTGCTCATTGGGAATAAGGCGCATTTCTGCAAAAAGCTCCCCCACTACACTTTTCTTACTGATATATTTCATTCTATAAGACTCCAACTCATCGGATGAATTAGCCTCAGCACGCTCAATATCAGTTTTTATTTGTTCTACTTTATCGTTATACATAAAATTAAGGGCAATTTTAAAACACAAATCTAAAACAATATCCCTTAATGACCACTATTTTAGATGGGAGTATTGGGACATGATCCATTCGGGAGTCTGATGTCAGATGGAAGAGACCGTAAGCGGTAATCAGTAATCGGTATGTGACCATGGGAAGACATTACAGGTTGGAAGACCGGAGACCGAAGTCGCCTGCCTGCCGAAGGTAGGGAAGAAGAATGGAGAAGTTGAAGGTTTTAATTGCCCTGTCCTTCAGCAGGGGAAAGGAATGGAGAGAGAAGTTTGGGCTTTAGCCCCATTAATTAAAGGTCCACCTGGCATAATGTGGCTAAAGCCAAAAGGATTCTTTTCCATTTTCCCGTTGGCTAAAGCCGACGGCAATTGAATAAAGACCAAGAGCAATATCAGAAAGTGTCCCGGCTGTAGATCATTCGCCGACTTGATCTGTTGATTTGAATCCTGTGAAAGTTGCGGATTGTACCAAGTCTCTGACTTGGTACACCTAAACTTGAGTATGTGACTCAAAAGGATTGACTCCCTTCGCCAAAAATCAAGGTAGTTAAGTATTATTAAAACTTCTGTATTTAGGACTAAGTATTTAGTACTTCTCGTCTCTCAGTCACTCCGTCCCTTAATCCCTTCGTCTCTTATCTATTCCTCTTCCTTTTTCGGAGCTTTTGGCTGGCCAAGGCCAACACTTCCTTTTACCCCACTAAGAGTGGATTTCCATAAATAATTGAAGATAAACCGTCCTTTGTCCCTTTCCTGATAAATGGGGGACTTTACCAACCTATTGAAAATCTTTCTGGGGTTGTTGCTCCTTACTGCCAGATTGTTGATCACGAAGGTGAGTACATTTTTTCTGCCCCTACCTCTTTCCAATGTCCGCTCTTCCAATAACCGAAGCTTAAGATCATTGTAACGCAGTGTCATGTTTCCCTGGGCAACATTCTCATCTGCTACAAATTGCCATTTCCCTCCACGGACCACCCCCCTACGGATGGTAGAAAAAGCATTGGTTTCCACAATGGAATTGAGCAGGGACAACTCAAATTCCTCCACTTCAGCCACAATGTGGATCGGAAAAGGCTCATAAAAAAACAATTCCCCTCTTAGGCTCATCGGTGCTTCGCCATTGAGCAATGCTTCTGCCTCCAAATTGCTGGAGGTAACAGGATAATCTTCAGGATCTTTTGATACATAAAAAGGACTCATCATCGCATTCAATCCGGTAAAGCTCAATTCGCCGGGGATCATACCTTTCTCAGGGAATTCCCGGTAGACTACCTTCCCGTTTCTTACAATCAAAGAATCCAACTTGATTTCAACCAGGGCTTTCATCATAAGTTCTTGTGGCATTCCCCTGTTGATTTCAGGTTGCAATTCGTGCCTTTTGTCCCGGAAAACATCTACGGTAACATCATTTAGCCTAACGGTACCTGCTTCCAGTATTTTTTCCCCCAACAATTTTTCCACATTGATATCTTCAAAAACCATCTCAGGAATATGTACCTGCGCAACATCTGCTTGAAATCCAACTTTCCTGGTATATTGATAATCGCCGTACCTTGGAAATAAGGAGACATCCTCAAGCTTTAGAAAATCCTTTGAAAGCAATGCCAATCCAATCTTTAATATATTCAAGCTATCAGGAAGCTTGACTTCATAATCCCTTAATTCGAACTGAAAATTTTTGTTTAAATAAAATTTCTTACCTAGGGATTCCGGGGATGAAAGATCAAAATTCAGATCATTCAAGATCATACTAAGATTTTTGAAAGAATTCACTTCTTTAGCATCTCCTTTTTCCCTGAGAATTAAAGAACCTTCATTAATCTCAAAATTTTCCACATTTAAATTTTCTATAACCGTTTGAACCACTTGTTCCTCTTGGTCTTCGTCTAATTGGACGGCCTCATCTTGGTCCAAGTAAAGGATGATTTCAGGTTTGGAGAGAAGCAATTCTTTGATCAAAAAATCCCCCGTACTTTGCAGACTGGTCAAAGACTGGGTCTTTAGAGAAACGAGGGGAATCTTGGCATCAATTACCGGAAAACCTTTTTTTCCAATAAAATTCTTCGGCGTGATCGTAAAATCGTCAAAAATAATCTCGTCCCCTTTGGTATTCAGTCCCACCTTTGAAAAATTAATGGTATGGATACTGTCCCTAAGGGACAAGGAGAACTTATCGATTTCCATGGACATATTTGAAAAAAAAGCGGCAATATCCCCTTCTACCAATTTAGCAGAATCCAGAAGAAAACCATAAAAAGACAGATTAACACCACTATTGATCAATTCTACATTCCGCTCGTCTTCCCGGTAAGCCACATTAAATTTGGCATTCTCAGCCTCCACCGTATCAATTTTTATAATTTCTATGGTCTTTGGCAGATTCCGCTCCCACCTTCTCGGGATACCAGAAGCAGATTCCCCTTCCTTTATCCTCCTGTTCAAAGAAAGCTTTACATCAGCTCCCGAGAGTTTTAACTTGGACAGGGAAAGTGTATTTTCAAATAAAAATGCTTCCAAATCGACCCCTTTAATGGTCATATTTGGAATATCGGCTTGAATCACCGCTTTGGCATCCAAAGTGCTACTGGGCCTAAGCCGGACGTTAAAGGTATTGATTTCTTCCAAAGCAGAATTAAAACTGATCCCGTCAGCAACAATACTATATTTACCCTCTGCTATGTTAAAAACATAATTGTTTAACCTAATATCCAGTTCTTCGGCAAAAAGTACCCGCGAATCCAGAGGATCAATATATTCATCCACATAAAAATCAGTAATTCCAATAGACACATCGTTTTCAGCAAACGTCTGAATTTTATCTTTTCCATAGTTTTCAAAAACCAAGGCCCCTTCTTCCACGTTCACCGCATCTACCTTTACCACAGAAAAATAACTGGTAAGCAGGTTTAGAATATCCCTTCTATCTACTTTATTCTCCTCATCTGCCACCTCTTGGCTTCCTTGAATTTGAAGTTTGATAATTGGGGAAGGCACATTAATTTCGCTTATGAAAAGTTTCTCATTAAAATACGCCTCCGAAATATCCACTCCCCTGGCATAAAAATTAGGGACTTCAATATCTAAAATTGTAGTTTTACTATATCTATTGAGCGTGTTTTGGATATTATTAGGGTGTTGGGGTTTTAGCCTGAAGCCTTCGATCCCGATAAATTCTTCCTTTGTATTAATTAAAATTTTTTTTGCTGTAAATAAATGAAGATTGTCAGAAAGCTTTAAAGCATAATCTTCAATCTCCAACTGCAACTCCTCTGCTAAAAATATCTTTGCGGATTCATCTGATTCCACTTGTTCGTCCAATCGAAAATCCTCCAGAACAAAGCTGATTTTTCCAAATGAGAGACTATCCTGGCGTATCCTTAAGTTGTTATCCAAGACTAATTTTCCCTCCGTCATTTCAAGTCTTTTTATATAGATAGCCTTTAAATAATCTTTAGTCAATTCCTGTAGGGTGGACCTTGCGGCTATATTTTGGTTGGCCTTTAAATCCTTTAGCAAAACAACAGGCGAAGAAATCATCATTTCATCTATATCCAAAATGTTTTCGTTATAGATCTTCTTCAAATTGGCATTACCAAAGCTGATAAAAGGCACTTCTACTTCAAAAAGTGTAATATCCGGCTCCTTCCCCTCTTCAAAAATTGGGATTACCCTCACATCCTTAACAGAAATCCTGTCCTCAAAAGAGGATAAGTGCACCCTATCCCCTGAAATCCAGTGTACACCATCCGCAAGGGCCACTTTTACATTGGAAATATCCACCTCTGCATCCTGTGCATAGAAAAACTGATCTTCCCTCTTGGATTCATCAGGACCTATATAAACCCTGTCCATTTTAAAATTGATTTCCTCTGCCTCTATCCGGTTTTTATTGGCGTCCTCAATACCCCTTTGAAGGTATTTCCCATTGACTATGGTCAGATCCTCAATACTGATTGAAGCCAAAATATCCTCTATCAGAGGGTATAGGCCATTTGCAGGATCGGAGTCGTTTATAGCTGTCAACCCAGAAAAAAGGGAAAATTCCGGATTATTCAGCATTAAAGTACCTATACTAACGTCCGAAGTATAAAACATCTGATCGATATCTGCATCGGACAATTCAAGATCATCGAGGTTTATTTCATAATAGATATCTGCACTTTTATTAAAATCAGGTTGTATGCTGACCTTTTCTACCTTGATGAACCTGTCTAAAGAAGAAATGTTGACTGACGTTGCTTTGACAGTATGGACGCTGTCAGAAAGGAACATCTCAAAATTTTGGAGGTCCAATTCAAATCCTTGCGCATTAAAAGGTGTAGCCACATCACTTTGAGCAAAAAGTTGAATATCCTTTACGTATAGATTTGTATTTTCGGCGGTTATGGATCTTTGGCTAATAAAATTTTCCAACAGCAAATCAGCATCCTCAATGAAAAGATTGTTGACAATTATATTATTTAGCCCCTCTCCCATGGATTTACGTATTTCAATTTCCAGTAACTCCAAAGGGCTTATCCGCTGTTCTTCCAAAAGGGCTTTATCCTGTCTGGACTGAACACCAGGCTGACTAAAATTAAGATCCCCTACGATCAATATATCTTCGCTAAAATTGTAACTCAGATTCTTAACACCTATTTCCGGAATTGTTACTTTATAGAAAGGTTGAGCTTGACTTCCAACGGCGGATTCATCTATAGGATTCAAGGTAAAACCTTGGAAATAGAAGCCCCTCTCGAGGATGGATAAATTAAACCTATCAAAATCAATTTCATATTTGCCTCCAGACATCTTTTCCACTTCGCGCTGAAGATAATTCCTTAGCAGTAAATCGGATCCGAAATAAAGACCTATATGTAAAAATAATAGGGTGAAGAAAAAGATTCCCAAAACCCTAATTGTCTTACGTTGCCCGGATTTTAGCTTTCTTATGTTTATTTTCTTCCTTACCATAAATTAATTTAAGAGAGCAAAATAAAATTAATAAAACTCAAAAGGAATATTTATTGGAAAATACTTTGATTTATCTATACGGAATTAGGAAATATCCGTATATTTTTTTACTGAATCCCTATGTGACTTATCGATGATTTACTTCCTTTTACCGAAAAATAGCAAGAACTATGGGAGTAGATTCTTAAAAGTGATATTCATGTTTTTATTGTTTTTCTGAACCCCACCCTCTACACAGCTTACCCTATAAGATCCAACATCATAAAAAAACTATAAGGCAAAACCTTATAGTTTTAGTCAATTAACAATAAACCCAAAATAACCAGCTGTAGGAGAAGGATTCGAACCTTCACGAAGTGGTTAGGCTAATACACGAGCTCAATGTATGCTTTATCCCTATCGAAAGCTTATAACAGCCACCGATACCTTCACCCACGAGAAAGGAGGGCTTGTCTGCCAATTTCAACATCCTACAGTATAAATGCTCTTTTACTCTTCCTCTTTTTTGACGTTTCAAAGATAATACACAATTTTTAACTTTACAAATGTAACAAATAAATTAATGATCGTTTAGATTATTTCTAATAAAATGAAAAAAAATTATTCAATTACTAATTAAAAGAAGAGTTGAGATCAAATATTAGAAAAACGTTAGCCCAGGATCAATCATTAAATTTCACATAATCCTCCCACTTCTTCAATACTTCGGCCATATCCTTGGGCAAGGGGATTTCGAAATGCAAAAACTTTTTGAGTGTCGGATGGACAAAACCTAATGATTGGGCATGTAAGGCTTGCCGTGGGATTACCTCAAAGCAGTTTTTAATAAAATTTTTATATTTGGAAAATTGTGTACCCTTCCGGATTTTGTCCCCTCCATACATCATATCATTAAATAAAGGATGTCCTAAATATTTCATATGGGCTCTAATCTGATGGGTTCTGCCAGTTTCCAGGTTGCATTGGATCAAGGAAACGTACCTCAGTTTTTTGAGCACCTTCCAATGGGTAACAGCATTTTTTCCCTGGCTTCCATCAGAATAGATATCCATTACTTTTCTGTTCTTGGCGCTCCTGCCTATGTGGGCGTTGATGGTCCCCTCATCTTCTACAGGCTCTCCCCACACTAGGGCAATATAAGTTCTTTGGATGCTGTGATCAAAAAACTGTCTGGCCAAATCAGTCATGGCTTTTTCTGACTTGGCTATTACCAATACTCCACTGGTATCCTTATCTATCCTATGCACCAAGCCTGGCCTTCCGCTATTTCCCGGCAATTCTGGAAGTTGATTGAAATAATAAGCCAAACCATTGACCAAAGTGCCTGTCCAATTGCCATGTGCCGGATGGACAACCATTCCTGCTGGCTTATTTACAATCAAAAGATCCTTGTCTTCATATAAAATATCGAGTGGGATTTCCTCAGGCACGACCTCAAAATCCTTTCTGGGCTCCTCCAACATCACCGTGATAACATCACCGGGTTTTATCTTATAATTGGCTTTTGTGGCTTGTCCATTGATTTGGACAGTTCCTTCATCAATGGCATTCTGAACCCTGTTCCGCGTAGCATTGGATAACTTATCTGTTAAAAATTTATCTATCCTGATGGGGGCTTGTCCTTTATCCACCAAGAGTTTATAGTGTTCAAATCGGGCCACTTCCTCATCTTCAAAAAATTCTCCCTCTAAATCTTCTATCATGGCACAAAAATACGGTACTGTTCAGAAAGATTTTGGTATTTTTGAATAAAAAAAATAAACATTTTGTTACCGCCTTTACCTGTTTACAATCAGCTAATAAATTTACCGGAATTAAGGGAAAAGAACATCCAGTTGACCATCAAAAGACTGGATCGGGCCCATTCTGAAATTTCTGGAAACAAATGGTATAAATTGAAGCACAACCTTTATGAAGCGAAAAAGCAGGGACACACTCAACTGTTGACCTTCGGCGGGGCTTATTCCAATCATATATACGCCACAGCCGCTGCGGCAAAATCATCCGGATTAAATGCGATCGGCATAATCAGAGGCGATGAAAACATGCCCCTCAACCCCACATTATCTTATGCCAAAGCATCCGGAATGAAACTTCACTATCTCTCCAGGTCAGCCTATCGGGAGAAGTCCTCTGGATTCATTCTAAACCAACTCAGAGAAAAGTTCGGTGATTTTTATTTACTTCCAGAAGGTGGGACCAATGCTCTTGCCATCAAGGGAACCAAGGAAATCCTACAAGATAAAGACTTTGAAGCAGACATTCTTTGCACGAGTATTGGTACTGGTGGAACTTTGGCGGGACTTCTGGCAACCGCTAAAGCTTCCCAGAAGGTGATGGGATTTTCTTCCTTGAAAGGGGAATTCATTCAAGGGGAAGTCCAAAAGCTAATAGAGATATATAAAATCAATACAGCCTGTGAGTATGAAATTCTTACCAGCTATCATTTCGGGGGCTATGCGAAATTCACACCTGAGATGATCGCCTTTATCCTTTCTTTTAAAAGATCCACCGGCATCCCACTGGACCCTATTTATACTGGCAAGATGATGTATGGCCTTTTGGATTTAATTCAAAAGGGAGCCATTCCAGAAGGCTCAAAAATTTTAGCCCTTCATTCCGGTGGGCTCCAGGGAATCGAAGGGTTTAACAAAAGATTCGGCACACAGCTCCCTTCGACCTAAAAGGGCAGTTTCTCCGGTGTCACGTCCTGAATTTAGTGGTTATTCGTTAATGGTTAATGGTTATCGGTGGTTGGTTTATCAGTTATCGGTGTGTGCATCTGTTTTACTGATTACCGATTACAGGACATGACACAGGCATCCGACATCTTCTCCGGCCCTCCATCCTGTAACGGCCTTCCAACTTCCCACTCTCCACTATTTCCTCATCCTACTCAATAGCCTGGTGGTGAATTTGGGTCTGTCTTCCATGATATTCAGGTCATCCTCGCTAATCCTTTTTACACTTTCAATGGTGTAGAAAGCCTTATCATTGTACGTTTTCACTTTTCCAATAAATTCTTTCAGTAAATCCCTCTTCATTACCGTAAAGAGCAGGTTGACCTTACCAAATCTTCCTTCGGCCCCTACACTGGTAAACCTATAGTTCTTATCTTTCATAAATTCAATCAATTCAGGCATTGGCGCAGCAGTGATTACCCTCACCAAGACCCTTCCTAAAGCCAACTTTTCTTCAATAACCATCCCGATATAGGTTCCTGCTGCGAACCCACCTGCATAAGCAAGATAGGAAAGTGGGTTATCAATATTCTGAATGATCTGACCAATGGCCAAAAGCCATATCAATGCCTCAAAAAATCCCAAAATAGGCGCTATGGTTTTCTTCCCATTCAGGACAAGCATGATCCTAAGTGTATTGATAGAAACATCAAACAACCTAGCCGTAAAAATGAGAAGTGGCATGACGATATATGAAAATACACGCTCACTTATTCCAAATAGATTCAGGAATTCCTCCATGTTCATAAAATTTAAATGCAAAGGTAGACACCTTTCATCTTAAGGGCTAATATTATCAGCTTATACTTTTAGGTCCCGGCCCACCTTTGATCCCAAATAGGTAAATGAGATGGAGGAAAATATCAAAAGCAATATGAATAAATTCCAATTGGCAAAAATGTCAAAAATCACCCCTACCAGCAATGGTCCGATGGCAGCCAAGTAATACCCCGTGGATTGGGACATCCCTGACAAAGCCGCAGTAGTCCTGCCTGTGGTCCGTAAACCAATTAACATGTAAACCATGCTGATACTTGCTCCCAGGCAGAAGCCTATCACTGTCAATCCCAGGTAGATTACCCAAATGGAATTAAAGAAAAAAGTAAAAAACCCAATAGTATATCCAATTCCCAAAGCCATGGAAATCTTTGTTTGCTCTTTAAATTTGACGGCTACAAATGGAGCCATAAAAGTACCCGTTAGTCCAACGACCTGCATAAGGGAAACAACAAGCCCGGCTTTGCCAGCAGTAAATCCTTTTGAAATCAACATATCCGGTAGCCAGGCTATCAGCGTAAAAAAGATGAAAGATTGTAGCCCCATAAACATACTTACCTGCCAGGCCAAACGGGACCTCCAAACATTATTCCCCTTCGGCTCTTCCTTATCTTTGATCGCAATTTTTTGCTTCTTCACCTGAGGTATCCAGAAAACTATAGTCAAGATCACTAAAACTGTCCACGAAAGTAAAGATCCGCGCCATCCAAATTCCAGGGCCAATGGAATGCTTACTCCTGTTGCGATAGCCGCAAATAAAGACATACCCGTCGTATATGCACTGGTCATGAGGCCAATCTTTTGGGGTAGTTTTGTCTTGATCAAAGGGATCAAAAGCACATTACAGATCACGATACCAATACCCGAAATAGCCGTGCCAAAGTAGAGCAAAATGGCTCCTCCTTGAACCCTGATAAAAAGGCCAATAGCCAAAATAATAAGGCCTAAAAGGATGGCCCTGACATTGCCCATTTTTTTTCCAATGGCTGAAGAAAACAAGGAAAACGTGGCGAAGGTGATCAAAGGCAAAGTGGTCAAGAACCCAGCCCATGCGTTGGACAAGTTTAAATCTTCCCTAATGGCAGGAATCAATGGCCCCACTCCTGTTATAGACGGCCTAAGACTGAAAGATATTAAAATGATCCCCATAAACAACAACCAATTGGCTGATGATGGGCTTGGCTTCTTACTCATTTACTAAGGTTTGAGGAAAATCAGGCTACTCAGGCGGCACACTATTACTTAGGATCATGGACTTTACGCATTCCACCCATGTATCATTGGAGTTAAGACTTGGTGCCAGATCCCATCTTTCCCCTCCCAACGCTTCAAACTGTTCTTTATATTGTTCACCAACTTCCACCGTAGTTTCCAGGCAATCCGCCACAAATGCCGGAGAAAAAACCAATACTTTCTTCCTTCCTTGTATAGCCAATTCATTGATTACCTCATCGGTATAAGGTTTGATCCAAGGATCTTTGAGCAACCTGGACTGAAAGGATGTCTTTACTTTTTCTTTGGGCAATCCCAACCGCTCTGAAATCAACCTGGTGGTATAAAAACTTTGTGCCCTATAGCAAAACTGGTTTTTTGCAGACTTAATACTACAGCACTTCTCATTTAATTGACAATAGCCCTTACATGACCCTTTGAGGATCTGTCTTTCCGGAAGACCGTGATAGGAAAACAAAAAAGTATCATATTCGCTCTTTTCCATCATTTTTTTTCCTATTTCTGCCCATGATTCCAAAAAGAGGGGATGATCCACAAAATCATTTATAAATACAATAGAAGGGATGATGTGCCAGCCTTTGGTGATCTCCATCACTTTATCTATTACTGTGCCTGTTGAGGCTGAAGCGTATTGCGGAAAAAGAGGGAGAACAACAATCTTTTTTACATTCGCTTTTTTTAAGGCATGAAGGCCTTTTTCTATGCTTGGGGATTGGTAGCGCATGGCTATCTCCACTTGAAATCGATCATCATCAAGTCTGATCTGTAATTTATCCCTTAAATCTTCCGCATGGAACAAAAGAGGAGAGCCCCTATCAGTCCAGAGTTTCCGGTATTCTTTGGCTGACTTGGGCGCTCTAAAAGGGGCAACAATAAAATTTATTAAAAACCATCTGGAAATAAAGGGAATATCAATGACCCTTTTATCCATCAGAAATTCCTTCAGGTATTTTCTTACATCCCCCGTTGCTGTACTGTCCGGAGTCCCCACATTTACCAGTAACACGCCTGTTTTGGCTTTATTCTTTTGCATAATTGGCCACATCGATTAGAAAAAGAAACCAAAAATACAACCTTATGTGTCAAAAACCATTTCTTTTACCTAATTAGGCTTTTACACCAGCTGATTCTAAACTTAATTTCATCAATGGACCACTGGTCATACTGGTCACGATGGCCATGATTACCAAGGCAACGAAAACCTTCTCATTAATTAACCCATTTTCCAAAGCGATTAATCCCAAGATGATTTCCATGGCCCCTCTTGCATTCATACCAAAACCAACCGCAAGAGATTCCCTTATATTAAAGCCACCTTGAGCGGCACCTAAGCCGCTCCCAAGAATTTTACCGGCAAAGGAGATGGCAAGGACTGCCAAAGTCAATAATAGATCAAAATTTTGAACAAAATTTATTTTCAATCCAATGGAAACAAAAAACAGTGGAGCAAATATATTATTGATAAACTGATGCACTATTTCTTTTGCCCTTTCCGACATGTGTTCTGAATCCCCTAAGGCTACACCAAATAAAAACGCCCCAAAAATTGAGTGGATCCCAAGCCATTCCGTGAAAGCTGCTGCCAGGAAACAAAAGGCCATAGATAAGGACAGCACTCCGCCTGGCCAAGCCAGCTTTTTATTGACCCAAGGCAATACCCTGTTAATAATTGCCTTGCCCAAAGTCAGCATGAAAAAAGTAAACACCAAGGTGATCCCAATTGTCTGCACCAATGACAGGCTACTCGTTTTACCCATAAAGGATAAAATAACGGAAAAGATCAACCAGCCGATGATATCATTGACCATGGCAGAAGCCACGATGAGCATCCCGATCTTTGATTTAAACATGTTCGTGTCCATTAAAATCCTCACCACTACGGGCAGGGCCGTGATGGACATGGCTGTTCCCATAAATAAAGAAAACAATAACCTGTCCCCATCTGCCAAACCAAAAAAGGTGGGGAAATAATAAGGAAAAACAAAGCCTAGCGCAAATGGAATGATCAATCCTAATATACTAATGCTTAACGCTGCTTTTCCCTGTGACCATATCAAATGAAGCTCCACCTCTAAGCCAGCAATGAAAAGCAACAGGATCACTGCGATTTGAATAATTCCATCCAGGGCAATATTCGTCCCCTGGCTGCTCATAAATAAATACTCAAATGTTTCCGGAGAAAAGGAGCCCAAAATAGTGGGGCCTAGGATAATCCCCGCGAAAAGCTCCCCCACCACTGCCGGCTGATTATATTTCCTGGCCACTTCAGCAAAGGATCTTGCCAGGATCAACATAGCGGCTAATTGTAAGAGTAGATTGATTACTTCACTATGATTTAAACTGCTCATTGAATCCGGTTATTGATAATTAAAACATTACAAGGAAGATTGCTTAAGATATCTTCCAAATCATGGGGGAAAAGTCTATCAAGAAAATTGAGGTTATCTTGACCTCCCACTATCAATAGATCGGCTTTGATCTTTTCGGAAAATCTGGCCAGTTCAATCGCCCATCTCCCACCTGTAACTTTTATATTAATCTTAAGTTCTCCCCTGTCTATGCTTTTAAGAATGTTCTCCACATAATTAATCTCATCCTGTACCAGTTGTTTCTTGATGATTGCGGCTTTTGCTTCACTTTCTTCCGAAGCAGTGGCCATGCGAAGCAGGTACATCTTGATTTCATTTACAATAAATGCCTGAGAGGATTTCTCCTTCCTGCATAGCTCTATTCCTTTCCGTATCACTTCTGGAGTCTGTGGCTGTTGAGTTCCATTGATCACTACTTTATCAAATCTCGAAGGTCCTACACTTGGCTCCACCAGCACGAGCACGGAACATTTGGCTTTCCTTATAATTTTCCGGGCAATCGAGCCAATATAATAGGTAAAGACATTTTCCACTTTTAAAGCACCGGCAATCAACAGATCCACATTTTCCTGGTTGCAAATCTGAATGATCTTTTTGGCAGGCTTTCCTTCTTTCCAGATAACCTCGGTCTTCTCCTGATCTACCTGATGCTTTTCTAAAAGAGCTTGAAGGTTTTGCTTTTTTTGGTCAGTATCCTGACCAATGTGAATTAAAATCAAAGAAGCTCCGTGAACATCTTTCATTCTTTTGGCCTCACAAATCAATGCTTCCATCCTGGGAGAGAAAGCTATGGCTAAAGCTATTTTAGTGTACATAAATTTTCTTGACTAACGTCTTTGGATATTTGAAAATAGTCAAAAAAAAACAGAAAACTATATTGCTCGATTTTGTTAAGCCAATGAGCAATGAAAAAGTAAGCTAAACTTTTAAAAAATAAAAAAGCCTAAGCTACTATAGCTTAGGCAAAATTTCCACTTCACATGCTCTGATTTATTCCTGAGCTGGTTCAGCAGGGGGAGTAAGGCCCAATTTAGTAATTACCAAATCAGTAAAAGCATCCTCGTCTTTAGTATATAATAAAACGGGGGCTTGCCCTGCTGTCTCAGAAAAGACATGGCTGTAATCATTTTCGGCTGCTACTGAATTGATGGCATTGAACACTTTGGTCTGTACCGGTTCAAGAAGTTCTTGCAGCTTGTTTTGATAGGAACTCTGCGCATCCCCTTCAAACTTTTGGATTTCCTGTTGAAGTGACTGTAATTCCTGTTCCTTTTGATTTCTGGCTTCTTCAGTCATGGTCTCGGCAGCTTGCTGATAACTTTGCACTTCCTTTTGAAAGTTCTGTGACTTGGTTTGAATTTGTGCACCTAGCTGGTTACTATAATCCTTAATATCAGCATCAATTTGTTCCATTTCTGGCATTAAACTCATGATGTACTCGACATTGGTATAGCCAATTTTGATGTCTTGCGCTTGCGCTACAAATCCTACGCAAAACAAAGCGATTGCTGAAAGGATGATTTTTGCTTTCATAATTCTAATTTTAATTAATTTTTAATTGTTTCTAATCCTAATTCTTCAATGACAAAATCCGAATAATCATGTCTGGGATCGGTATAGATCATCGACAATCCAGAAGCTTTGTCAAACAAAATAGCTATCCCATTCCTTTTGGAAACTTTATCGATAGCATCGAATATCTTTGATTGCAATGGTTGCATCAATTCAGATTGTTTTTGGAAAAACTGTCCATTAATCCCAAATACCCGATTGTTGAATTCTGTGGCTGCTTTTTCTTTTTCCTTAATCAAAGACAATCTTTCTGAATGCATTTCATCTGTTAACAAAACTTCCTCTGCTTTCAGTGCATTGTACATCTCCTTTATTTCACTCTCCAAATTTTGTGCCTCCTTTTTCCATTCAGCCCCTATGGCCTCCATTTCTTCTTGCACTTGCTTATATTCAGGATGCAAATTGAGGATATACTCCGTATCCACATACCCTATCTTCTGTGCCAAACATGCAGAAGAAAGCGTTAACAGCAAAAATAATAATTTCAACTGCTTCCCCATGATTATCTGAATTGCTGCCCAATGGTAAAGTGGAACATTCCGCCACTTGGTCCGGGGTTTGGATTACCGATTGATGGCACAGGATCAAATCCATAGCCCCAGTCAATCCCCAACAGTCCAAATGCCGGCATGAAGATCCTGGCACCAAAACCGGCTGATTTTTTCAGATTGTAGGGGTTATACTCTCCATAAGATCCCCAGTTATTGCCCGCTTCTGCAAATCCTAATACGAAAATCGTTGCAGAAGGATTGGGCGAAACCAAGAACCGGAGTTCCATTACATGTTTATTGTACACGACACCTCCATAGGAAGCCCCTTCCGCCTGATTTCTGGTATCCTTTCCTGGAGTAATGGATTGGTTCTCATATCCTCTAAGGCCAATGATCTCCTGGCCCAGGGCAAAGTTGTTCATATTCATTCCATCTCCGCCCAACACAAACCTTTCCAAAGGAATAAGTCCTATACTATTTCCATAGGATCCCAGAAAGCCCATATGCGTTCTCGCACTAAACACCAGTTTGGAAGATCCAAACACAGTGGTATACAAGGAAGCATCAAACATCCATTTGTGATATTCCAACCATTCAAATTTCTCCTTATCGGGTGATTCCCTGCTGAGGTTGGGATTCATCGATACATAAGGAGGGGTAAAGCTGGAACTCAATATGATATTGGATCCCATCCTTGGATAGGTAGCCTGATCCGTGTTGTTCCTTGCAATGGTTGTGTTTAAGGCAACACTCTTGGATTTTCCAGTAGCATAGCTTAAACCAAACTGGCGGCCATATTGATCAAAGTCATAAATTTGAAATTGCAGGGAATTGCTGATCTGAAAGTTATCATCCGGCCAGGTCACCCGCTTGGCCAGGCCAACGGTAGCCCCTGTAATCTTAAAAGACCCCAGTTCATTTCCAAAATTAGCTTGGTTATAAAAATCAAGCTGACGCTGAACGGAATGGTTGAAACTAAAGCTCAGGGCATTGGGTTTCTTGCCGCCAAACCATGGCTCTGTTAGGGACATGCTGTAATTTTGAAAGCTTCTGCCATTCGCCTGTACCCTTAAGGACAACTTCTGTCCGTCCCCTACTGGAAGAGGCCTCCATTTTGAGAAGTCGCCAATGTTTTTGATGGAGAAGTTGTTGAAGGTAAGCCCGACGGTACCCACAAAGCCAAAATAGCCTCCCCAACCACCGGACAATTCAATTTGGTCATTGGGCCTTTCCTCCAGCTTAAAGACAATGTCTACGGTAGCCTCTTCAAAATTAGGTCTCATATCCGGTTCAATGGTTTCCGGATCAAAATAACCGATCTGCGAAAGTTCGCGGATCGTCCTTACCAAAGCACGTCTGTTGAACTTCTGACCTGGAAGTATACGGATTTCCCGCATGACCACGTGATCACTGGTCCGCTCATTCCCTTCTATGGACACACTGTTTACCGTAACCTGAGGCCCCTCAAAAATCCTCATTTCTATATCAATAGAGTCGCCCTGCACATTGACCTCCACAGGTTCTATCGTAAAGAAGAGATAGCCATCATCCTGATAGAGCGAACTTACATCGTCCCCTCTTTGTGGATCATAGTTAATTCTTTTATCCAGCTTTTCTTTATTGTAAATCTCTCCTTTGGCAATACCCAATTTAGCCCTTAATACCTCATCCTCATAGATATAGTTACCGGTGAAATCTATGTTCCTATAATAATATTGTTGTCCCTCTTCTATGTCCAGATTTATATTGATGGTATTCTCATCAAAAGAAAATATGGAATCCCTTACAATTTCCGCATCTCTATAACCCTTGGAATTATAAAAACTGATCACATTTTCTTTATCATCCCTAAAATCGTCCCGAACAAATTTTGAAGAATTGAAAAAATTCAACTTAAAGTTTTTGTTTATATAGGCCATTACGTCTTCATCTGAAATAGGATTTCTGTTGAAGATGGCCTCTTTGGTGGTTTTAGGGGTAGCATTGGTTAACCTTGCAAACAAATCCTTAAAAAAATGAACACGCGCATGCTCATGTGTGCCCTTCATTTTCTTTTTGATCCGCCGGTCGGGAATATTTTCATTCCCATCAATGCTGATTTCATTGATGCGGACTTTGCTGCCCTTATCCACGTCAAACCTCAGCTTGACACTGTTTGGCAAGGTGGTATCCCTCTCCTGGATTACCTTAACTGCAGTATTTAAATATCCCTTATCCACAAAATAGTTGCTGATTTTACGTTGAGCATTATTCAAGACATCATCTCTTACTATCCTTCCACTGATCTCCACCTTGTCTTCAAGTTCACTTTCCTGGGTTTGATTTACCCCCGAAAACTCCACCCTGCTAAACCTTGGCCTTTCGGTAAGATCCAACAACAGGTAAATATCATCCCCTTCAATTTTTGTTACCAGAATCTTTACATCCCCGATAATCCCCTGTGCCCAAAGCTTTTTCAGGGCATTGGAAATGGCATCACCAGGTACATCGATAATATCATCTACTTTAAGGCCGGAAAGGGAAATAATAGCTATTTCATCCAGAGTACTCAAACCCACTGCATTGATTTCTGCTATCCTCAACTTTTGGGGTTTTGAATAATCCAATGTTAATATGTCCACTGGTTTTTGCGTGGAATACCTGCTTTGCCCCAATCGTATCTGGGCTTCAGCCACCCCTGCAAAAAGAAGTAAGAATATTATAATTAACTTTTTTCCCATTTAATTATGATTTAATCTGTGCACCTGTTTTACCAAATCTTCTTTCTCTCTTTTGGTAAGCCAAAATGGCTTCATGCAAGTGCTTTTTTTTAAAATCCGGCCACAAAATGTCCGTAAAATAGAGTTCTGTGTAAGCCATCTGCCAAAGCATGAAATTACTGATGCGCAACTCCCCGCTTGTTCTTATTAATAATTCTGGATCTGGGATCCCTTTAGTGTTTAAATGAGAGGAAATCAAATCCTGCGTGATATCCTCCTTTATAATTTCATTGGAGACTACTTTTTCAACAATGCTCTTTACAGCTTCTTCTATGTCCCATTTTCCACTATAGCTCAAAGCCAAGGTGACCGTCAGCCCTGTATTTTTTGCTGTCGTCAATATGGCTTCTTTTAAGTTTGACTGGCAGGCTTTAGGGAGACTGCCCATATCCCCGATCATGGATAAGCGAATATCGTTTTCCATCATTGTATTCACTTCATCCGCAATCGCACTGACCAGGATTTCCATCAAAGCATTTATTTCTTCCTGTGGCCTTGACCAGTTTTCCGTGGAAAATGCGTACAAGGTAAGATACCTTACCCCCAACTCTGCCGATCCCTCTATGACCTCACGCACTGCTGTCATGGCATTCTTATGGCCGAATATCCGCATGGCTCCCTTTTTCTGGGCCCAACGGCCATTTCCGTCCATAATTACCGCTATATGATTGGGGATGTTATCTTTATCGATCGCTTCCTTCATTCCTATCTTAATCAGAACTTGATTTTTTTTGGAGGTACAAAAATGCTATTTCTTTTTTAATAATTTACCCTAAACCTCAATTAATTAATAAGCAAAGCATTTAGTCTGGTGGAAAGAATAACTGAGGCTCACTCCTAAAAAATAATACCAATCTTTATCATTCCGATTCCCATAATTAAGGCCTCGGGGATTGAGTACTTGATTGCCGGAATCAGGGTCTTCTATAAACCGGGACAAGTAAATTTCATTGCCTTCTATTTTGTCCAGATAATCGGTAAAAGTAGCCCTAAAGCCAAAATCCAATGCAATAAAGAGCCTTTCTTTCAATTTATACTTTATCCCCAAGCCAAATGGGATGATTGGTGTCCCTACGAGGTATTCATCCGCACTAGAATCTCCCACAAAAGATTGTCCTTCTCCGGAGAACACCGTATACCCCAAACCCATAAAGCCATAAGGGGAATACCTGGTCAGCGATTGATGGGAAAGATAATCAAGGAAATAAAATTCCATAACTGCAGCTCCTTCGAAAGCGGTCCCTGTAAAATAAGCGTCCCTTGCCATGGCCATAGGATCAATGGGCCTCACACTGTCCGTGGCATTAAGCCCGGATATGGAAAGTCCTGCCCTTAAACTCCAGGCATTGTCAAAATTTCGTCTGCCAAATAACGTTCCTTGAATTCCTATTTGAGAAGGGTCGATACGGCGAATGATATCGCCCGTATAGCTAGCCCCCCCGAGTCCAAACCCAATCTCATATTGTTGCGCCTGTAATTGATTACTGATAAACAGGACAAATGATCCTACGATCAACCTACACAAAATATAAAATCTGGCTTTCTTCAAGTCGCTGCAATTTATAAAGTAGTAAACGAATAAAAAACCCTCTCAGGTATTTGTAGGGTTAATTTTTGTTAAAACTAATTCCTCATGTCCAATCCCCAATTTAACTTCTGGCGCAAGGTATCAAAAAAACAATAATCATAAAATTTAACCAACTTGGTGGTGAATTTCTCTTTCCTGACCGTGAGGTGCACATTGGCATCCACAGCCGTGGATCTTGAGTCAAGGGAAATCAGGAACTTCTCACTTCTCCCTTCTATCTTAAAAGAGATCACACAATCATCAGGTACAATCATGGGGCGTACATTTAAATTATGTGGGCTTACGGGGGTAATGACGAAATTCTTAGCTGAAGGTAAAATCAAGGGTCCGCCACAACTCAAAGAATAGCCAGTAGAACCTGTTGGTGTTGAAACTATCAGTCCATCGGCCCAATAGCTGTTTAAATACTCCTCATCAATATAAGTATGTACGGTAATCATCGAAGAAGTATCCCGCTTATGAATGGTGAATTCATTAAGTCCAAAGGCAGTCCCTTGGAATAATTTCATGTCTGGATCCATATGCATATCCGTATCCAGACTGATCAAGGAGCGATCTTCAATAGTAAATTGTCTGGCAAATAAAACCTCAATGGCCTTTTCTATGTCTTCTTTGGCAATGGTAGCCAAAAATCCCATCCGTCCTGTATTAATCCCTATTATTGGAACTTCATAAGCCCCTACGAAAGATACTGAATCCAACAATGTCCCGTCCCCTCCAACTGAAATCAAAAAGTCCATGGTAAAAAGTTGGTCCCTTGATGGTATCATCTCAAAATTGAAACCTTTTGCCCCTGATTTTATAAAAGCTTTATGAAAAGTGTCCGTCAAAAATATATTTGCCTTATGCTTATGTAGAACTGTGATCAATTGTTCTAAAAATGGAGCAAATTCTTTTTCAAAACTTATCCCATGTATGGTTATATTCATTCGCATTACTTTTATATATCAAGAAAACGCAACAGGTTTCCCAAGCGATCCTGTTCCCGGCTTATGCCGACCTCTTCCTGATAATGATCAATCACCTTGTACCCAAATCTTTCCAAGGTGGCTTTTATATGCCTTAATTCTGTTTTGTCAATCTTTAAAGTAACTTTTATCTTACTATCATCCAGTGGGTCGCCGGTAATGAAACTACTCAATACTTTAGCGTTTTCTGATTCTATGACACGGGCAATATCATATAAACTATATTCAGTCATAAACATGGAAAGTATCAAAACACCACCATCTGTTTGGATGGAAATGGTATCCGCAAAAGCAGCTATCGCATCTTCGATCGTAACTACGCCCTGATACACATTATCCCTATCCAAAACGGCCACCATGGTCGAATGGAACTCAGAGGATACTTTCAAGACATCATAAATATGTTTGTCCAAATAAACATAACATCCTCCCGTATCCATGCCTATCTCTTTGATGGCAAGCTCAGGATTATTGATGTTGTAAATCATCTCATCTGTAAGCAAACCTTTAAACTGGCCCCCTTCTACTACAGGCAAGACATTCGTGCGAATTTCCTCCATCCATGAAAGCCCCATCTTTACCTTATCAGTAAATTTCAATGGTGGGATCATATTGTTTATAAATTGGTAAGCCTGCATAATTCTAAATATATCAAATTGGATCCACAAATTAAAACGGGAATTACAAAAGCTTGTTCATTATTTAGTGTTTTGTATGGTATGCAGTATGTGGTACCATCCGACCATTCACATATAATTCTACCCAATTGCTGATCATCTTCAACCCATATTCGGTCAAATGAGCTTCCGGGTGAAACTGAATACCGAAGAGAGGTAATATTTCATGCGAAAGTGCCATGACCTCCCCATGCCCGGTGGCTAAGGGTACTTTTAATGTGGAAGGCAAATCCAACAACTCCAAGGAATGGTATCTTGTTACCTTAAAAGAATCCGGCACCCCTTGCAGTACAGGATGTTTTTCGGACTGGAACACTTCAGATATTTTTCCATGTACGGGCTTTTTGCTTCTTACCAATTTGGCCCCAAAAAACAAGCCAATAGCTTGATGTCCCAAACAAATCCCAAGTATGGGCAACTTATCATGGTAATAGTCCAACACTTCCATCAGGTAACCCGCCTTGTGTGGGGTCCCCGGCCCAGGTGAAAGGATCAACCCCTCATATTCTTCTTTTGCCAATTCGGATAAGGGAATGTCATTCCGGACGATTTTCAGATCAGCTCCTGTTTGTCTGATGCTATCTGCCAAGATGTGGGAAAATGAATCAAAATTATCAATTAGTAAGAGCACTTTAATTATTATTTACTAGTTCTTTGACCGCTGCAATGGACTGATCAATGATGGGCGTATACGCGTCCAACATGGATACCAAGGCGGGTGCAATAGGAGTTATTACTGGATAAATCACCGAATTTTTGGCCATGTTTTCCGGTAATTTATATTCAAAGGTTTTGCCTACCCAAAACAAAAGACTGATCATCACCGCCCACTTGAACAGCCCCAAAAATGCCCCCGCAAAGTTATCAAAAGTACCCAGTATGGTCAGGTCAAGTGCTTTCTTTACCAGGTAAGCCAGGATCCGGATGATGATGGTCACCACTAAAAATATAATGATAAAAGAGATAAATGGCAACATGAACGTGAGGCTTTCTACCCTTTCAGCAAGCATCTCAGCCCCCCAGTGCATAAACTTAAAGGCAAAAATGATTCCTATAAAAAAAGCCACAATAGACAAAAGTCCAATAAATAAGCCCTGCTTATATCCACTGTAAGCCCCTATGGCCAATAATATCAGTATAATGCTGTCTATAATGCTCAAATCCTAGCCTAATAATGATTTTACTTTCTGGGAGATCAATTTGCCCTCTGCCTTGCCCGCCAGTTTTTTTGTAGCCACTCCCATTACTTTTCCCATATCTTTAGGCCCCTCTGCCCCTACTTCAGCAATAATCTGCTTCAACTCACTTTCTATTTCCTCTTCCGAAAGTTGCTTTGGAAGAAATTCATTGATAATTTCCAACTCTGCCAATTCCACGGAAGCCAAATCCACCCTGTTCTGCTGCTGATAGATATCAGCTGAATCCTTTCTTTGTTTTGCAGCTTTTGTCAAAATCTTCATTTCTTCCTCTTCCGTTACTTCTTTATCCCCTCCTCTGGTTTCTTCCAACATGATTAGGGATTTGATGGCTCTTAGGGCACGCAACCTGTCTTTATCTTTGGCCAACATGGCTTTTTTAATCTCACTTTCTACCTTCAGTTTTAAGCTCATTTTTTGTGTTTTTTATAAATTGAGAACGGAAAAACTTTTTTAAGATTGCTCTTCTTCAATCTCCATATTTTCTCCTTTGTTTGTTATATATGTGTAAATTTGTTACAAAATTAAAGCTTAATTTAGGAAAATGACCAAACTTAGTGTAAATATAAATAAAATAGCCACCCTCAGAAACGCCCGTGGCGGCAATAACCCGGATCTTATCAAAGTAGCCATAGATGCTGAAAAGTTCGGGGCGGAGGGAATAACCGTACACCCTAGGCCTGATGAAAGACATGTGCGATATGATGATGTGAGGAGACTAAAAGCTGCGGTGACCACTGAATTCAATATTGAGGGTTATCCTGATGAACGGTTTATGGAAATCATAAAGCGGGTAAAACCTGCCCAAGCTACCTTGGTGCCGGATCCTCCCAATGTCCTAACTTCCAATGCTGGCTGGGATACCATAACCCATCAGGAAATGCTAAAAGACATCATATCAGAATTGCATGAATATGGCACCAGGGTTTCAATATTTATCAATCCGGAGCTTAAATATTTTGAACCGGCAAAAGCTACGGGAACAGACAGGGTAGAACTTTACACAGAACCCTATGCTGCCATTTTTCATAAAGACAAACATACTGCGGTCAAACCTTATGTAGAAGTAGCCGACCTGGCCAAAACGCTGGGTTTAGGACTAAATGCAGGCCATGATCTCGATTTACATAACCTCCGCTTTCTAAAGGAAAGTATTCCTTACCTGGATGAAGTATCCATCGGTCATGCCTTGATTTGTGATGCCTTATACTATGGATTGGAGAATGCCATCCAACTTTACCGAAGACAATTGGAGCTGTAAAGATGAAAGAATATGCAATTAAACTTTAAGAAAACAGGACAGGGCAAGCCCATTATCATTTTACATGGATTATTTGGCTCTGCTGACAATTGGCTGAGCATAGCCACAGGTTTGGAGAAGGATTTTACCACCTTCCTGATTGATCAAAGGAACCATGGAGATTCCGGTCATCATGAGGAATGGGACTATAAAGCCATGGCCGAAGATCTGGCGGAATTCATGGAGGAACAGGGGCTGGAAAAAACCCATTTAATGGGCCATTCCATGGGGGGCAAAACGGCGATGACCTTTGCTTTGGCCTATCCTGAAAAGGTGGACCGCATGATCATAGTCGATATCGCTCCAAGATTTTATCCGGTACACCACCAAACCATATTGGAAGGATTGAACGCCATTGATATGGATCAGCTGAAGTCAAGAAAAGAAGCCGATGATATCTTGTCCGAATATGTGAAAGAAAAAGGCATAAGACAATTTTTGCTCAAAAGCCTGGGGCGGAATGGGGAAGGAAAGTATGTCTGGAAGATCAACCTTCCTGTCATCACAGAAAAAATAAAAAATGTCAGCGAAGCCATTGATCAGGACAGTTCCTTTGATCATCCTACCCTCTTTATGGGCGGGGCCAATTCAGATTATATCCAAGACAAAGACAAGGAGGATATTGAATCTTATTTTCCCAAAAGTCAAATTATCAAGATCAAAAATGCAGGCCATTGGATACATGCGGAACAACCGGATGCCGTAGTAAAAACGGTAAAGGCTTTTCTAAATTAGCCTCCAAACTTTTTCCAAAGAAAAATAATCAAGGTCAATAAAAGGCTTATTAAAATGGAGGTCCCTAGAGGGAAATAAAACGTGAAGTTTTCCTTTTTAAAGACCATATCCGCTGGAATGGATTTGATTCCAGGAAATTTGCCCGCTAACAAAATGATAATTCCTGCTAAAACCAGCACCATCCCCAAAACAATCAATAATTTACCTGTACCATTCATTTCATTTTCATTTAAGCAAAAATAATGAAAGATCAAGGAAAACTATACCTTATCCCAAATGTATTAGCTGAAAACACGGCCCAACAGGTGATCACGCCCCAGGTCAAGGAGGTAATAAAGAACACCTCCTATTACCTGGTAGAGAACCTTCGCACCGCCAGAAGATTTATCAGCAGTTTGAAACTGAAAATCACCATCGAAGACCTGAAGATGGAGGTATTGGACAAAAAAACAAAAGAACATCAGATGAAACAACTGATGGGCCCTATTTTCCGAGGGCATGATATGGGGGTGATTTCAGAAGCTGGATGTCCGGGGATAGCAGATCCCGGTGCTTTGGCAGTGGCTTTTGCCCACCAAAAAGGATTTCAGGTAATCCCTCTTTCCGGTCCTTCTTCCATGTTTTTGGCTTTGATGGCATCAGGATTCAACGGCCAGTCTTTTGCTTTTCTTGGATATATCCCCATAGACAAAAAAGCAAGAATAGAAGCTATCAGGGAAATAGAACGCGATTCTTTAAAGTATGACAGAACGCAGATTTTTATGGAAACACCTTTTAGAAACAATCATTTATTTGAAGATCTGAAAAATTCGCTTCATCCCAATACCAAACTTTGCATAGCAAAAAACATTACAGGAACTGATGAACTTATTCAATCCAATACCCTCGCTGAGTGGAAAAAAATCAAAATCGATTTACATAAAGTACCCACTGTTTTCTTGATCTATGCAGTATAGCTGGTCATTCACCCCGAGACGGATTATCCAATCTATTAGTCCCTTAGTCCCAAATGGAGACGAAGGAGAGAAGGGGACGAAGAGAGGGGGAGACGAAGTGGATCCCTCCGTCTCTAAGTCCCCAAGTCCCTCCGGTCCCTAAGTCCCCATATCCCTTCCCCTCTTCCGCTTCCCTTTCATGCTTGGACCTAAATTTTATCCTTTTGTATTCTATTTCCCCAATTTTTGTCTCAAATTCGGGCCATGGATTGGAAATGGGTAATAGAAGCTTTTAAAAGTGGGCTTCAGCAAATGACTTGGTTGGAAGGCATAGCTGTGTTTTTTGGGGTCGCAAGTGTTTATTACTCCATGAAAGAGAATATCTGGGTCTTTCCCACTGGTATCATCAGTACCTTAATCTATGTATGGATCTGCCTTCAGGTAGGCCTTTATGCGGATATGGGAATCAATGCCTACTATTTTAGTATGTCGATCTATGGCTGGTATGTCTGGACGACACCCACTGAAACAGGAAAAGTGTTACCCGTCACTTGGTTAAATGGATCAGGGATTTTAGGTGCTGTTTTATTGTTTCTGATTTCCTATGGCCTACTTTTTACGGTATTAATCAATTTCACAGACAGTGATGTGCCTTATTGGGACTCCTTCACCACCGCCTCCGCTTTTGTGGGCATGTACCTGATGGCAAAAAAGAAGGTGGAAAATTGGATTGCCTGGATCATTACCGACCTGGTATCCGTTCCGCTGTATTTTTATAAGGGGTTGATTTTAACCTCATTTCAGTTTCTGTTTTTCACCGTTTTGGCTGTTCTGGGTTTAATTGCCTGGATAAAATCCGCAAGAAAAAATGTCCTCCATTAAAAAGATCGTCATTATCGGCCCGGAATCAACAGGAAAAAGCACTTTGACCCAGGCCTTAGCCAAAGAATTTGATGAACCTTGGGTGGAAGAATATGCAAGGCGATACATCGAAAATTTACCGGGGAAATATAATTATAAGGACCTTTTAAAAATTGCAAAGAGCCAGCTGGCATTGGAAGATCAAAAAGAAAAATCAGCCAAGCAACTATTGTTTTGCGATACTGATCTTCATGTGATTAAGGTATGGAGTGAGTATAAATTCAAAAAAACCGATCCTTGGATACTGGAACAAATCAAGAAAAGAACTTATGATCTTTATCTACTCACTGACATAGACATCCCCTGGCAGGAAGATCCCCTTCGGGAACATCCAGCGCCGGCAATGAGAGAATATTTCTATGATAAGTACCACCGGATCGTCCTTGACTCCCAAGTGTCCTTTGCCAGAATATCAGGGAGCCCCGAGGAGCGCTTGTACAAAGCCATGAAGGCAATAAAGAGACTGCTTGTAACTTAAGAAGATTCCCCCATTTGTTGTCAAACTGATAAACTGTATAACTGCCGAACTGGTAACTGTTGAACGTTTAAGGAATGTCAGTTATAATTCGACAGTTCCACGATTCAACAATTCCACAATTCGGATAGTTTTTTGGTTTGTCCCTTTTTAGGTTTACATTTGCAATATAGATCATTAGGGGTGCCTGAAAATAACGGGCTGAGATCATACCCATTGAACCTGATCCGGGTAGTACCGGCGAAGGGAAATGAAAACCTAAAGCTGTCCCGTTTAGAACACCTATTGAATTCAAAAAAAGGATTGGGAGAAATGTTGAACTGATCACCCTTTCGTTCTTTTTGGATGAGGTTGATGATTCCAGACCTATTCCAGCTTTAGGAAAGGGTAAACAAGTAAAGGAGAAATCTCCCCTTGATTTCTTCAATGTTTAAACCAATATTAATCGCAAGATTAGCATGAGAAAATTATTATTTACACTAGCTGTTACGCTAATGGGCGTTTGCGCTTTGGCTCAAACCAAAGTTACCGGATCGGTTAAAGATGCTGAAACGGGGGAACCGTTATTTGGTGCCAATGTCATCCTGACAGGGACAGGCAAAGGAACCATAACCAATGAGTCGGGTTTTTTTGAGTTGGAAAACGCCTCTGCAGGCTCTTACGAACTGAAGGTTTCCTTTTTGGGATACACTTCTGAGGTCATGAACATTCAAGCACCGGTAGAAGGTTTAGAAATACTTCTAACACCAAGCGCTTTACTTACCGAAGAATTTATTGTCTCAGCTACAAGGGCCCGTGAAACAACTCCAACTACTTTTAAATCCATTGGCAAGGAAGAATTAAACAAGAATAACCTGGGTCAGGATCTGCCCTTTCTTTTGAATTACACCCCCTCGGTCATCACACATTCTGATGCTGGGGCAGGAATCGGGTATACCGGTATGAGGATCCGTGGATCGGACCAGACGAGAATAAATGTTACTGTAAACGGAATTCCCTTGAACGATGCGGAATCACATGGGGTGTTTTGGGTAAATATGCCAGATTTTGCCTCTTCAGTGGACAACATCCAAATTCAAAGAGGGGTAGGAACCTCCACAAATGGTGCCGCTACATTCGGGGCGAGCATCAACATCCAGACCGATACCAAAAAAGAGGAAGCTTATGCTGAAGTGGATAATTCTTTTGGCTCCTTCAATTCAAGAAAACATACCGTTAGGACTGGATCAGGATTATTGAACAACCGATGGACAGTAGATGCCAGGTTATCACAAATTTCCTCTGACGGATATGTGGACAGGGCCTTTTCAGATCTGAAATCCTATTTTATATCAGGGGGATATTACGGGGATGACCATGTCTTAAAAGTAAATGTCTTCTCGGGAAAAGAGCAAACCTATCAATCCTGGAATGGGGTTTCCGAATCGCTACTGGAGACCGATAGAACCTATAATTTTTATACCTATGACAATGAAACGGACAATTACCAACAGGATCATTATCAATTTATTTATACGGGTAAATTAGGAGCCAACTGGAAAGCCAATGCGGCTTTACACTATACGGAGGGTAAAGGATATTATGAGCAATTCAGGGAAGATGATGATCTAATGGATTATAATTTGCCCCCGGTGGTCATTGGCAATGAAACAATAGAAAATACGGACATCATCCGAAGGAGATGGCTGGACAATGATTTCTATGGGGCGGTCTTTTCGCTAAACTATGTCTCTGTTAATGGTGCTTGGGACATCATCCTGGGAGGTGGGGCCAATCGCTATGACGGAGACCACTTTGGAGAAATCATCTGGGCGAGAATTGCCGGAAATACGGATATCCGGGACCCGTATTATGACAATGTTGCAGTAAAGGATGATCGAAATATTTATCTAAAAGCTACCCATGAAGTGGCTGATAAGCTTTATTTATTCGGCGATGTACAATACCGCAAAGTTGACTACACTTTTGATGGCAAAAATCATGACCTAAGAGAGATAACAGGTGAGGAGAATTATAGCTTTTTTAACCCAAAACTCGGGTTGAGCTATGAAAGCGGAAATGGAAAAACCTGGTATGCCTCTTATGCAGTTGCCAGCCGAGAGCCTGTTAGGAAAGACTTTATCGATAACCCCATCACTGAAATACCTAGGCCGGAAAGATTAAACAACATTGAAGCCGGCATCCGGGCAAAGAAAGGCAACTTCAGCTACAACGCCAACTTCTACTACATGGACTATACCGATCAGCTCATATTAACAGGGCAAATCAATAATGTAGGGGGGTATATGCGGGAGAATGTAGCCAATTCCTCCCGTGCCGGAGTGGAATTGGACGCAGCCGTTATGCTTTCATCCAAATGGACCTTGGGCGGAAATATCGCTTTTAGCAGGAACAAAATTGATACTTTTACGGAGTTCGTAGATGATTACAGTCAGGAAAGCGCACCCCAGGAGTCTTTCACTTATGAAAATACAGATATCGCCTTTTCTCCCAATATAGTAGGTTCGGCCATAGTCGATTACCGGCCCATTAACAACCTGGAAATCAGTTTGCTGTCAAAATATGTAAATGATCAATATTTGGACAATTCCCAGCAAGAGGATAAAAAACTGGATGCTTATTTAGTGAACGATCTAAGATTCCGGTATTCCATCCAGCCAAAATTCATCAAGTCCATGGAGTTTTCCCTACTGGTCAACAACGTCTTTAATCACCTATATGAACCCAACGGCTATACCTTTAGCTATTACCTACCGGGTGAAGCAAGTGGGGGCCGTGAATTAATCACTGAAAATTACTATTACCCTATGGCAGGAATCAATTTTATGGCAGGGGTACATATCAAATTTTAAAATACTAACCTGAGTTCTATTTTAAAATTTCAATCTTGTTAAATTTAGATTTATACATAGAAAGCCTATAGTCACTTTGCTTCTTGTTGGGATCGATATTCAACTGCCGTGGCCCAGTGTAACAGTTATAGTGGGTAATCCCTATGAGTGGTTTTTCCTACCTTTACCTGGGATAAATCCCTTACCGCTTCTGCAATTCCTTGTGGGTCAAACCCACATTCCCGGTGCAATTGGATTTGCTCCCCATGTTCGATTACCTTATCCGGAATGCCCAGACGTTTTACCTGGGCCTGGTAACCATGATCCACCATCCATTCCAATACGGCACTTCCAAATCCGCCCATAAGGCATCCATCTTCCACTGTAATCACTTTTTTGAACTTCCCAAAAACTTCATGCAGTAGGGAGTCATCCAAAGGCTTCACAAAACGCATATCATAATGCGCAGGGATTAGGCCCTCCTTTATCAAATTTTCAGAAGCTTCAACTGCATAATTCCCTATATGGCCAATGGTCAATAGGGCGATCCCTTCGCCTTCTTTGATTATCCTCCCCTGGCCTACAGGTATTTCACGCAGGGGTTGTTTCCAGTCAGGCATTACCCCTTGGCCTCTGGGATATCTTATGGAAAAGGGGCCTTCAAACCTGGAGGCAGAATACATTAGATTACGTAACTCCTCTTCATTCATCGGGGCACTGACGACCAAATTGGGCAAACACCGGAAAAAGGCCAGATCATAAGCCCCATGGTGGGTGGGGCCATCAGCTCCCGCAAAACCTGCTCTGTCTAAACAAAATACCACCGGCAAATCTTGAAGGCAAACATCATGTATGACCTGATCATAGGCCCGCTGCATAAAAGTACTGTAAATATTACAAAAGGGCTTTAACCCCTGGGCCGCTAAACCTGCGGAAAAAGTAACCGCATGCTGCTCTGCTATTCCCACATCATAAGTCCTATCAGGCATGGCTTTCATCATGATGTTCATGGAAGACCCTGATGGCATGGCAGGTGTTATTCCCATAATCCTTTCATCCTTCTCCGCTAATTCCACTAGGGTGTGTCCAAACACATCCTGATATTTGGGGGCTTGTGGCTTATCGTATGATTTCTTGGCTATTTCCCCTGTGATTTTATCAAATTTCCCTGGAGCATGCCATTTGGTCTGATCTTTCTCAGCCAGGGGATATCCTTTCCCTTTCACAGTGATACAATGCAAAATCTTTGGTCCCGGGATTTTTTTCAAGTCATTCAGAACCTCTACCAAATGATTTACATCATGACCATCTACCGGTCCAAAGTATCTTAAATTCAGGGACTCAAAAAGATTGCTTTGATTGAGCAGGGCTGACTTGACAGCCCCTTCAACTTTAGAGGCCACATCCTGCGCACTAAAGCCAAACTTACTGATCTTCCCTAATAGATTCCAGACCTCATCTTTCACCTTATTATAAGTACGCGAAGTGGTGATATCTGTTAAATATTCTTTTAATGCACCCACATTGGGATCTATGGACATGCAGTTATCATTTAAAATGATGATCATATTGGTGTCTGCAACACCTGCATGGTTCATCGCCTCGAATGCCATTCCGCCAGTTAATGCCCCATCCCCAATAACGGCAACATGTTGTCTCTTCAGCTCACCCTTATATTTGGAAGCGGCAGCCATCCCCAGAGCGGCAGAAATGGAGGTACTGGAGTGGCCTACTCCAAAAGAATCATACTTGCTTTCTTTCCTTTTAGGAAATCCGGAAAGACCTTTGTACAATCTGTTGGTATGAAAAGCATCTCTTCTGCCTGTTAAAATTTTATGGCCGTAAGCCTGGTGGCCCACATCCCAAACCAATTGATCATCCGGAGTATTTAAAACATAATGTAAAGCCACAGTCAGTTCCACCACACCCAAACCTGCTCCAAAATGCCCCCCATACACCGACACAGTGTCCACTAAAAATTGTCTTAAT
>JBBDSC010000040.1:0-10752 GCA_040905145.1 Anditalea sp.
TTTTTGGCTTTGAACAATCTATACTAAATACAGCATTGCGCCTGGAATATGTGGACTGGAATGCGGAAAATTTTAATGAAACAGGGGGGAGGATTGCTGATGATGTCGTGGCTATCGTTCCTGCAATAAGCTGGCGTCCCAGCGGGCAAACGGTGCTCCGCTTAAACTACCGCTACCACTGGCAGCGGGACCTGCTGGGCAATCCCGCTTCACTGACGGCAGGATGGCAGTTTGGGGTTTCTTCTTATTTTTAAAGCATTCTTTATAACCGAAATGGCTGATGCCTTATATTGATATTATCGTTCATAGGGGAACTAAGACATTTTTCAGAATGAAGTGATGTGGTAAATGTTTTATTTTTCCACTATTACCCATTTGCAATACCCTTGCACTGTGTTTTTTACTAGCTTTGTAGCCAAAATGAATTCCTTTGCATCCATATCGTTGTTGCTTCTGTTCCTGATCAAGGGATGGGTACCCAATATGGACTTGTGCTGTGAGCTGCTGAAGATTCCCAATTTATTTGAACACTACGAGGAACACAAGGGGTGCAACGACGGATCTTTTTGGCAGAGGACTATCTTAATGTTGATGGTGATGCCCAGGATCACCGCAATGATTCCGGTCATGATAACCTTCCCTTTCATGGCACCAATACACAATGCTGTCATCCCTCTGTTTTTTATGCACCGGATCAGCAATTTTCCTTGGTAGTTTTTGAATTTGTTCACCAAGTAGAGTTCGGCCACTACAGTACTTTTCACCCTTCCGAATCTTTGGATTCGCCCTTCCAGCCTCCGAAGGCTTAATTCGACTTCTTTGCAGGAAAACCGTCCTGTCCCTTCTTTTTGTAGTTGAATTAAACCCATTTTCATGATCAATAATATCATGGCTTTTTCTATTAAGAATAAGCTAATTATCGGCCTGTTTACCATTGCCCTCATTGCAGGGGGAATATGGAGCATGACCAAAGTACCGCTCGATGCCGTGCCGGACATTACCAATAATCAGGTACAGGTTATAACACAGGCCCCCAATCTCGGCACAGAAGATATTGAATAATTTGTGACTTATCCCGTGGAAGTGGCCATGGCCAACCTACCGGGAGTGTTTGAAATACGTTCTACATCCCGCTTTGGACTTTCAGTGGTTACCATCGTTTTTGAAGACGACATGGGCACCTATCTGCCCCGGCAACTCGTTTCAGAGAAACTTGTCCAGGTCAGGGAAGAAATCCCTGAAGGTTTTGGGGAACTTTCTATGGGTCCAATAGCCACCGGACTTGGAGAAATCTATCAATATACTTTAGCTGTAGATCCGGAATACCAGGATCAATATTCCTCTATGGATATACGCACCATGCAGGACTGGATCGTGCGCAGGCAAATGGCTATGGTGCCCGGAGTGGTAGAGGTCAATGCGTTTGGCGGAAACATAAAACAATATGAGGTAGCTGTTGATCCCGATGAACTCAGGGCCATTGGCCTTACCATCAATGACCTTTTTGAAGCCCTTGAGCAAAACAACCAAAACACCGGAGGTGCTTACATTGAGAAAAACCACATGGCCAATTTTATCCGTGGAGAAGGATTGGCACGCAGCATCGAGGACATTGAAAACACCGTAGTGAAAACGGTGGAAGGTATTCCCATTCAAATTAAGGATGTGGCGGAAGTACAATTCGGCTCAGCGGCAAGATACGGTGCTTTTACCAAAAATGGCGAAGGTGAGGCCGTGGGTGGCATCATATTCATGCTGAAGGGGGCCAATTCCAATGAAGTAATCGATAATGTGAAGGAACGGGTGGTCCAAATTCAAGAGTCATTGCCGCAAGGTGTTTCCATTGAACCCTTCCTGGACCGCAGCGATCTTATTTCAGAAACTACCGGAACAATTACCACTAATCTTATTGAAGGAGCTCTGATTGTTATCTTTATTTTGGTTTTCCTTCTCGGTAACTGGCGCGGGGGGTTAATTGTAGCTTCTACCATTCCGCTATCGCTGCTTTTCGCATTCATCCTTATGAATGTGTTTGATGTATGGGCCAACCTGATGAGCCTGGGAGCTATTGATTTTGGGATTATTGTAGATGGGGCGGTGATCGTGGTAGAAGGTACGGTTTTCTTCCTGTACCAACGCATGCGAAAAGGAAAGGTGATCAATGCCAAAGAGCGTGACGAAACCACCTACACCGCATCGAGTAAAATGATGAACGCTGCCTTTTTTGGCCAATTGATCATTCTCATTGTTTTCATACCCATTCTGTTCCTGGAAGGCGTGGAAGGTAGGTTCTTGGGGAAGTGTCAATGGATTTTTTAGCCCGGGTCCCCAGAATCGCTTAAGCTGACTTAGATTGCGAAAAATACTAGTGTAATGTCAATTTGATTATGTCTGTTAAATTGTATAAATTACCATCAAAAACCGATGGTACATTATAAAGTTACACTCACCAAGGAAGAGAGGGATCAGCTAAAAGAGATAGCAAGTAAGGGCAGGCACAGTTCGCTTCAATACCGAAATGCCTGTATTTTATTAAACTGTGATGAAGGCATTTATGGCAAAAAGCTTCCCAATGAGCAAATTGCCCAGGTACTTCAGATAAACACCAAAACCGTGGAGCGCTTAAAACAGCGTCTTGTTGAAGCAGGCTTTGAAGCATGTTTGGACCGTAAGGCATACCCGGCGAAAAAGGAAGTCAAAACCGATGGGGACTTTGAGGCCCATTTGGTTGCCTTAAGTTGCAGCGAAGCACCGGAAGGGCATACCCGGTGGTCTTTACGGATGTTGGCGGCTAAAATGGTTGAATTGAAATATGTGGACAATGTATCTCACGAAACCATACGGCAGACACTAAAAAAAACGAAATTAAACCGTGGAAAGTAAAGGGTTGGGTGATCCCCCCACTGGAGAGCGGCGATTTTGTGGCCCGCATGGAATCGGTTCTGGATGTATACAAAACGCCTTATACTGGAGATTTTCCTGTCATCTGCATGGATGAGTCGCCTAAACAGCTGATAAAGCATACACGTATTCCACTGGCGGGGAAACCGGGCATGGATGCCAGAGAGGATTATGAATATGAGCGGTGTGGCGTGGCCAACATCTTCATGGTCAATGAACCTTTAACGGGAAAACGTTATGTAAAAGTGACGGACAGGAAAACAAAGACAGACTGGGCAACCTTGATAAAGGAAGTAGCGGATGAACGTTACCCAGAGGCTAAAAAGATCAGACTTGTAATGGATAACCTGAATACGCACAAACCCGCTGCCTTATACGAAACATTTCCGCCGGAAGAGGCCAAGCGGATATGGGACCGGTATGAATTCATCTATACACCGAAGCATGGCAGCTGGCTGAATATGGCCGAAATAGAGCTCAATGTATTGATGGGCCAGTGTCTAAACCGCAGAATTGATAATATCAAAACCATGAAAAAAGAGGTATGCGCTTGGCAACAAAACAGGAACAATAAAAAATCAACCATAAATTGGCAGTTTACAACCAACAAATCCAGGGTAAAACTGAAAAGACTTTATCCGATAATTTTAAGTTGACATGACACTAGTCACCAATCGTGCATTTTGTTTAAAGTTTCTCCACATTTGTTATTTAGAATAATTCTATATTACTTTGAAAAATAATTTATTATTAATCTAAATAAATATAACAAATGGAGCAATTAAACAGATTTTTAAGCTTGTTAGCAGCCTTGTTGCTTATTACACTCATTTCTTCTCCCGCCCAAGAAAGTACCGGAACAATACGAGGTCATATAATGGATAAAGTGGGGAAGCCGATACCCGACATCCATATTGTACTGAAGGGGACAAATTTTGGAGCAATTACAGATTCAGATGGTCACTTCACCATACAAAATATAGAAGCACGTAATTATACCCTTATTATCAGCGGACTCGGTTTCAACCAACATGAAAAAAAAGTTGAGGTGAAGCCTGAAACCACGGTAAAAATGGAAATTCATCTTTCGGAATCCCTGTACGATTTAGAACAGATTGAGGTAATGGGACAGCTTAATTCTTTCCACAACAATTATGAAAAAACCAGGGCTGTGGATCAGCTGGATGATGAAACTGTACGGAATTTTAACTCCACCAATGCTTATGATGCCCTGCGAGTGGTACCGGGCATTAGTTTCATACATGGGGCCGGCAACCGCAACGGTAAGCCTTCCAGAATCCGTGGTGCTTCAACTTGGGCCATTCCCGATGTGATCGAGGATTTCCCCAGCATCCGTGAAGCCGGGATCGGTGCGGAAGACGGAGGCCTTACAGCCGATTTTGGTTCTTCAATCCCTTCAATAGCCCTTCAAAGCATTGAAGTCAAAAAAGGAAGTCTGGGGGTACTCTATTCCGGTGATGCGGATGGAGGGGTGATTGTCAATAAACTCAAACAGGGCCATGCCGGAAAACCGAAAGGTTCTCTCTGGTTGGAATCCAATCCCATAGCAGAGCAATTGGTGATGGGAGATGTAAGCGGCGGCAATGGCACTTTTGATTATTACGTGGCAGGGAAGCTTTTGAACGGAAAATATACGGAATTTGTGGATCAATTTGGCCGCACCCTGCAAAACGACCGCTTTTATTCCGGGTTGACCAAACTGGGTTTTACGCCATCCAAAAACATGCGGATGGAGTTTATCGGATTACGGGGACAGGATAGGATTAATTATTCAATGCCCAAAAAAGATGATGCCAACACTGAAATCGATGAAAGCCACTCACTGGCATCCGATTTTTTTGAAACCACCAATAATACGGATTTTTACGGCCTTAACTTCAAACATGGTCTGAATGAAAACATAACCTATGAAGTGGGATATTCACTTTTCCTGAACAAGGCGTACCGGTATTCCATAACCGAGAGTCAGGCGCACCGTGACCGGCCGGAAAGTTCCCATACTGCCTTCGGAAACATTTACCTTAATTATGCCTTATCAACAAAAATTGATTATTCTTCCAAAATAGGGTTTGAACGGATCAACCATCAGCAGAAAGAAAATGCCTTCAACAGCAATATGGAACAATCATTTTTGGACCGGAGCCTGTTCTATGCTCACTCCCTTACCATAGCCGACCGGCTGACTCTTAGCGCTGGAGTCCGGCTCCTGAATGCAGAGGACGATTTTCAATCACACACAGGGGCTTATTACGACGGGGGAGTTGCATACCAAATACCCACTGTTGAAACGATGATCAGGGCTTCCTATTCCACCGGATATTCCCGAAACAAAGGATTTGCTTTTTTCTTTGGACCGATAAAATCTGCAGGAGGCGTAGAATTAAGTCAAAACCAAACCTATGAAGTAGGCCTGGAGCAGCCCTTTTCCTTTGGCGGTTCAGAAAAAAAAGGTCATGCGGAAGTAACTCTTTTCCGAAATTTAAACAGCAATGTGCCAATTTTTTCAGGTTGGGGAGCAGAAACAGTTTACTATGAGGAACACAGGACTGACGGAATCGAAATGTCGGTGGATTATAATCTTGGACAATGGGGCACACTGTTCAGTAATTTCACCTTTCTGGATCCGGTAATTACGGCCACTACACATCCTAAGGGCATTGGGGTGGAGAGTACCAGCGTACCAGTACCTCAATATGCGGCAGCCATGGGTCTCGACGTGCATCCCACAAAAAAATTATCGATTTCCGCTATCACCAGCTACAATGATGGGCAAAGAAGCCGCCAGATAAACCTTCAAACGGGAGAAATTACCACCACCACAAGTTCCTCCTACACGAGAATCAATTTGTCCGGAAATTACCAGTGGTCAAAATTGCTCACTACCCTGGTCCGGGTGGAAAACCTTCTTAACCAAAAAGATCTGGGATTTAATTCTGAAACCCGGGGGCCCAATGGCGTAGAGGTAACGACAACAGTGGCAAAGGATCCGGGAAGGTTTGTTTCCATAGCCGCAATTCTTAATTTCTGAACAGGGGGAAGCCAAATTTCCCCCTTATTGTTCCCCAATTTTAATAACCAGGGAACGGAGGTAATTTTAATTTTATTTGTTTTTATGAAAAAGAAAACCCGCAAATTTTTACTCCAACTCCATCTTTACCTGGGATTAATTCCAGGTATTCCTCTGTTGATTGTAGGGCTTACAGGTGCTTTACTGGCTTTTACCCCTGAGATTCAGCGTTGGGACCAGCCGGAATTTTACCGGATTGAGGCCAAAGGAAAGCGGATGCCCCAAGCTCAACTGGTCCATAAGATTAAAGAATCTTATCCAAATACCAGGCTAAACCATATCAGCATGTTTGAAGAACCGGAAAAACCGTGGACGGTCTTTGCATCAGGCCCCGTGGATGGGAAAAAAAGATTTCACCGAATGCACATAAATCCTTATAATGGAGACATACAGATCGATATCACCAATGGAGGCTGGGCGCAATGGATTGAAAGCCTTCATCGTAATCTAACTGTTGGGCAACTGGGAAGATATATTGTAGGGGTGAGCTCAGCTTTATTGATCATTATTTCTTTAAGTGGGCTATATCTTTGGATACCTTTTCGCAAGGGCAGCTGGAGGCGACTAATGGACAAAGGGGATGCCCTTAGCTGGCATAACTGGACCGGAATTGCGGTTTTCCCTGTACTGATTGTAATGGCTTTTACCGGTATTACCCTGACCTTCAGGGAACCGGTCCTTCATTTAGTATATGGCATTACCGCTTCACCGGAACTGCCGCCCCCCCCTGAATCCACTGTCCCAAGCATTTCTTCACAACCTATTAGCTGTAAAGAAGCCGTTACCATTTTTCAGCAGACATTTCCTGACCGGATCATTACCGGTTTCAGTGAACCCGGTAATGCAAAAGGAGCCTACCTCCTCCACTGGGGATATGAGGATGACCTGAATCCCCATGCTTGGGGAAAATCATATTTAGATCAATACAGCGGAATGGTTTTGGGAGAAATCAACCATTATGAACATTCCTTGGGAGCAATGTACCAACAAACCTGGTGGATGTTTCATACCGGCGAATTTTTTGGAACTGCCGGAAGATTTGTTTGGGCCTTATTTTCCTTAACCTTGCCTTTGTTATTTTTAACGGGACTTGTCCGGTGGGTGGGTAAAAACGGAAGAAAAAACCGGCTCAAAATGTTTTTTAACAGGCTTTAAACTATTATCTATTAATTTACGACTATTCCAAAAGGCTTTGTAGCGCTATTTAAAGAAGAATTTTTTGACGACCACTATCAGGTCAGGGTAGATTCACCAAATGAAGTAGAATCCAACATCACCGTAAAAATGGGTTAGCATCACAACTGACTTTCAAGGCTATAAAGAGGGCCACGGTGATGGAAGGGGTGTTTGGCGACCATAAAGAACATTACGGGCTCAGAAAAATAAGAGTCAGGGGGGAGAACCGTGAGAAGCTGATGGTCCTGTTTTCAACAATGGCAGCCTGCAGTAAAAATCACCAGAAAAAGAAATGATATCGACAGATTCCTCTACAACAGGATTTTGGACCTGTTCGACATCAGGGATTCTGGTGATATACGACCTGTCCAATACTTATTTTGAGGGCAGGAAGGCCTCGATCAAAATCGCAAGGTATGGGAAGAGCAAAGAAAGACGCAACGATTGCAGGCAGGTGGTCTTTACCGGGGTAATCAATGCCCAGGCATTATCCGCTATTCGAGGGTATACGATGGCAATACCGCGGACATTGTTACGCTCAGGGACATGGTTGCCGACCTGAAAAAACACAGCGGCACCGACAAGACGGTGGTGATGGATGCGGGCTTTGCCTCGGAGGAAAACCTGGACTACCTCTCCGGAGAGAGCATCAGGTATGTATGCGTGTCCAGGAAAAGGATAAAGGATTACAGACCAGACGAAGGTGCAACGGCCCATACCCTGAAAGACCGGCGTAACAACCCCATTGAACTTGCCGTCTTCAGTCCCGAAGGCTATAAGAATACCTGGATGTATGTGAAGAGTGAACAGAAAAGGGTGAAGGAGCAGTCCATGGATGATAAGCTGTCACAGCGTTTCCAGGAAGAGCTGGAAAGCCTGGCACAGGGACTGGATAAAAAAGAGACCACCAAAAAACAGAAAAGGTATGGGAGAGGATAGGGCGCATCAAAGAAAGGCACCGCATGGCCAGCGGCAGGTACATTGTTGAAGTAGCGGCAGAGGGCGGAAAAGCCACTTCGGTCACATGGCAGAAAAAAGAAGGGGAAGACAGCAGGACAGAAGGTCATGGGGTATATTTTATCCGTACCAACTATGAAAAACCGCAGGAGGAACAGCTGTGGGACGTCTATAACACAATAAGGGAGGTGGAAGCAACGTTCAGGTGCCTGAAGTCCGACCTACAGATACGGCCGGTACACCCACCAAAATGATGAAAGGGTCGAATCACATATCTATCTTACCATACTGGCCTATCAACTGGTCAATACCATACGTTTTATGCTCAAAGAAAAGGGATTACCCATGACTGGCAGAACATTGTCAGGATAATGAACAGCCAGACAATCCAGTCCCTGATCCTGCCGACCGAAACCAAGAAAATAAGCCTTGAAAAACCATCCAGGCCAATAAAAGAGGCTCTGGATATCTATCAGGCCACAAGTACCAAATCAATGGTCCCCGCAAAGAAAAAATATGTTGTGTACCATTAATTTTTCAGTACATTGAAAGACAGGAATTTAACTTACATATTGAGCAAGTTGGGTTAACTTATTGAAACACCTTCAATTGTTCCCTGGATGATTCTGATTAGCACCTAATTTTTTAGCCGACAGAGAAAGTTTATTAAAATAATATCAGGACTATTTGCAAAACACCCCCCTGCTGCCCGTACACTTGTTTAAATAGAAAAAACAATGCACGGATTGTAAAGGAAGCCCTTCTTACTCCCGTGCAAGTAAGAAGATTTAAAAACAAAACCATGAACAATAACAAGAGAAAAATAGAAGTTTTCACATCAGGATGTCCGGTTTGCCAGCCAGTGGTAGATATGGTTCAATCTTTAGCATGTGATAATTGTGAGGTCACCATTTATGATCTGGTCAGGCAATGTGATAGCCAGGAATGTACAACCAAGATTAAAACGTATGGCATAAAGAGATTACCTGCTGTTGCCGTTGATGGGCAGTTATTATCCTGCTGTGATCAGGGTGGTGTAAGCAAAGAGGCACTTCAAGAAGCAGGAGTAGGCGTTTCTTGATCAGCATAAATAAACAATTTACGGGTCATTGGAATTTTTCTCTTACTCCCGTGTCAGTAAGGAACTCCTTTAAATTTCAAAAATCATGAAAACTATTGATGAAGAAATGCAAACATGTATTGATGCATGTTATGATGCCATCACTGCCTGCAAGGTCTGTTTAAATCAGCATATGCGCGAGCCTGATATGAAAAGGTGCCATCAATTATGTCTTGACTGTATAGATATAAGCACAGCCTGTGCGAGTAGTTGTGCAGCGCAGTCAGATTATGTGGGACAGGTAAGTAAGCTTTGTGCCCAGGTTTGTAAAGACTGTGCTGGGGAATGCGGTAAATTTGATAGCGAGGTATGTCAGCAATGTGCGGAAGCATGTCAAAGATGTGCCACGGAATGTGAAGCAATGGCTTAAACAGCGCATGTTGATGCATTTCAAGGCTTAATAGAATAATTGCCTGTTAAGCCTTGTTTATTCTCTTAGAAGTAATAAATCAAAATTACTAAAAAGTAATTTAACAGGCATTTACAAAACACCCCCCTCTGCCCGTATACTTGTTTAAAAAAGTAGTTAACTATGAATACCAGAGATTTAAAAAAACGCCTGCATTACATCAAAGGCCAAATTGAGGGCATTGAGCGTATGTTGGATGAAGAAAGAGATGTCAATGATATTTATATTCAGTTTAAAGCCATTGAGGGAGGCTTACAAAAAGCTATCTATGTGGTATTAGATGAGACATTGAGAAAGGATCTGGCCCTAAAGATTGTGAAAGTAGTAAATGCCTGTCCGGGAAATTGCCAGGATGCCGATAAAATTGAGTTCATCAGAAATGAATTTCCCAAGCTTGACTTAAAGCAAATTGCCAGGGTAATATCAGAGATCCATGAAATTGATGGAAAGCTGGAAAAATTAAATGAAGAAGAAAAAGAATAAATTTTTGCAATCATTAACAAATACCTGCTGGCCTATCACTTTTTTTGCAAAAGGCGATTGATTGGCTGGTATAAAGTATATAAAAATTATGGGGACTGAAACTGTTCAAATGAAAGTATCCGGGCTAATGTGTTCTTTCTGTACCATGAGCGTGGAGAAAGCGCTGAAACGTTATCCCGGCGTTAAAAGTGTGATGGTCAACCTTGTTCATGGTATTGTGCTTGTAGAAGCTGATACAGCACAGATGAGCCGGGAAAAGCTGGCAGGTGCTGTAGAGAAACTGGGATATAGTGTCTCTGCAACAGAAGTACAGCAGTATAAAACTGACGAGGACCTGTTCAAGCTTATAAAGCAACGGGGTACGATTGGCCTGGTGCTGTCTGTCATTGATTTGCTTGTTGACCCTATTAACCTGTTTGCACTTCCGGCACAGTTTAGGGCCTGGTTTAGTTTCTTTGTGGCAACGGTTGTCCTGCTATGGGTTGGATACCCTATTTTGCGCAAGACACTGATGGCAATCGGCCAACGCGTAATCAATGCCAATGTGCTGCTTTCAGCGGGGGCATGGGGTTCCTTTATCATTGGCACACTTTCGCTTTTTGATCCTGGCTGGCCCAA
>JBBDSC010000041.1:0-1758 GCA_040905145.1 Anditalea sp.
AGTAAGGTATTTAAATTGGCCAAAGCGAATAATCTTAAAGTTTTTATTTCTCCACATTATTTTTTCCCTACAGATCATGGGTGGAAATTTGAAGGTGCCTTAGAGAAATTTATGCACATAAAAGAAATGTACCTTAGGAAAGGCAGGTTGGATTTGGCAGGATTTGAAGATTCCGGAGCCGATTTTCTTGAGGAGTTCAAGCAATACTTGGAAGATGATAATATCATTTTATGCAATCCGCATAAGATCTATGGCCCTCAAACAACAGACCTTAACCTGCAGCTTCGAAAATATAAAATAACGAAAGTATTAATGGCTGGAATGTCTACCAACCTTTGTCTGGAATCCCATACACGGGATTTACTTGAAGAAGGCTTTGAAGTGGGGGTAATTGCAGATGCCAGCGCCAGTGCCAAATTACCCGGGTTGGATACCTTTGAGGGGGCGCTCATGAATTTAAGACTTATTACTAGTCACGTTTTTACCACCGAAGAATTTGAGGATGCACTAAAAACTGCAAATCTCAAGTAAAGCTAATTTTAGATAAAAAACCTTGTATTTCTGTCAACTAACCAATAAACTAAAAAGACGATAAATAATCTCTGTAATCATATTTTGCATGCTGAGATTGATAAGAATTTTAGAAAGTCTGTTTTAATTCACAGGATATGAAATTTATTTTCAATATATTATTTCTACTCTTAATTGTGCTACAATCCAGTTACGCGCAAACCCTAAAAGGTTTTGATCTAAGCAATTCAAGAATACCGGTTTCTGAAATCAAGGATGGCGGCCCTCCCAGGGATGGCATTCCATCTATAGATGAACCTGTATTTTTGAAAGCTTCACAAGCTAGCTTAAAAAATGACGACCGCATTCTGGGTGTTTATGAAAATGGAATTGCTAAAGCTTACCCGATCAATATTTTAAATTTTCACGAGATAGTCAATGACCATTTTGGGGATGATCCCGTCGTGGTAACCTACTGTCCGCTTTGTGGCAGCGGAATTGCCTTTGACGCCCGCATTAAGGGGGAACCTAAAACTTTTGGAGTATCAGGAATGCTTTATAACAGCGATGTACTGCTTTATGACAGAGAAACGGAATCTCTATGGTCGCAATTGAAATATGAGGCTATTGCCGGAGCATTGGCAGGTGAAGAATTACAAATTTTGAATACCGCCAACACCACCTGGAAAGCCTGGAAAGAAAAGCACCCAAACAGTCTTGTCTTATCAGAAAAAACCGGATTTAACCGTGATTATTCCCTAGACCCCTATCCCGGATATGGTCGCTCCTCAAAACTCTACTTTTCGGTAAGTGATCAGGATGAACGCTTTCACCCTAAGGAAATGGTCATAGGTTTGCAACTAAATGGTAAAACTAAAGCCTATCCTTTTTCAGAACTGGAAAAATCAGGGAAAAAAGAAATCCAGGATAAATTTCAGGGAAAAAGTTTACGGATAGTTTACAATGCTAATTCAAAGAGTGCGGAAATTTTTGATGATATAGGAAACCCCATTCCCGCAGTAACCAACTTCTGGTTTGCATGGTTTGCATTTAACCCTGACACCGAGATTTATAAGCCAAAACAATAATTTTTTGTATAAATATCCCATATTGACAGGATAATTTTTACAAAAAAATCTCCTGATTATTCCGGCGTTGCATGCAGCATAGTCATAAAAATCTTTGAGTATATTACTAGTTTGTAATCTGGGATTATATATTCAATAATATTTTCTCTTTTGTATTTAA
>JBBDSC010000042.1:0-1742 GCA_040905145.1 Anditalea sp.
GAAAAAAAGGCGTTACATTGTAACATTTGTAACATTATTAGAATATTAATAAAATATATAGGAAAAGATACGGTATATGGTCTTTCTTGGGGGGTGGGTTTGTTACGGATGTTACACATGCCAACGAACGTATTTTTTAATAGATGAAATCCCCCCTCCAAAATGTTACAAAAGTAACGCCATGTAACGGCACTTTGTAACAAGGAAAAAAGGGCTAAATACCTGACAATGAACGCTATAAATCAGGGATGCAACGGATGTTACAATGTAACGTGATTTTTGAAGTTTGGCGAAAAACGCTTATATTGTAGCGGAAATCACTTTTTAATCCTGCCATTTTTCACTATTGGAAAAATACAAAAACCCGATGATCAGCTACTGGAAAGATCCCAAACAGAAAAAAACCATCAAACTGGATCCCTGCGAAGACAAAGAGCGGGCCCGCATGTACTGGGTGCAGGTGCGCCTGGAAGCCAACGGCTCCTTCATCCATGCCAGGGGATGCGACGTGGCAGACAGGGAAAAGGCGGAAGACATCCTCAGGCTCACCGCCAATCCCGCCGTGGAAGCGGACTATGTCCAGGCCCTGAAGGATTACTTTGCCAAGGACAAAAAGGTAAGGGAGCAGTTTATCGATGCGTACAAATTATGATTTTTTTATATAGGGGAAAAGTGTCCCAAAAAGCGAAAAACACTAATTGTATATTTTTGGTATGAAAGCCTACGAAATCCCCGTATCCCGGCCCGCATGGAAAATGCTGGTGCGGGACTTTAAATATACCCATTTCCTAAGGGTGGACAAGCTGGTGATGAGCAAAAAAAACACCAGGAGCAGGACGGACCATTATAAATCTTACCTGAACGATGTAAAGGAAAACCAGGTCATGATCACCGTCATCTGCCCCTATGCCAGCTATGGCAACCTGTACACCCTGGCCAGGATGATAGAGCATACCTTTAGCCAAAAGTACCTGATTTTCGTGGAAGCCGCCGTGGCCCATGACCTGGATGCCTCGGAGGCCATACGCAAGTTTATGGACAAATACGACCTGGCCCTGGAGGAATTTGAGTGGGAGACGGCCTGGAAAAAGTGGCAGCGGTACCGCAAACGTGAAAAAGAACTGGATCTCATCCCCCTATGGTAATGGAAAGAACATCTCTGATCACCCGACTGATGGTGGCCCTGGCCGCCGATGAGGAAAATATATACCTGGAAAAGGACCTGCCAGACACAGTGTCCCTTCAGGCGTACTTTGAGGACTGTCCCTACATCCCGGAGAAAGCCGAAATCTCCGAAAGCACCGAGGATACCGACCAGGGGCGGCTGATCACCCAGCGCATCTCCACCAATATCCACCGGGACGAGTACTTTCACGCCCGGTATTTCTTTCCGCCCCTCCTTATATATATAGAGACCCTGAACGGGGAGCGGATCTACCTGGGCGCCGGGGACAACCCGGCACGGATGCAGTACAGCCGCCAGAGCGGTGCCGCCCTGGGCGATGCCAACGAAACCAACATGATTTTTACCCATACAGCGGGCATAACGGCCTAAAACTGTCCCGTTCCGGGCCTGCATAACTGCATATCCTTGTACAAAAGCAAGCCGATATGCACCAAAAGCAGCTCTTCTACGAGATCACCAACAAGCAGCAGGATAAAAAATCCGTGGACATCATGGTCTATGGGACCATCCCCAGCCTGGATACCGACAGCTGGCGCATGGTGAACACCGCAGACCG
>JBBDSC010000043.1:0-1732 GCA_040905145.1 Anditalea sp.
AGGGAGACCAGCATAAAGTAGGGATTTTCGTGGTCCTCTTTTATATAGCTTGCAGCCCGGTCAGCTAATTCTCCCCTGGCATCATTGGTCAATATGCGAAAACCGGATGATTCCGGATCCAAAAAGGCAGGCAGGTGTCTTTTACCACCATAGACCAAATCGTAACCGGCCTTTTTTAAGTATCCGGCTAAATTTTTATGAGATGCCTCCGGGCTTGTTGCGGGAATATCCATGGAGCCGGCATTGTTTCTTACCTGATTGCCATTGGAATCGGTAAAAAAACCCGGAAACCTGCCTGACATGATGCTTACCCGGGAGGGAGAACATACCGGATTGGTGACATAAGCCCGGGTAAAGCGAATGCCATTATTGGCAATATAATCCATGGCAGGTGTCTCCAGGTATTCGTTGCCGGAACTGCTCATCATGCTTTCGCTTTGCTGGTCTGTGAGGATGAAAATTATGTTGGGGCGACTCGCTTGCTCCTTACAGGAGAAGAGAAACTGCAGCCAAACAAAGACTAGAACAAACGGTTTGATTGGAGTTTTCATGGGGGTTGCTTAAATAAAGCTGAATAAAACAAAATTTATCGTTCAATCACAACTATTTTATAACAAGGCAATGATCATGGTTAATTTCCCATTCTTATATTAATAGCGTTCTCAGCATATTTTCTATACCATTCAATATTTTAGATGAAAAGACTACCCTACCGTAACAGCAATAATGACTATTATAGATACGGTTGATTTCTGATTGTATCTAGGATTACTATCCATTAATTACTGAATAATATAATCGTGGCCTTCTTTGAAATTATACTGAAAAGCAAAACGGCGCTTTTTCCAGGCCACCTTACTGCTTGTAGTTACATCAATAATTTCCGGATTTTGCCAATCTGGATTTTCAATTGAAATACGGCTTTTTGTTTCACCATCTTTGCCATAGAATATCGTTTCGGTTTTGCTGGTCACGGGATATATCCGCGCTTTCAATACACCATCTATTTCTTCAATCACTATCCCTGTTCCTCCCACAAATAGCGGGGTCTTACTGACCGGAATATCAAAATTCTCTAGCATAAGCGGACCTGTATATGCTTTGCCTGTGTCATAGTCTATCCATTTACCTTCCGGAAGGTAAACATTTCTGGTCCCGGCGGTTTCATAATCTTCTCCATATAAAGGGTATGCCATTAGTGCATCTCCCATCATCCATTGAAATCCTCTTTCTGTGCTGTTTTCCCTTTTATGAACATTTAAATCATCCGGAAAGGCGATGGGTAGAGGTGTCATGGTATGGGGGTAACCGTCGTGATAGAACTTAATGGCATTGCTATAGATATAGGGATGCAAACGTGCATGCAACTGGGCTGATTCCAAAAGAATTTTTGAAACTTGCGGATCCTTATAATTCCATGGCCCCTTCCCCATGGACATGGAAGGATGCAAGGAAGCTATCCGCGCATTGCGCATCAGGTAAGTCTTGATTCTATCAGAAACATTTTCGTCAAAATCCCTTCCCCCAAACATTCCGCCCACAATATCCATATAGGTTAAGGGAAAACCACTATAAGCAAGCGCTAAAGAATTAACCGGCCCTCTGTCCTGATTCATGTCATAATTAAAATCGTCAATGCGATGTAATTCCCCTGGCGAAGTCAAATATGAATTCCGTATCATGATCTGATAGCCTTTTTTCTTTAAGGCTATATTGACCGGATCAATTTTAT
>JBBDSC010000044.1:0-10497 GCA_040905145.1 Anditalea sp.
TGGATTCATTTACCTGATCGTGGGGAGCAATCCCTCCTAATTGCCAGGTTTTACCATGATCATCTGAATAAATGATATGGGAGCCTGCTTTTTTTGACCCGCCTTCAATAAAATCGCAGGGGATCACCAGCCTTCCTTTATATTCCTTATTTTTCAGCTGGATGCCGGAAACAGGCCCCGTAGCATACCAGGTCCAATTATCTTTTTTGACGGATTGGGTAATTTCATTGGGTGCTGACCAGGATTTTCCATCATCCGTGGAGGATAAAAAGAACACCCTTCTGGTATCTTCACTTTCTCCGCTGATAATATCCCTTTCATGATCAGTACCCAAATTCCAGGTAGCGAGCAAAAAAACTTCACCAGTCTCTTGATCAACCACAGGGGCAGGGTTTCCACAGGTATTTCCCCCATCATTCCATACTACGATATGATCACTCCATGTGAGTCCTCCATCTTCAGATCTTTTCAGGAGCAAATCGATATCACCTGTATCCGAGCAGCCGTCCCTTCTGCCTTCAGCAAATGCCAGAAGGGTACCATTATTGGTCGCAACAATCGCCGGGATCCTATAGCAGGCATAGCCGTCTTTTCCGCTTTCGAAAATGTAGTTGAATTCATCGGAAGTCATGGAGGCCTCCGATAAAGAATATTTTGAAGATTTATCATCTTGTATTTTAGAGCTGGAATGGCAGGAAACCATGGCAAGTAAAATGACGGATAAAACAATAACATGGCAATTGGGAATACTGTTAAGATAGCTTTTCATATTAATTAAGTTCTTTTTCAAATTGTTCAACTGCTGGAAATTTTGTTTTTAATGGCTTCAGTTCCCTTATCCGTAAGGGTTTTACCTAAATTGACATATCCGAGTTCTTGATATTCTTTTTTCTGCTGTGGGGATAGTTCAAAACTATTAAAATATTCCATAAGTAAAATTTTATCTTTTATTTCAAGTCCTACACCGCCCTTAAATCCTGTTTTTTTGGAGAAGTGATGCTTTTAATTTTTCCTGGTACTTTTTATGCTCCTGTAGGTTTTCTTTAGCAAGCGACGAATAATATATTAAACCCAAACCTCGCCTTGTTCTTCCACTTGTGTTTTTGTCGGCCCGGTGGATGGTTAAACTGTGATGCACCATTAAATCCCCCGGTTCCAATAGCATTGGAATTTCATGGGACTGGTCCATCTGGTTATAATCCGCAATTCCTTGGGAAAAACCCAACACATTACTTTCACCATGGGGACGCATTTTCTTTTTATGAGAGCCTGGGATATACCTCACACAACCATTTTCTTCATCGACTTTATCTAATGCCAGCCACATGGTCAATGCCTGGTTAGGTTCAAGCATAAAATAGAAGCCATCTTGGTGAGCGGGGGTTGCTACACCAATTTTAGGAGGTTTATTAAACCACTGCATGTTTTTAGGGATTACAGGACTGCCCAAAAGCTTTTCGGCCAATCCCACAAATTTTGGATGATGAAAGAGTTGATCAAAAAATGGATGATATTGATCAAGATGTTGGAGTTGTTTTAGGGTTGAAGAATCCGCTTTGTTTTCATAAAAAACATATTCCTGCGGCATCATATTGATCGATTCAGTTAAAAATCTCTCTATATTTTCTGTGATTTCCTTGATTTCAAGATCATTGAGAAAACCTTTTAGGGTGATATAGCCGACTTTGTCAAATTTTTCTTTTAATGCTTCCATAACGTTTGTTTTATTTTAAAGACAGATATCATTAATTTAAAAGGCTGATTATTGGTTAAAGAAAAATGATGGCAGGATTTTTTGCGCCTTTATGCGTAATATTGCCGCTTCTGATTCAGGAATCCATTGATATGGCCATCTCAGCCGTGTACCGATAGTAGAGCCACCGATAGTAGCCAACAATTTATCCAAAGCCGGGTTAGAATATCCCGCCTTTATATAGGGTTGGATGCATTCATCAAAAAAAATGTGAATGCTATGCTCAATATCCAAAGCTTCATCCATATCATATTGCATTAAATTGTACCAGTGTTGGGCGCCGGATGGGCTAAGGCAGGCTACATTTGAATAGGAACCCTTGGCAATTCCTGCTTTATAGGCAGATGCCAAAAAATGTCCCGGAACAAAGACAGACAATTGGGAAGAAACTTCTTTCATTTTTAAAAACCATGTTTTATCACCACTTGCTACTTTTATACCGATTAGACCAGGTACAGCATTTGCCAATCTGTGATAATCATACGGATCCAACACCAATTTGGAGTGTGGGGGATTGTATAAAACCAGTGGGACAGGATGAGCAATCTCTGATAACTTCTTAAGGAAGATGATTTGTTCATCTTCATTCGGAACCACCCAATCAGGAAGAATAACTTGAAAGGCAGAAGGCTGTAAGGAAATACTGTTTATCAATCTTTCTTTTGAAATATAGGGACTCATATGACTTATCCCAATCTGAAAAGGAACGGTTGCCTTATGACAGCTTTCGGCCAAGAGGCGGTTTATTTTATTAAACTCAATATCATTGATATTATGAAATTCCCCCGCAGTTCCATTGGAATAAATCCCATCTACCTTTGCTTTTATTAATACATCAATTTCCTCCTGTAGTAAGCTAAAGTCAATTTTATCATTCCTATCGATGGGAAGTAACAAAGTTCCCCAGTTTCCTTTAAGGGTCTTGCTGGATAGTTTTTCCATGATCACCTAATTAGACTGTTGGAAATATCTTGGCCATCCGTAAGCCACTGAAGATTGAACCGCTTTAAGACAATTTTATATTTCCACTTTTCGCTGGAGTCTGTATTGGTTTCATATAAACAATACAACATGCCATCCCTCCCCACTGCAAGATCAGAATAACCGGCTTTTCCAGAATCAAGCATTTTTTGAACCTCCCAGGTATCCCCCTCGTCATAACTTAATTTTGCTGTGAGATTTTCCCTTAATCGAAAGTTGGTTTTGTAAGTGATTGTAGTGTCCTTTTGACTATCAGGATTAACAAATAATAATCTGTTCTTGCTCTTTGTCATTTAATATCAACGTGAAAATTATCAATGAAGAACCTGTCTTAGTTCCTGATTATATCAAATAGAAAACCATATCCTTTTTCAGATTGGGGGTGGATCCATTCATTTAGGAAGATACTGCTTCCAATCCCGGCCATCAGTAATCCATGCGAGATTGAACCGGGCGATATATCCAGCTGTAGTGGGATGACCTCCGCCTTCGTACAAAAGGTAAATAAGACTTTCACTTGAAGTCCCCTTCCTTCCTGCCGTCAATGAGGAATAAGCAAACCCACCCTTTTCAATCAACTTTTTTACCGGCCAGGTTTTCCCACCATCAAAACTGGCCCATACAGTTCCATGAGTTCTCCCTTTTTGTGATTCAATATTGCTGAACAAAAGAATATCATGGTTGTCCAGGGGAAGCCTTACAAGGCCGGCCATTAGCCCATAGTCCCTGTGCTGGTCGCCATCCGGCAGTTCTTCACTCACCGATAAATCCTGCCAGGTTTCGCCTCCATCGTAACTCCAGGCAATGTGCCGCCTGCGCGGGTTCAGCCCATCCGTTGATTTATGACGCCGTGAATTATAATAAAGGGTCCCATCGGCAAGTTCTTCCAAGGCAGCTTCTCCTGTACCGTAAGCGGGGAAAGGTTCACTGGTATGCCATGTCTTCCCGCCATCGTCGCTGTAAATGGCAGTGGTGTAATGTTCGTCCCAAAATTCAGGATCATTTCCACCTGCATAAACCCTCGCTGGCCTGATCAATCTTCCGGCATATTTCCCATATTGCAGGGTAATCCCCCTTTCATTCATGCACATGGATGGTATATTACCGTTTACATCAGGATAGATTACGATCTCTTCCTCTGTCCAACTTTTCCCATGATCACGGCTCCTGAACATATGCAAAGGCGCCGGTGGATGACGCTCTTCGGTGAAAATTAAAATATCCCCGGTGTTGTTATCTACAATGGCACCACCGCTGTTCAATCCAGCACTGATCTCGATTTCTTTAGCCCATATTTTTCCACCATCTTCACTGCGACGTACACGTACATTATTCCAACCCCAAACCGCCAGAATGGACCCATCCATTGCTGTAACTATATTGGGCAAACGCTCCTCACTAAATATTTGCCGCACTTCAAAAAACTGTTCATCATTAGTCAAAAAAGGATTTTTCTCAGAAACTTTACAGGATATAAATCCAAAAAAAAGGAATAACTGGACGCAAATAATGAATGATATCTTCAAAATATCTAATGCTAAAAGATTTTATCAGAATACTAGCCGTTATAATTTACTCTATTGCTCCCCATTAATTTTACATATATTCTTTCCAATCACGCCCTCCAGTAACCCACGCAAGGTTGAAAATAGCGATTTTGGCACCTTCTCCGCTTTCGTAAAGCAAGTAAATCTTTCCCTCGCTAGGTGTCCCCTCTCTCCCTGCTACCATGGATGAGTAGGCAAAACTACCTTTTTCCACCAATTTTTTAGCCGGCCAGGTTTTCCCACCATCGAAACTTGCCCAAACAGTACCATGAGTTCTTCCTTCTTGTGATTCTATGTTACTGAAAAGAAGAATATCCTGCCCTTTAACTGGTAAACGAACAAGGCCACCCATCAATCCGTAATCCCTATTTTGGTCCCCATCAGGCAATTCTTCACTAACCGATAGATCTTCCCAAGTTTCTCCGCCGTCATAACTCCAAGCGATATGTCTCTTACGTGGATCCAGCCCATCTGTGGATAAATGTCTACGGGAATTGTAGTAAATGCTTCCATCTGAAAGTTCTTCCAAAGTAGCTTCCCCGGTACCCAAAGCTGGAAAAGGGGCACTGGTATGCCAACTTTTTCCTCCGTCATCGCTGTAGATGGCATTCGTATAATGCTCTGGCCAAAATGAACGATCGTTGCCACCAGTATATGAACGGGTTGGTCGGATCAATCTCCCTTTATGTGGGCCATGTTGTAAGGTAATGCCCCGTTCATTCATGTGCATTGAAGGTATATTGCCATTTTCATCAGGATGAATGACGATATCTTCAGCTTTCCAGCTTTTTCCGTTATCACTGCTCCTATACATGGTAAGGGGGGAAATGGGGTGTCCCTCTTCGACAAAGGCCAATATATCACCCTTATTTTCATCCACTATTACTCCCCCCCCTTGAAATCCGGGATCTGCAACGGTAATTTTTTGTTCCCAGGTCTTGCCCCCATCCTCACTGCGCCGCACTTCATATTTTTTATTTCCCCATGTAGCGATGACGGTGCCATCAAGGGCTACCACAACATTTGGAAACCGACCTTCGTCAAAAATCTCAACCACTTCAAAGGATTCCTCTCCATTATCCCAAAAAGGATTTTCCCCAGCCTGTTCACAGGATGAAAAAACCATCAGAATCAGGAAAGCAATGAGATGTATTCTTTTTACCATGTTCAACAATTCAAGAAAATTCAATCCACTAATCGGTTCCATTTTACAAAATTTGCGTGTAACAAAAGATTTTCTACTGATATCCCTCAGTTTGAACAAGTTTCTCATTCCGTGCCATCATGTTCAAATGAACCGGCCAGTATAAAGGAGTTGCAAGGCCCTGAAGGTTCGGGATATATTCATAAACATCAATTACCCCCACTGCGTGAGCTCTTCTAAGATCATACCAGCGCTTGATCTCATGAAACAACTCCCTTCCCCTTTCATCGAGAATTTCTTTTTGAATCAAAAGTTTGTCTGTCTCTGTAAATTCCGGTATATCAGCTCTGTCCCTTACTTGATTGAGGTATAGAAGTGCATCTTCAGATTGCCCAATGGCAGCATAGGCTTCCGCTTTTAACAATAACATATCAGAAAGTCTATAAAGAATAATATCACTGTCCGCTATCCGGGTATCAGGATATTGCGTTCCTATAAACTTATTGGGCCAATAGTTAGCTATTTCTCCATTATAAATTTCAGGAATAAATGTTCTGGAAATACGTAAATCATTTGGGTTTTCACTAAATAATTCCAGTGCCCTTTGGCTTAATGTATAGGCCTGTTGACCGGCCAAAGCCAGTGGCAAATCAGCTGCATTATCTGCCCCCTGACTGGTATCGAACCGGAGAAATGCATTATTGTATTGACCACTTGAATATTCACTTCTATCCAGATAAAATGAAAAAATTATTTCATTATTTCGACTTTCATCAAAAATATCTCCATAGTCATCCATTAAGGAAACACCCGAATTTTCCACTTCCGTAATAGCAGCAATGGCAGAATTAAAATCCGATGCTCCACCCGCCAAAACTGTAGCAGACCACATTTTTACATCAGCAAGGAGTGCATGGACAGCCGGTCTGGACCATCTATATTTGTTGTGATATCCCTCCTCGGAAAATAAACCCAGGGCTTGTTGGATATCTGAGTTAATTTGATCAAAAACCTCAGCCACCGGTGATCTGGGATAAAGCGGCTCATTTTCATCCTCAACCGGTGAGAGGACTAAAGGAACATCCCCATATACCCGGGCAATGTAAAAGTACATGGCTGCCCGTATGGCATAAGCTTCAGCTTTTATCCTGTTTTTCAGTTCTGGATCTGTAAATGGAAATGGTTCAATTTTATCAAGTAGCAGATTAACATGGCCAATGGTCCCATAAAAGCCAGTCCATTCCACTGTATTCCCCGGAGTGAGGTTGTGTGCCCAATAAGGAGTAAATCTGGCATTATAACCCTGCTTCCACATTTCGGTTCGGTCCTCTCCAAAGCCCAAATAATCCATGTGTCCACGGTATCTCGAGTAGATCCCGGTCAGATAAGGATAAAAGTCCCCCTGCTCTTTCCAAAAGACCTGACCTGTAATGGAGGACCTTGGGGTTACATCGAGCAAATTTTCACACGATAGTAACGAAAACGCCAACAGGATCAGACAGTATTCTTTTATTTTTCATATTCTTATGATTGGCAATAATTAAACATGCTGAAAAAAAAATTAAAATTTTTGCTTAAAAGGCTTACCATAAACCAAGAACCCACCTAGTTGAAATTGATGGTAGCACCTATTGTAAACTGTCGGGGTCTGGGATATCCCCCTTCATCAAACCCCTTATATACCTCAGGGTTAAGGCCTTTATAAGCAGTGATATAACCCAGGTTATATACTCCTGCATTTAAAGCAACTCTGTTCAGATTTAATTTTTGGGTCAGATTTACAGGCAAGTCATAAGAAAAAGAAAGTTCACGTAAGGCGACCCAATCTCCTTTAGAATAGTAGATCGAATTATCAACCCCATAAGAATCCCCAATTCCCACATCTGTATACCCGGCAATGGCATGAATAAAACGCAGATGGTTTCTTTGTCCAATGTCATAATCTCCAAAGCTGAACCGTGGATATTTCATGCCAGTATCCCCCTGGTTTTGCCATGTATCACTTCCAAGCGCCTCTCTAGGTGCTCCTTCATTAAAACTACGGCCTTGGCCTATGGCACGGGCAAGAGCTCCATTATTGATAACATGTCCCATGGCATAATCAAGAGTGAAGCGCATGGTTAATCCCTTAAACCTAAAGGTATTCTGTAAACCTCCAATTTTATCCGGAACCCGGTAACCCATGAAAACCAAATCTTTGCCATCAATTAAACCGTCCCCATTCAGATCCGCCCAATTGACATCTCCTCCATTTTTTGGAGTCCCCAAAACTGCGGCTGGTCTACCCATATCTACTGGAACACCTGATTCACGTGCTTCTTCATCAGTTGCAAAAATACCATTGGATTTCCATGCCCATAGGCCACCGGGCCGTTCTCCTTCCGCATATCCCCCAACTTCAATCTCCTGTCCTGAAACAGGATCATAAACAACCCCGCCGTTAATTCTATTTTTATCTCTATTATTTTGCGGCAGTTCAACAATTACCATTCGGTTGAATGCAAATGAAAAATTAGTATTCCATGTAAAATTGTCCAGATTGATAATATTTGCGTTCAATTCCACTTCAAAGCCACTGTTTCTCAATGAGCCTACGTTGTACCGGATGCTGCCAAAGCCTGTTTCTCCGGCAAGTGGCAAACTGGCCAATCTGTCTCTAGTAAGTTTGTTATAATAATCGAAAACAATATTCAAGCGACTATTAAAGAGACTGATGTCAGTCCCTATATCAAATGATTCTGTTGTTTCCCATAATAATCGGGGATTAGGAAGGTTATTTCTTACAACACCAGATTCTGTTGCATATAAGCTTGCTCCAAATATCCCATAAGTATCACCTATGGAAAGATTTGATAATCCAGTCATTCCCCAACTACTTCGAAGCTTTAGGTGATTAATAAAATTAATATTCCAAAAATCCTCATTACTCATATTCCATCCAGCAGAAAGCGAAGGAAAAGTGGCGAACCTGTTTTCAGGTGCAAAATTTGAGAAACCATCATATCTAATAGAGGCCGCAAACAAATATTTGTTGTCAAAATCATAATTTGCCTGACCAAAAAAACTGGCACTTTTGCTTTCTTCCCATAAGGAATTCGCACTTAAATTGGCATTCACATTTCCACCGATAATGGAGGTTTGAGGGTCACCGGTGATGGTGGAGATATAATCGGTGGCAGAACGTTGTGATGTTCCGATTAATCTAAACATGGTATTGCGGGTATAGTTAAAACCGCCCAATACCATAATATTATGATCCGAACCTATCGTATGGTCCAATTGTAATATATGGTCAGTCATAATCTGACGTGCATCATCCTGTCGCTGATATTTATCCCGTGGTCTTGGTTGCTCAGGATAATATTTTTCAAAATTCATTTGAATAAAATTATTCGTGTTTAGCGAAATAGAGGGACGGTAATGAAGATTGGGAATAATTTCATAATCAGCAGCCAATCTTACAATGAACTGATTGGTATTGGCATTGAAATCCTGATAATACAATTGATGAGGTCTATTACGGGGATTGTTTCCTTCCCCTATATGAGGTCTTCCATCATCGTGATACAAACGGTTAAGTGGTGGAACACGCACTCCTCTGGTAAAATCCCTCACCGTGTTGTCACTGTACTTGTCATCATTCCACAAGTAGGAAAGGTTTAAAGTGAGGTTGAGTTTTTCATTAACCTTATAGCCGGAATTTGCCAAGGCACTCAGCCGTTGATAACCCGTTCCAATAAAGGTACCCCCCTGTTCGATGTATCCGAAGGAAAGATTGTAATGTGCGGCTTCCGAACTTCCATCCACTCTGAAATTATAATTACTTGTATTGGCGGTTTGCCATACCACATCCTGATATTTGCTGTCTTTAAAAATAATAATGTTTCCAGGGTTTACAGGATCATCCATGGTTTCCCATCCTTGTTGAAGCAGATTATCAACATAGGATTGTCCTTCAACAGCAACAAGGTTATCCATGTAGGCTGGGGTGAATTTAAAATCACCATACTCGCCTGGTTCGGTATAAGTTGGAACAGTTGCTGAATTACCAGTAATATATAAAAAACGATCGACATCAGGTATATCAACTCCGCGTGCCATTGTTTTGCGGGCCAGGTCAAGGTATTCCCTACCATTAAGGTCATCATATTGCCGAGATTGCGTTTCAACACCATGTTGATAGCGGAAGGTAAAATTGGATTTACCAACACCCCTACCTGTTTTTGTCCTGACCACAATTACTCCATTAGCACCACGTGCACCATAAATGGCTGTTGATGCAGCATCCTTCATGACTTGAATGGAGGCAATGTCATCCGGGTTAATGTCATTAAAATCTCGAAACACCCCGTCAACTACTACTAATGGATCACTTGAATCCCGTCTTCCCACATCTCTTCCACCAGCGCCTTCGCCATAGGGGCGTAATGATGTACCTCCCCTGATAACAATGTTGGCGGCACCTCCGGGCTGTCCAGAAAGCACAGGAATAGAAACACCGGCCAGCTTTCCCTGCAATGCCTGAACAGGACTAACTGATGGGATATTTCTTAATTCTTCATCATCCAATAAGGAAACCGCGGAGGTAACCTTCATTCTTGACTGTTCGGTATATCCCACCACCACCACTTCTTCTAGAGACTTCATATCGGGCAAAAGCTGGATATCTATAGTACTTTGATTTCCTACAACCACTTCCTGCGAAACATAGCCGATCGAACTGAAAACTAAAATAGATTGAGAGGAAGGAACATTAATGCTGTACCTGCCTTCAATATCCGTGACAGCTCCTGTGGTAGTCCCTTTAATCAGAACATTTGTGCCAGGAAGGCCCATTGGCTCATCTTCCGAAGTAACCTGGCCGGTAATTTTTAATTCAGTGTCCTGACCCAATGTATCAGAGATAAACGCTGAGAAAAATATAAAATTCAAAAACAAGAACTTGTAAATTATTTTCATAATTTCTGACTGTTTTGGGTTTATTGAGTATTTTTAATTTTATATGACATTATGTAGTACATGTCAAATATTGAATTTATTATTTAATATTGCAAATGATTTAAAAAATTTTA
>JBBDSC010000045.1:0-1722 GCA_040905145.1 Anditalea sp.
GCTTCCAGCCAAAGGGCTACCTTACAGAGTTCCACAGCAAGAGGGTTCTTATCCACCCCATAGACACACTCCCGGATCACATCCCGAACCGCTTGACGCATTGCTGTCGGAGTAGGTTGGTCTTCACCCGTTCGAACCTTGGCCAGTTCGGTGCCTATCCTACGGGCAGCGGAAAGAAGAATATGACCACTGCCACAGGAGATATCCGCTACCTTGATGTACAGCAAGGCCCTTTCCTGAAGGACCTTTTTTGGAGCTTGATTCACAGGTACATTAAGCCGTTCCTCGGGTTTTTCCAAACAGTCCTGAATGATGTAATCCAAAGAATGTTGGATCAGCGGACGCACCAATTCCTCAGGGGTATAATGCGAACCGGAAGAAGAGCGGTCAGAGCCTTTTATAAACCCAAAGTTTGGAGAATTATCTACCTCAGTGAACAGAGGCTCGAATTCCAATAAGCCCTGATAGACCGAACCGAATTCTTCTACATCAAGATCACCATAATTAACTTTGACCAATTGCTTTCTTTCATCATCCATAAAATAGCAAAGCCTATGGATCACATAAAGGAGTTCTTCATTTTTGATTTTAAGACGACTTAATATTCCTAGCGCTGAGCTATGGAAAATCCCTGACCCCAGGGGCTGAATGCCCATCTTCTGTCCATACTTCCTAGATTCAAAAAGCTGAAAGGTTACCTTGATGCTCTCCCAAAGGTCATGCTTTTCCCCTTCGACAAAAATCTTTCTTAAGGCTAGTTTCCTAACCCTATCCATGCTGTAAAAATCATAGTAGACTTTACGCAGCTTTAGAAGTTTTTCGTCCCTATTGGCGGCATAGACCAACCCTCTATCTTCAGTTACCAGCAAAAAAAGAAATCTATAAATTAGCCGAAGCAGGTAGAGGTACAACTGTTTTCCTGTTAGCTGTTCGTTTTGGATCAGCTCTCTGATTTCATCGTTTTCGGGGTGTTTGAGGAAGCCGTTCCCTAAGCGTTTGATAGAAGACTCTACGGCTGCACTTAATTTCTCCCTGATTCGTGTACCAGAGGCAAGCGATTCCTGATGATAAAATTCTATGATGGAATTCTCTCCTTCCCCTTTTTCCCTTGGCAATCGGGAAGCGTGAAGGATCCGGAACAGAATGGCAAAATCAGCAAATAGCTCTTCCTCCATCATCTTCTCCAGGTCAAACTCCAAATAAGTAAGTCGGACCAGTCGGGTGGCATCACGAAGCAGCCTCAGGTGTCTGCCGTTGGTGACCAAGGCATAAAGGTAGTCATCGGTTTTGTTCAGGTATTCCTGTACCAGGGCATGGGGAGAAAGTCTTGGTCCACTTGTTTCCCGACGCTTGTCCAAACTGTCATTGAAACCCATGATATGTACCGGAAAACCAGACAAATTCGAAGCACGGTGGCTGATGGCATAGGTCTTTCCATCCAGATTTTCCGCATTGGACTTATCCACTTCATAACCCAGGGTCAGCAGGAATGGCAGCATCCAAAAATTACGGGTTTCTGTAGTTCCACTTTCTTCCTCTGGAATACGCTCCCTTCGCAGCTTAAAGGCTTGCCAATACCCCCTGGCCGATGCCCAAGCCAGACCAATTTCATCGCGGACTTTGATATTTTTAGCCAATCCGAAATCAGAGGAGTTCTGGTGCTTGATATCTTCCGCAGCAAGCTTGTCCAGTACCTCTCCTGAGACGATATTACCCTGTATG
>JBBDSC010000046.1:0-52289 GCA_040905145.1 Anditalea sp.
TACTCTCCGGTCTTCCAGCCGTCATATTCGTTCTTTAATTTCTTCCCGGCCATCGGCGTGCAATGCAAATCGTGTTTTTTCTTTGGGATGTGTATGTTCATAGCTGGGCCAGGGCCATCCTCCAAACTGGGTAAGCTGATATTCCCTCATGGCCTGGTGGATTTCCTGATTATTGTTCATAACGAATGGACCATGTTGTACCACTGGTTCATTGATCGGTCTTCCTTGTAAGAACAGCAATTCCGCAGATTGATCACCATTGGTCAGGGTAATTTCTTTTTCAGAAATCAAATCCATGGCGTGCCCTTCGTCGACCTTAACATCTTCCGCTTCCAATTGCCCTCCTTTATAAAAGAAAAGGCTTCTATTGATACCCTCTTGTATGGCAGGAATGGTCCAAATAGCATTGGGATCCATCTTGATTTTCCAAATGGCAACTTCATTTCCAGGATCCGAAGCCCAGGAATCGGGAGCGGGGGCAGGACCTTTTACATCTCCGATTTTGCCTGAGACCACCTTAACCATGGTTTTGTTTCCTCTTTCATCCAAAACGGTAGTTACAGGAATATCTTCACTCCACAACATTTTGAAATGGGCTGGGACCGACTTTTTGGAGCTGGGCAAATTCAGCCAGATTTGGAAAAGCAGCAAAGGATTCTCTTTTTGATCCTCCAGTAAAGGGAACATTTCGCAATGCATCACTCCTTTACCAGCAGTCATCCACTGTACATCGCCATTGCCGAAACGGCCAGCCGCTCCCAATGAATCGGAATGGTCTGCAAAGCCTTCTTCTACCAAGGTGACAGTTTCAAAACCTTTATGGGGGTGCGCAGGAAATCCGGGAACATCTTTGCCATGATACATTCTCCAGCCATCTTTCAAGGTAAAATCCTGGCCGAGATTCCTGCCTGCCAAAGAAGCTTGAGGTCCTAAATTTTCATTTCCAGCTGGATATTGGTCTTTATGGTAGGCACAGAATAGAAATGGATCCTGTGTTTCCCACTGAAAACCCAATTTTTTGATTTTTATTATTGCGGGTTCATCCATGATTAAAAAACAGTCGAGTTTGAATTAGATGTATATACATGAATTAATTCGTTTTCCTTGGTTTTAGTTCATTTGACATGGTTAATTACCCAAATAAATTTCTTTGATTCATTGTTTAATTCCCCATAATTATAGTTGTTTATAGGTCAATTAAAAAACACAACTTTATAATCATATTGAAGAATGAACGATCGCAGGGATTTTATAAAAAAAGGCATGGTAGGCTTTGTGGCCGGATCAGCTCTTTCCTTTACCAAGACCAAAGCCTCTACTATATTCAAAGGGAAAACAGACTCTTTTAAATTGGGCATTGCAGGCTATAGTTTTGTACATTTTGATCTGGATATATCGTTGGAGATGATGGAGAAAGTCGATGTGAATTACCTTTGCATTAAGGATTTCCATTTACCTTATGACAGTACCTCAGAACAAATAGCAGCTTTCCATAGTCAGCTCAAAGATTCAGGGGTAACCGGCTATGCGGTAGGACCTATTTATACGGAAACCCGGGAAGAAATAGATAATGCTTTTGATTATGCCAAACGGGTCGGTGTGGATATGGTCGTAGGTATTCCTGCCCATGAAAATTTAGAATATTTAGATTCAAAAGTAAAGGAACATGACATCCGTTATGCCATTCATAACCATGGTCCCGAGGACAAATTGTATCCCAATGCCACTTCAATTATAAAGTTGATCAAAGATCTGGATTCACGGATAGGCTTATGTTTTGATATGGGGCATAATATGAGGGATGGACATGATCCCATAGCGGATTTGGAAAAATATTCGGACAGAATTTTTGACATGCACCTAAAGGATGTCACCGCTGCCAAAGCAGAAGGAAAAACCTGTGAATTGGGCCGGGGTGTCATAGATATACCTGCCTTTGTAAAAATGCTACGCGAGGTCAACTATTCGGGAGTATGTAGCTTGGAATATGAAAAGGACATGAAAGATCCTTTGGCGGGAATAGCAGAGTCCGTCGGTTACTTTAAAGGGGTGGTTGATGCTACCTGATAAGCTGTTAGGAATGAACGGATAATCCTATTCCACTATCTTCCCAGCAAATAATAAATCAAAATAGTAATTGCACAAAGGGCCAGTGAAAGAGGTTTGGCATATTTCCAAGGTGTCATATCCAAGTGTGCCTTTTGTGGCATTACCATTCGGCTCTTGCGGGGATATCTCAGGGATACCAGATACATGACCACTAAATTCAACACAAATTCAATTCCCCAGATATGGATAAAATGTATATCTATATTGATAAGAAAAGTGGTGATCAGATAAAATAACAAGCCGGTGACCAGACCCACTTTTGCGCCTACGGCCGAAATTTGGGGGATAAACAAGCCGGCAAGTAGTATGGAAGCAATGGGAATGAAAAATATGCCATTGAGTTGTTGCATCAATTGATACAATCCTTCGGGGGCATTGCCCACTAAAGGTGCTATAAGAATGGAAAGTACCGCTAATACCACGGAACTAAGCTTTCCTACCCGGACGAGTTTTTTATCCGAAGCTTTTGGCTGGATTAATTTTTTGTAAATATCCAAACTGAAAATAGTGGCAGAAGAATTCAATACACTGTTGAAAGTACTTAAAATGGCTCCTAAAACCACTGCCGCAAAAAAGCCGACCAGGCTCACAGGAAGAACTTCCTTTACCAACTCCGGATAAATAAAATCCTGGCTATCAAAAAATTGATCCCCAAAATAATAAAAAGCAATGATTCCTGGCAAAATAATGATCAAAGGGACCAGAATTTTTAAAATGCCGGCATATAATAAACCTTTCTGTGCTTCAGCCATGTTTTTGGCACCAAAGACCCGTTGAATAATCGTTTGGTTCATTCCCCAAAAGTAAATTTGATTGATCATCAGTCCCGTAAACAGGGTACTAAAAGGCAAAACCGAATCTTCGGCTCCAATCACGTTGAACTTTTCAGGAATGGTTGCATAAACCTTGGAAAGTCCGCTCGAAACACTCCCATTGCCAATCTCCCAAAGTGCAAAAATCGGAACCAATAAACCGGCAACAATCAATCCAATCGCATTTATGGAATCCGAAAAAGCCACTGCTTTTAGCCCGCCCAAGATCGCATACAAGGAGCCGATCACCCCTATAGTCAATACCGTGACCCAAATCCCTTCTGTTTTGCTTATGTTGAGCACTTCTGAGACATTAAATATGCTTTCAAGATTGATGGCTCCCGTATAAAGGACAATAGGCAATAAAGTCACCACAAAGGAAACCATCAGCAGTAGGGCCACAATGGTTTTGGTCAGCCCATCATACCTGTTCTGGATGTATTCAGGAATGGTCGTTAATCCCATTCTTAGATAGGTGGGTAAAAAATAAAGAGCGGCAATGACCAAGGCAATGGCAGATGTCACTTCCCAAGCGATGATAATCATCCCATTTTTGTAGGCGGATCCATTCATGCCTATCAGGTGCTCTGTGGAAATATTGGTCATGATCATGGAACCGGCGATGACCAGTCCTGTCAAGCTTCTTCCGCCCAGGAAGTATCCGTCTTTAGTACCAATATTGTCCTTGCGTAACTTATACCATGAAAAAAAGGCGACAAATAGTGTAAAACCAAGGAAGGTAATCAGGGTCAGCATGCAAAGAGTTATTAAATAGCCTGCTTGTTAGAATTTCAAGGTAGCAGGGAGGTACTTGGCGACCAAATCCTCGTAATAGGGGCGAAGGGCTTTGGCATCCGGGGGCACAGGGACTTTAGAATACAGATCATAAGGGTTGAATTTATCTACCCATTTGAACATTTCCCTATCATGCTCATTCATCAAATGATCATAGGCATTTTCCCTGTGTTGGGGATAAAAAGAATGGTACCTGATCATATATAGGGCGGGCTCCGGTAAATGGGCCTTCACCATTTGAAAGAGATATTCATCATGCCCCCAGGACATATTTACGTTGTCCAGTCCGCAATTGGGCTTATATATGCCATATTTTGTATTAAACCTTTCATCTTTTGAATCAGGGTTGGCCTCAAAAAATTCGGAATAAACGATTTTATCGGAGTGTTGACAGCCCACGGGGAAGGTATCGCCCACAACGGCCCATTGAGGTTCTCCAAAGAGGCACAATACTTTGCCCATATCATGCATAAAACCGGTCAGGACAAACCAATCCGGATGTCCATCTGCCCTAATGGCCTCAGAGGTCTGCAGCAAATGTTGTAATTGGTCCAGGTTGGTATCAGGATCTGAATCATCCACCAGAGTGTTTAGGAAATCTATGGCATCCCAAAAGGACATTTCACGTTTATCAAACCTTAAAAACTCCTCCTGTTTATTGTTCACAAAATCATAGGTTTGATAGGTGTGGTTAAGCCTATAAAATTCTTTAACGGTGTTTACCCTCTCCGAATCTTCATAGTTGCGATATTCTTCCTTGGCTTTGGTAGAAGATTTAGGTTCCGGATAGCGAACGATCAAATCATCTTCCCAATCTTCAATACTTTGCAAGGGTGCGATTTCTTTTTCTGACAGGTTGATCTTCATATTTGAATGCCTTTGAATTGTTTGGAAATTTAAGAAATTTATATCTGTCTTGTTTATGTTTTATAGGTTAAATTTTAAGAGGGGGTGATTCAGAAACCTCAACTAAAATAATATACCATGATTCAGCCTTTTCTCAAAGTTAACGAAATTCTTTCAAAGTTTACGAAAGGGATCGCCTTCGCTATTGATCTGGTCCCGATGCCCGGGAGAAAAAGCCCGGGGGAAAACGCAAAAACCTGATCCGATTGGGAGTTGACAAAGACCATGTCTATGCATGGAAGGGTGTTTTATTCTTTTCATGGACGAAATTGAACTTTATAATTTACCTACGGACATCAGTGAAACGAAAAATGTGGCGGCCGAAAACCGGATGTAGAGAAAATCAAGGAACTGGCGGAGGAAATGAGATTGGAGTTGGGGGACAAATTGAAGGGAATGGAAGGTAAAGGGAACAGGCAGCCTGGAAAAGTGGGTATATAAAATCACATTGGCTATAAGAACTTGAGCGTAATTTGATGGATTTAGCTAACTTTGAAGAAATGCCAACAGTACTCATAGAAAGTGGATTTAGATTTTTTTTCTATTCTTCAGAAGGAAATGAGCCGGTGCATATACATGTGACGAAGGGAGATGCCGAAGGCAAAATTTGGCTGGAACCGCATTTTCAACCAGCATATATGCATGGATTCACACCTGCGGAAGGGAAAAAAGTGATTACAGTGGCAGAAAAAAATAAAATGTATTTTAAAAAGAGATGGCATGAGCACTTCAACCAATAATTATGATGCCCTGGAGCAACTGATTTATCAGGAAAACATCAGGATAAAAAGCCTTGATATACATCCCGAACTGGATATATTATTGATACTTCTCAATACCGGAAGTGTATTAAAAGAACCTCTGTCAAGATATGCTTTGTTATCAACGGCAACGGTTGAGCAACTATCTAAATATGAACTGATTGGGGGAGGGACAGGCATCCATTGGACTGATTTGGATGAAGATTTAAGTCTGAAAGGGTTCTTAAGGAACAGTCTGAAGGACATGGTAGTTAACCGAACATAACGGTCAGATTTCAAATACTTGCTTCACTGCTGCTTTAATCTGCTGGAGGATTTGAGCATTTTTCTTGCTTTCAGAAGTGATTTCCAGAATTTTTGGCCTGACTGAAGGGTGATAGAAATTTTTCAGGATCTCCTTTAAATTTACTTCATCTTCCACCAGGGCATATTCAAAGCCATGTTCCTGGGCTAAAAAATCCGCATTTAATTTTTGTTTGGTTTCGAAAAATTCTTCCAGTTCCGGCTGCCTTGAAGGCCCCTCTATCAATCTGAAAATCCCTCCTGCATGATTGTTGAGCAGGATGATCCTCAGATTGGGAAGGCTGTAGTTATGCCAGAAGGCATTCCTGTCATAAAAGAAGGCCATATCTCCTGTGATCAGGACAACAGGCTCCTTGGTGGTAAAAGTACAGCCTATAGCGGTGCTGTTCGATCCGTCAATGCCACTGGTGCCTCTATTGCATATGACCTCCTGATCACTGTCCTTTATTCCAATAAAGTTGACATATCTGACCGGCATACTGTTCGACAAATGTATTTTAGAAGGTGAGGGGAGGTGCTTTAAGCATTCATGGATGGCTTTGTATTCCCCAAAATCAGCCTGTTCCATTATTTGAGGGAAATGGTACATTAATTTTTCTTCCGCATTTTTCCACTGATCATAAAATGATTCATCGGTAGCCTGCAGGTTTTCATCGAGAAGTTTAAGCAAGTAAGATGGATGGGTTTGAATTTTCTTGTCCAGGCGCTGATAGGTATCCGGGACATAGCCGTTGGGTTGAATGTGCCAATGGGCTGCTTCTGATTTTCTCAAAAATAATTTCAGGGATTTTGAAATAATGGACTTTCCAAAACTGATAATCAGATCCGGACAAATCCCCGATTGGTCCTCCTGGACCTGTAAAAAATGATCATGATAAGTAATGGAATGATCAGATTGTAAATTACTGATCACATCAGTCACCACTACAGCTTTTTTATCCTGAATGATTTTATTCAATAATGTGGTGATCTCTGGGTTGGGCCGCTGTTGTCCGGGTACGATAAGAATTCTTCTATACTTTTCCAGGGAAGTCTTCAGTTTCAATATGGAATCATCAGAAAGAACAGGTATTCCTTTTATTTCATCAAAAACTCTGGGTTTATTTTTAAAGGAGAAGATTTCTTCGTTTTCAGGATAAAAAGGTTCCCGAAGGGGGATATTAAGATGAACAGGACCGCAAGGGTACTGACCTGCCTTATTGATGGCTTCATTGGTTATTCTCTGGGCATGCCAGATTTTATCAGGATGGGAAAATTCATCTGGGAAAGTAAAGTCGGCCTTTATGTGTTTTCCAAAGCTATTTTCCTGTCTGATGGTTTGACCGTCCCATTGGTCAATCCATTCAGCTGGGCGGTCCGCGGTAATAACGATCAGGGGGATTTGTTGGAAAAAAGCTTCTGCCACAGCCGGGGCATAATTCAAGGCTGCTGAACCACTGGTACAGACCAGCACCACAGGCTTCTCCAGTTGTTGGGCCATTCCCAAAGCGATAAATGCCGCGGACCGCTCATCGGCTATCGTCCGACAATGTATTTCAGGATGGCGTACAAAGGCCAAAGTGATAGGGGCACATCTTGAACCAGGTGAAAGAATGACATTCTTTATTCCTTTTTTAGCACAAATGGCGGCGAGGTCGATGATAGGCTGTAGGATCAAAGTTTTTGTCTTATTGAATGAATTTACCGATGATATCGCATTTCAATTCTGTTTCTTCCCACTCTTTCTCCGGAACTGAATCTTCAGTCACACCTGCTCCGGCATATAGAATGGCATGGTATGGGAGAAGCTTGGCACACCTCAGGTTAACGAATATGGTGGTTTCATCTTCAATATTTACGGGTCCAATAAATCCCGAAAATAAGGAGCGGTCAAACTTTTCATTCTTTTGGATGAATTCCAGTGCCTTATCCCTGGGCATCCCTCCCACAGCAGAGGTAGGATGTAACAAGTCCAACATAACAGAACCCAACAGTGGAAAATTAGTTGCCTTCATATTGACTTTAAAATCCGTCCTGAGGTGAAGTAAATTGCCTGCTATATCAGTTTTTGGTCCAATTTCCTCATATTCCCTTAAGCGGATTTTTTTGAAGCAATTGACAATATACCGACTGACCAATGCCTGTTCCTCGATTTCTTTTTGGGTCCAGGCCACATGCTTCAGTGGGTTGTCACCTACCGTTTTTTGTGACCCTGCCAAAGACATGGTAGAGAAGTTGTCCCCTTTGGTTTTGATCAGGATTTCCGGGGAGGCACCTATCCAGCTACCCCAGGTGGGGATATGAAAAAAATTCACAAAAGCATTTGGATAGGCTTTGCAAAGGCTTAGGTAAGTTTTGATGATATCAAATGGCTCGCTGAGTTTCACTTTTTTTCTTCTCACAGGGACAATTTTGTAGAGATGGCCGGAATCTATTGCCTCAATGCCTTTTCGTACCTCTTCCATAAAATCCTCTTTTGAGGTGGAGGTAATGGATGGATCTTCTGCTGCGATCAAACTTTGGCTTACAAGATTCTTTTTGATTCTTGTTTTTACCAAAGACTGATCGAAATGAGCCCCAACCAATGAATACAATTGATCGGATTCTATTTTTTTCTCATGGAGATCAACTTTAAAAAAATCGTTGGCTTCTAAATACAGGGCCTTTTTGTCTTCCTGGTCAGCAAATGGATGAATGATGAAGCCGGAGGGCAGATTTTCCAATTGAAGAGGAACACGTTTGATCTTTTCGCTTTTATCAATGATGATTTGTATCAGTTGTTCTTTTGGCTTTTTCCAAACGGCTATTTGAAAATTGCCTTCTAAGGCAGCCAATAAAACTAAATCCAAAAATTCTTCCTGACTATATTGTTTGACTTTAACCGTAGTATTATCCATATTTATTTCTTGTCCAAAACCGCCAAGGTAATCCTGCTGATACAGGTCAATTCTTCCTGTTCAGAAAAAATTTTAATTTCCCAGACCTGGGTTTTTTTACCAAGGTGGATTGGTTTGGTAATGCCTTTTACTATGCCGCTTTTAATAGGTCTTAGGTGATTTGCATTGATTTCCAAACCTACACAATATTGTTTTTCCGTGTCCGTCACCAGGGTGGAAGCTATGCTTCCTAGTGTTTCTGCCAAGACCACATTTGCCCCCCCGTGTAACAGTCCCAAGGGTTGTTTAGTTCTTTCGTTGACAGGCATGGTTGCTTCCAGGAAGTCAGCTCCGACTTTAGTGAATTTGATGCCCAGAAAATCTACCATGGTATTTTTGCCCAAGTCATTCAAAAAATCAAGGTCAACGTTTTTTTTAAATATCATGTTGTAGTTGTAATTGAATAAAAGTCTTTTCTTTGAAACTGTTAACAAAAATAAAGAATCTTGAGCAGTAAAAAAATCTACATTGTCAGACATGGGCAGACAGACTATAATTTGAAAAACGTCGTGCAAGGAAGTGGTATTGATTCTTGTATTAACCAAAATGGCCAAAAGCAAGCAGATGCCTTTTATGAAGCGAATAAACATATAAAATTTGACAGGTTTTATTATACGGGACTGCAAAGGACAAGGCAGTCCATAACCAAATTTTTGGACAACGGTGTTCCTCATGAAGCGGTAGCTGACCTGAATGAAATCAGTTGGGGCAAGTATGAAGGTGTTCCCATGGATCATGCAGAGAACGAATACTATCAGAATATGGTCACAAGATGGTCACAAGGAGAACTGGATTTCTCAATAGAAGGAGGGGAGTCTCCCAATTTAGCTTATAAGAGATTAAAAAGGGGAATGGAGCATGTGATCAACCAAGGGGGCAATACCATTCTGGTTTGTATGCATGGAAGGGCCATGAGGATTATGCTTTGCATCTTGTTGAACTACGATCTCCGTTACATGGATATTTTCGAACACCAAAATCTTTGTTGTTACCAGCTTACCCAGCTGGGTGGGTGGCATTTCAGGTTGGATGGATTTACCACGGCTCCTTTGCTTGAAAAGCCCAAGAATTGAGTCAAAAAGCCACTTCAGGTTTTGGTTTGGCAGTGATTAAATGAAAGAGGGGATCCTTTAAAGCTTAAGCCGGACAAGTTGCTTTTTCCTTTTTAGATGGCTATCGTCTTTCATAGATAGTAGCGCACGGTAATTCTCCTTGCTTTCACTGAGGTCAATGATCCTAAAGGCAATTGCCTCCAAAGGTATCCAAGTTGAACGGTTAACCTGTACAAGCGTTTCTCCCATTTGGCACTCGTTCATCTCTCCATGGGGAATGGTGATCAGTAAAGCGGCGTCTGAATTTCCGGAATAGGATTTGGTATGGAATTTTTCAAAGAAATTAAGTTCAATATATTCGGTACTGGAGTCTATTTTTTTCAACTCGATTTTGTTGAAAAGGACGAGGAAAGTTTTTTCTTCTTTCCCTTTAGAGGAGGCCTCCATGGACACAGAGAGAAGGATAATGAATAATATGTAATGCTTCATATTTGAAATATAGTAATATTAAAAAAGTATAACAAAGCTTATTCCAAATTCAATAAAAAAAATTCTCAAAAAAAAAGCCCAAATAAATTGGGCTTTTAATATTATTTCAAGCTTTAGATCGCTTTTTCTTTGGTTGAGTTTCGTCCTCTATTTCATCTTCCACCCCTGCCAGTATCCTGCCACAGTGTTCACAGACGATCAACTTTTTCTTTTCTCTGATATCGGCTTGTCTTTGGGGTGGTACAATGTTAAAACAACCTCCACAAGCCCCCCTTTTCACCATAACTACAGCAAGTCCATTCTTTGCGTTGTCACGGATCTTTTTGTAGGATTTTAAGATTCTATCTTCAATTTTCTTAGCAGCCTTTTCTCTGTCCGCTTTAAGTTTGTTTTCTTCAGCTTCACTTTCGGAAACAATGGTTTCCAACTCACTGTTCTTTTGTTCAAGGTCCTTTTTCCGGTCTTTTAAAATTTCCTTTAAATCCTCAACATCCTTGTTTTTATTTTCAATGGTGAATTGAGCTTCCCCAATCTTCTTCTTTGAAACCTGGATTTCAAGATCCTGAAGTTCCAGTTCTTTGGTGATGGCGTCATACTCTCTGTTATTTCTGACGTTCATCTGCTGCTCCTGATACTTCTTAATCAGTTTTTCAGATTCCTTAATGGAATCTTTATGCCTCTTTATTTCTTCCTCTAAGGAATTAATGTCGGTTTTGAACTTGGATAACCTAGTCTCGTATCCAATGATTTCGTCTTCCAAATCCTGGACTTCTTCTGGAAGAGCCCCTCTGATTTTAAAAATGGCGTCAAGTCGGGAATCTATTTTCTGAAGATTGTGGATGGTTTCGAGTTTCTGTGCAATGGTACTTTCCATGTACTATATGTAAGTTATGGGATTCGTAACTATTTTTGTCAAATAGAGTGCAATATTACTGAATTTTTGTGACAAAAGCTCCATTAATAATTCTTTTGTATAAATTTCACTTTCATAGTGGCCTATATCGGCAATAATCAATTGGTTTTCAGCATCAAAGAATTCATGGTATTTAATGTCAGAGGTGATAAATATGTCAGCCCCCGCACGCTTGGCCGCGGGGAGTAAAAAGATTCCGGCCCCTCCGCACACTGCTACTTTTTTTATTTCCTTTTTTCTTAAGGCGGTATACTTAACCACTTTCAAATTCATTTTTTCTTTCAGGTAGTGAAGAAAATCCGCTTCCCCCATGGGGTTTTCCAATTCCCCAACCATACCCGCTCCTATCTCCTGATTTTCGTTCTCCAGGTTTTGGAGATAATAAGCCACTTCTTCATAGGGATGGGCTTTCTTAAGCTGAGACACGACGGTATGCTTCAAATAAGTGGGAAACATAACCTCCACCCTTTTTTCTGCTACGTATTCCAACTTTTCCCTTTCACCTATGGTGGGCCGAGAATCTGCTGAAGGCAGAAAAGTCCCGGTTCCAGCTACCTGAAAACTACAGGAGGAATAATTTCCTATTTTGCCTGCACCGGCTTTGTATAGGGCCTGAAGCACATTATCGGCACTGTCGATAGGGATAAAAGTAACCAGCTTCATTAATGATGAAGCTTTAGGTGCCAAAATCCTGGTATGGATCAAGCCGATTTTATCGCTTATCTTTTTATTGACACCATTTTGAATATTGTCCAAATTGGTATGAATGGCATAAATAGCCACATCGTGCCTAATGGCTTTAATGACCGTCCTTTCTACATGATTTTTTCCGGTAAGGCTTTTTAGGCCCCTAAAAATGATAGGATGATGGGCAACAATAAGGTTACAGTTGTTTTCAATGGCTTCCTGTACTACCTCCTCGGTGACATCCAGGCTGCAGATAATTCCTTTCACCTCATCTTCCAGGTTTCCGACAATCAGCTGTGCATTGTCGTAAGCTTCCTGATAAGCGGGAGGGGCAATGGTTTCCAAGTAAGAAACAAGATCCCTTATAGAATAAACCATATATTTGTCCGTAAGTTTAGACTCAAAATTAAGAAAATTTAATCAATGCGGCCTTACGACCCGATCTTATATCCTTTTTCCTTATTATATGATGGAATTACCCGATTGAGAAACAGGATGTTTGATCTTGGCATGAAAAAAAGCGTCAGCTTTGAAGTCCCTACAATAGTAGTGGGCAATCTGTCATTGGGGGGCACAGGAAAAACCCCTATGGTGGAGTTTCTACTTGAAAATTTCAAAACGGAATACCGGATCGCCACTTTGAGCAGGGGGTATGGAAGGAAAACTTCAGGGTTTTTATTGGCAAAGGAGGGTTTATCGGCCAAGGATATTGGAGATGAACCTTTGCAGATTTTCAATAAATACAGTAAGGAAGTGACTGTAGCAGTAGGGGAAGAAAGAATATTGGCCATTCCCCAAATTTTAGCGGATCGACCGGGAACCAACCTCATTATACTGGATGATGCTTTCCAGCACAGGTATGTAAAAGGGGACTTCAATATTTTATTGACAACCTATCATCAGCCATTCTTCCGGGATAGAATATTACCTTTGGGCACTTTAAGGGAACACAATTCTGGAGCAAAAAGGGCAGATGCCATAGTGGTCACCAAATGTCCCGGAACCTTGGAAAACAAAACAAAGGAAGAGTACCGACGCAAAATCAGGGAGATTTCAGGCGATGATTGCCTCATAATTTTTGCGGAGTTGAAATATGGGATACCTTATGCCGTTCTGGAAAGCAGCAAGAAAATCAGCCATCAGGTGATTTTAGTCTCGGGAATCGCAAATAGCCGAGTGCTCAAAGAGGAAGTAAGTAAACATTATGACTTATTGGAAACTTTGGAGTTTCCTGATCACCACAAGTACAGTGAAACAGATATGACAAAAATAATGGCGCTTTATAAAAAGTACGAAAGCCTAAAACCTACCGTCTTAACCACTGAAAAGGATGCTGTCAAACTTAAAGATGAAAAATTCATTAAATATTTAATGGGAATTCCGATTTTTGCCCTACCTGTGGGAATGGGTTTTAATCAAAATGAGAAAAAAGCTTTGTTGGCCTTAACGGCCAGAGCAATAGGAGAAAAAAAACATACAAGTGGAAATTAAGCGCCTGGTTATTCTATTTTTAATGATGCTTTGTTTCCAAAGCAGTGTTTGGTCACAGCAGCAGGGAACACAACAGGATACTCCTGAGGGGGAAAAGGAAGACCAATCCCCCAGGAGGGGCCTGTTGGATGATTCCACTAAAATGGTGTATGGCCCCAGGACTACCCTTTATTTTCAGGAAAAACATCTTCGGTACAATAAATTTGAGCTTATTGAGATTGATACTTCCCTGAACAACTTCCATAATTATGAACCCGTGGCCAAAACAGGCTATAGATATCAGAATCTGGCCAATCTCGGATCAGCCGCTAAGCCTATTTTTTATAATGTCCCGCAACAAATAGGAAGAACATCAGGATTCCATGTATATGATTTGTACTATCATTCTCCGGATAGCATGAAATATTATAATACCAAATCCCCCCACACCAACCTTGCGGCCTTTTTTGGTGGAGGGAACAGGAATAAATTGGATATCATTTTTACCAGGAATATTACCCCAAAGTGGAATGTAGGATTTGATTTTAGGACCATCCGGGCAAGAAAGGTGCTGAACCCTACCGGAAGGGACGACAATATGGTTGTCCAAAATCACTATGCCCTACATACTAATTTTCAATCGGAGGATGAAAAATATTTCTTATTGGCCAATTTTACAAGGATGAGGCACCTGGTCCAGGAGCAGGGTGGGATAATTCCACCGGAAGTGGACACCACCTCTCTCTATTTTACTTATGAAGATTCTAAAGTATGGCTGAGAAATTCCAGGGCGGTGGACCTCAGGCAGGATTATCACTTATATCATCAATATGAAATATTGAAAGGCTGGCAAGCCTATCATATTTTTGATAAGAAGAAGCAGCAAGTCACCTTTTTTTCGGACCTCTCCACATCAGATGCTGCTTTTTTTAATGACAACAGGTATAATTCTTCAGATACTGCCCATATTCATAATGCACAAGATACGACCAATAACCATAACCATTTTTCTGAATGGAGAAATGAGATTGGATTTAAAGGGGATTTTGGTCCTGTCTATTACAATGCCTATGTGAAGTTCAGGACAGGGAGGATGGCCAGTCATTTTTTTGAGTCGAACAATAATTTCAATGAAGTGTATTTGGGAGGGGCCTTAAGGGGTGAGATAAATGAAGAATGGTCTTTTGAGGCAGAGGGTGAATATTTGATTCCCGATGGTTATCGGATTAATGGGTTATTTATTTCACCGTTTTTGGAGCTATCCTATACCAAAGCTTTGTACAAGCCAACTTTGGCACAGCAGTTATATCAGGGAAACCATTATCAGTGGGACAATAGTTTCTCAAGCATTGGGGTGGATCAAATCAAAGGGGAAATTAAAGCTGATTTCGCCGGATTTTCCTTGAGGCCATCTTTGATGATCAATAGGATAAACAACTATGTCTTTTATAATCAGGATGTGCTGCCTGAACAAGCTATTGGACAAGCTTTTATGTTGATGCCGGGTTTAAAGAGCAACTTTACCTTCGCAAAACAGATATTTTGGCAAAGTGAAATCCTTTACACCGTCATCACCGGTAATGCTGCTGACAAGTTCAGGATACCGGATATTTTTGTCAACAGCAGGATTTTCTTTGGTGGCCCCTTATTTGATGAAAATATTTACGTGCAAATCGGATTGCAGGGAAGGTATAGGAGTGACCATTATGCGCATGCTTATATGCCCGCCACGCAACAATTTCACCTTCAAGATGAGTTTAATGTATATGCTTATCCGGTTCTGGATGCATTTCTGAATTTCAGGATCAACAGAACCCGGATACTGTTGCGATATAATCATCTTAACAGCAATTTATTGGATCAGCCGGGGTATTTTGTAACGCCGGGCTACACAGGTTTGAATAGTATGTTGGATGTAGGGATTAATTGGTCGTTTTTTGACTAGGTATTGTATGAGTTGGGAAAAAAGCACAAAAAATAAAATGCTCCATTTGCAGTTGCCCACAGATCCCCGTTGGGTGAATATTGCATCCATGAATATAGGCGATATATTAATAGATCATGCCTATTGTGAGCAAAAGGCCGCTTCTTCCTGTATCTCCCTCATCCTGAGATTTCCGGATTTAAGCCGATTGGTTGAGGTTTTGACCCCGATGGTGGCAGAGGAATGGGCGCATTTTGAGAGGGTAATGGAACAGATCCGAAAGCGGGGGTATAAATTAGGCTGGCCAAGAAAGGATGAATATGTCATCGCCCTTTTGGAATTTGTCAAAAAAGGAGGAAGTAGAATGCATCAGTTGACTGAGCATCTTTTGATGAATGCCTTAATTGAAGCCCGGAGCTGTGAGCGCTTTAAACTGCTGTGGAAAAACCTGAAGGACGAAGAACTTCAAAAATTTTACTATGAACTGATGGTGTCAGAAGCAGGTCATTATGTTAATTTTATAGCGCTGGCCAAACAATATTACCCTGAAGAAAAGGTAACTGACAGATGGGCCGAATGGCTGACCTATGAAGCGAAAGTAATGAAAAACATGGGATTAAGAGGGGATAGGGTTCATTAGATGGTTATTGAGTAATAGTTATTGGGTTAAAGGTCATTGAATATTGGTTATTAGTTATTAAAGTAACCAATAACAATGGAAGCCCAATAAATCAGTAACCCCCAAAACATATAACCCTTGATAGCTGTTGGGAAATTAATGCCTATTCAAATGTTTTTGTCTGAAATTCCACTAAATTGTTCCTATGAACCTGATTGAAAATATTAAGGAAGCTGTCCGGTCAGTAAAAACCAATTTATTGAGGACAATCCTCACAGGCTTGATCATTGCTATAGGGATAACTTCTTTGGTAGCGATGCTTACGGCCATTGACGGCATGAAAGCCCAGATCGAAGAAAGCCTGTCGGGATTTGGGGCCAATAATTTCGATGTCCGTTCCAGAGGCTCTTCCGGTGGAAGGGTAACCACAGATGGGGTGGCAGAAAAAACCTATCCCCATTTATCCTTCAAGGAGGCGGCAGCCTTTAAAAGTGACTACAGTAGCAGGGACCTAGCCACTGTTTTCACCAGGGTCTCAGGATCAGCTGAAGTAAAAAGGGGGTCCAAAACCACCAACCCCAACACCAGGATCAGTGGTGCGGATGAAAACCATTTTTTGATCAAAGGGATAAAGATTGAAAAAGGCAGAAACTTTAGCAATGTGGAAATTCAATATGGAAATAATGTTTGTATAATAGGAACGGAATTGGTGGAGACGCTTTTTGGAGCGGAAGAAGATCCCTTAAATCAATTCGTTTCTTTTTACGGCAAGAGATATACCGTTATTGGCGTACTTGAAAAGCAAGGTGGAGTGAGCGGGGATTCAGGTGCCGACAGGACCATTATTATTCCCTTGGCAAATGCCAAGAGGCTGGATGAAGGTGGAAATTTCAGATATACCATTACCGCTGCGACTTCAGATCCCAGCAAAATGGAATATGAAATGGGACAGGCTACAGGCATGATGAGAATCATCCGACAGGATAGGATCGGTGAGGAGGATTCTTTTGAAGTGGTGAAATCACAGACTTTGGGAGAAAGCCTGGAGGAGGTGGCTGGCTATTTAAGGATTGGTGGTTTTGGTATTGGGTTCATTACCCTTTTGGGTGCGGCCATAGGATTGATGAACATTATGATGGTCTCTGTGACAGAGAGGACCAGGGAGATTGGGATTAGAAAAGCATTGGGGGCTACCCCTTTAAGGATCCGGCAACAATTTCTTATAGAAGCCATTGTTATTTGCCTTTTAGGAGGGATTCTGGGCGTAGTGCTGGGGATAGGGATAGGAAATGTAGTTGCCAACTTTGTGGGGCCCGGTGGCTTTTTGATCCCTTGGGTGTGGATTTTACTGGCTTTCTTGACCTGTGTTATTGTAGGACTTTTATCTGGGTTTGTACCAGCCTACAAGGCCAGTAGACTGGATCCCATAGAGTCCTTAAGATATGAGTAAATAAACGCATAAAAAGAAGCTATCTATGAAATTTTTGATCCAGTTATTGATTTTAATGGGGATATCCACTTATCTTTTTGGACAATCCTGGTCCACGGTTGATACCAAAAATACCTGCACGGAACGCCATGAGTGTGCCAGTGCCGCCTTGGGCGATAAATTGTATTTACTGGGAGGAAGAGGCATGAAACCCGTTGAAGAGTACGATCCATCGACCAAGCAATGGAAAACACTTGCAGTGCCGCCTATTGAGATACATCATTTCCAGGCAGTGGCTTATAAAGGCAAAATATATGTAATAGGGGCGCTAAGTGGAAAATACCCTCATGAAACTCCGTTGGATCATGTTTATACTTTTGATCCTGAGAAAAATATTTGGGAAAAGGGGCATGAAATCCCTGAGGAAAGAAGAAGAGGTGCCGCAGGGCTTGTGCTCAGAGACAATAAATTTTATTTGGTGGGAGGTATAAAAGACGGACACTGGGCAGAAAACAGGGATTATTTTGATGAATATGACCCGGAAACAGGAAAATGGACAGTACTGTCCCCTCTTCCCCGGGTAAGGGATCATTTTCAGTCGGTAGTGCTCAATGGGAAAATATATGCTGTGGGTGGCAGGAAGTCTTATGCCAAAGAAGGCCACAATTTTGACCTGACCTTTTCTGAAGTAGATGTGTATGATTTCAAGACCAATACATGGGAAACTTTGCCTGAAGAACACCATCTTCCCACAGAAAGAGCAGGAAGCTCAACGATAGCCTATGGTGAAGGTTTTATTGTTTTAGGAGGGGAAAGCAGCAGCCAGGAAACAGCCCACAGCGAGGTGGAATATTACCAACCCGGAAATGGATGGAAACTTTTAAATAATTTGAATAGAGGCCGTCATGGGTTTCAGGTGGTCAATATCAATAGTTCCTATTATCTGGCCGCGGGATGTGGCAACAGAGGGGGAAGTCCTGAATTGAACAGTGTGGAGGTAATGGAGTGATTTTGGTTAATGGTTTTAAACTTTTAACTTTATCTAAACCCCCTATTGATATCCTCCAGCAAAGCTGAGCCGGGGCACAGTTCCTTTTCCGTCATTTTATTAAGCGGTGTTTGGCTGGTATTTAGTGTGGCGTGAAGGTCATCAAAATCGCTGTTCACATACAACAGACCGGTAAGGATTTCCCCTTTGAACTGTGCCTTCTGAAGGGCATTTATAGCAGAAAATCGGTCCTGAGGATCCCAATCTTGAGACAGTTTGTGCAAATGTAAGTTAGAACCATCATGTAAGGATACCGTTGTACTGCTGTCTTCTTCATAGGAAGCAGTGATCTGGTCCTTTTTTGGCACGAAATCTACAGTGGAGGTCGCTTCCAGATGTTCACGCACATAATCATAGGATTTGGTGGACCCGGTATTATTGTTGAAGGTGACACATGGAGATATGACATTCAGGAAGGCGAACCCTTTGTGGTGAATGGCCGCTTTGAGGAGGGGCACCAACTGCCGCTTGTCCCCACTGAAGCTTTGGGCCACGAAGGTGGCCCCCAACTCGATGGCAAGGCTGGAAAGATCAATGGCTTGGAATGGATTAATGGAACCGGCCTTACTTTTGGAACCTTTGTCGGCAGTTGCAGAATCTTGACCTTTGGTCAGGCCATAACACCCGTTGTTCATCACAACGTAAACCATGTTAAGATTTCGGCGGATCACATGGACAAATTGTCCCATGCCAATCGAAGCCGTATCACCATCGCCTGACACCCCGAAATACACCATGTCCTTGTTGGCCATGTTGGCCCCTGTGGCAACGGAGGGCATCCTGCCGTGGACGGAATTGAAGCCGTGGGAATTACCAAGAAAATAGGTGGGGGTTTTTGAGGAGCAACCTATCCCTGAAAGCTTTGCCACATGGTGGGGCTCAATGGACAAATCAAAGCATGCCTGTACAATGGCCGAACTGATGCTGTCGTGACCACATCCCGCGCAAAGGGTGGATAAGGCCCCTTCATATTCTTTTAGCGTATAGCCATTTTTGTTTTTGGGTAATTTAGGATGCCTAAATAACGGTCTCAGATATGTCATTGTGTAAGGATTTTGATTTTAATAAATACTGAGAAATCTTGTTGGCAATATCATGGGCAGTGATTGGCATACCATCATAATTCAAAACAGGAATGAGTTTGGCGGGATTGATCTGTAATTCCAGTATCAGTAAACCGCGCATTTGCGCATCACGGTTCTGTTCAATCACAAAAATCTTTCTATGCGAAGCAATAAACTCTTCCACCTCGGAATTAAAGGGGAAGGATTTCAACCGCAGGGCGTCCAGTACAATCCCTTTATTCTTCATCATATCCATGGCTTCTTCCGCGGAATAGGTAGAAGTGCCAAAGAACAACAGACCAAAATCACTCTGGTTGGAATCTTGGTAATGTTCCGGGGGAGGCACCAATTTTTTGGCAGATTCCCATTTTACCATAAGCCTGTCCATATTGCGCTGATAGGCAGCACCGTCTTCCGTATACCTGGCATATTCATCGCGGGAGGTCCCTCGTGTAAAGAAGGAGCCTTTAGTGGGATGGGTACCCGGATAGGTCCTATAGGTAATTCCATCACCGTCTGTATCCAAATAGCGGCCATAACGGCCTATTTCATTCAGATCTTCTGCTGTCAATACTTTGCCACGTTTATACTGGCGGGAATCTTGCCATTCAAGCGGCTCGCTCATATGGTCGTTCATTCCCAGGTCCAGGTCGGTGAGCAGAATAATGGGCGTTTGAAGCTGATCGGCAAGGTCGAAGCTTTCGGCTGTCATGTCAAAACATTCCTTAGGTGTGGAGGGGAGCAACAGGACGTGACGGGTATCCCCATGTGAGGCATAGGCGGCCAGTTGGATATCCGACTGCTGGGTTCGGGTAGGCATGCCGGTACTGGGCCCTGCCCTTTGCACGTCTATGAGAACAGCCGGGACTTCTGCAAAATAAGCCAAGCCTATAAATTCATTCATCAATGAAACCCCGGGACCGCTGGTGGCGGTAAAAGCCCTAGCGCCGTTCCAGTTGGCACCGATTACCATTCCCATGGCGGCCAGTTCATCTTCCGCCTGAACGACTGCAAAATTTTTCTTCCCGGTCACCGGGTCCTTCCGAAGTTTTGAAGCATACCGTTCAAAGGCTTCTGCTACTGATGTGGAGGGGGTAATTGGATACCAGGCCATTACAGTGGCGCCCCCATATACAGCGCCCAGTCCACAGGCGGTGTTTCCGTCAATCAGGATCCGGTCCCCCACAAAATTGCGGCGTTCAAGATGAAATTCCAGTGGCTCATTGAGGTGTTCGAATACGAAATCCATGCCCAATTTAAGGGCCTCAATATTGGGACCGATCAGTTTTTCCTTCCCTGCAAATTGTTCGGTAAGCAATTTTTCCAATACACTGAACTCAATGCTGAGCAGGGCAGCCAGGGCCCCGACATAGATGATGTTCTTAAAAAGCTGGCGCTGGCGTGGGTCTGTAAATGCCGCATTTGACATTTCCATCATGGGAATGCCCAAGTAGTTAATATCATCCCTTATACATTCAGCTGCCCGTCTTTTGGAGCTGTCATACATGAAATATCCACCGGATCTGACGTCAATCACGTCTTGGGCCATGCTTTGGGCGTTCACACAGATCATCAGGTCAATGCCTTCCCTTCGGCCCAAATAGCCCTTTTCACTTACCCGCACTTCGTACCAGGTGGGGAGCCCTTGTATGTTGGACGGGAAAATGTTTTTGGGGCTGACGGGAATGCCCATCCGGAATATTGCCTTCGCAAAAAGAAAGTTGGCACTGGCCGAACCGGTACCATTTACATTGGCAAAACGCACCACAAAATCATTGACTTTAGAACGTCCGTTACTGTTTATTTCAGGTAGGCTCATATATTCCCTGCTTTTGTTACATTATAGAAATACTTTTGCATGTCCCAGGCGGAGGTAGGGCACCTTTCCGCACAAAGACCACAGTGAAGACAAACATCTTCATCCTTTACCATGACACGTCCGGTGTTCAAGGAGGAAGACACCAACAGGTCTTGGGAAAGGTTTTCCGCCGGTACCAACAATTGTTGGCGAAGTTCTTCCTCAGGGGCGTTGGGGGTAAAGGTGATACAGGAAGTAGGGCAGACGTCCATGCAGGCATCGCATTCGATGCAACGGTTTTCTGAAAACACCGTTTGCACATCACAGTTGAGGCAGCGTTGTGCTTCCTTGAAGGCGGTGTCCACGACAAAACCCAGTTCCACTTCTTTTTTTCTGTTGGTAAGGGTGAGGGTTTTATCTGCTTGTGGCACGACAAAACGGTTTTCCACGGCTACATAGCTGTCATAGCTCCATTCGTGGACCCCCATTTTTTGGCTCACCAAATTGGTGTAGGGGGAAGGACGGTCGGTTATTTTTTTGTCTTGGCAAAAGAGGTGGATTGAAACCGCTGCTTGGTGGCCGTGCGCTACCGCGGTGATGACATTTTCAGGCCCGAAAGCCGCGTCTCCCCCAAAAAAGACATGTGGAAGGGTGGACTGGAAAGTTACCGGATCAACTATGGGCATGTCCCATTTGCCGAAATCCAGTCCCAGATCCCGCTCTATCCAGGGAAAGCTGTTTTCCTGTCCTATGGCTACCAGCACCTCATCTGCTTCGATAAATACATCCGGTTCCCCGGTGGGCAGGAGTTGGCGTTTGCCATTTTCATCATAGACTGGATGTACTTTCTCGAATTTCATTCCTGTCAGCCGTCCGTTTTCCATCTCAAAACCCAAGGGCACATGATTGTCATAGATCAGGATATCTTCATGGAGTGCATCTTCTTTTTCCCAGGGTGAGGCTTTCATGTTTGCAAAGGGACTGCGTACCACCACCTTTACTTCCTTTCCACCCAGGCGGCGAGAAGTACGGCAGCAGTCCATAGCCGTATTGCCTCCCCCAAGGACGATCACTTTTTTTCCAATGGAATGGGTATGTTCGAAGGCGACACTGCCCAACCATTCTATTCCTATGTGCACGAAATCCGCCGCTTCCTGGCGGCCGGGCAAATTCGGCAGATCACGACCTCTGGGAGCGCCTGTTCCTACAAAAACGGCATCGTAATCCCCTCCTAAAATTTCTTTTAGGCTGTCGACATAATATTGAAAATGGGTATGGATTCCCAAATCCAAAATATAACTCACCTCTTCATTCAATACTTCTTCAGGAAGCCGGAAAGCCGGGATTTGGCTGCGCATCATGCCTCCCCCGGCAATCTGCTCGTCAAAAAGGTGGATTTCATATCCCAGGGGTGCCAGATCCCGGGCCACGGCCAATGAGGCAGGGCCACCACCGATAAGGGCTATTTTTTTTCCATTGGGTGTAAAAGGACCCTGTGGCATAAATTCTCTGACACTGCCTTTATTGTCGGCAGCTACCCTTTTTAGGCGGCAGATGGCCACCGGTTCTTCTTCCACCCTTACCCGTCGGCATGCCGGTTCACAGGGTCGGTCACAGGTCCTGCCCAGTATGCCGGGAAATACATTGGATTCCCAATTGACCATGTAGGCTTCTGTATATTTTTCGGCTGCAATAAGGCGGATATATTCCGGTACCGGTGTATGGGCGGGGCATGCATGTTGACAATCCACCACTTTGTGATAATATTCTGGATCTCGGGTATTGGTAGGTTCCATGGTTATAATGGGTAAAACAAATATTAGGTAAAGCAAATTAAATGCTTTCAGATAATCCTTCCAGCAAAAGATTCTTTAAAAAATTAATTTTAGCAATTAAAATCATATTAACAAATAATTAGGGGAATATTTCGGATAGCAATAGGTTGTGTTGACCAAACTATTCAGTTTGAAGGGATTAATAGAACAGGAGAAGGATTTTCATATTTTTAGAGGCAATTAGAACCTTATTGAAGAAGTCCAGTTTAAGCCATGAGCTAAAAGAAAAGCTGATAAAAGAAATTTAGAGAGTGTAATCCCTTTCAGTAATATTTACTTCGGATTTGAACTCATAAATTCCCATGAGTTTTTAAGGGGCAGGTTTCTTTTTGGGTAATAGCCTATAATCTCCATTTTTTTTTAACTTTATGCCCAAATCTAATGACAGTAAAATAATGAAAATAGCTCTTATTGCCCATGATGGTAAAAAAGCAGAAATGGTTCATTTTCTTAGTGGTTTTAAGGAAATGTTCAAAGAGATCTCTCTTGTAGCCACCGGTACCACAGGCAATCATATTGTAAAGGCCGGATTTGAGGTGCAAAAAGTGCTGTCCGGTCCAATTGGAGGGGATGCACAAATTGCTGCCATGGCTGCGCAAAATGAATTGGACCTGGTCATATTTTTTAGAGATCCACTGGGAAAACATCCTCATGAACCGGATGTTCAAATGCTGATGAGAATTTGTGATGTACATAATATTCCTTTGGCAACTAACTTGGCAACTGCAGAATTGATTTTTAAACATTTATGCACCACTTTTGAGCATGGAAAATAAAACAATCTCCAAAATCGGTGTATTGACCTCCGGTGGCGATGCACCTGGGATGAATACTGCCATTAGGGCAGTGGTAAGGTCTGCTATGTATTATAAAATAGAAGTTTATGGCATCTACCGCGGTTATGAAGGGATGATCCAAAACGAAATTAAAAAGCTGGAAACCAAAGATGTAGCCTATATACTTGAAAGAGGGGGGACTTTTCTTAAGTCTGCCCGAAGTAAGGAATTCAGAAGTCCGGAGGGGAGAAAGATTGCCTATGGAAATCTGCAGCAACATGGCATTAACGCTTTGGTAGTGATAGGCGGAGATGGATCCTTGACCGGGGCCCATTTATTTTATAAGGAATTCGGGACCCCTGTTATTGGTATACCGGGGACAATTGACAATGACCTTTCCGGAACGGATAGTACCATTGGTTTTGATACCGCCTGCAATACGGCCATACAAGCAATAGACAAAATCAGGAACACGGCTTCTTCCCATGACAGGCTGTTTTTTGTGGAAGTGATGGGAAGGGATGCAGGCTTTATTGCCATCAATGCCGGAATCGGAAGCGGTGCTGCGGCTACCCTTATCCCTGAAAGAAAGATGCCCGTAGAAAATCTGATAAAACGACTCAATAAGAGAGCACAAGCTAAAAAACAATCCAATATCGTCATAGTGGCAGAAGGGGGGAAAAGCGGGGGCGCATTGGAATTAGCCAAGAAAGTGAAAAAAATCCTGCCCATTTACGACATAAAGGTCACCATACTGGGACACCTCCAACGTGGAGGGTCGCCTACTTCTTATGACAGGGTTCTCGCCAGCAAGCTTGGTGTGGCTGCCGTAGAGGGCTTGTTGCAGGGAAAATATGATGTTATGGCCGGTGTGGTCAATAACAAAGTGGTCTATACCCCCATTAAAAAAGCAATTATAGATGACAAAATAGTAGATGATGATGATTTCCGTATTGCGAAGATATTATCTACCTAGCTGGGTAGCATTCCGAAAATCGGGTAAGGAAATGTGAGAATTTGGGAAATTGGAATACTGGAAGGTTGGAATAATGGAAAGATGAACCTTTCATGGAGATCCCTTTTTTCCATCATTCCATCTTTCCTTAAACAAGGTTAATTCCTGTTCACTGCATTTAGCATATCAAAAGCGAGTTCCAGTCTTTTTACAAAATTCTCTTCGCCTTTTCTCAACCAAACCCTGGGGTCATAATTTTTCTTGTTGGGATTGTCCGCTCCTTCCGGGTTGCCGAGCTGTGTCTGAAGATAACCTTCTTTCTCATGGTAATATTTTAAAACCCCCTCCCAGAATGCCCACTGCATATCCGTATCAATGTTCATCTTAATGGAACCGTAACTGTTTGCCTCACGTATTTCTTCAACGGTAGATCCGGATCCTCCGTGGAACACAAAATTTACCGGCTTGCCATTGGTGCCGAATTTCTTATTGATGTAATCCTGGGAATTTTTAAGAATAACAGGGGTAAGGCTTACATTTCCCGGCTTATATACCCCGTGGACATTACCAAAAGCCGCGGCAACAGTGAACAAATCACTGACTTTGTTCAATTCTTCATAGGCATAAGCTACTTCCTCGGGTTGGGTATATAACTTGGAGCTATCTATATCCGTATTGTCTACTCCATCTTCTTCCCCTCCGGTCACACCCAATTCAATTTCAATGGCCATTTCAAGTTTTGCAAACTCTTTGAAATATTTAACGGAAGTTTCTATGTTTTCCTCCAATGGTTCTTCAGAAAGATCCAGCATATGAGAGCTAAAAAGAGGCCTTTTGTTTAATTCATAATGTGCTTTTCCTTCAGCCAATAAACCATCAATCCAGGGAAGCAATTTTTTGGCCGCATGATCTGTATGTAAAATCACGGGAACCCCATAAGCTTCAGCCATCTTGTGTACATGCAAGGCGCCGGAAACTCCCCCTGCTATGGATGCTTGTTGCTTATCATTGGCAAGTCCCTTGCCCGCAAAAAACTGTGCCCCACCATTGGAGAACTGGATCATCACCGGTGAATTTACTTTTTTGGCCGTTTCCATTACTGCGTTAACGGTATTGGAGTTGATCACATTGACTGCAGGCATGGCAAATTCGCTTTCTTTTGCATAAGCCAACAAATCTTTTAGTTCTTCCCCGTATTTTACGCCTGGTTTAAATTTCATAATAGAATGTTTAAAGGTTTGTTATTTTTTGATAAAACCACTTCCGCAACCAAAAGAGGCCATTTATCAAGAGCGCAAAGATAGAAATACCTGCTTTAATATCCTCCAATTGAAGGGTTAAATTATTCCTGTCCTGTGATAAACGCCTTTTGCGACGAGGGTCCTTTATGGGAACAAAGAGGGGATAACAAAAGTTTTTGCAATTCCCTTCCGGTTCTTATCTTTGGATATGGATAAAATAAGAATTGTTGGAGTCCCTGAACATTTTAACTATCCTTGGTTAAAAATCATTGAAGAACAGCCTTTTAGGAAAGAAGGAATTCTGTTGGAATGGAACGATGAGCCCAAAGGATCGGGAGCAATGAACAAAGCCGTCACTGAAGGAAGTGCTGATGTGGCCGTTATTTTGACCGAAAGTTTTATCAGGGACAAGATAGAAGGAAACCCAGGAAAAATTATTGGTTTTCAGGTATTTTCTCCCCTCATATGGGGGATACATATTTCTTCAAAATTCCAAATAGAAGAAATGGATGAATTAAAAAACTCTCCTTTTTTGATCAGCAGGTATGGATCAGGATCTCACTTGATGGCTTATCTTCTAGCCGGAAAAAACGGATGGGACCTGGATCAATTGGAATTTGAAATTGTGGGGGATATCGATGGGGCCAAAAGAGCCTTAAAGAGTACGTTGCCCAAAGTCTTTTTATGGGAGAAATATACCACCATGCCATTGGTAGATGAAGGGATATTTAAACGAGTGGGTGAAATACCCACACCATGGCCTTGTTTTGTTATGGTGGCCTCCAAAGAAGCCTTAATCAAACATCCTCAATATTTGAAAACACTTCAAGGATTGATTTATCAAAAATCCTCTTTCTTACTGGAAGCCGAGGATTTGCCCCTACAGTTGAGCAAAAAGTATGGCATAAAGGTAGCAGATGTCAAAGAATGGCTCCATCAAACGGAATGGGCCACAAAAGGAGAAATTCATATAAGCACTCTAAAAGAAACAATGGAAACCTTGAAAACATTAAAATTGATCCCGGGGACAATTCCAGTAGAAGAATTGGTAGATCAAGAATTCGTTACTTTGAAATAGTAATTCAGGACGTGAACGTATAACGCCGTTGTTTGTCAACGGTAGACTCAGAAAGGAAAGTCTGCCCGCAGATTTCGCAGATAAAATACTACGGGAAACTTTAAAAGCCTAGTTTGTAAATACAGAGGGACAATTTTCTTGGAGGAGCATTAAATGAAGTAATTCGTTGGCAAATGAAAACCAAGTCAGGGAGGACGCTGACTTGGGCGACAAAAACAATGAATGATGAAGGAAATGGAGAACCGATGGTTTTTATGATGGGAGTCAATTATAATTTCGGGGATTTTTATTGCCCCGTCCTTCAGGTCGGGGAATTGAATAGAGAGAGAAAAACTGGGCTTTAGCCCCCATTAATAGCCCTCCAAAATGTGGCTAAAGCCACAAGAATCACTTGCCCCTTTTCCCGTTGGCTAAAGCCAAACGGCAATTGAATAAACAGCCGACAAAGCAGCTTGAACCGAAACGTTATTAATTGGAAAATATGTCCGGTGAATTTAGGACGTGACATTCTTTTGCCGAAATGTATTAGCCCAATTATTCCACCATTCCATCCTTCCATCATTACCCGATCTGTCCGGTTTTGCCATGCCAACCGACATTTTACTTCTTATCCTGTCTTAACAACACCTACACCTCCAAATCCTCCCAATTCCAATCATCATTGATCTGGGCGATGGCGTGGTGGGCCGTCAAATCAAATTGGCAGGGTACTATGGAGGCATAATTGTTGGCAATGGCCCATTCGTCATTGTCTTCCCCTTTATCAAAATTCACGAAATTACCCGCCAACCAGAAGTATCTTCTCCCATTTGGATCAAACCGTTCTTCAAATTCCTCTTGCCATTTGGCCCTGGCTTGCCTACAGACTTTCATCCCTTTAATAGGTTCATTTCTTTTTGGAGGGAAATTGACATTCAAGGCTATTCCTTTGGGCATGCCGTTTTCAAGTACCTGCTTGGCAATTTTATAGACCATTTCCTCTGTATGGGAAAAATCTGCAAGTGTCCCGTAATCACATAAACTAAATCCGATCGACGGAAAGCCTTCAATGGCACCTTCTATGGCCGCGGACATGGTACCTGAATACAATACGCTAATGGAAGTATTGCTGCCATGATTGATGCCACTCACCACTAAATCGGGTTTTTTATCTTTCAACACATGGAATTTGGCCAATTTCACACAATCGGCTGGGGTTCCGCTTGATTTATACGCCACCACATCTTCAAATATTTCTTCCTCTGTTAGCCTTAAGGTATTTCCAATGGTGATGGCATGGCCGGTCCCCGATTGGGGACCATCAGGGGCTACCACTATCACTTCACCAAGCCTTTTCATTACATTCACTAATACTCTGATGCCACGGGAGGTAATCCCATCGTCATTGGATACTAAAATAAGGGGTTTTGACATTAAAATTATTCCTTTAGCTGATTATAATAAGCTGTGATTCTCAATAAATCACCTCTTTTGTCATGGGACAACCTGTTTTTTCTCATGTAAAGTTTTACTTCATCAGACTTGTCGTCCATCACTTCTAAAAGTTCTTTTTTCTTTTGTCTGTATTTTTGAATTTCTGACGCTGTGAGGAAATAATATTCAAATGCCAGCTTGGAGGAATTCATCCTAGGTATACCGTACATGGGGTTCATATACATAGGATTGTACATACTCCTGTACATGCCACGGGAATCAGTGGTGATATATTCCCTGCAAAGTAGGGTGACATCTTCCCCCTGTACCAATAATTCAAAGAAAATAGGTGTTTCGTAATCTGAATTTACCGCATAGGGAAGACTATAAAACGTTCTTATCCCTCCATAAAATTCATCAAATATTTCAAAGTGATCAACAGAAGTAGCACTAAAAGTTTCAATGCTTTCCGTTTGGAGTTGAACTATATTTGTTTCCAAATCATATTTGACTTTCCCTGAATATGCTTCCCCAGTAGTCAGTGATATTTTACCCTTATGCCATATTTGCGAAGGAAAATCCTGCGCTTGGACGGCTTGGGTAACAAATAGTGAAAATATAAGAATATATATTGCCTTTTTCATAACCTTTTTATTTTTAATTCAAATAAAATAACGAATTAAGTGAATTAAAAGTTAACATTTCCCCATTTTTTTCTTGTATCTTAATGAAGTCTCTTTTATGGACCGTTTTTTATTATTTCAATTTGGTTTTTTCCGCCTGGAGAATGATATGCCCCATTTTATCGCGTTTGGTGGCCAGGTATTTCTCATTGTGCAAATTGGGGTAAATTTCCAGAGGTACCGTGTCAACGATTTCTAATCCATACCCCAATAGCCCTGCGCGCTTAGTTGGATTGTTGGTCATTAGTTTGATTTTGGAAATACCCAAATCCCTGAGGATCTGTGCCCCTACACCGTAGTCCCTTTTATCCATTGGAAAACCTAAAGCCAAATTCGCCTGTACTGTGTCCATACCCTGCTCCTGGAGCTTATAGGCTTTTAACTTATTGATCAGCCCAATGCCCCTGCCTTCCTGGTTCATATAAAGTATCACCCCTTTTCCTTCCTTTTCCACCATTTCCATGGCCCGGTGAAGCTGTGTTCCGCAATCACACCTGCAGGAACCAAAGATATCACCTGTAACGCAAGAAGAATGTACCCTAACCATTACAGGCTCCCCTTCTTCCCATTCCCCTTTGATCAAAGCCATGTGGATATCATTGGTATTGGTCTGTCGGAAAGCGATCAAGTCAAAGGCCCCCCATTCTGTGGGCATTTCCACTCCAATTTCCCTTTTTATCAGGGATTCATGCTTTAACCGGTAAGCGATAAGATCCTTAATGGAAATCAGTTTAAGATCAAAACGCTTAGCTACCTCCACCAAATCAGGAAGTCTGGCCATGGTACCATCTTCGTTCATGATTTCCACCAAAACCCCTGCAGGATATAAGCCAGCTAACCGGGCCATATCTATGGCCGCTTCGGTATGACCGGTACGGCGCAGTACGCCCCCTCTTTTTGCTTTTAAAGGGAAAATATGTCCAGGCTTGCCCAACTCGTCCGGATGGATCTCCTTATCCAATAATGCTTTAATGGTTTTTGACCTGTCGCTGGCTGAAATACCCGTGGTACAGCCATGGCCGATCAGATCTACAGATACGGTAAAAGGCGTCTCATAGGCGGCTGTATTTCTTCCTACCATCAGCTCCAGTCCCAATTCATCACAACGGTCTTCTATCAATGGCGCACAGATCAGTCCTCTGCCATGGGTGGCCATAAAATTGATGATCTCGGGAGTGACTTTTTCCGCAGCACAGATGAAATCCCCTTCATTTTCCCTGTCCTCATCATCTACTACAATGATGATTTCCCCATTTTTTATTGCTTCAATAGCCTCTTCTATGCTATTGAGTCTTAATTCTTCAGCCATATTATTTTTGAAAGGTCAAATTTGGAATGCGAAATTACATTCTTTATACACTAAAACCGAAATGTCCCAATTTTAGTTTTTCCAATGCGAGATAACAGTTCCTAATTGTTTGTTTATGCTAGTTTGGTAACTCTGTAACTCAAAAGAAACCTGCTGTAATGCAGCTATTTCCTGTTCCTCTGCCCCTTTTATTTCTGCCTCTTTTAATTTATTATGGACCTCATCAAGCATTTTTTTGATAACTCTTTTTTTCAATCTTAAAACACTTTCATAAGTCGCTTTTGGTAAATCATCGGAATCCTTTTTGGTATAAATCTGATGTTTCTTTTCCCAATTAGGCGATATTTCATGTTCCTGGGTTACCATACCGATAATTTCCCTTTTCACTTCAGTATCCTCCGTGATCAATAAATATTCGGGGTTGGGCAGAATTCCTTCCTTTAAGGATCTTTTATAGGTCAGGAGTATTCTATGATAAACTGGGGTTTCAAATTTTAAATCGCTAATCTCCTGAAGCAGGTAATCACAAACATGGAGTTCTTCGGAAATTTTCTCAAAACCAAAATTGATCAATAACCGCAGCATTTCTTTTTCAAGGGAAGCCAAAATTTTGGCAGAAGAGGCCCCTTCTTTCTTAACTTCAGGTAAAAAGTTCTCTACAGGAGTTTCGGGGGCCTGTTCCGGCTGCTTAAAAGGATTGTCCTTCCGGCTTTTCAAAAGGATTTTGTTCAGTTCTGCATGAACAATGTCTTCTTCTATTTGAAGTAGCTTTGCCGATTCTTTGGCATAAACAGCCCGGGTGATAGGATCCGGGATTTTGGCAATGCTTTGTACAACCTGCCTGATAACAGCTGCCCGTTTGATAGGATCATTTTCAGCCTCTTTGGCATAAAGATCAATTTTAAACGCAATGAAATCCCTTGAATTAGCGCTCAAATAATCTTTAAATGCCTGTGAACCTACTTTGCGGGAATAACTGTCGGGATCATCACCATCTGGGAAGACCACTGCTTTCACATTCAATCCCCCCTCTAGCAACATGTCTATTCCCCTCAAGGAAGCTTTAATCCCTGCCGCATCCCCATCATAAAGTACAGTGACATTATCGGTAAATCTTTTGATAAGCTTGATCTGGTTTTCAGTCAGGGAAGTGCCAGATGAGGCGACCACGTTTTCTATATCCGAAAGATGCAGGGAAAGTACATCCGTGTATCCTTCAACAAGGTAGCAATTGTCCACTTGCCTGATAGCTTGTTTTGCCTGATACATCCCATAGAGCACGTCACTTTTATGGTATACCTCCGTTTCTGGGGAATTGATATACTTAGGCTGCTTTTTGTCCTGTTTGAGGATCCTGGCACCGAAAGCAATGGGCTTTCCTCCCAAATTATGGATGGTGAAGGTTACCCTGCCTCTAAACCTGTCATAAACCTTTGAAGGGTCACCTTCTTTTTCCAAGACAAGGCCTGCTTTTAATAGAATATCTTCCTTAAACCCTGAGCCCTTGGCTTCTTTGAGCAAGTGGTCCCAACTCTCCAAGGCATACCCCAAATCAAATTTTTCTATAATCCTTTGGCTAAAGCCTCTTTCATGAAAGTAACTTTGCCCTATGGATTTTCCTTCTGGGCCGTGCAGGTTTTTTACAAAAAGGTCCCTGGCAAATCCAAGGGCTATATACAGGCTTTCCCGCTCATTGTAAGCCTGGACCATTTCGGGAGTGTGTGCCTGATCCTCCTCTATCTCGATCCCATATTTGTTGGCAAGATGTTTTATTGCTTCATTGAACCCTATTCCTTCTATGTCCATGACAAATTGAATAGGATCACCCGCCTTACCACAACCAAAGCATTTATAAATCTGTTTGGAAGGGGAAACAGAAAAAGAAGGGGATTTTTCATTATGAAAAGGACAGCAGGCCCAAAGGTTCTGACCTTTCTTTTTCAAAGGGACGTAGTCATTGACCACCTCTTCAATGTCCGCTCGTTCCTTTACTTTTTCCGTGGTAATTCTGCTTAAGGCCATTTTAAATTAAATCGATTCCCAAAGATAAAAAGTATTGGGCAGAAACTTTATTTAAAAAGTATCTGGTTAATTCAAAGGATTAAGTTATGTGGATTCCAACACTATATCATCTTTTATCACCCCCTCAATTTCCCGATAGTAGAGTAAAAGTTATTTATTGGTGTATTTCTCAGTGATTTCAAATAATTCCTCTTCCGTTGTTACCGTTTTTTCTTCCTGGCCTTGAATATGGATAGTTACTTTACCTCCACTTTTAATGTGTTCCTTCAAAGTGATCAGTAAGGCATCGCCCTTAGGCACTAATAAATCGTGTGGCAGATGCAAACTCATTTCCTTTTTTTCGCCCATGATTATTAATGTTTAAGTAGTTAAGAGATGATCATAAGGCGTAATTTACGATAAATAATTTTCATCCACTTGGTTTATTGTCACTTTCATTTATTCCTTGCAACTAATTTGAATAGATGATTGTATATTAAGCTAGTGGTCTCAAATGATTTTTGTATTTTTGTGGGAATGAAAAAAGACGGCTGCTATTTTCATTTTAACTATGGCTAAAATAGCGGATAACAATTCCCAGTGCAAAAAAACACCTTTAGATCTCTTTGAAATAAGAAAATGCAATCGCATTAAATAATAGATCCAATATCTAATGAACATGACCAAAGAAAAGGTACTTAAAGCACTTTCAACTGTAGAGGACCCCGATCTGAAAAAGGATCTGGTAACCCTGAACATGATTCAGGATATCGCTATTGATGGAAATAAACTGAGTTTTAAAGTAGTGCTTACCACACCGGCTTGTCCTTTAAAGGAAATGATAAAAAGCAGTTGTGTGGGAGCCTTGGAGAAGGAGCTTGGAAACGACATTGAGATGGATATTTCCATGACTTCAAATGTTTCCACAGCCAGGGACAGCACACAACTTTTACCAAAAGTAAAAAATATAATTGCCGTAGCCTCTGGAAAAGGCGGAGTGGGAAAATCTACCTGTGCCGCCAACTTGGCAGTGGCATTGGCCAAGAAAGGGGCGAAGGTTGGATTGATCGATGCGGATATTTCCGGCCCTTCTATTCCTACCATGTTCAATGTAGAAGCGGAACAGCCTTCAGTGAGACAGGAAGACGGGAAGAATATTATCATCCCCATAGAACAGTATGGGGTCAAATTGATGTCCATTGGTTTTTTAACCCCTGCCGAAAGTGCTGTAGTGTGGAGGGGCCCTATGGCAAGTTCAGCACTTCGTCAATTTATTGCTGATGTGGAATGGGGCGAGTTGGATTATTTGCTTATAGATCTACCTCCTGGAACCTCCGATATCCACTTAACGATGGTGCAGACAGTGCCAGTAACGGGGGCCATTATTGTGACCACACCCCAAAAAGTAGCATTAGCGGATGCTACCAAGGGTTTATCCATGTTTAAACAGCCACAAATAAATGTGCCGGTTTTAGGTGTTGTGGAAAATATGGCTTATTTTACACCGGATGAATTACCTGAAAACAAATACTATCTTTTCGGTAAAGAAGGAGGAAGGAAGCTTGCGGAAAAATTCGAAGTCCCTTTCCTTGGAGAGATCCCCATTGTCCAAAGCATAAGGGAAAGTGGGGATACTGGATACCCCGCGGTGTTGACAGAAGGGGTTACGGCGCAAGCCTTCAGCCATTTATCGGAAGCCCTTGCCCGCCAGGTCGCTATTAGAAATGCCGAAAAAATGAAAACAGCGGTTGTACAGGTCAAAACCTAATTTAGTGATGTTAGAAAATTATAAAGAAAAAATCGAGGAAGCTTTGGACAACATCCGTCCTTACTTAGAGGCTGACGGTGGCAATGTAAGGATTATTGAACTTTCAGAGGATATGGTGTTGAAATTGGAGCTGTTGGGAAATTGTGGATCTTGCCCCATGTCCACCATGACATTAAAAGCAGGGGTGGAGGAAACCATAAAAAAAGCTATCCCAGAAATAAAAAAAGTCGTTGCAATCAATGTTGAAATTGCATAAAGTGCTTAAACCGACATTCATAAATGAAAAGTAGGATTCTGAATGATAGGATAAGATTAATCTTATCCTTTTTCTTTGCTTTTTTGGGAAATGCCCTTTTTGCCCAAAACTTTTCCGGTCCACCCATTGAGCAGGATAATTCTGATGAAAAGTGTGCCGCCAACTATATAGAAGAAAAGCAGATTGGGAAATTGGGGGTTTTTGGGACCAGGGATTACTTTGAATTTTGGGTAGAGGACAAGAAAGAAGACTTAAGAAAACAGCCATATAATTTTAAGACGGAGGCGAATGGAAACAGAAAAATCCCGGTTGTCATCCATGTCATCCATAATGGCACCCCCATAGGAGAAGGTGCAAATATCCCTTTTTCTCAGATCCAGGCCCAGATAGATATTTTAAATGAGGATTACAGGAAGCTTAACCCCGATGCGGCTAATATCCCTGAAGAATTTGAAAGCGTGGCAGCAGATGCCAATATAGAATTTGTCCTGGCCAAGCAAGACCCAAGTGGCCTGCCTACGAACGGCATCAATAGGATATTTGGGTCCAAAGAAATCTATACTCCTGATGATGCGGTATTAATAGGGCAATTGGCTTTATGGCCACCGGAGGATTATTTGAACATCTGGGTGATTACTCTCAAATCTCCATTTTTAGGTTATTCTTCTTTTCCAGTTTCGGAACTTCCGGGATTAGATTTCCCTGCGAATACCAGGGAAACAGATGGGGTGACCATTGATTACCGGGTTTTTGGTGAAGGGGGCAATGCTTTAAGTACCTCTTTGGGTAGAACCACCACCCATGAAGTTGGGCATTTTTTGGGTTTGCGACATATATGGGGTGATGGAGGTTGTGAGGTAGATGATTATGTAGAGGATACTCCAAATCAAAGCCAGTCAAATAATACCTGCCTGGCCACTCCCCGCATTACTTGTGATTCCAGGGACATGATAGAAAATTTTATGGATTACACCCCTGACCAATGCATGGGCCTCTTTACACTAGGACAGGTGGAAAGGATAGATGTAGTCTTAAATTTCAGTCCAAGACGTACTACTTTGGTCAATGGAAGGGCTACTTTGGAACCGGCATTGTCGCCAAATGACCTGGCCCTTAAGGCAATTGTTGATCCACAGAATTTTGTGTGCGCAACAGATATAACGCCGAGTGTGTCTATTGTTAATGTGGGAAACAATGAGGTTACCTCCACTAGGATTCAAATTACCCTAAATGGACAGGTTTTCGAAAATGAAAACTTCTCTTTGAATTTGGAGCCAGGAGCGACCGACACCTTAATCCTTAATCCCATTTCACTCCATTCTTCAACAGAAAACAATTTTGAGGCAGAAATTGTAGAAGTAAATGGAAGCACGGATCCTAACTTATCAAATAATAGCCTGAATTCCATTCCGGTAATCCAACCCACCATTACAATCCCATACACTTTTAATTCAGCTGATTTCTCCAACTTATGGACGATAAAGAATCCTGATAACGCTTTGACATGGAATCAGATAAGTTTACCTATAGAGGGAACCCAGCAAGATCTTATCTATCTGAATGGATTCAACTATGAAACCCAGGGAGAATTGGATTATTTTATATCTCCGCAGATCAATTTGGCAGAGACCCCCAATGCCCAATTGGCCTTTAAAATGGCCTTTGCCCCTTATGCGGATGAGGAATTCCAGGAATCTTTGTTGATTGCTGTTTCTACAGATTGCGGGAATACCTTTGAGCTCCTTGAAGCACCTTATCAAAAAACAGATGAATTCCTTGCGACGGAAGAACCAATATTAACTGAGTTTTTTCCTGATTCTGAATCACAGTTTAGAACTGAGCTGGTAAACCTTGACCGGTTTGAAGGATATGGGGACATAAGGATTGCCTTTATTTCGTTCAACGGGTATGGTAACAATATGTACCTTAAAGATATTGAAATAAACCCATCAGAAGAGTTTAGATATGATTTTGAAATCGAAAGACTCCAAAGCCCCGGACCCATTGTGGACGGAAGCCAGGAAAGGGAGATCCTTCAGATAACCAATACGGGTAATCTTCCCATAACAGCATTTATGATCAATAGAAAAACAAACAATTCTGAGGTTCAGACGTTTTTTGCTGAATATGAAAACCTGCCACCCGGTGAGACTATTCCGTATGCATTGCCCAATAGTCTGGACGAAGGGATGAATAAGGTTGAGTATGAAATTCTTTATCCGAATTTTGATCAAAATGGAGATAATCAAAGCCAACTGACTTGGCATTTTATACAGGATGATTCTTTAATAAATGTTCCTTGGAGGCAAGACTTCAATACTCCGGCCCTTCAACATTGGCTTACCATTAATCCTGAAAAAGATAACCGTAATTGGGAAGTTATGCCACTTCAGGCAGGAGAACAAGATAACCGTGTCCTTGCCCTCAACAATGCGGAGAGGGGCAACAGCTATTGGTTAGGCTCTCCTTTATTTGATTTGAGTGATACCCCTCAAGCAAGCATTTTCTTTGATTGGGCTTCCGGAGGGTTTAATGCGTCCGATCTAACGGTTTTTGAGGTATTGATAAGTACAGATGGAGGCGTTTCTTATGAGGAATTATGGAGTAAGACAAATACGCAAATCAACACCGTCACCGGTGGGGGCCCGGCCAATCCCAATACTCAGGGAGATTATGTAAGGGAATACATTGACCTTTCCGCTTTTACAGGTGAAGGCAATGAAGAAGTTAGGATTGCTTTTAGGGTGGAATATCAGAATGGTGGATCAAATCCCATCTATCTTGATGATATTGAACTTTTCCTTTCTGCCAATCCTGATCCTGTGGATCCAGGACCGGGAAATTCGCTGATTTTCCCCAATCCTGCCACTGATTTTTTTAATATTACATTTAATCTACAAGCGTATGAAAATGTCAATATCCAATTTATCAATTCTACGGGACAAACAGTCCATGATGTGGATTATCCACGTACTTTGAACCAGACCTATACTTTCAGTACCTCCTTGTTTTCAAGAGGGGTATATATTGTCAAAATCACCAGTGACAGCATTTCTGAATCCAAAAGGTTAATTATTCAATAATTATGTAATTTTAGGTGGATCTTGCGTTAAATGTGGTGTTTCCACTCCATTCTTCACATCCAGTCTTTAGTAGAGCGGTAACCTTTGTGATCGGGGATTTTGTTTATATTGCGGTTTAATTCGTCAATAAAATCGTTATGAACGGATTAGTAGCCACTATACTAAAGTATTGAGGGTAAATTAACCCGCTCTTATAAATGGATACATTTGCTACCAAGACCGATAATAAAAAGTGATGGTATGAATGGTTAAGTTGAGCATAAATCTTCTCTTTCAAATTATATTAAAAATAAAGCCCCTAGTTAATAATGAGTGAGTTAAAAGACGGATTAATGAAAATTGGAACCAATATTTTGATTATCCTAGGCGTGTTGATTACCTTTCTTTTCTTGTTTTTTCAATGGTATTTGCCCAATTATACCCATCATGGTCAAACAATCACTGTGCCGGATTTAGAGGGATTCCATTATGATGAATTGTCCAATTATTTAGGGGAAAGGAATTTAAAGTTGGAAGTCACCCCCGATAGCGGATATGTGGAGGAAGTAAAACCTTTACATGTGCTTAAGCAAAATCCCAAGCCGGGAGCCAAGGTCAAACAAGACCGCAAAATATACATTACTTTAAATGCCGAAAATGCCCCAGTGGTTGCCATGCCAAATTTGATCAATACTCTTTTGAAAAACGCCCAGGAAATATTGTCAAACTTTGGATTGGTGAGGGGAGACATCGTCTATGTCCCTGATATTGGGATCAATGTGGTTCTTGAGCAAAAATACAGGGGGAGACCCATAAAGGAAGGTATGGAAATATCCAAGGGTTCCCAGATCGATCTGATTGTAGGAGATGGCCTTGGCAATCAAACGCTTTCCATTCCCAACCTAGTAGGGATGGATGAAGTTGAAGCAGAGTTTTTAATTATTGGCTCCGGGCTCAGAATGGGGAGTGCCACTTATGTAAGTACGGACACAGTCCCCAAAGGCACTATTGTGCAACAATTTCCACCTTCTGGAAATAATGCAAAAACAGGGGAGGTCATAGACCTTTGGATCTCTGAATTGGAAAATGAAAATGACTTCTAATGATGGGGGCGAAGTTTTCTTTTAAATATATTCTCACAGGAGTTCTCTTGCTTTTGATGGCAAAAGAGCTGCAGGCCCAATTCCGCCAGCTTCCAGTGGATTATTCTTCGGGAAAAAACTTTGTTCCTATGGAAAATTTAAGAATTAAAGCAGGACCGCTCACCCTCCCTTTTTGGGAAGACTTCTCCACAGGCACAATAGATACGCTGAAGTGGCAAAACAATGGAACATCTGCTTCAAAAACGATCGGAATCGATCCACCCAGTCTTGGTGTTGCTTATTTGGATGGGGTAGATAGAGGAGGGGAACCTTATTCCACCTCCATGATGGAAAATGGTGAGGGGGATCAGCTAACCTCCCAAGAAATAGATCTTTCAACCCATCAAGCAGCAGATTCTGTTTATTTGAGTTTTTTTTGGCAGGCAGGCGGGAAGGGGGAAATGCCTGATGTTCCGGATAAGCTGGAGTTATATTTTTTGGATACTTCGGGCACGTGGATTCAGGCTTGGGAAATCTTTGGTGGAGATGTGGAAAAAAGGGATGTCTTTAGCCAAGAGATGGTGAAGGTAACAGATGATTTTATCCATAATGATTTCCGCTTTAAATTTATAAATACAGGGAGGATCTCCGGACCATTTGACAGCTGGTTACTGGATTATATCTACCTCAACCAGGGAAGGAACGTAAATGATGTTTACCATGAAGACAGGGCCTTGACCAAGCTTCCCAACAGCCCATTTGGAAAATACAGTGCCCTGCCTTTGTTTGAATTAAACAGGAACAAAGGTGGTTATCTCACAGCCATCAGCAGTCAATTCAAGAACCTTTCCAACCGGTTTAGGGCCATGGAATATAGTGTGGAATTAAGGGACAAGGAAACACAGGTTTTGTTGAAAAGTATCCACGCCCAAACACCTTTCAACCCTGTCCCCCAAGCTTTGGAAAGAAGGGATTTTAACAGTGTTGATCTTAAGGATATAGATGTTGACCCGGCCGAAGAATTTGATCTGGAGACCCTGCTTTTTCTGACCACCGGGGATCAATTCCAGATAGATCAAATCACGGAGGGTGATACCCTTTATTTTCCCCAAGTTGACTTCAGGATAAACGACACCATCCGACATACAATTCCCATCCGTGATTTTTTCGCCTATGACAATGGATCCGTTGATTATGCAGCGGGGATCAACCAAAGATCGGGAATGTTGGCTTTGAAATATGAGTTGGATACCTCTGCCTACCTTAAAGGGGTAAGCATTAATTTTGCCAATCTCTCCCAAGTTGGGTCTGCAGTAGAGGTGATGGTATGGAATTCTTTGGAAAGTGCTCCCATATACACTGAAGAAATCATAATTCCAGACAAGTCCCGTTTAGAGGAATTCGCCTACTTTCCTATGGATACCAATCTCGTGGTGTCCGATACTTTTTTTATTGGCTTCAGACAATTCACCAATGATTTTATTTACATAGGATTGGACAAATCAAATAATTCTGGATCAGAGATCTTTTATAATGTAACAGGTAGTTGGGAACAAAACGAAGAGGTACAGGGAAGTCTGATGATGAGGCCCCATTTGAGTATAAACCCTGTAGTTGCCCAAAACGGGACAGAAGGGGAGGTAGGGATAAAAATCTATCCCAATCCGGTTACTGAAAAGCTTTATTTGGAAGGAAAAATAGGAGAAGTTATTGTATTTGATTCTTTTGGAAGGCAAATAAATATACCTGTGGATACCTTCGAAAAGGGTAAAATCCTTAATTTTGTAGGAAATGACAAGGGTGTCTATGTAGTCCGCGCATGGACAGGCAAAAAACCGAATTCAATCAGAATTTTAGTAAAATAACCATGGAAGACATTACAGTAGAAGAATTAAAGGAGAGATTAGATAAAAAAGACGATTTTGTTTTTGTGGATGTTAGGGAAGAATGGGAATATGAGGAAGATAATCTTGGTGCCTTGAATATCCCTTTGAGCCACCTTCCACATCAACTGGGTCAAATCCAAAAACACAAGGACCAGGAAATAGTAGTCCATTGCCGCTCTGGGGCAAGAAGTGGAAATGCCAAGAAATTCCTGGAGACAAAAGGATACAAAAAGGTGAGAAACCTCCTTGGGGGTATTTTGGCGTATAGGGAATTGGAAGAGGAAGGCTGAAGTAGCAGGTTTTTTAGGAAGGTCCCTAAAAAGAAAACCGTATCAGATAAACCAACGACCAATGAAACGAAGAAATGCGGTAAAAGCCATTGCCTTGAGTACAGTTACTCCTCATATCTTATTTGGAGAAACCAATAATTTAGAAGCTTCATTAGTTCCTTTTTCACTTTCTCAATCCAGATTATTTGAAAGTTCATGGCACCATTGGCCTGACATGCTCTGGACCGGACCTGAGTTTTGGGGAAACAGGCTACAGGATTGGCAAATCAGGGATGGGAAAGCGGTTTGTATAGTAAGTGATAAAAATAGAAGCTTGCATTGTCTTACCTGCCAGCTTACTGATAAACCGGAGAAATTTGAATCCAGTGTAAACCTGGAATGGTTGAACCAAAGGGGTTTCGGATCACCGGACAATTATGTGGGATTCCGAATAGGGGCAAAAGGCAAGGTTAAGGACTACCGCTCGGCTGCGGTATTTGGCCAAGGACTTGATGCAGGCATTACGGCAACAGGTCAACTTTTTATTGGGAAAAATAAAAGTGAAGAAAAGGTAAAGGTACAAGATAGCTTAAGGATGAAGCTTGAGGCTGAACATAAAGCAGAGCAATATATCCTTAGGTTGAGTATTTATGATTTGGAAACCGATAAGCCCTTAGCTGAGATTACTGCCAATAATGTTTCTAATAAAGAGGTTGTCGGCAATATGGCATTAATCGCTCATTTTGTGAATGTGGAAGATAGTGCAGAACAACCATCTGTGTCTTTTGCAAATTGGGAATTAAAAGGAGGGAAAATCAGCCAACATCCTGCCCAAACCTTTGGGCCTATATGCTTTGCCCAATATACCCTTCATGATGATGTATTGAAGCTTAATGCGCAGCTTACCCCTATAGAAGCTGTTGATAGCCAAGTAAGTCTCCAGATCAAAGAAAAAAATTCATGGGAAACTCTGCAGGAGGGTTCAGTAGACCCTTTGGGAAGAGTGGTACAGTTTAGGATTGAAGAGTGGGGATTCAAAAAACCGGTCTCTTACCGGGTGCGTCTGGAATTGCCCCTTAAAAATGGAGGGAAAGAATATTTTTATCAAGGTACAGTAGATAAGGAACCTTTAGACGCAGAAAAGGTAAAAATGGCTGTTTTCAGCTGCAATGCCGACTATGGGTTCCCTGATAGTGAGGTTAGTCTCCATGCCTTAAAGCACAAGCCTGATCTTGCCGTATTTTTAGGCGATCAATTTTATGAAAGTACAGGTGGGTTTGGTATACAGACTTCCCCCCTAGAAAAATCAAGTTTGGATTACCTGCGCAAATGGTACATGTTTGGCTGGTCCTACCGTGAAATCTTTAGAAACATCCCCAGTGCTTTTATCCCAGATGATCATGATGTCTATCACGGTAATGTCTGGGGGGAATCCGGTAAACATGCCCCTACAGATCAAGGATGGACCTATGTAGCTCAGGACCAAGGAGGGTATAAAATGCCGCCCGAATGGATCAATATGGTGCAACTCACCCAGACAAGCCATTTGCCTGACCCTTACGATCCCACACCGGTAAAACAGGGGATAGGAACGTATTATACGGATTGGGTTTATGGGGGGATCAGTTTTGCCATCCTGGAAGACCGGAAATTCAAATCTGCCCCAAAAAATGTGTTGCCGGAAGAAGCGAAAGTAACCAATGGTTTTATTCAGAACCCAGAATTTGATATTAAAAAATATTATGATGTTGAGGCTGAGCTACTTGGGGACAGACAGCTGAAGTTCCTGGAGGATTGGTCTGCTGATTGGGGTAGGGGAGTAGAGATGAAAGCGGTATTGTCCCAAACCAATTTTTGCACGGTGGCCACTTTACCCGAAGGCAGCATTATTGACAGCATTGTTCCCAAACTTCCCATTCCTAAACTTGGGGAATATGTAACTGGGGATGCACCTACCTCTGATATGGATTCGAATGGATGGCCACAAAAGGGCAGGGATGAAGCGTTAAAGATAATCAGAAAATCATTTGCCCTTCATGTTGCCGGGGACCAACACCTCGCAAGTGTAGTGCACTATGGGGTGGATGATTTTGGCGATTCCGGCTTTGCCTTTGCAGGCCCGGCCCTTAATAATTTATTTCCCCGTCGTTGGTGGCCTACCGTTGAAGAAAATCATCAACCATTACCTGATCAACCTAAAAATACCGGGAATTTTATGGATGGCTTTGGCAATAAAATGACGGTGCATTCGGTGGCTAATCCACATCAGACGGGGAAGGAACCAGCCCTTGTTTATGACAGGGCTACGGGTTATGGAATGGTGATTTTTGACAAGCAGGAACGTACGATGAAAATAGAGTGCTGGCCAAGATACATAGACCCTGAAAGAAATCCGGACGGACAATATCAGGGCTGGCCGATTACCATTTCCCAAGAAGATAATTATGCCCGCAAGGCAGTAGGATATCTTGCTACACTGGAAATAGAAGGGGGACAGGATCCGGTGGTACAAGTCATCAATGAAGATAGTAAACAGGTAGAATATGTCATGAGGATCAAAGGAAACAGCTTTCGCCCCAAGGTGTTTTCCCCTGGAAAATATACCCTGAAGGTCAGCCAACCTGAAACAGGGAAGGAAAAGACTTTAACAGGGTTGGAAATCGCGAAAAAAGAAGGTGAATCCGTAATCTTAACTGTGTAATTATAGATTAATAGCATCTTTTTATTATCAAAACTGATTTTAAATAACAGAAACTAAACACAATGTCAGATAATACGTTTGTTTATTTTAATTCCTCCTATTAATTCTAATCCGCATCTCTAGATGCTACAAAAAAGGTTTTGATTATGAAAATTTCGCTAACTTCTTTGTCCGCTTTTATTCTATTGGTATTATTTCATCCTGGTTGTGAGCAGGAAATTGGAAAGAGGCCTATCACTGAAGGCCCGATTGTAACTGAGGAAGCATATCCTCAATTATCATTTACCAGGCCTGTGGATTTTCAGCATGCGGGCGACAACTCCGACCGAGTATTTGTAGTAGAGCAAAGAGGCATTATTTCTGTTTTTCAAAATGATGCGGAAGTAGAAGAAACAACCATTTTCCTGGACATTGAAGCTCAAGTAGAGGACGATGGCAATGAAGAAGGTCTTTTAGGGTTGGCATTTCACCCTGATTATGAAAACAATGGGTATTTCTATGTCAATTATACAGCTTCAAACCCTGACCGAACGGTGATTTCCCGATTTCGGGTTTCTTCATCTGATCAAAATAAAGCTGAACAAAGTAGTGAGACCATATTGTTGGAATTTGACCAACCTTTTGGCAACCATAATGGGGGCCAGGTATCTTTCGGGCCTGATGGCTATTTATATATTGCGGTAGGGGATGGGGGCTCGGGAGGCGATCCAGAGGAAAACGGACAGAATTTAGAAACACTTTTAGGTACTATTCTGAGAATAGACGTGGACAACACAGCCGGAGAAAAGAGTTATGCAATACCCACTGATAATCCCTTTGCCAATAATTCGGAAGGGTATCGTGAAGAAATTTACGCCTACGGATTACGAAACCCCTGGAGATTCAGCTTTGATCCTAAAAATAACCGGTTGTGGACCGCGGATGTAGGACAGAATGCCTATGAAGAAATTGATATTATAGAGAAAGGGGGGAATTATGGCTGGAACGTCATGGAAGGTTTCCATTGCTTCGAGCCTTCCTCAGATTGTGACAAGGATGGATTGAAATTGCCAATCTGGGAGTATGGGCGTTCTGAAGGGGATGTTTCTGTAACTGGGGGTTTTGTTTACAGGGGACCTGCAATGTCTTCTCTGGAAGGTTTATATGTTTATGCTGATTATGCCTCCGGAAGGGTATGGACTTTGGATCCTAGTGATCTGGATAATCCTGTAAATACTGAATTGCTACAAGCTTCTTTCCAAATATCTTCTTTTGGCACCGATCAGGACAACGAATTGTATATTTGTGGCTTTGATGGAAAGATTTACCGATTTGCCTATGAGTGAACAGGTACATCTGGAGATTAAAAGAGGTTTCACGCCCGCCTCCCGGAGGACAGGAAATGGACGCAAAGGTTAGGCGCCAAGACCGCAGCAGAATTACAAAACTATAAAATATGAACCTTAAATTATACCTTTGCAACATTATCCTATTGATTTTTTATTTATGTTTTGGTACTCTGGCAACCGCACAAACCTCCGTAGACCTTTCCGGTTTTGACAAAAGAGGTAGTGCCATGGCTACTACTGATGAAGATATTCTAGAAATTACCTGGCCCACCGGGGAAACAGAAAAAGGAAAGATAGTGGTTGACCTGGAAAAGGGAAAGCCGTTGTTCGGGAGTATTCAAATAACCAAGGAAGGGATCTTTAAAGAAATTGCCACGGGATTGGATCCTGCTTTTGTGCTTACTGTAGGTAAAAGGGACCTTACAAAAGCAAGTGGCTGGAATATTTTTTTTGATAAAACGGCCTACCTGCCCCATAAATCCCATGTTGTGGAACTGGATAAACGGGAAGCCAGGGTAATCAGCCAGGGATCCAGAACAAAAATTATAGTTTCCGAGGTAAATGCAGGCGTATTCTCCGGATCACTGGAAATAACCTTGTTTAACGGCAGCCCATTAATGAATATGGCGGCAGTAATGCGTACGGATATGGATTCTGTAGCCATTATCTATGATGCGGGATTAGCAAGTAAGGAAGCCGTATGGGAAGAGATCTTCTGGGCTGATCCTCAGGATTATATCCTAGCTGTAAAGGTAGATGTCACAACCGCCAGTAAAAATTTAGCGGTAAAATACAGAACCATCATTGGTGAAAGCAAAGAGGGAAGCATTTCCATATTCCCTCCTCCCCATCAATATTTTTATCCACTTGACAATGCCTATAATTTAAAATACACTTGGTATGGCACCAATTACCGTGACATAATCCCGGAGTTTGGAATCGGAATAAGGCATGATTTGATGGGGGATAGACGTCATGTGCCCTGGTTTAATGCACCTCCAAACACCAGGCAACGCTTAAACTTTTTTGTTTTATTAAGCACAGAAAAAGACGGTCAGGTCCTTGAAAAGGTGAAGCAGTTCACCAATGGTGATACTTTCAAATCTATTCCTGGATACAAAACCATGGCCAGCCATTTCCACACAGAACATATTGATGATGTTCTTACCCATAAACCTTTGCCGGAGATTCCCGGTCATGTGAAAGCTTTGAGGAACATGGGAGTCAATATCATGCATTTAGGAGAATTTCACTTGGCTGGAAATCCGAGGGATCCGGGGCCCAGAAGATTGCCAGAGTTCAAATTGATGTTTGAAGAATGTGAGAGGCTTTCGAGTGGGAATTTTCTTATGCTTCCCGGCGAAGAACCCAACAGCCATTTCGCGGGACATTGGATGAATATTTTCCCAAAACCTGTTTATTGGATCATGTCCAGAGAGGCAGATCAGCCTTTTATTGAAGAGGTTCCCGGATATGGTAAGGTATACAGGGTTGGCAATAAAGAAGAGATGCTGAAGCTGCTGGAAGTGGAAAATGGCCTTGCATGGACTGCCCACGCCCGCACAAAAGGGTCTACTGGTTTCCCCGATCAGTACAAGGAGGAAGAATTCTTTAATTCTGATCGTTTCTTTGGTGCGGCATGGAAACCAATTCCTGCTGATCTGTCCCAACCAAGGTTAGGAAAACGGGTGCTGGATTTAATGGATGATATGGCTAACTGGGGCCACAAAAAGTATGCGATCGGAGAAGCTGATTTGTTTAAGCTTGAACCTGATTATGAGATTTATGGGCACATGAATATCAATTATATGCAAATGGACAAGCTGCCTAAATTTGAAGAAGGTTGGCAACCGGTATTGGAGGCGATGGAAAAGGGGGGATTTTTTGTAACGACCGGGGAAATCCTATTGCCGACATTTACTGTAAACGGAAAAGGTTCAGGAGAAACATTGGAGCTGGAAGGAAATGGAAGGGCAGAGGTTAACATGGAAATTGATTGGACATTTCCATTAAATTTTGCGGAGATCATTTCCGGTGATGGGAATCAGGTTTATCGTGAAAGGATCAACCTGGATGACACCCAAGCTTTTGGAAAGCAAAAATTTAACTTTACTACGGATCTCAAGGACAGATCTTGGGTAAGGCTGGAAGTATGGGATGTTGCTGCCAATGGTGCATTCACACAGTTTGTATGGCTTGAGTAATGGCTTTTGTAGGACAATAAGCACTATAGGGAAATGGTAAAATCTTCTCCTATAGTGCCATTAATTAGTATTACTTTTAGTTTTTATCTTTTAACTCTCCTATAACCGCCTAATCCTAATATTCCTAAAGAAAACCTTATCGTGGTGATCTGTGAGCAGGATATGGCCTTCGGGTATCTGGCCATAATCAGGGTAATCCTTGAATTTGGTTTCCTCCATTTTATCCATAAAACCTTTGCTGCCCCTTTGATAACTGACTACTTTGGTGCCATTTAACCAATGTTCCACCTGATTGCCTTTGGCAATGATCCTGGCATGATTCCATTGATCAGCTGGATTTAGGGTTTTGTTTTCAGGTGCATAAAGTAGATAAAGGGCCCCTGTCGAAGATAGCCCGTTCGGATCCTTCTTTATTTCGTCATGATTTAAATCGTCTATTATCTGGTATTCAGGACCGTTAATCACCACATTGCCGTTGCTTTTATTGGTGATGGAATCTACAAAATACTTGATCCCACTGTTTGCTCCATGGGTGAGTTTAAAGTCCCAGGCCAATTCAAAATCGCCATACTTTTCCCGGGTGACAATATCACCTCCTCTTTCAGCCAAGACCAGAGATCCCTCTTCTATTACCCAGGCATCTGAAGGAAAAGTTTCACTTTTAACGCTCCTCCATTTTTGGAGGTCTTCTCCATCAAACAACAATTCCCATCCTTCGGATTTTTCTTGTTCTGTCAGTGTGATAAGGTTTTCGTCTGTACGGTTTCCTTCATTCATTGAATTGGTGATCCCTTCCTGCTTTTGGTTATCATTATCAGAAGAATCGGAGCCTGAACAGCTTATTATAAGGGGCAGGAAAATCAAGCTGGTTATTCCCCAAAAGAATTTTTTAAAGGTCATTATTTTCATATTTTAGTAGGTATGGATGAAATGGTATTTAAAGTTAAATTTTTTCTTTAGATTCAGCATCTTTCTTTCATGAAACTTTATTGTCCTGCAATGCCGTCAAGCCATTTTACCAGTTCCTCTTGTTGTGCATCCGTAAAATGGTTGAATTCGTGGAGTGTCCTGAATTGCAGGTTTTTTGGAGCATCTAATGAATTATAGATCACTTGTGCTTCCTCAACACTCTGCTTAACCTGATCATGATCCGCATGCCTGTCCAATTCCGGAGCAATTACAAGCATTGGTCTTGGGGCAATGGTGGAAAGGATCTCCTTAAAATCTACGGGAATTCTGTTTTCATTTTCCTTAAAGAATCCCAGCCTGGGAATCAGCCCATAAAGATGAGAATAGGCCTTTAACCCTTCCACATGATCAGAAGCAGTTCTCAAGGGGGTGAAGGCACTGGCTACACCGACTCCTGCAATCCTGGGTTCTAAAGCTGCGGTAAACAAACTTACCGTTCCACCCAGGGAATAACCCGCCGCATAAATTTTGTCCTTATCAATAAATTCCACATCTTCCAAGGCATCAACGGCTGCCCGGGTATCAGTTACCATTTTTCCTAGCTTGGACCAGTGAGGGTAACGTTCATAAAAGTAAGTCCCTGCCTCAATACGTGTTCCATATCCTATAAGATCCATGGCCAAAATTGCCACTCCTTTTGATAAAATATCCTCAAACAAGGAATTTAATCTGCTGTCAAAACTGTCATAGGAGGAAGGTTGTTCCTGTAGGAGAATCAATTCTTGCAGGTAATTTTTCCGGATTTCTTCTTCAGTTTGTGCCTTTATCTGATAGGACTTGAAAAAGACTATGAGAAGGGCTAAGAGAAGGAATTTTATATATTTAAACATTTTTATTAAGGAAAGCCCTTGAATGGTGTCGTGTGCGTTACCCTAAATTTACATAAAAACCTTTAAAAGAAAATTTTATGTTTTTAATGCTATCATTCAGATTTGTCGAGAAAATGCTCAAAAAACCGGTAAATCACCTCGTTGGATTCAGCATTTGGTGAATGATCCGGACGGTTGGTCATGGCTACACGGTTTTTGTACCCCAATAAACTGTTGACGGCTATGGTATGGTTAAGGGGGATCCACCGTTCTACCGGATCTTCTGAACCCCCAGAAACCAAAAAAGGCCTGGGCGCCATTAATGCATGGATTTCGTGCAGGTCGTGGCCCTCTGCCAAAAGGTGGGGATATAATCCTTTCGCCGGATTTTCCTCATCCGGAATTCCTCTTTTGCGCCAGGGTGGGGTATGATATCCCAAATACCAAGGTTCCCAATAATTGACGCTGGGACGTGATTTTTCAAATACAATACCGGGATCTGACCAAGCAGCACAGGCAAATTTGTCAAAAAGGCTGGAAGCAAACATGGCCCATTTTCCGCCATAGGAATGCCCTGTGATACCGATCCGGGTGGAATCGACTTCTGGGATTTTGGCAAGAACATGCCAGGCATTGGCGGCAGCGTAAGCCAGCATGGAAAGTGGTTCCACTTGGGCATTGTCAATGGATGGATAATAAATGGAATAGGTTTTATTATCGGTAGTTTCGGTTGTACCTAGGGAAAGGGTGACAAATCCCCGTTTTGCCAATTGGTAAGCAAAATCCCGATAGGGGTTATCACTCAAGCCTATAGCCGTCTCCGGTTCATAAAAGACAGTGATAACAGCGGGTTTTTTGCCCTCTCCATCAGGAATCAGGAGGTATCCCTCTGTTTTTTGACCAGGGACCCAGTCAAAACTTACTTTATGTTGGGTGAAGTTTTCCCTTCGTGATGTCTCAAGTATTTCTATTTCCTGGTCTTCCAGCAAAGGAGGCCACTTGCCCATCAACCCATGCCAGCGGCCCATGATTTCCTTGCGTCTCTTTTGCCAATCCTGAGGGGTTTTTACCGGCTTGCCATTATCAAAGATTAGGGGAGAGGTATAGTCTCCATACTTTTCCTGTAGTTCTTTGGGAGGTGAAAAATAGGGGGAAATTTTCTTCCAGGTGGAATTATTGGAGCTTTGAGCATTGGAAACCGGATCAATGCAAAGGGCAAATGTAATGACCAATCCAATTTTTAGTAGGGGCTTTATGAAGCCGATGAGCATAGGGTTACTGTTTTTACTATTATAGTATAAGATCTCCGGCTCCATATCCGGGAACCGGAATAAGAAACAAGGCGGCATAATAGGAAAGCAATATACCTGCTACCCATTTCCAGAAGGACCAAAAAGGTACCCGCACCCGATATGAACAACATATCAAAACTACGTAAGGCATCTATGGACAGGATTCGGGTATTGGGTTTAAGTAACGGGGCTTTTGACATGGGTTTAAGTAAAGGGGTTGTCTCCATGTCCAGTTATTTTAAAGTGAAATAAGATTTTTATGGTATAGGATATTGGAATGATGGAGAATTGGAATAATGGAATGGTGAAATAGCTTCCTGCTTTACCATCATTCCACTATTTCATTGTCTGCCACAATTTAAGATACTAAACAGTGGGTTCCCAGCCTTTATGGTATTCCCTGCTCCAATATTTCATGGCTGCTTTATTGTTAACAATATGGCCGTTTTTAGGATTGATATCCAAAGATTCCCCACAGCGTTGTGAAATATTTCCTAATTGGCAAAGTAAGGTACTGATGTGGCCACTTTCTATATCAGAATTTAAGGCAGTTCCTTTACGGATGCCGTCAAAGAAGTTTTGAATATGATAGGCATCAAGATTCTGTGCAGGATTGGTGATGTTCCGAGCATCTATCTGGGAATCATTTTTCACCTCTTTGATCAGGTTATTTTTTAAATCATAAATCTTGTAGGAATTTCCTCCATCAATCTGTAAGGCACCATCCTCCCCATAGAAGATGACACCCACACTGGATCCTTCTACATCCAGACCATTACAACTACGGCCTTCCCACATGATTTGGGTTTTGTTGTCAAATTCCAGATTTATCACTTGCGTGTCCGGAGTTTCCCAGTCATCTTCATATCTGTATCTGCCTCCCGAAGAAGTTACTCTTTCCGGATAAGCAACATCTAGCCCCCAGCGTGCCAGGTCAATCATATGGGTGCCATTGTTCAAGGCTTCTCCGGTGCCCCAGTTCCAGAACCAATGCCAGTTATAATGGAGGATATTGTCTCTGAATCTCTCCCGTGGGGCCGGTCCCTGCCATAAGTCATAGTCCAACCAGGAAGGGACAGAAGTCTCCTTTCCCTCTCCAATGGGTCCCCGGTTGTTGGTGTACCAGGTCTTGGCGAAATAAGGTCTTCCTATTGCACCATCATGTACTTCTTTAATGCCTGCGACCACATTGGGCCAGGACCTCCTTTGGTTCCCCATTTGTAGAATCCTCCCATATTTATCAGCGGCTTTGAGCAGGATTTCCCCTTCATTAGGGTTGTGGCTGGCAGGCTTTTCCAGGTAAACATCCTTTCCTGCTTTACATGCCAATATAGCAGCGGGTGCATGCCAGTGATCAGGAGCAGCCACAACCAAAGCATCCACATCCTTTTCCTCTAAGGTTTTTCTAAAATCTGAAGCGGATTTGGGTGCTTTTCCTTGTATTTTTTCTACTGCGGCACTGCATTTTTCAATGGCACGGGAATCAACATCTGCCACATACAATACCTCACAATTTTCTTGGCTGGCAAAGTTCTTGGCCAAAGCAGTTCCTCTTCCGTTGACACCCATCACGGATACCTTTATGCGATCATTGGCGCCCAATATGCTCCCATAGCTTTTGGCGGTAAATCCTGGCAAGATCCCACCTAGGGATAAGGTGGCAGTTCCTGCTATGGTTTTTTTAATAAAATCCCTTCTCGAATCGTTTGATAATTTCATCAGTCTATAAATTTGTTTATTGATTTTATTGCCCCAACTCGTTAACGTACCCGAATCTACTAAGAAAAATTTAAATTGCAAATGCTTCTTTGGAGGAATATTAAGATGCCGCTTTGTTGTGGAATCCATTGTAGATATTAATTTTCAATTTGTTCATAGAATGTCAATAAGTTCCGATCTAGGTCCAGTACAGGGAATTCACGTGTCCCCCACGATGTTTCTTCCATAAGCGTTTCAGGACTGTATAACATCTCTTTTTTCTTAAATTCGCTGTAAAAATTATCTATTTCTTCAACTTCAATTCTACAACTGTGGGTGCCTGCAATAAAAGTTTCAGCTCCGCTAAAAACAGGTTTAAGAAACAATAGTATGCTTCTCCATTTCCAACTTTTATCATAAGCAGCCCATAAATGGATTTCGACACGGTCACGAATAATTTTGGCGAATCCCTTGTCCTGGTAAGCACAAGTGAAACCTAATTTGCACTGATAAAAGTTAACCGCCTTTTCAATGTCATGAACAGGAAGTGCCGGAACTGTGTTGGTCATTCTCATTTGCT
>JBBDSC010000047.1:0-1685 GCA_040905145.1 Anditalea sp.
TTCTGACTAACGGTAAATTTAACCATTGAATATCAGGTAGATACAATTCCAATTTCTTCTGGTTTGATTTCAAATTTAGCGATTTGTTTTCTGATCCTTTTCACCAATCCCATTTTCCTTTTTTGATCGAGAAACAGATATTGAGAAGGTGAGTTGTATGGTTCACCTTTGGTAACCATATTCCAGATAATTACCGCCAGTTTTCTTGCTGTTGCGGTAATGGCAGCGACTCGCCCTTTTTTGAAAGCGATTCGTTTGAAGAAATCTGATAGGTGGGTGTCTTTTAAGTTGCCTATGGTATTGGCGGCATTCCTGAGGGCAATTTTGAGGCGATTACTACCTTTTGGAATGTGATTGCTAAGTACTTTACCGCCAGATATTTTATTGTTTGGCGCCAGCCTGGCCCATGAGGCAAATTGTTTGGCGGTTTTAAATTTTCTGAAACCATCAGGCCCGACTTCGCTCATTATAGTGAGGATGGTGGCATGGCTAAGTCCCTCAATAGCCATGAGGTCAACACCATTAAAGTACCGGAAAGCAACCTGGTTGAAATTTTTGATCCCGGGCGCGTTTTTGTTTTGACGCTTGTAGGGTTTGTCGGTGGTTTTGAGCTTTTTTCGCTCTGGGTTTTTTTTCAATTCTTCCTTGATAAACCTTTCTATTTGTTTGTCACAGGCAGCAATTTTCTTCTGATAGAACCGATAACTTTCAAATTCTTGTTGCAATCCAAAGAGGTAATCCACTCTTCCATTTCCCTGAAGTGCCCTGGCAATCTCTTCTTCTGATTTTTTGCAGTTGTAATGGCGGTGCTTTGCAAGTTCTCTGGGATCGTGATTTCCCTTGCAGATATCTTCGATGATCGCCATTCCAGTCAACCCACAAACATCCTTCACCACCACATCGAGGCGAAAGTTAAGCAGTTTGAGGTATTTCTGCATTTTGCGGGATGCACTAGCGGCCAAGTCAATCATATTTGCTCTTTGCCGGCAGAAAGTCCTTAACTTTTCGGTCATTTCATCGGGCAAGAAGCTGCCCGATAAAAGCCCCAGTGAATGCAGCCGCTGGATCCACATACAGTCCAGCACGTCAGTCTTTCTGCCTCTGATGTTTTTGGTGAACTTGCCATTGGCAAGCAGCACTTCAAAGCCATGCTTTTCCAATTCGACAAAAAGGTTTTGCCAGTAGTCACCTGTTGATTCCATGGCAACGCTGTTGATGCCTAAGCTTTTGAGCCATTTACATAAAGCTGTGAGGTCTTCTGCATAAACACCGAATTCTTTCACATCTTCATGCGACTGACCAACGGCCACAAAATGCGAGCGGCTACCAACATCAATTCCCGCTGCATTGGAGTTAATGATGTCCATTTCAATCTTTTTCTTTCTTCCCATTTTCAAAATTTTAAAGGGTTAAACAAAAAAAGACCTTAAGGAAATGTAACTTTGAACCTGAAAATTATTCTGAACGGGGTTGCTTACATTAGATGTCGGCACCACCACTGAAGTTCTCAACGAGTCCCGATCCTAAGTCGGGACTTTTTACATTTCAACCAGAATGCGCCTCGAGCTTGCCTGATAATATCAGGCAGCACCACTAAAAAAATCGGTTTTGCTTAAGGTCAGCTACGAAGTTCGGATTTTACCGTTAGCCTGGGAAGTTTTTTGAGTTCCTTAAAATGGGGAATG
>JBBDSC010000048.1:0-10180 GCA_040905145.1 Anditalea sp.
TAGGGCTTGCGAATGCAACGTCTGACTGGATCCAATTTTTGGATGCTGATGATGAACTACTCCCCGGCAAATTAGCTAATCAGGTAGATCTGGTTTGTCCGGGTGTTTACTTGGTGGTAGGTAATTGTATCCATGTATTTCCCGACGGTAGAATGCACTTAAGAAAATCGGATACAGATATTTGGAAGGGATTGATCAGGAGCAATTTTGGACATACATGTGCTAACCTTTGGAATAAAAAATGCCTATTGGAGGTAGGGTGCTGGGACGAACGCCTTAGCAGTAGCCAAGAATATGACATGATGTTTAGGCTTTTAGTCAGGTATCCGAAAGTAGCCTTTCAAGCCAACGCAGCCACAATTGTTCATTTTAGAGGGGATTCCATCAGTCATAAGCCAAGCAATCGGGAGGCTCGCCTTAAGAACTGGCTTGAACTGAGGGGGAGAATAAGGCAACATCTAATTGATACTGGAAGATTCAATTTGAAGTATCAATATTACTGGAGTGGATCTGTAGGTGTTTTTTGTAAATCCAACAAAATTGAAATTAGAGACGGCGTAAGTTCCTTCCTTTTATTTTTGTACCGCATAGAATTAACCTGCAAACAGATAATTCATCAAATAATGAAAACATAAATGGTAAAGAAATTAATCAAAGATAGTGTCCTTTACATCCAATATTGGTATCTCCGGGAATTTTGGAGGACTTTCAGGCAGCGCGATCCGCTTTGGAAGGTAATTAAATACTATGGTTCCTATTTAAGATACAACCTTGATAATGCCAAATCGCCACTTTCCTCGGGGTTGCCATGGATTACCTTTGAGGCAATTGATTTTCTCGAAGATATTGTAAAACCCGGCATGACGGTTTTCGAATTTGGTAGCGGAGGCTCTACTCGATTTTTTGCCGAACGATTGGCTGAAGTCCATAGCGTGGAACACCACGAATATTGGTATCAGAAAGTAGCAAATGAACTACGACACCATACCCCCATAGATTTGCGTTGGATTCCGGGAACGGATCCTGCTGGGAATCCTGATCAATGGTGCTTAGATGAGTCCAATGATGGATTTGACTATAGCAGGTATGCAGGTTCTATTTCCAAATTTGAGGATACCTATTTTGACTTAATATTAGTTGATGGTAAAGCTAGAAACGCTTGTATAACTGCATCACTCCCGAAACTTAAAGCCCAAGGATGGCTCATAGTGGACAACTCCAACAGGAAGGCCTATTCCAAGACTTTGGAAAATTTGGAAAACTGGTTGGTCCTTAGAAGTTTCGGGCCATCTCTCGGCTCAAAAAAATTCACTCAGACAAGTTTTTTTAAAAATGCGTAAAAACACATTCCAACATATCTTAATTACTCGGTTTAATATTTTTTACAAGAAAAAAATGGCCGCACAGGGCTATGACCCCGAAGTGTGGTTGAGAGATCGTTTTGAGATTTTTAGGAAATTCTGTTTCCCGTCTATTATCAACCAATCCTCTAAGAACTTTACCTGGATGATTTATTTAGATATTGATACCAATCCACAGGTATTGGCAAACCTTAAGGAAATGGTCAGACCCTACCCTTCTATCCTGCTTATCCTTCGGGTTTTCGACTATTTCAGTATCAGATTGTTTTTGAATAAAGACATTCATGAGTATTTATCAAACGATTTTGAATACCTGATTTCTAGCCGGGTCGATACCGATGACATGCTTCACAAAGATTATATTAAGCTGGTACAGACCCATTTCAAAAATCAGAAGTACGAGGCTTTGAATTTCAATAGAGGTCATATTTATGACATTGAAACTGGGGTTACCTCGGTTACCATTCACAAGCAAAATCCCTTTATTTCCCTATTTGAAAAAAAGTCGGCAGAGGGATTCAAGACAGTATTTCACCAGATTCATACTTCTTACAGAAATGACCCTCTCAAAATCGAAATTTCAAACAAAACACCTATGTGGTGCATGTCAGTTCATGGATTAAATGTAAGCACTGGGTTTTATGGGAGTGTATTTAAATTCAAGCAACCTAACCTAGGCGGTTTATTTGGTTTTTCGCATCAGCATTCACCAACGCTCCAAAATATTTGGTTATTCACGATAAGATCTTATAAAAGGACTATTTTGAGAGTTTTGGCAAATGCTAGGTATCGTTTAGAAAAAGCCAGAAAGAAAAACTAATAGTGCTGCTTAAAAGTGCCCAATCGCCGTTTTTATTTATTAATTAGAAGAATCTTAAAGTGATGAATCGAGCATGACGAGAACGCCACACAGAGGGATGATTATCAAATTGGCGAGATTTCATTTGGTCACTGAAAATCAAATTATAAACAGATGAAAAGTGGTGTACCGAAAATGCATGTTAATTAGCTAAGACTGCAGTATTATTTTTTTGAGAATTCCATCATGCTAAATTTATCGGTATTTAATTGAGATTAGATGGTCCTTTACTTGTTAGCAAAAATACATTTGATAATTGCCTGAAATCACACGAATGAGAATCGGGATATTGGTAGAGTCTTTCCCCAATATCTCAGAGGCATGGTTAAGCAATCAGATTATCGAACTCCTAAAGCGTGGTGTAGATGTTCAAATTTTCTCAATTTACAGAAATAGGGAAGAACTGGTGCACGAACAGGTGCAAGTTTGGAAATTGTTGGAGAAAACTCATTATTTTTTCTATCCATCTGGGAATATTTTTAAAAAGACGTTTAGCACTATTCTTCACCTTTTTAGAAGTAAACGTCATTTAGGCTTTAATAAGTTTGTCAGGGTGGTCAGGTCAATAGGACAGAGCTCACTTGAGCCTCTATTTTTATATAATTACCTGACTATTTCCAAGTTTTTGGAAATCGATATTCTACATGCCCATTTTGGGGAAATTGGAGTAATAGCATCAAAGATGAAATCTGCGGGCCTAATCCCTGATACCAAATTGATAGTTTCGTTCCATGGTCATGATCTATTTCCATACAAAAAAAGATACTACAAAGAAATTTATCAAATTTTTAATTCAACTGTTTCCTGCCTTTTAGTTAATTCCCTCTACAGTAGAGAATTGCTATTAGACCTATTTAAGGGAGAAGTACCTATTTCAGTGTTGCCATTGGGTATAGACACTGATTTCTTTAATCCAAGTTTTGAACATTTGAAAACCAGAGAGATACGAATAGTCTTTGTTGGAAGGTTTGTGTATTTAAAGGGGGCAATTTCAATGGTAGATATATTTGACAGGATACATGAAAGGTATCCAGAGGCAAGGCTAATTATGATTGGAGATGGAGAAGAGCAATCCAGTGTAGTCAATACTATTGGTGAATTGATGTTGAAGCATGTTGTTGAATTAAAAGGTGCAATGACCCAAGGTGGGGTCAGAGATGTAATGATTAGTTCTGATATATTTATCTTCCCCGGAAGGACTGACATAGTTTTTCAGGGAGCAGACACCCAAGGAGTCGTAGTTCAGGAAGCCCAAGCAGCAGGTCTTCCGGTAGTTTGTGCTGATATTGGGGGGATTAGATACGGGATGATTGATGGGCAAACTGGCTTTTTAATTCCTGAAAACGATATAGAAAAGTTTGTAGAAGTTATCTCCCATCTGATTGAAAATCCATCTCTCAGAATGAAAATGAGTGAAGCGGCTAGAGAATATGTTGTCGAAAATTTTGATGCAAATTTGATCTGTGACAGGTTAATGGAAATTTATAATACTGTACTTGGAAAGTGAGCGTTTACATGATTTCGGTAGTTATTCCGCATTATAAAGATCGAGTCAGGTTGATGTTTTTGTTGGAGCAATTAGGTAATCAAACGTTGGCTCCAAATTTTTGGGAGGTCCTAGTTGTCAACAACGATCCTTATTTGCCTTTGGCTTTGCCCAAGGATTTTTCGGTTTCCTATAAATTGAAGTTGATGGAAGAACCCAAGCCAGGCTCCTATGCAGCTCGAAATAGGGGGATATCAGAAGCCCAGGGAGATATCATAGCCTTCACAGATTCCGATATGCTGCCGAATCCTGAGTGGCTTGCTGTTGCATTTGACAAATTCAAGTCGGATAACAAAAAGGAAATCGGCATCCTTACCGGGCCTGTTCCGCTATATTACAGGTATCCTGATAACCTGACACCTTCCGAAATCTATGAAAAGTACACAGGATTTGATTTTGAAGGCTATGCAAAGGAAGGGGCCACAGGTGCAGGGAATTGGTTTTCCTATAAATCTGTATTGGAGGAATTTGGATGCTATAGAGAAGATTTGAAATCAAACGGAGATACTGAGCTTTCCCTAAGGATTACCAGTAAATACCGGATTGAATACCTCCCAGAACTTGAGAACCGACACCCAGCAAGGCATTCCATAGAGGATTTGGTTCTTAGATATCGCAGAATTTTGGGAGGCACCTATTCCCGTAGATTTTCCTCTTCGCAATTGGGTTTCTTGGCACACACGGGCAATTTTATTTTGAGGAGATACAGATTTGCATTTAAGAAGCTATTCACTTTAACTTCGAAGGAATCTTTGGCGATCTTGAGAGTTTGTAACGCCATCAACCTTGGGGCCGTGAAAGAATATTTTCATTTGGTCAGGGGAGGGGAAACCAAACGGTAGATGGGAGAAAGCGGAATCGACAATTTACCAATAATTAGAAAACCAGTTTTGGTATCCATCATCATTCCGGTATATAACAAAGCTGCATTTGTCCGGGAGACTTTGGACTCGGCATTGGGGCAAACATATCCGAATATTGAGGTGGTCTTGGTAAATGACGGTTCCACGGATCGTTCATTGGCTATTTTGAAAGAATACCAATCCAAATTTCCTGATAAAATTATTCTAATCGATCAGGCAAATGGCGGGGTATCAAAAGCAACCAATGTTGGGATTCAGGCAAGCAGTGGAGCGTATATACAATTTTTGGATGCAGATGATTTGCTTTCCCCTGATAAAATTGAAAATCAGGTCAGGTTATTGGAAGGGAATTCCCCCTTTGTAATGGCCTCCTGCGAATGGGTAAATTTCAAGAATGATATTTCAGAATTTTCCAGATTCCACTACGGGGTGTTTGAGGATTTTGAGACTGGCTTGGATTGGTTGTTGCATTCTTGGATTAAACAGGAAATGATGGCGGATTCTTCTTGGCTTACTTCAAGAAATTTGGTAGAATTGGCAGGGCCATGGGATGAATCCTTAACAATCAATCAGGATGGTGAATTTTTTATGAGGGTATTGCTCAAAAGCGAGAAAGTAATTTTTGACTCCAAATCAAAAGCCTATTACAGGACTTTGAATGAAACCAGCGTAAGTAAGCAACAATCTTATTTGGCTGCACAGTCTTTATTGGCTTCCTTCCGAAAGTATCAAATTGAGATTTTAAATGTAGAGGATACCAAAAGCGTCAGGCTGGCATTGAAACGTGTTTATATGAAATTTATTTACGATGTCTATCCGATGTTTCCCGACTTGCTCAAAAATGCCAAGGATTTGATGTGGAAATTGGATGTAAATGAAAAAATATTTATTGGTGGTCCCAAGTTTCAAATCCTTTCCATGCTTATTGGATTTGAAAATGCCCTTCGTCTGAAACGGATTTTACAATAATCTAAGACCTATACCTTTTTGTTTTCAATTATTATTCCCCTATACAATAAAAGGCAATTTATCTCCAGGTCTATAGATTCGGTTTTGAACCAATCTTACTCTGATTTTGAGATTATTGTGGTTGATGATGGGTCTACGGATGGAGGGGGGGATTTTGTAGCTGCCCATTATGGATCAAAAGTCAAGTTGATCTTTCAGGACAATCAAGGTGTTTCGGCTGCCAGAAATAAAGGGATACAAAATTCAGAATTTGGGTATATGGCTTTCTTGGATGCCGACGATATGTGGCACCGGGATTTTTTGTATTGGATGCATCATGTAATGGAAAAATTCCCTGAGGTGAGAATGCTTGGAAGTTCTTATTCCAATGTGGCTATGCCAGAAAAATTTGATAATCCCCTAATTTCTAAGATTGGGGATTATTTTGCACAGGCTGATTACAATACTTTGTTTACTTCCTCTTCCACGGTCATCCATCGAAGTTTTTTCCAAAATAGAGAAGGTTTTAAAACTCATTTGAAAAAGGGAGAGGATATAGATGTTTGGTTTCGGGCCTTTGATTGGTTCAGGAAAGCATATTATGTCCGTGCCCCTTTGATTTTTTATGATTTGAAGGCTTCAGAAAGCTTCAAATCCAACCCAAATCTGCATCACACAGTATTTAATGAAATGTACAGGGAGGATTATATCATTTCGAATTACTTCCCCTCTTGGCAGACTTTTCGGGATAAATATTTGTTACTTAATCTTTTTCAATATTTAGATAAAAAAGAAAATTATCCTATTGCAAAAAAGTTGCTTCAACAAAGTAATAATTTCTATCCATTGAGTCGGCTTCCCTATTTATTGCCTTTTTCATTATTTAGATATATTCTCCCCAATCCCCAAATAAAGAAATTGATCAGAAACTATCTTAAATTTTGTTTTAGGTACATCTATAGGTAAGATGAAAATTTTAAGGGTGGTTTCTGAATTGGATTTTGGAGGTGTAGAGCAGGTATTGGCGATATCAGTTCCTTTTTTGGTCCAATCAAAAGGAATTGAAGTTCTGGTTGTTGTTTTGGGTATGGGAGGTAGAGTTTCGGAAAAACTGATCCAAAATGGGTTTTCAGTCATGGTTTTGAATCAAGCAACAAGAATCCCGAATCTTAGGCTTGTTTTCCGATTAAAAAATTTCATTAAAAATGAAAAACCTGATGTGGTTCACTGTCAGGGTTCTGAGGCCAATTTTCATGGACTGTGGGCAGCAAAAATGGCAGGAGTAAAAATCAAAATTGGGGAGGAGATCGGATTGCCCAATCATCATACCTATTGGAAGTGGATATTCAAATGGGCTTATCAAAAGTCTGATCTTGTGATTGCCATTTCTGAGGCAGTTAAAAGTTATATTGTAAAGTTGGGCGAAGTGAAGGGGGATAAGGTGAGGGTGTTGTATAATCCGGTTTCCATTGATGAGAAGGGAATAGATTTCTCTTTTGGTGCTTCCGTTGAAAATGATAAAAGAGAGGTTTTAAAGAATGGTAAAGTTGAAATGTCAGGCAAGCAAAGAAATATAAATTCCTTTGTATTTGTGACGACATGCAGGTTGGTGCCAATCAAGAATTTGGATAGATTAATTGAGGCTTTTTCAAAATTGCTAAAAGTTGATAGTAATAAGCATATGGAGTTATGGATAGTGGGAGATGGGCCATTGAAAGAATCATTGGTGGAGCTGGTCTATCAGCTTGGGATTCCGGACAGCGTTAAATTTTCTGGTTTTCAGGAAAATGTTTATCAATTTTTGACACAGGCGGATGTGTTTGTATTGCCTTCTTTAAGGGAAGGATCATCTGTATCACTTGCTGAGGCCATGTCTTTTGGTTTACCTTCTATAGTCACGGAAATTGGAGGTGCAAGAGAAATATTGGGAGAAAGCCATTCGGGTTTGCTTGTTGATCCTTTCTGTACGGATTCTATTTTTTCAGCTTTACTAAGCATGTGTAATTTAGCTGAGGAAGAAAGAAAGGAGATGGGAAAAAAGGCTAAAATCGCCTCGCAAAGGTTTTCTATTGAAAACTATATAGAGGATTTATTGGAAGTATACAAAGGATAGTTTGGTTTCAGGGGATAAGATTCGGGTATTACATTGTATAGAAACCATATTTTCTGGAGGGGTGGAACAGACTCGTCTCACCCTTTTCAGAGGGTTGGACAAAGAGAAGTATGAGCATAAGGTGGTTTGTACTTGGGCAGGTGGCCCAATGGCCAAAGCTATCGAAAGTGAGGGCGTTGAAATTACTCAAGTAGGTTCATTCAAGCATCCATTTGAAATGAAGAAACATTTAAAAGTACTGCAAGTAATCAGGAAATTCAGACCTCATATCATCCATGGGGGAGTGTTTGAAGGGATGACAATGGCTACATTTGGCGGTCTTTTTGGAAGGGTTCCAAGTGTTATTCTTGAAGAAACTTCAGATCCTCAGAACAGGTCTCGAAAAGCTAATTTTTTGTTGAAAATCTACTCAAGATTTGCTGATAAGGTTCAGGCGATATCACCTGAAGTGGGGCAATATTTAGCCGAAATCACAAAAATAAGTCAGAAAAAAATTGAAGTTATCACAAATGGAGTTCCCCTACCCATAATATCAGATGATGTAAAAATATTAGCAGCTAAAAAGCAATACGGAATTCGTAAGGAAGATTTTGTGGTGGGGTTTGTAGGGCGGTTGTTTAATGATCAGAAGAGAGTTTCTGATTTGGTTGAAGCGGTTTCAATGTTGGAAATCCCTAATATAAGACTTCTCATAGTTGGAGAGGGAAAGGATAAAGATTTTCTTTTGGATTTAATAAAGGAATTTAGGTTAATTGACAAAATTCATTTTGTTGGCTATCAATCAGACCCCCATCTATTCTATGATTTAATGGATGTTCTTTGTGTTCCATCTTCTCGAGAAGGATTTGGATTGGTTGCTGTAGAAGGAATGCTCCATAGGCTACCGATAATCGCCACCAAAGTTGGGGGATTGCAGAAAGTAGTAGCACATAATGAAACGGGATTTATAATTTCATTCGGTTCACCAAGGGAAATTTCTGAAAAAATCAATTTACTCTACTTCTCTCCAACATTGAGGAAAGCGATGGGTGATATGGGGTATCAAAGGGCTTTAAAGGAATTTTCTTCAGAAAGATATGTCCGAGAGGTAGAGCAAATGTATCAAAATGTTATGGGTGGACGAATAGTTCATTAAGGTTCAATTGGAGTTGTGTAAAGTGACAGTCGATTTATAAAATAGAGATAAATTGTTAGATATTATTTTCATTGTGTTAGGAATTAGTGCCTTAGTGAACTCCAATTCATCGATGGCTAAGAAATTTAAGATTCCTTACAAGTATGAGATGCATCTGCATTATCTGCTATTTTACCATGTTTTTTTTAGTATGTTCTTCACCTGGTATATTCTCAATTTTGGAGGGGATTCCTATGGTTACTGGAGGTTTGGGATGGAGCAAGTAATTATAAGAGATCCAACTTGGATGAAATATTGGGGAGAAAGCACCAAATTTATCTTGTGGCTCTGTTACTTTCCCAGTCAGGTTTTGGGCTTGAGTTATCTTACCGGAAATATCCTTTTTGGCTTTTTAGGCTTTATTGGGATCAGGTATATTTTCGTAATGGTAGTTGATTTATTTCCTGCTAACCATTCCGTTTTAAATGTCCCTTTGTTTCCAACGGTTTTCTATTTTTTGAATCTACATTTTTGGTCCGCAGGAGTTGGAAAGGATGCTATCAGTTTTTGGGGAATAGCATGGTTTTTATTTGCCATTCAAAATTATAAGTCAAGGTGGTGGCAGGGATTGATAGCCTTGTTTTTTGTGTATATGGCAAGACCTCATATTGGGCTTGCCCTATTGTCAGGTTCGGGGATAGGAATTTTATTAGGTTCTGAGATCAAACCATCAGTAAAGATTGCATTAAGTTCAGTTGCGCTTGTTGGTGCTGTTTATTTGAGTTCAAGTACATTAGAGACTTTAAAATTGACTGATTTTTCATTTGAGGCTTTGGAGGAATTTTCTGGAACTAAAGTTCGTGATTTAAGTGCAGGTAATGTTGGATCGGGGGTGAACCTTGCATCTTATTCATGGCCATTTAAATTCTTCACATATATGTTCAGACCCTTGTTTTTTGATGCCCATAATATTGTATCTTTCTTTAGTAGCTTTGAAAACGCCCTGTATCTCTGGCTAAGTTTTTTTATTTACCGGTATTGGACTCCGGAGGCTATACGGGATATGCCGTTGTTTATCAAGGCGGGTATGATCACATTTATTCCCGTCACTATAGCTTTTATGAATTCACTTAGTAACCTTGGAATTGTCATGCGCATGAAAAACATGACCATGATTTATTTTTTACTTTTTTGTTTTTATTTGATTTCCCATCATAAAAAATTAAGGTATACCAGAGCACTAGACCGCCTTCGTTTTTTCGAAAAAAGGCAAGCAATCATAGACAGCAAAAAGAAGGCAATGCCTTAGGCCTGAAATAAAAAAGTGAATAAAATCCTTTTCCTTCCCAAATACACCAGAATGGGGGCCAGCAGCC
>JBBDSC010000049.1:0-1652 GCA_040905145.1 Anditalea sp.
AAAGTAAGCCATTAACGCTGGAAAAATGATAAAACCGATGTTTCTGGGATAGAAATAACCTAAGGAAGGTTCTCTTGCAGCGAATTCAGATAGTTTTTTTCCATTTTTCAATATTATGGGTTGTGTAAAAATAGGCTCTTTTGCTAACGAAGCGTCAGATTGTGTGCTGACGCAAGAAGATGTGCATATTTGTGCATTGCCTTTTTTGCATTCTGACTAACGTACACAAGAAACCACTAAACCGGGCCAATTTCGAGTCCGAGGTCCTGATTAGTCAGTCCAAATTTATCGATTTGCTTTTTTATCCTCTTGACTAATCCCAATTTTCTTTTCTGGTCTAAGTAAAGGTATCCTTCCGGGTTGATGTAGGAAACTCCTTTTACCACCATGTTCCAGATGATGACTGCCAGTTTCCTTGCCGTGGCACTGATGGCCGAAACACGTCCTTTTCGGAAACTGATCCTCTGAAAAAAGTCTCTCAGAGGAGTGGACTCTTTCAGGTTCCCAATGGCATTGGCCGCATTCCGAAGCGCTATTTTTAACCTGCTGCTTCCCTTGGGGACTTTGCTGGAGAGCACTTTCCCTCCGCTTACCTTATTGTTGGGTGCTAACCTCAACCAAGAGGTAAAGTGCTTGGAAGTTTTGAATTTCCTTATGCCCTCTATTCCAACTTCGCTCATCAAGGCCAGCACCGTGGAAAAGCTCATTCCTTCGATGGCTAGAAAGTCTGTGCCTTCAAACATCCGGTAAGACTTCAAATTGAGGTCAATGTCTTTAGGGGTGTTTTTGTTGACCCTTTTGTGTGGCTTGGCCTCGATGTAGTGCTGGCGCTTGTTGTCATCCGAATTGATGATTTCATCGAGCATATTCCCTATTTCCTTATCGCACTCCTCAATTTTCTTTTGAAGGTGGTCGTAGGTGTCCAGTTCCTGCTGTAAGGCAAAGAGATAATCTTTCCTTCCATTGGTTTGTAGGGCCTTGGCGATCTCTTCATCGCTTTTTCGACAATTGCCATGCCGGAGTGAGGCCAGTTTTTTGGGGTCTGTTTCCCCTTCACAGATGGCTCTGATTACCAAAAGCCCTGTCAAGCCGCAGATATCTCTGACAACTACATCCAATCTGAAATTGAGTAGTCTGAGGTATTTCTGCATTTTCTTAGAGGCCCCTGCTGCCGAATGAAGCAGATTGGCACGGTGTCTACAATAGGTCCTGAGTTCTTCGGTCTTCCCATCCGGCAAAAAACTTCCAGTAAGTAATCCCAAAGTGTGCAGCTTTTGAATCCACTGACAGTCCTTTACATCCGTCTTCTTGCCTTTGATGTTCTTGGTGAACTTTCCATTACATAAAATCAAATGAAAGCCCTTTGACAACAATACAGCATAAAGATTCTGCCAGTAGGTTCCAGTACTCTCCATCGCTATGGTTTTGACATTTCTTTCCTTCAACCAATCTGCCATAGCAAACAGATCCTGATTGAAAACCCCAAATTCCCGAACATCCTTCTCGGACTGCCCTACAGCCACCCAGTGAGAGCGACTGCCTACCTCGATTCCCGCAGCCTGCGGGTTGACGACTTCCATTGAGACCTGACTGCCGTCCTTTAGATTTACAAAATAGTATTTTATAAAGATACTACTGTTATAGTTATCCAC
>JBBDSC010000050.1:0-51587 GCA_040905145.1 Anditalea sp.
ATTTGTTCTCCTCCGGTATTCTCCAACCAGCTCCAAATTTCATCCCTCAGTTCTTTGGCCAGCTCTTCATGTTCCGGATCGCGGATCAGATTGTTCATTTCGTAAGGATCTTTTTTGATATTGTACAGTTCGTTAATGTCCCAAAGGCCATGGTTAAAGATAAATTTATATTCATCTGTTCTGACGGCGAAGATGGTAGGGGTGGAAGGATAGGCCATTTCCCAATAGTATTCATAAAATATCCTATCCCTCCATTCAACCTCTTCTTTTAGAAGGAGGGGAAGGAAAGAGATGCCCTGCATTTGATCAGGTGTTTGTTCCATTCCGGCAATCTCCAATAAGGTAGGGGCGATGTCAATGTTCATCACCATTTGATCCAAAGTTATCCCCGCCTGTACTTTTTCAGGATATTTGATCAAAAGAGGAACCTTCATGGACTCTTCATAGGCGTGTCTTTTGTCGATCAGCCCATGCTCGCCAAAGGAAAAGCCATTATCCCCCATATAAATCACGATGGTATTTTCTTCCAGGCCATTTTCTTTCAACCAGGCGGTGACTTCCCCAATGCTTTCATCCAAAGCCATCAGGGTTTCCAGGTAGGCCTTATAGAATTTATTGAATGGAATTTGACCATGGTACATATAATCCACGCCATGCCAGCTGTATCGCTGCTTTCTGACCCAATCAGGAATATCTTTATAATTGACATAGGTTTGGGGGGATAGAATAATGTCTCCGTAATATTCGCTGCTGTCATTGGCAGTCAGGTACATCGAAGGCGGGGTGACGATAGGGAGTGTGTCATACATGCCTTCATGCCTTTCAGCGGGCATGAATTCTGAATGAACTGCTTTATGGGAGAGATAAAGCATAAATGGTTCCTCTTTTCCCAGTCCATTAAGCCAATCGAGGGCATGTTCGGTCAATAAATCAGAAGTATAGCCTCCTTCGGTTTGTGGCACCCGCTTTCCATTAATATTGAAAGTTGGGTCATAATAAACCCCTTGGCCCCTAAAGCTTACCCATTGGTCAAAACCAGGTTGGGGCATATCATCGGTACTGCCCATGTGCCACTTACCAAAAAAACCCGTTTTATAACCCATCTCCTGTAGGTATTCAGGGAAGAAGGTCAAGCCCTCAGGAAGCGGAGCGCTATTGTCCACTATGGTATGGGTATGGGCATATTGTCCTGTAAGAATGGATGCCCTGCTGGGAGAGCAAAGTGACGTACTGACAAAAGCATTGCTCATATGTGCTCCTTCTTTAGCCAACTGATCCATGTGGGGGGTCTGTAATCCCGGTACCGCTCCCGTGAAACCCATAAAATCATATCTATGGTCATCAGAAAGAATGAAAACAATATTTGGCTTTTTTTGTTGGGCCAAAACGGCAAAGGCACCAGCCATTAAAAATAAAATGAGCGAAAGGTTTTTTTTCATTGGATTTTGGGGTTAATCTGCAAATGTTTTGCCACAAAGGCACGAAGTTTTCTTCTTAAACCACAAGGAGCACAAAGCTTTTTAATTAACTCATCAACAGATTCTTTTCCTGATCTAAAATCGTGAAAACCGCCAACAGAACAAAGGCTATTGTAATAGGAAAGAAAAGCTTTTTCTTAAGTTAAAAACGGATTTGTGAAAACAGAAAAACAAGAGTGCCTTTAAAGCCACTCTGTTTTTCTTCAACAACAGGTTTATTAATTATAGCCGGGATTTTGCTCCAATGTCCCTCCGCTAATGTCTATTTCCGATTGGGGAAGCGGGAACACTTCATGTTTGCCGGGAACCCAGGTAATGCCCAGTTCGGAAAATACTTCCTGGGCACGGCCCTGCCTGACCAGGTCAAAATAGCGCTGCTGTTCCATGGCCAGTTCAACCCTTCGTTCATGCCAAATGGCAGTTCTTAATTCATTTTGATTGGTGACAGTCACATTAGGTAAGATCTCAGGATTCCCCTGCCGGGCCCTTTCGCGTACCAGATTAAGATAATCCAGGGCCACATCGGGATTTCCCAGTTCATTGGCGGCTTCTGCGGCTATCAGCAGGATGTCCGCATATCTCAATATCCTGATATTGGCCCCACTGTTCTGAAAGCCGATCGAAGGCATTTGCGGGAGATGAGCTTTGCGGTTAAATTTTGCATCAGCTCCCATATTGGGATCTGCCTCGACCACTTCTCCGGAAGGAAGGGTTTCTCCATTATAAATGATCGTGGCATCCTTCCTGGGATCACCTTCTTCATAAGCTGCTTCCAAATCATCTGAAGGGCTATTGAACCCCCATCCATTGTTGGGATCTCCCCGGATTCCCTGCACCTGGTTAAACTGATGTCCTCCGCCCCCCTGTTCCAGGGCCACTGCGGAAACTTCAAATAAACTTTCTGAAGAATGTTCTCCTTCTTGTCTGAAAATCCCCAAATAATCAGGATAAAGAGCATATTCATTGGAATTGATCACGGCAACCGCATTATCATAGGCTCCCTGATAATCATCCTGGAATAAATTCACCTTGGCCAGAAATCCCTGGGCAGCTCCACTGGTTGCTCTCCCCAAATCCTCTGCGTCGTATTCCGACTTCGAGGGAAGGTTATCCATGGCAAATTCAAGGTCTGCAATGATAAAATTATACACTTCTTCTGTGGGATTACGGGTTTGCTGATATTCCTCAGGATTTAATGGACGCTCGATAATAGGAACATCTCCATAAGTTCTGACAAGGAAAAAATAAAAATAGGCCCTGAGAAATCTAGCTTCACCCAGTAATCTATCCCTTAATGAGGCATCCATATCTATATTTGGAACATTTTCTATTACCTGGTTGGCACGGAATACCCCCTGATAGTATCCTCCCCAGATACCGGCAGATGCTGTATTGTTGGCATCATGGGTAAAATTGTTGATATCCTCAAGGAATGCGGCATCCCCTGGAACACTGCCTTTTTCTGCATCATCGGAAGCGATATCCGTCACACCGATGTAGGAGAAAACATGCACATTAAAGCTCCGCAAATGGCTGTAAATAGCATTTACTGCCTGTTCCGCATGTTCAGCTGTTTGGAAGAAACTGTCTTGGGTAAGTACGGCCTTTGGTGATTTCTCAAGGTAGTCTTCTGCGCAAGATAGCATCAACATCCCTACAGAAGTAGAAAAGATCAAAGCCCAGAAAGAATTTTTTATTAGCGTTTTCATGTCGTTTTAATTTTTGGGTTAGAAGTTAGCCGTAACACCTATATTAAAAGTTCTCGCAATAGGGTACACGCTATTGTCATAGCCCGTTCCAAGAAGGTTTCCTCCTCCGATTTCAGGTGTGTATCCACTGTAGTCGGTAAGGGTGAATACATTGGTTCCAGAAAGGCACAGGCGGAGATTACTGAATTCGAAGTTATTGATGGCCAGATTGCTGAAACTATAGCCAAGTTGGATATTCCTTAATCTCAGATAAGAACCATCCTCAATAAACCGATCAGAAACTTCATAATTATGCCCTCCATTGGTCACTCTTGGTTCTGAATCACTGGTGCCCTCACCGGTCCACCTGTCCAGAAAAACGGTTTCAAAGTTATAGGTATTGAACCGGACCTGCCTTTTGGCATTGTATATTTCATTGCCATAAGTCCCATTAAAATCCGCCCGTAAGTCAATTCCTCTGAAATTGAATCCAACATTGAATCCGAAAATATAATCCGGAATAGGACTACCCAATATTACCCTGTCGTTGCTATTGACCGTACCGTTTCCATCGGTGTCTTGAAATATCAGATCACCGGGCTCTTCAGGGCCCCGGGTTGGAGAATTGTCAATCTGGGATTGGTTTTGGAAAACACCAAGGGTTTTATAGCCATAATAATGACCTATGGATTCGCCCACGATTGTTCTTGAACCAAACAAATTGCTTATCCCGACGGCTCCACCAATAATGGCCTCTTCACCCCGGCCCAGATCAAGGACCTTATTGTTTACCGTAGAACCTACTATACCCACATTGTAGCCAAAGTTTCCTTTTTGATCTCTCCAGTTCAAGCTCAGGTCCAGGCCTGTATTTTCTACACTGGCGGCATTGATCACCGGGTTATTGGCAGAACCCACATAAGCAGGTATAGGGACCTCTACCAGGATATCATTGGTCCTTCTGTAATAATAATCCAGTTCCCCGGTCAGCCTTTCTTCTAAGAGGCCAAATTCAAATCCAATATTGGAGGTGACGGTTTCTTCCCATTGGATAAAAGGGTTGGCCAATTCTGTGATGGTGGCGCCATAAATCAAGGATTCATTTGCTCCAAAGACAGCATTCTCATTCCCTGTTACTATTGGGATACCTTCATACTCATCGATTTTGTCATTACCTATAACACCATAACTCCCTCTTATCTTTAAATTACTTACCGTGTTTTGATCTTGCATAAAGCCTTCTTCGATCAATCTCCAGCCCAAAGCAATGGAAGGAAAATCCCCGTATCTTCTTTCACTCCCAAACCGGGAAGAACCATCCCTTCTATAAGTAGCTGTTAGCAGGTATTTTTCATTGAATGTATAATTTACCCGGAATAAAATGGAAGTCATGGACCAATCCCTGGCTAAATTGTTATTGGTTTGACTGGTTTCCTCCCCGGCATTCAAATACCAAAGGGCAGGATCTTCTCCGGGTAGACTCAACCTCTCTCCGCTGAGTTCTTCATAATAAAAGTTTTGGGATGTGTAGCCCCCTAATAATGTCAGACGGTGCCTGTCCCATTCCTGTTCATAATTAACCGTATTTTCCCAAAGCCAGTTTTGTGTTCTGTTATTGCTGACATTGATGCTATTGTTGACATTTTGTTGGGTAGGGGAGACATAATATTCCGGTGTAAAGCTCTTGTTATCAAGAAAAGCGTAATCAAAACCCAGGTTTGACCTGAAGGTGAAATTCTCTAAAAAATTCACCTCCCCAAAGAAATTGCCCACGGCCCGGTAACTGTTATGGTCATTGTTTATATTGTACTCCAGCTGGGCGGCGGGATTCCCTACCGGCGAGGTATCGATATAACTACCATCTTCATTCCGGGGATCAAATGTTGGATAGGTCCGATAGGCGGTTCCCACAATGCCACTTGGTTCATCCTGCCTTTTGAAATAGATAAAGGAGAGGTTATGTCCAAAGTTGACCGCGTCTGAAGCTTGGTATTGGTTGTTCAGCCTCACGGTCAATCTTTCAAATTCCGATTCTTTTACCACGCCTGCCTGGTTGAAATAATTGACACTGAAATTATAATTGGTATTAGCGGACCCCCCTTGTGCGCCTATATTCACATTGGATATAGGGGCCGAATGGAAGATTAAATCCTGCCAATCTGTTCCTTCTCCGAACTCGTTTACATCATAATCAGGTTCAATGCCCACATTTTGGTTCAGTTCATTGGCCAATTGGGCAAATTGGCGGGCATTCACCAGATCAATTCTATTGGCGACATTTTGTACGCCTGTGTAGGCATCCACATTAATGGTCATCTCTTTATCAAAAGTACCCTGCTTAGTGGTGACTATAATTACGCCATTGGCACCTCTTGAACCATAGATGGCCGTCGCGGAAGCATCTTTAAGTACCTCTATGGATTCCACATCATTGGGATTGATGAAATCAATATCATCGAGCAGCATTCCATCAACCACAAACAAAGGGTTCGCGTTATTTAAAGTACCTACTCCTCTAATCCGTATGGTGGTCCCTGAACCGGGTGCTCCCGAACCGGAAGTGACCTGAACCCCACTTACCCGGCCCTGAAGGGATTGGGTAACATTGGGGGTGGGAAGCCTGGAAATTTCTTCTGATTTGATGGCCGAGATGGAGCCTGTCACATCGCTTTTTCTTTGAATACCGTAACCCACTACCACTACTTCATCCAAACTTTGGGTATCTTCCCCCAAAATAACATCCAGGGTGGTTCGGCCCTCGAGAGGAATTTCCTGTGACTCAAACCCAACAAAGGAAAAAACCAAAATAGCTTCTGGAGAAGCTGTCGTCAGGGAATACACTCCATCCAGATCTGTTACAGTTCCATTATCTGTTCCGCTTTCTAAAATATTTACCCCAGGAATGGTTTCACCATCCGGATCGGTAACGGTTCCTGTAACGGTGGTTTGTTGGGCATGGGAAGGAAGCGAAAAAACCAGCAGCACTGCTATAAGAAATAAGGGCAACCTGATCAGGTATCGGGGAACTACAGATAATTCCCCTCTCCCTTTTCGTAAAATGCTTCTCATAAGCTTGATGTTTTGGGCGTTGTAAAATTGGGCTCATTTCCAATAAATCAGAATTTAGGTGAAATCAACCCTTAAGCTCAAGCCATAATCAAATAATATTCCAATTTATAAATATATTAATCTAATTTTCAGCAGCTTTTTTATACTAATCAAGAAGTTGTAATGACGAATGAAAACTGTCCTGCATTAAATATCCTAAACAAATTTTATTCGTTCAAGGCACATAAAAAGTGGTTTAAGCAAACAGATGGCTTCCCTTTCTCTATTTTTTCTGAATTATATCCTGAAGTATTAGTTGGATATGTCGGCGGTGTCATTGTCCATGGTCACTTATAATTTTTGGCGGAAATCGCTGGAACCAAAAGGGCTATGTATTTCCAAACAACTTATGGGAATAATTTTCCTCAGTATTGGGTTCAAAAGCCTCAAGTAGGTTAAGGGGTGGATCATCTATTCAAATTCCTCCTAAAATCAAAAATCCAATGAACGCTATCAACTACACCATCTCATTATACTACTCCATTTATTCCAATATCATTTTACGAATGAGGTGGTTTTGATAATCTGCCACATAAATAGTATCCTGTGAAACTATGGCAATGCCAGTTGAATTGTTGAACCTAGCTGTACTACCAATACCATCTAAAATTCCCTCCTCGCCAGTCCCAGCCAAGGTGCTAACCTCTCCTGAGGGGGTAATCCTCTGGATTTGATGGTTTTCTGTATCAGCTACATAAATATTTCCCTCAGCATCTACTCCTACTCCACTCGGACTATTAAACTGGGTAGCTCCACCTAATGTACTGATTACCCCCTCAGGGGTGATCTTCCGGATGAGGTGGTTTCCTTTATCAGCCACATATACATTACCTTGAGTATCTGTTGCTACTCCACTTGGAGATTGGCTTATACTGGTCAGAGTACTGATTATTCCAGTTTCAGTAATCTTAAGGATGCTAGGCTCTTTATTGTCATTGTTACCTCCATCAGCCACATAGACATTACTTAGATTATCTACTGCAATTCCACTTGGTTGGTTAAAAAATGCGGTAAAACATTCAGTACCTTTACTAAATGTGCAATTTTGCAAGGTGGTCATAAAGCCGGTTGTAGTAATTTTGCGGATTCGGTTACTTTCAGTATCAGCTACATAGATATTCCCCTGTGCATCTACTGCTACACCAAGAGGATTATTAAAAATGGCGTCGACATTTATGCTCTGAAAAAGAGGGCCTTGGTTGCTAATGGTCAAAGTGCTAACCTCTCCTTCGGGAGTAATTTTCCGGATACGGTTGTTTCCAGTATCCGCCACATAGACAATACCATCTGTATCTACTGCTATTCCATATGGATGGTCAAACATCGCGATATCTCCACTTCCATCAAGAAATGCTGGTTTGCCATTCCCTGCCAGTGTGCTTACGGTATACACTTTAATGTAGGTGAAGGTATTAAGCGAATCGATTTTATCATTTACCTGAACAGCAATCGGTCCGGTGTCGGCCCCTTTGGGTACTTCTACTCTTAGCTGATTGGGATTAGCTTCTAAAACCTTCGCCTCTTTGTTATTAAACATTACTTTAACTGAATCATTAACGGTACCAAATCCGGAACCATTAATGGTTACCTCGGTATCGTAAGGTCCTTCAGTTGGCGAAAAATCTGAAATGGCCACATCGGGTTGAATCCAGTCCGGATTGACATCCCTAAAAATCCGGATGGTACCCCTATTCGCAATTTTATCCTCCGGATCTGGACCTTTTCCAAGCATTACCAGGCATTTGGTAACGTTCGTTATTTCCCGCGCATTTTCCGAAACCGTTCCGGAGATTATCCAAAGCGCCTGGTAAGGAATATTATCAAAGACCCCATTCCCTTCTTCTACTTTATAGAAGATGGTAAAATTATTGTTATTTCCCGACACATAACCTGTACCTGAACCCCTGTCCAGACCACTGGGGAATTGGGGATAATCATCATGGCCCACAGAGAAATAGCTAACATCGGCCACAAAGGTATTTTGTTGATTGGATAGTAGGATTGTTTCCTCGTATTTACCATAAAGAGAATCAACATTGGCCGGAACTTTTTCATCATAAATACAGTCGTGTTCAATAGTATATTTTTTCCCAACACTATTGGAACCATTAAAGGTTATTTCTGGCGGATCGTTTCCTTCATGAATAGCCATTCCATTTCGTACAATCTTATCCAGGAAATTATCTACATTTCGTATATCTTTTGGGATATCCCTGGTAAAGATACTGTCCAGAACCTCTGATGGAAAATCATACCTTGTCAGAACCGGTGTAGGCACATCATCAAAAACAGTACAGCTGACAAAGTTTAATAGTATCAAGCCCCAGGCAAGAATAAAGTGGCTCCAAGTAGTTGACGGTTTCATAAGGTGAATTAGTTTAAATACCCATTAGAAAACGAATTTCTTTAGATTAACCCGTTCATATTACTACGAAAGCAGATATTAAAATTTTAGTTTTAATTTTTTGTCTTCAAAAGATTCAAAGGTTTTTTCCGTAGTTTTACCATAACGCCCCATCAGCACTTCGATCAGAATAGAAATAAGGCTGACAAAGAAGATAATGATCAAGGAATAGGTGGATATCAATCCCAACTTGTTTTCATTTATGGATTGCTCTGTCCATGCTTTATATTTTTCTTCCGGAGAACCGAACCCTTCCCGTATAAGATCGGCGTCAGATTGAATATAAGGATTTGCTTTCTTGAACTCCTGTGCAACATAGGTATATTCATTTCCTTTGACATAATAACTTATTTGATCATCGTAACCCCTATAGGAAAAGGTGCCTTCAATAAAATATTTGGTATGCGCATATATAGTAGCTATTAGAGCAAGGAAAAGTAAAATTGAAGCAATTTTAGTATGATTCTTCATACGCGTACTCCATCTGCCCTTCAATAAAAACGAAACCAACAGATTGACCACCAACGCAATGATACTGGCTAAAGCCGTATAATACCAGGTCATTTCATCTATAACCAGCAGTTGGGAGAGGGCACCGCCAAAAAGTCCGAACAACACCGTCAACAACGCTGCCCTATATCGTAATAATTTAATCATTTGTTTTTACATAAATCGGCACCACAATCATTTCATTGACCTTTTCCTGCTGAGGCTTTGTAAAGGCATCTTTAAAATCGATTATAGGTTCTCTTAGATCCATTTGTTTTCCATTGAGATCTTCAATAATAAAATAAAATTTGGCAGGTGGAAAAAAAGCCGAAGCATAGGTAGCAAGGGGCGGTGATAAATTGCGATAAGTGTCCGGGAAATTTTTTAAAGCGGGGCTCGTATATTTCACAAAATATTTTCCTTCCACTTCAGGTCCTTTTGTAATAGGTTCACCCGCAGCATTAGATTTGAACACGGCAATGGCAAAGCCCTTTAACATGTTGTTATTATCTTGTTCATTGGTGATGGCTGCAGCGTTAAATACATCTTTTTGGGCCTCTGCTTGATAATTTGATCTCACATAAACCACGGCATCAGGCTCAGCCGATGCGAAAAATATATTTTCAACTTCATTGGGGTTTCTTATGTGAAGCTGACTGCTTTTTTCAAGATTTTGCTCATAATTGATATTTGGGAACAATAATTCCGATAAATTTTCCGAAATCTCTTTTATAAGTACCAAATCTTCTTCTCCCAATGTTTTATTAGCAATAGTTTTGTCCAAGGTTTGATTTAAAACCTTTAACAGATCAGTAATTAACTGGTTTGTTACCGTATTGCTTTCCTCTTTATCCCGATCAGGAGAAGTAATGTCTTTTTCTATCTCTTTTAGAATTGAATGAGCGCTTTGAATAGTTGCCTTTTGGTCATCCGGTTGAATGGTGATTTCCGTACCACGGAAGGCATCAAGCCGGGAGGTGAATCCGTCAACCTGTTCTTTCAAACCTGCAGGCATAGAAGTAGTAGCTTGGACTGCATTGGCGCTGGCTGTAATCAGACTTTGGGGTATTTCCGGAAATTCAGGATTTACCAGCTTTTTGTTCGCCCGCATTATCTTTTTCTTACTCAACCGGGGATTAAGTTCATGCATCAAATTTATCGCATCCGGAGTAGGCAAAATATTCCGGTTTAATAAATACATGGGGAGATGATCCTGAATGGCGATTTTCGGTCCCCGATGTTTTACGTAAAAATAGGTAGCTGCACCTAAAAGAATTCCACTACCAGCAATGATGGGCACCAGGTTTGTCGGTTCCGGGGGATTGGGACCATATGTGGGTGGTCTTTGCGCAAAAGCACCAAAATGACTGGTCAGTAATATCAGAATTAACAGGTAAACTTTAGCGGATTTTTTGAGTGGCATGTTCATATGGTCAAAAATTACAACTGAACTTTCAAAAGGCTTCTGAAAATTATTGTTTTGCAGTTTTCTAATCCTGCCATCCATTAATTTTACATTTTTGGTTAGATCCAAATACAATATAATTATTTATTTAAATTAAACATGATTTATTCCTAAATATTCTATTTCCTGTTCTACGGTATAAAGTATTAGAAAAATGGTGTAGATACTTTCCGGTAATTGAGATACCCTATCAAATTTATAGTGCCGGGTTGGACCAGCCCTCAAAGATCAACCGCTACTGCGGCAAAATCTTCAGCCCAATTTGATTACCAATTGGATGAATTCCACCGTTTCAGGCCAGTGTTTTCCTATCAGATAAGGCCGGAGAAGTTAAAGGTAAAAATAAGGGGTGATGACGATATACCTAAAATAGGGATTTTTACTGAACGGGAAATTGCAGGGAGGTGGGGATCTTTCAATAAAACGTTCACCTTTAATCCCTGGAGCATCAATTTAATGGATGAAGATATCGTTGAAATCATCAATAGTAACGGGCTTATAGGGGTGAGCCTAGATGTGCGCATTGTGGGTTGGCAAAATATGTTAACTAAAGAAGATCAAATGGAATATATATCAGTGGAAGATTTTAAATATTTTTTCCCTGAAAAATTTCATCAGCTCGATTTATTACTACCTGATGAAGTTGAATCCTGGCTTATTCCCATACGGGAAGAGCGCCACCCTTTGTCTTTGTGTTTTAACATATTGCATATTATTTCAGTGAGTAAATTATATTCCGAAAAGAATCCTTGGGATCACGTATGTATTGGTAGTGATTTTGATGGATTGATCAATCCAATTATCAACTGCAGGAATTCAACTAAATCCCACGATCTCGGACCCATGCTTCTTCGTTGGTTACCTGTTGCAGAAGAAGCCTACCTTAAAGAAAAAGGAGGACCAAAACTTCTGGATAATTTGGATAATAAAGTGGAACTAGTGGTTAAAAAATTTCTCTATGACAATGGAGAACGATTTATAAAGGAGAGAGGATTTCTTTAAAAAAGAAAAATTTCAAACAGGAAAACCTCGAAGAAACTTTTTATTTTGTCCACCCTTCTTTGTTAATTTATTTTTTAAAGGACAGGCACAATTTGCTAATGAAGTACCCAGAGTTGAATAGTTTTTAGCTCTTTAGCAGTCATTCGTTTTTTTTGCCGAAAATTGACAGTAGGATTATTTTTGGATGATCTACTTGATGATTGGACAGGATAAATATCAGATTTTGGCCTTATTCATATTTTATAATTATAAAAATGTTGTTCGAATAATGAAAAATGCTTTTTATTTTAATTTTTTTTATTACATTAGCATCTTGATTGAAAGTTTTTAATTTCTTTTCACATGACAACTCTAAATAATTATGAAAAAACAATTAAATGTTTTGATGAAGCATCCTAAGCAAGGGTATGAAAAAATCTGCAAGCCCTTGTATGATGGCATCCCATTTCCATCTTCTGAACTGACTAAAATAATAGAAGCATCTAAAACAGAATTCAAATCTTAATTTAACCAACAACAAAAATGTTAAAATACACTTTCGAAACCAAAGATCAGGAATTAAAAGCGTGGGTAGAACCTGCCAACGGTTCTTTTAATGTCCAAATAGGAATGGAAACGGTAAAGATTCCCCATGAAATAGGAGTAGAACTGATATCTGTTATCAAGCAAAAACAATCCAGCTTCAAGGAAGTGGAGCGAAAAAAGCTCAGCGCGTGGAACAAGTTTTTGGATATGGTGGCCGGGCAAGGAAAAGGAGGTTTTTGGGGCACTTCCTGGTCGGAGATATGAGACTGAACAACGGATGAGATATGGACATGCTTTTTTACTATTGTTTTATTTTACTGCCCTGTTTTATTAATAATATTATGCCTTGGACAGCCTATTGAACTATGGTTAAAATGGCGAAGAAATCCTTAAGCCAAAAAAGGAAACGAATGTTTGCTTAATTGGTAAGTCGTTGTTAGTATTTTTCACTTTCCGGACCAGCTGATTCTTTATTTTTTGATAGCTTTTACTTTTGATCAGCTTGGTACCGGTTTGTTTTTTTGATAGGACTTTAACAGCCTACATAAAAATATAATGACTATTTGAAATGGAACGGCATGTATGATCTTTTATACAATAAATACTTCCTCTGTTCCAAATACAGGAACCCAACCTATTAAACTTCTTAAATTTTTAAGTCTACTTTATAATTTCCTTTTTTAACATTTTTGGATGCTTCCCATCCTATAATGGCATTTTTGCGGGTGCTTCCCCAATGGTATTGACCAATCTCCCCAGTGGATTTGATCACCCGATGACATGGGATCAGAAAAGCAACAGGATTCTTGCCGATGGCTGTGCCTACGGCTCTTGAAGCACCTGAATGTCCGGATTGTTCCGCTAAATTGGCATAAGTGGTCAACCTTCCCATCGGTACTTTCAGCAGGGCCTCCCAAACCTTGATTTGGAATGGACTACCTTTCAAGTGTAGTTTAATTTGCCGTGGCTTGTTCCAATCCTGGCTAAAAATGGACAAAGCGTTTTGTTGAATGCTGTCCACTATTTGGGAATAATGGGCATTGGGAAAATTTGAACGAAGATGATCAAAGGCCTCCTCTCTTCCATTATCTGCAAATGCCATATGACAGATCCCTTTTTGAGTGGAGGCCACTATAATGTTCCCGAATGGGCTTTGAGTGAAACTGTAGTTAATTTCCAGCAATTCCCCACCGTTTTTATATTCCCCCGGGGTCATTCCTTCCACCTTGACAAAAAGATCGTACAACCTGCCTGTTCCTGACAAGCCGGTTTCAAATGCGGTGATCGAAAGGCTTGCTCCCGTATTTTTTAGCATTTTCTTGGCATGTTCCAAGCTCAGGTACTGCAAAAACTGCTTCGGCGATACCCCTGCCAAATCCCTGAACATTCTTTGGAAATGGAAGGGGCTTAAATGAACATGCTCTGCTGCTGCCTCCAGGCCTGGCTGAGACTTGAAATTTACCCTGAAGAATTCTATGGATTCCGCTATTCTTTTATAATTTAATTCCTGTTGTGTTTCCATGATCCTTAAATTTTATAAAGCAATATTACTGATCCAGCTGCCACTTTAAAACCCGGATCTTGCTACTTAAAACCCCATAACCAAATTTGTCATGCAAAAAACCTTACCCTTTACCCTAGTTTGATAGTGGACATTTTCAAGTTTACCAAATATTTTCTAAATTAAAGAAAAACCTAATAATTTTTCTTAGGAAATATATTTTTATCTTTGCCACGGTTCAACACATTTGTTATGGTACTAGAATTCGAAAAACCAATTGCTGATCTAGAGCTTAAACTTCAGGAGATGAAGGAGTTAGCTCAGGGTAAAAACATGGATTTATCTGTTGATATTCAGTCTTTGGAAGAAAAAATACAAGCTTTGAAAAAAGAAACTTTCCAAAATTTAACTAGATGGCAAAGAGTACAACTCTCGAGACATGCCGACAGACCCTACGCATTGGACTATATTTATGAAATAACCAATGATTTTATAGAAATCCATGGAGATAGAAATGTAAGGGACGATAAAGCCATGATAGGTGGACTTGGGGATATTGACGGAAGATCTGTGATGTTTATAGGCCAGCAAAAAGGCAGGAATACCAAACAAAGGCAAGAGAGGAATTTTGGTATGGCCAATCCGGAAGGTTACCGCAAGGCACTCCGTCTAATGAAAATGGCCGAAAAGTTCGGGAAGCCAATTATCACCCTCATTGATACTCCGGGCGCTTTTCCGGGCATAGAGGCCGAAGAGAGGGGGCAGGGAGAAGCCATTGCCAAAAATTTGAAAGAAATGTTCACGTTAAAAGTACCGGTCATCTGCATCATCATTGGTGAAGGAGCCTCGGGGGGAGCTTTGGGAATAGCAATAGGGGACAAGGTGTTTATGCTTGAAAACACTTGGTATTCAGTTATCTCACCGGAATCATGTTCTTCGATTTTATGGAGGAGTTGGGATTATAAAGAACAAGCTGCAGAGGCTTTGAAATTAACAGCTTCTGATATGTTGCAGCATCATTTGATTGATGGCATTATAAGCGAGCCTCTCGGTGGCGCACATAAGAACATGAAAGTCATGGCCCACACTTTAAAGTCCACACTTCTGGAAGCATTGAAGGAGTTGGATGCAAAGACCCCTGAAGTGCGAATGGAACATCGAATTGAAAAATTCTGTGCCATGGGGGTTGTCAATGAGTAAAGGAAGATTTGACAGAAGATGTTCATAAGTGAAAACCGCAACTAAAATAGGTATTGCCCTTTCTGGGGGAGGGGTGAGGGGAATTGCTCACCTTGGCGTGCTGAAAGCTCTGAATGAAACAGGTATTTTTCCCGATAGGGTAGCAGGGACCAGTGCGGGGGCCATTGCTGGAACTATGTATTGTTATGGTTATACCCCAGATGAGATTTTTGATATTATCATAAAAACAAAATTTTTCAAATTCCTGAGGCCAGCCATCAGTTGGAAAGGAATATTGAAAATGGATATGCTAGAATCCCTATATGGACAATTTTTGGCCCACAACGATTTTTCCAATTTGAAAATCCCCCTTACCATTGCAGCTACCGATCTTTCTAAGGGTAAAGTAGTATATTTTTCGGAAGGGGAGATCATTAAACCCCTTATGGCATCTACCTGTATTCCCGGAATGTTTGACCCTATTTCCATTGAGGGCGATATATATGTCGACGGTGGGGTATTGAACAATATGCCCATTGATCCCCTGGAGGGGCAGTGTGACTACATTATCGGGGTCAATTGTAACCATTTGCCCGAAGTGCATAACATTGGAAATATAAAAAAGCTTATTGAAAGAACGGTGATTATGGCCATGAACTGCAATGTTTATAGCCGGCAAAAAAGGTGTGACTCTTTTATTGAACCTCAGTGTTTGGGGAGATATGGGGCATTCGACATCAAAAAGGCTAAGGAAATATTTGGAGAAGGGTACAAAGGGGCAATAGCCTATTTAGAGACAGATCCAAACCTGGTTGCTTTGGGAACATTAGAAAAGGAAAAACGAAAATAATGAAATTATTGGCTCGCTTTGTTTTTTGGATCACAGGCTGGAAAGTGACAGGTGAATGGCCTCAAGGCTTAAGGAAAGCTGTTTTGATTGCTGTTCCCCATACCAGCAATTGGGACTTGTTTTATGCCAGGGCAGCTTTTTATATTATGGATGTCCCTGTTCGGTTTACCATAAAAAAAGAAGTGATGGTGGGGCCTTTGGGCTGGTTGATCATAAGCCTTGGTGGAATAGCCATTGACCGGAAAAGAATTTCGGGCAAAAGGAAGCAAACATATACCGAAGCTATGGTCATGATGCTGAAGGAACGGGACCAGCTGGTCATCATGGTGACCCCTGAAGGGACACGCAGTTATGCCCCGAAATGGAAATCAGGTTTTTACCATATCGCCATGGGTGCTGAAGTGCCGGTGGTGATTGGGTATTTGGATTATAAATTGAAGCAGGCTGGAATTGGTCCGGTAATAATCCCTTCCGGGGATAAGGAACATGATATAGGAATCATGATGGATTTTGGAAGAAAAGTAACGCCAAAATTTCCAGAAAAAGGCATCAGGTAATGAACTCATAATTTAACTTCTGATTTCCGGAGGTTTGGGAATGAAATTTGATCCAATTTTTTAATTTATATTAGCCGTTATATAATTTATTGGTGTATTATATCAATTAAATGCATGTTTAAGAAATTTCGAAAATTGACCGTTTTCCAAATATTAAAAGACAGTGTCATTGATTTTGGGAAGAGTGATTCCATGACTTTTGCGGCAAGTACTGCTTTCTACACGATTTTCAGCATGCCTGCCTTTCTCATCATAATTTTAAATATTGGGACTGCTCTTTATACAGACGAAGGTGCTGTAAGGGAAGAGTTACTCAACCAGGTGTCCAGTCTTTCCGGCCCAGAGACTGCTAAAACTTTGGATGATATCATCTACAATGTATCTGAAGATACCAAAGGATTTATCGCCAATTTAATAGCCATCGGTATTTTAGCTTTTAGTGCTACTACTGTTTTTGTCAGTTTACAAAATAGCATTAACCATATCTGGCATATCAAACCCAAGCCGAACAGGGGATATTTAAAATTTATAATTAACAGGTTGATAAGTTTTTCCATGGTGGCCTCCATTGGATTTGTTTTGTTGGTATCGCTGATTATAGATGCCCTGATTGTGGTATTCTTTAATTATTTGGCAGAATTTCTCAATGGTGACAATGCCTTACTTATCACCATCACTAATTTCATTTTTTCACAAGTCTTACTGATTGTTATTTTCGGATTGATGTATAAGATTTTACCGGATGCAAAAGTAAGGTGGAGAGATGTTTGGCTGGGAGCATTTGTTACCATGCTGTTGTTTGCCCTTGGTAAATATTTAATAGGCATTTATATGGGAAACAGTGACTTGGGAAGTGCTTATGGTGCTGCTGGATCCTTGGTAGTGGTTCTGATTTGGGTATATTATTCCGTAGTGATCTTTTTATTTGGCGCACAGGTCACCTTTTATATTGCTAAAAAGTTGGGGGGCTATATTAAGCCTCTCAAACAGGCCGTCAGGGTAGAAACCATGGAAGTTGATAAGCACGGGAATATAATTCATACCCCCGAAGATTAGGCATTATAAATCTGCATGAATAAACTTATCCATAAAGACTTTACCTAATCTCTTTATTATTATCACTTTTTTCTATCTGATCCTCTTCATTTCCTTCGCTCTTTTCTCCACCAGTCTTGGTATCAAAATGGGAAACTTCTTTGTTTAGCACCTCATCAGAAGCCATTTCTCCTGATTTAGTTTTTTGCTTCTTTTTTGTAAATATAAATCTAAACAGTAGGAATAAAGCCACAGCAATTCCCAGGATCGTTATTGCGCCGAGAAACATTGACATAAGATTTCAATTTTTAACTTGTGGAACAAAATTAACTTGCGTAACAGATTGATAAATTATTATATAAAGGAAGCAATAAAAATGCCTAAAATCCACATCACCCGACTTTTATATTAAGGCTCTTAAAGCGGGCTACACCCTTTAGGTATTCTGCGCTTTATTAGCGGCTGGAGTACCTTGTCCAAGGATGTTTTCCCTGCCTTGCTATCTTCCTTCCTCCTCATATTTTCCATTACCCGTGTCACGTCCAGAATTTAGTTGACACTTTTTCCACTTAATATTTTTTCCGTTCAAGCCATAAAAACTGCCAGCTGGGGAAACATTACAATAAATGCTTTTGGCTATTTCAATTGCCGTTGGCTTTAGCCACATTATCCGGGTGGGCCTATTATAGGGGTAAAGTCCGAGTTTTTCTCCCCATCCCTTTCCGCCGCCCTGAGGACGGGTAATAGAATCCGAGGCAATCGTCATCTTTGTACCTTGTACTTGGTACATTGTACTCTCTCAATCGCTCAGACATCCGACATCCCAACCCCCTTAAAACAGACTTCCTTGCACAATCTGTGGCTTATGTCCCTGGATGGTACCTTTTAACATCTCTTGAAGCAATTTCATAAAACCGTTCTTCCAGCTATCTGAACTGATTTTCACTTCTTTAAAATCATAATCTATCGGGCCTTTTAATCGTTCATAGCCGATCATCATGGTCCAAACGGTATAAAAAGTAGTTTCCGGCTGAAGGTCCGGCCTCATGCTGCCATCCCGTATGCCTAGCGAAATAATTTGGGTCCCTATCTTGGCAGGGTCATGGTGGGTATCCAATAATTGTTTGAAATTTGAACTTTCCAAAATAAACGGGTCAATTTTTGATCGCAATATTTCGTCGTTATATAAAGCCATGATCCCCATAAAGTTCAAGATAGCTTCGTGGAACATCCGGTTTTCTGTTGTAAACTTGAAAAAATTATTTACCAAGTCAGTGATCATTTCTAATCCGTTCTTACCCTTAATTCTATGGGTTTCTTTAAAAACATCCCTCAATTCCTCAAAGGCTTTTTTGGTTACCGCCATATAAAGATCTTCCTTATTTTTAAAATAAAAATAAATAAGCCCTTTGCTCATTTTGGCTTGCTTGGCCACTTCATCCATTTTAGTGGCATGATAGCTTTTAGAAGAAAATAATTTAACCGCTGATTCGACGATTTCCTTTTCTTTTCGCTGTCTTTCGTTTGCTCCCATCGATTAAAAGCTTGAAAGCTTAAATATAGTTTAAAAAAATTAAATGATTTATTCTCACCAGGTTAGTTTAGATCATTTCTTATTATCTTATCTTTATTATATAATAATTCTTTTTGCCTTTTTGGACCAACAAATATTGATCTTGAAGTAATAGAAAATTTACAGGAGCATTGGGATCTGTCACCTTTTTTTTATTGATGCTGACCCCGCCGCCTTGGATCATTTTCCTTGCTTCCCCCTTAGATCCAAATATGACTCCTTCTTGATCTGCCAAGAGGTCCAATATTTTATCCAGCTCCTGATAGCTCTTCCTATCGATTTTAATTTGGGGCACACCCTCAAATACCTGTAGGAAGGTCCTTTCATCCAAAGCCGTTAAATCTTCTGTAGAAGACTTCCCAAATAATATAGAAGAAGCCTTAAGGGCCATTTCGTAATCCGCTTCACTGTGCACCATGATGGTAATCTCTTTGGCTGTGGCTTTTTGAAGTACCCTCAGGTGAGGGGCTTTGGTATGTTCAGTTTCCAGGGTTTCTATGCTTTCCTTGTCCAGTGTCGTAAAAATACGGATGTACTTGGAAGCATCTTCATCTGACACATTCAACCAGAATTGGTAAAAAGCATAAGGAGAGGTCTTGTCGGGATCAAGCCACACACTGCCCCCTTCGGTCTTGCCGAATTTGCTTCCATCTGCTTTGGTGATCAAAGGAACGGTAAGGGCATAAGCGCTTCCACCTCCCATTTTTCTGATCAGTTCGGTACCCGTTATGATATTGCCCCACTGGTCGGATCCCCCCAATTGTATGCTGCAGTCCCGGTTTTTCCACAAGTGGTAGAAGTCATATCCTTGGATCAGTTGATAAGTAAACTCCGTAAAAGAAAGTCCATTTCCCTCTTCCAATCTTCTTTTGACACTGTCCTTCGACATCATGTAATTTACAGTGATGTGTTTTCCCACCTCGCGGATAAAATCAAGAAAAGAGAATTGTGACATCCAATCATAATTGTTCACCAATTCTGCCTGGTTTCCCCCAATTTCGCCGAAGTTCAAAAACTTCCCCAATTGCTTTTTGATACTTGCTATATTAAGATCCAGGGTTTCTTTATCCAGTAAATTTCTTTCAGCCGATTTAAAAGAAGGGTCGCCGATCATTCCTGTAGCCCCCCCCAACAAAGCAAAGGGTTTGTGTCCTGCCCGTTGGAAATGGAGAAGGGTCATCACACCAACTAAATGGCCTATGTGTAAAGAATCTGCAGTAGGGTCAAAGCCAAGATAGGCCGAAGCCGTTCCCTTGTTCAGGTGCTCTTCGATTTCAGGTGTCATATCCTGGAGCATCCCTCTCCATCTCAACTCTTCGATAAAATTATTCATATTTAGTTTGACTGCTTTAAGATAAAGCTGCAAATATAAGGTTTGCAGCTTAGTGCCCAAGTTTCAAAAGAGATCAATTAGAACCAATCAACGCTGTTTTTTCAAAAGTTGGTTCGAGTTTATGACTTCTGCCCCTGCTTTGGTCATTTCCTTGATGGCAGAGTCGAAATCGTGGGATAACAGATTCACTGCCTTGGTAGCATCTTTGATCAGGGTAGTCTCGAAACCTTCTTTAATGGCATCAAGTACGGTAAACTTTACACAAAAATCTGTGGCAAGTCCAGTAACAAGCACTTCTTCTATATCATGATCTTTAAGATAGGGGCCAAGTCCGGTATTTTCCCTTCGATCATTATCGAAAAAACCGCTATAACTGTCTACATAAGGATTTGTGCCTTTTTTAAAGATTTTTTTCCACCGGGTCTGGTCGAGATCTTCATGGAATTCTGCTCCTTTGCTGCCTTGAACGCAATGCACTGGCCAAAGAACTTGTTCTAAATTACCCAATTGTATAAAATCCCCAGGTTTTTTGCCTTGATGATTGGCCGCAAAACTCCCATGATCAGCTGGATGCCAATCCTGTGTAGCAACGATAAAATCGAATTCCTCTTGTAACCGATTGATTACAGTGATAATCTGATCACCATCTTTGACCGCCAAAGCACCTCCTGGCAGAAAATCATACTGAACGTCTATTATTAATAAAGCTTTCATAATAACCTGTTAATGTTCGTAACAATTTTAGTCAAATATCAACTTTTAATAGGTCTACAATCAAGGAAGCAATACTCTCAATTCGTATAATAGGGTCTGTAATGATATAGCTGTTGGGATGTGAATTGGTAGTAACCATTTTTTCAATTATCCCGCTTTTCTTTATCTTGTCAATTGCCTCATTGTTGAAAAGCCCATGGGTGGTAATGGCATAAATTTTTTTTGCGCCTGCTTCTTTATAGGCTTTGGCCGCATTTATCAAAGAACCACCTGTTCGGACCATATCATCGTAAATCACCACATCTTTACCTTCCACATCCGCACTGATAGAGGTGATTTCCGATTTTTCCCCACTGACCCTTCTCTTGAATACAAAGGCAGCGTTTACACCCATTTCATTGGCCAGCCATTCTACCCATTTTGCTCTCCCTGCATCGGTACAGGCCATCACAAAATCCGTGTCCGCCATTTCTTTGGCCAGTCTGGTAATAATGGACTTGCAATAAATATGCTTGATTAAGGATTCCCCCTCAAAATAATGCGGAATCCCTTCGGAGTGCAGGTCGAAAAAAACAAAATAATTCCCTAAACTGGTCCTTGGCAAGGAAGAAAAAATGACTGCTCTGGATTTTGCGGTGACCACTTCCCCGGGCATTTTAGCCCTTTCCATGGTAGAATAGCCAAAATAGGGGAATATTAAATGAATAGATCTTGCACCATATTTAATTAATGCAAAAGCCAGATCATAAATCTCCAATGTATCGGAATCAGTAATGGTCCCTCCGATCAATGCGACATCCCTCCCACTTACATTGGTGAGAATCCGTTGATATCTCTCCCCATCAGGAAAAAACTTCACCTCCATATTCCCTTTTTCAAAATCCCCCAATTCAAGGACTTCATTGTTTAAATACTGGTAATTCCCAATACTGAATATGATTTTTTTACTCACCATCTTGTGACTTTGCCTTTAGAACAAGATTTGTTCTTAAATGAGATAAGGACTCTTCAAGCCCAACAGGATAAATGTGGGGATTGATCAACCGCTTATGGGTTTTGTCGAAATGGGCCAAGCGGTCAAAAGTCCTTTGTCTGATCTGATGAATCTTCGGTAATTTATAGATCATCTTTCCCTGTTTGAAGATCGGCTTGAGCAGTATTTCCGAAATTATATTCTTGGGGCTGATTTTTTTTCTCTTTGTGGGATCTATGGGGTCAATAATCAGGAAAGGGTTGCCATCTTCTTCAAACCCTTCTAAATAAATCATATCCCCGATGGCTTTGCCGTCGACTATGAACCTTTTAACATTATGGAACCCTGGGATGTTGATCTTGATCGACTGTTGGGAAAGCTTGATCTTGGGCTCCCAATCTCCTTCTTCTTTCATGGCCGATAATTTATAGACTGCTCCCAAAGCAGGCTGATCATAGGCTGTCACCAATTTGGTCCCTATGCCCCATATATCTATTGAAGCTTCCTGCATTTTAAGGGAAGTCAGGATATGTTCGTCCAAATCGTTACTGGCTACGATCTTTGTCTTTGGAAATCCTGCTTCATCCAGCATTTTACGGGCAATATTACTGAAGTAGGCCAAATCACCGGAATCTATCCTTATGCCTAGAAGGTTTTTTCCTTTTTTCTTAAGCATATTTCCCACCAGGATGGCATTTTTGATCCCGTTTATGGTATCATAAGTATCGACGAGAAGAGTGCAATTGTCGGGAAAAGTATCTGCGTAGGCCTTAAAAGCTGCCAATTCATTGTCAAAGGACATGATCCAGCTATGGGCATGGGTCCCTGCTACAGGTATATCCAAAAGTTTTCCTGCCATCACATTGCTGGTGGAAGAGCAGCCGCCGATGTAAGAAGCCCTGGTGGCCGCTATGGCACCATCAATTCCCTGCGCCCGTCTTAGGCCAAATTCCATTACGGGATCGCCTTTTGCCGCCAGGGAAATCCGCGCTGCCTTGGTGGCCACCAAGGTCTGGAAATTAACCAGGTTTAACAGGGGCGTTTCCAAAAGCTGGCATTGGATCAAAGGGCCCCTGACCCTAATAAGCGGCATATGCGGAAAGACCACTTCTCCCTCCTCTACCGCATCTATATCACAGCTGAATTCCATATCTTCCAGATATTGAATAAAATCTGCTTCAAACATGGGAGACCCATCTTCCTTTTTCATTTCCCTCAGATAAAGGAGATCCTTCTCTTGAAAGGTAAAGTTGTTGCAATAATCTATCACATATTCCAATCCGGCAGCTATCGTAAAACCATTTTGAAAAGGATTCTTCCGAAAGAAAAGATTGAAAACCGCCTCCTGCTCTGACTTGCCTGATTTCCAATAGGCATAGGCCATGGTCAATTGATAGAAATCTGTTAACAGGGTTAAAGAACCTTGATATAAATCCTTGGTTATTTTCATTTATTTAGATCTGATATTTAATATTACGCCTGACAACACCAATGCCATTCCAAAATAAGTCAGCAAGTTAAACCTTTCATCGAAAAAGATGAAGCCAAATCCCAAAGCATAAAGAATTCCTATATAATTTAAACTGGCAATTTTGGAAAGGTTGGCATTTTGGTAGGCCATGGTCATAAAATACTGGGCAAACTGAGTGAAAATCCCGACTCCCAATAATATCAACCAATCCCAACCGCTGGGCCACTCCCAGTAAAATAAGCAATATACTGAAGCTATGGGCAAGGTCACCAGTGGAAAATAGAAAACAATGACCAATGGGTGTTCTGTATTCTTGAGTTTCCGGATAATGTTATATGCCAGACCGGAAAAGAAAGCTGAAGCCACCCCTATCAAAAGAAAAGCAGGCGAAATCCGCGGGTCAAAACCTTCTATGATAATTACCCCTCCAAAGGCAATGGCAAAACAAAGAAACTGCATAGGTCTGACTTTTTCTTTCACGAGAAAAATACCCAACAAGGTAGTAAATATTGGGGAAAGATATTGAATGGTTACGGCACTGGCCAAAGGAATATGCTGCAAAGTATAGAAGAAAAAGATCAGGCCTATGGATCCACTAACCCCCCTCATGATCAACAGCTTTTTATTGTTCCCCAACAGGGATACCCTCTTTTTCTTTAATATGATATAGGTAAAGCCCAAACTGAACAATGACCTGAAAAATATGATTTCTATGGCTGGCAAATGGGGGACAAATTTCACCATTACCTGCATCAAGGCAAAAAATATTCCTGCAAGCAGCATGTGCTGAACACTTCGTTGGCTCAAAATTCGAGTATGGTTTAAAAATGATATTTACAAAGTTATCCATTATTAATAGGTTTATCCCTAAAAATGGTTCAGTAGGATTTTGCTTAGCAAGGTTTGGCCATTTTACAGACACACAATTTCTCCCTGACTATAAATAGAGTAAACCACCACAGATAGCACAGATTAACACAGATGAAAAAAATGGGTACCTAATTAAATCTGTGAAAATCCGGGTAATCTGTGGCGAAAACTTTCATCGAAATCACAAAATATACTTCCTTTGGTATTAAAAATTGGTCAAAAAGCTCCAAATTTCACACTTGCTTCCACTTCCGGGAGGAATTTTACCTTAAGCGAAGATTTCAAAGGTAAAGCATGTGTTATTTATTTTTACCCTAGGGATCCAAAATATGATTGCAACATTAAAGGGAAAAACAATGAGGTTGGCACAATAGCCATGGCCGGAACTTTCCGGCGGCTATTGTGCCAACTTAGAATGTTTCCTATAACCTGATGGGCTTTCCCTCTTTTGAAGACTGATAAATCCCCAAAATCAATTCCAGGGATTTTTTGCCCGAAACCCCCGTTACCAAAGGATCCCTATCCTCCCAAATGGCCTCCACCAAATCCTTGATCTGTGCCAAATGCAAATTATAATCTATAGCCATGGGATCGGATGAGCCACTCCCTTCCGTTTCGGAGGCAATATCTTGTGGCGCTTCCTCCCCATTTATATTCCAGGCAGTAATTTTTCCGGCTTCAAGAATAATACTTCCTTTTTCCCCATAAATCTCCAACCGTTCTGGATAACCAGGATACAAAGAAGTTCCTGCTGTAATCGTACCCATCGCTCCATTCTTAAAATTCAATATGGCGGCGCCTAGATCCTCCCCCTCAATGTCATGAATCAACGTTTTTATCTGCCCATAAACAGATTCCACATCACCCATGACCTCCAATAACAAGTCTATGGTATGGATCCCTTGATTGATCAGGGCAGCCCCACCATCTCCTTTTAGAGTACCTTTCCAGTCACTGCTTTGGTAATAGGAAGGATCCCGGTACCAATTGATGGCCGCATTTCCCATAATCAATTTCCCTAAAACACCTTGATCTAAAGCCTCTTTGACTTTCCGGAACCCGGTTTTGAACCTGTTTTGAAAAATTACTGCCAATTTCACCCCGGAAGTTTCACAGGCCGCAATCAATTGATCGGCCCGATCTAAGCTGACTTCAATGGGTTTTTCCAATAAAACATGCTTTCCTGCCCTGGCTGCAGCGATACCGGGTTCCATGTGACCGCCGCTTTCCGTACATATGCTCACCACATCAATGGCATCATTGTCCAAAAATTCCTCAACATTAAAATACGCCGGGACCCCAAAACTCTCCTGGGCTTCCTTTGCCCTGGATTCACTGGAACTACAAACTGCAATAAGCTCACTTCCTTTATAAGCCTTGATCGCCGCAGCATGATGACCGGCAATCGCCCCAGTTCCGATTATCCCAAATCCCAATTTCTTTTTATCCATTATACCTGTTTTTTTTTACGGATTTTATTTTTACTTGTTAATTTTTTTCCTACTCCCCGATGTGGTCCGATCAATTCTTTATAATACTTTCCATAACCCAGTTTGTTCTAGCCCCGGAAATACCGGTACTTGGGCATTTACCTTTCCCCAATAATTCCTCTACTACACTTTCGATCAGAAAATGCTGGATATGTTTGGGCATTTCAAAATCAAACTTTTCTTTGCCTCTTTCATCAGTTTCCAACAAAACAAAAGACTCCCCAAAGGATGGATAAGAAATTTGGCCCTTGCTCCCCACCAGGGTAGTCAGGTCTTTCTTTGAAACCTCCCCAGCAGTAAAACACCAACTTCCTGTACCCATTACCCCATTTTCAAATTGGAATGAGGCAGAAACAATATCTTCCGCCGGATAAAGCCCTGCCTGATTGCCTGAAAATCCTTGGGCCCTTTTGATCGGGCCGACAAGAAAGTCTAAAAAATCCAATTGATGGGAAGCCAAGTCATAAAAATAGCCCCCTCCTGCTATTTCCGGGTCAATTCTCCAATTAGTGGCCGAGCTTACTGCCAAATTGGGATCTTTGGATTGATTCATCTGGATGTTCACCAATCGAATATCCCCGATTGCCCCACTTTCTACCAATTCTTTCACCTTTAGGAAATTGGGTAAAGTTCTTCTATAGTAGGCTACAAATAACGGAACATTGGCTCCTTTGCAGCTTTCAAGCATATCCAGACATTCCTGATAAGTCCGGGCCATAGGTTTTTCCACATACACCGGCTTGCCAGCCTCCGCTGCTTTTTTGGTCAATTCCGCATGCACGTGTGGTGGTGTTGCTATATAAATGGCGTTTACTTCCGGGTCATTGATAAGTTCATCTGCCTGGGCATACCATTTGGGGACCTGGTGTTTTTCCGCATAGGCTTTTGCCTTTTCCCCGTTCCTTCTCATCACGGCCACTAATTTCGAGTTCTTAATTAAACCCATTGCCGGGGCGCTTTTGACTTCACAAACATTGCCCACGCCTATTACGCCCCATCTTACTTCAGGATCTTGGAATATTTTCATTTATTTTTTCCGGTGTCGGATTTTAAAAAACGCTTTAAATATGATTCTCCATGATTGCACCCCAAGATATAAAGATCTACTACTGACCATCTATGATCCACGATAGGGTCAGTTGATCGGATTATCGGGCATCAAACAACATTTTGCCGATTGGATGAGGGGGAAAATGAGATAATAAGGCCAAATTAAGACATTCTTAACGCATGGGGCAAATATTTTTATTAATATAGCGAATCCAAATTAGGTAAAAAAATAAGAGACTCTTAGAATTATTTCTGAATTTAGGGCTTCAATAAATAAAGGTCAATTTAACACTAAAATTTACCCCAATTAAAATTATATGAAAAATTTATTTTACCTGTTATTTTTTTCTTTCTGGATGTTCAGCAGTTGTAATCCAAGTTCAAACCAAGGTGGCCTATCCTCTGGGCCCAGACGAGTAGAAATTCTTTTTTTAGGTCATGACAGCGAACATCATCATTCAGAAAAACTGATGCCAATGCTGGCGATGCCTTTGTTTCAAAAAGGGATAAACCTCAGCTATACGTCGGATTTAAATGATCTGTCCAAAGAGACCCTGGAAAAATATGACGGGCTCATGATTTATGCCAATCATGATGAAATCCTGCCAGCCCAGGAAGCCGCAATAAAAGAATTTGTGGAAAGCGGTAAGGCATTGATTCCCCTCCACAGTGCATCATGGAGTTTTAGGAATTCCGATTGGTTTATAGAAGCTGTAGGAGGACAATTTAAATCTCACGGGACAGGGGATTTCACCGTGGACATTGTCCATGAAGATCACCCGGTTATGGAAGGCATCACCGAATTTGAAACTTGGGACGAAACCTATGTTCACAGTAATCTCAATGAAGACATGACCGTCCTGATGGAACGGGTGGACGGCGATCACAGGGAACCCTGGACCTGGATCAGGGAACAGGGAAAAGGCCGGGTATTCTATACCGCTTATGGACATGATGAAAGGACCTGGAGCAAACCTGAATTCCATGAGTTGGTAGCCAATGGTGTATTATGGGCGGTAGGTGATAAGGTAGCCCAACAATTGGTTGATTATGATATCCCTGTGCCTACTTTTGAAGATGCCGATATTCCCAATTATGAAAAAAGGGATCCGGCCCCTAGGTTTCAACATGCACTGTCCCCTGAGGAATCCATGAAACTCATTCAAGTACCGGTGGATTTTGAGCTGGAGCTTTTTGCCTCAGAACCGGACGTTATCAATCCTGTAACCATGGCCTGGGATGAAAGGGGCAGGTTGTTTGTGGTAGAAACCATAGATTATCCCAATGAAGTCAGAAAAGAAGGTACAGGTAAAGACCGCATAAAAATCCTGGAAGATACTGATGGGGACGGAAAGGCGGATAAATTTACAATTTTTGCGGATAGCTTGAATATTCCTTCCAGCATGGTCTTTGTAAACGGTGGACTGATTATTTCCATGGCCCCTAATTTTGTGTTTCTGAAAGATACCGATGGAGACGATTGGGCTGATATTCGGGAAGTCATAATGACCGGCTGGTCCCAAAGCGATACCCATGCCGGACCTTCTAATTTAAAGTATGCCCTGGACAACAAAATCTGGGGTGTAATGGGCTATGCCGGTTTTAATGGGGAAGTAAGCGGAAAACCAATATCTTTCAGCCAAGGGATCTACCGATTTGACCCGGATGGCGAAAACTTGGAATACCTGGGCCGAACAAGTAACAACACCTGGGGTTTGGGTTTTACCGAAGAATTTGATGTCTTTATATCCACCGCCAATGGCCAGCACAGCGCCTACTTAGCAATGCCCAATCAATACCTAAAAAGGCCTCTCACCGGAGGTTCCGGTAATGCCGTCCATGGAATTGATTCCCATTATGACATGCCCCATGTTACCCCTTATCTGCGGCAGGTAGACTGGCACGGGGGTTATACCGCGGCGGCGGGACATAATTTTTACACAGCAAGGGAGTTTCCCAAGTCCTACTGGAACAAGGTGGCATTCGTGGCAGAGCCTACCGGCCGTGTATTGCACAATGCTGTTATTGAGCAGGAAGGATCCGGATTCAAGGAAAAGAATGGATTCAATATTCTTTCCAGTTCCGATGAATGGTTTGCCCCGGTCCATGCGGAAGTGGGCCCGGATGGTGCCCTTTGGATAGCAGATTGGTATAATTTCATTATCCAGCACAATCCTACTCCCAAAGGTTTTGAAAATGGGGAAGGAAATGCCTATATCAACCCTTTAAGGGACAGTAAACATGGCCGAATCTACAGGATCTCCTATAAAGGAGCTAAGAAAAACAAGCCCTTTTCAATGGACAAAAGCAAGGGAGCAGGCCTCCTGGAAGGCTTAAAAAGTGATAATATGTTTTGGAGGACCACCGCCCAACGCTTAATTGTGGAAACACAAAATACCGGGTTGTTAGAAGATCTTTATGAAATAATTGAAGACCAAAGTGTGGATGAGATCGAGCTTAACAGTCCGGCGGTCCATGCACTCTGGACAATTCATGGCTTAGGGGTCCTTGATGGATCCAACAAGGAGGCAATGGAAGTGGTAACCGAAGCTTTGTCCCATCCTGCAGTCGGTGTACGGAAAAATGCATTAAAGGTCTTGCCTGCCAATCAGGCCTCTTTGGAGGCCATTATGGCCTCCGGTGTAATCCAAGACGAAGATCTCAACCTGAGAAAAACAGCCCTCTTGGCGGTTTCCAATATGCCCTCTTCCGATTTGCTGGGCCAACAACTCCTTGAGGCGAGTAAAAACAAAGAAAACGCATCGGATCCATATCTTCCACAGGCTGTTTTTGCTGCAGTGTTAGGACATCCTAATACATTTATGGAAGAGGCATCCTCCAATCCAAACCCAGATAAACCTGATTCTTTATTGAGTTTGACGGAGAGGGTAATTAAAAGCTTAATGGAAGAGCAGTATCCTTTGGACAGAAGATCTCCCATTCTTTTTCCACCCGATGTGTCGGGAAAAGAAATAACCATCAACGCTTCCATCAGTAAAGCTTCCGAGGAACTGGAAGGGGTAATTGCCGCACAGGGAGGCAAGGAAAATGGATACAGTCTTTTCATTCAGGACAATGCTTTGATCTGGTTGGTAAAACAAGGAGGTAAAGCTTATCAAATCAAATCCCCAAGAAATTTACCTGCCGAACAATTCACTGTCCAGGCCAAACTAATGGAAGACGGTGCCATGAACTTGGATATCAACGGAAAAAGTATCGGCAAAAGCAAAGCCATTTCCCTATTTACTTCTCCTTTAAGCCCTGAGAGGGTGCGTGTAGGAAATGATAACGAAGGGGGAAATATTGTAGGGGAATATTCGGAAAACTTCTGGTTCAGGGGCAGAATGGGAAATGATTCCCAATTATCGTTAAGGGATCCATCAGTAGCTGACATGGCCACTTCCCACACCCAAGGAGGCAACGCTGATCAATCCCCCTCTGCGGTAGGTTCTGTTGTGGTGAAAATAGGGGTTATACCTCATGAAATGAAGTTTGATAAAGAATCCTTTACAGTAAAAGCAGGCCAGCAAGTGACCGTTGATTTTGAAAACCAGGATTTTATGCAGCACAACTTAGTTGTTATCAAATCGGGAATGTTGGAAACGGTAGGAAATGCGGCAGATGAATTGGCCAGGGATCCGAAAGGCGCTGAGCAAAATTTTATCCCTAAAATCCCTGAGGTCATCATAGCCACACGATTGGTCAATCCCGAAGGAAGTGAAACCCTGGTTTTCACAGCCCCAACCACTCCAGGAGATTATCCTTTTGTTTGCACCGTGCCTGGGCATTGGAGAATTATGAACGGAATCATGAAAGTAGAAAAATAAGATATGAGTTTAAATGTTAGCCTTGGGATCAGCACATGGCTTTGGACCTCCCCTTTTAGTACAGAAACCACGGTACTGTTCCCGAAAATAAAAAACACAGGATACGATGCTGTGGAAATACCCGTTGAGGAACCCAGCTTGATCGATGCAGAAAAAGTGAAGGAGGCACTGGCACAAAACGGATTGAAACCAATTATGGGCAGAAAATTGAAATATTCAACCGTTCACCTATTGTGGCAGGTTAACCGGGTAACCAATGATCATTTCTATTAACATCCAATTATTCATCAGATAATATTAACCTTTAAGATTTTTATTATGAGTCAAAAGAAAATTAAAGTGGCCATCATCGGTTTAGGTTTTGGAGCCGAATTTATTCCTATTTATCAAAAACACCCCTTGGCGGATATGTATGCCATTTGCCAAAGGACCCGAAGTAAAGTAGACGAGATTGGTGATGCTTTTGGCATTGACAAAAGGTACACTGATTATGATGAATTGCTTAAGGATCCGGATATCGATGTGGTCCATATCAATACGCCCATCCAAAGCCATGCAGAGCAGACATTGAAAGCCCTTCGGGCAGGAAAGCATGTGGCCTGTACCGTACCTATGGCCACTACAGTAGAAGAATGCCGCCAGATTGTGGAAGAAACAGAAAGGACAGGATTGACCTATATGATGATGGAAACGGTCATTTATAGCCGTGAATTCCTTTTTGTAAAGGAGATGTATGAGAAAGGTGAACTTGGAAAAATACAGTTCCTAAGGGGTTCCCACCAGCAGGATATGTCCGGATGGCCGGGCTATTGGGAAGGCTTACCCCCAATGCACTATGCCACCCATTGCGTGGGTCCGGTATTGGCTTTGCCCAGGGCACAGGCGGAATATGTCTCCTGCTTTGGCTCTGGAAGAATCGATGAATCCCTAATAGAAAAATACGGTTCCCCATTTGCGATTGAAACCTGTCATATCAAGTTGAAGGATTCTGATCTATCTGCAGAAGTTACCCGTTCCCTGTTCAATACTGCCCGCCAGTACAGGGAAAGCTTTGATGTCTATGGCTCCAAAAAATCGTTTGAATGGACCTTGGTAGAGCATGAGGATAGCGTTGTACATACCTGGGAAACACCATCCAAAGTGAAGATCCCGGATTATGCCCATTTGCTTCCCGAGGAAATTGCCCCTTTTACCACTGCCGGGGTTTATGATGCTGATGATCACCAGCACCTGTCCTTTATTCAGGGAGCAGGCCATGGAGGATCCCATCCACATTTGGTCCATGAATTATTGAGTGCATTGAGCGAGGGAAGAGCTCCTTATCCAGATGCCAGGCAATCGGCGAATATTACCTGTGTGGGTATCTTGGCCCATGAATCCGCCATGAAAGGCGGCGAAATCATTCCGCTGCCCGACTTTACCATTTCCAAATAAGTCTATAAACCTTCCATATCAAAGCCTGGGACAGTATCCCAGGCTTTTCCAACTCCATGCTGATCCATCGGTGGGCTTACTTCCTTCTGGAGAAGCAGAAAACCTATTTAATAACACTTCGAGCAGTCAGTAATTTAATAAGAAATTGCAGGCTTTTTCCACCCTGCTGTTTGACTTGGGAGATCACTTCATTGGATAATTAAAAATACATGTCCTTGGTCAAACTGTGCCAAAAGTGCCTCCAAGCTGTAGATTTTTTTGAGCATATAATCCACCTGATTCTGTCCCAAAATAGCCGCATAGGTGGGACCATAAGTTACAGTGGCTATGGATTGAACAATGGGTAAACCCTCTTCTCCAGCAATCCTGATTAATTTCATTAATCTTTATCCAACAACTCCAAAACCTTCTTCCAGATATCCTGATCCACCGGCACCCCTTCCGCTAGGTTCCGTTCACGGACAGCCAGGACATTCTCACCGGGATATCGCACTTCCTCGGGTCCAAAAGTGGCAGAAGATTTAAAATGGCTGATTATTTCATTCACTTTTTCTTCAGGAAATTCAGGCAAACCTATTATAGAGGGATAAAAGCAAATAAACACCTGGGAAATATCCTGCTCCCTTTTGAACTTCCCTATTTCATGGACAGCATTTCCCTCGGCCAATACAGCGGCCATTAGATCCAACAACAAAGACAGCCCTGCCCCTTTCCACAAACCCATTGGGAGCGACAACTCCTTTTCGATGATTTCAGCAGGCTCTTTGGTGAGATTTCCTTTCTGGTCAAAACCAGCCTCAAAAGGCATGGATTTGTTTTCCTTTAAATAACTGCTCATTTTACCATAGGAAAACTGGGACATAGCCATATCCAAAACGATAGGCCCCTCCTTTCTTGGAAAACCGATCACCAGGGGATTATTTCCTAATATGGGTTCTTTGCCTCCCCAGGCAGGCATGTTGGGCTTGGTATTGGTAAAACAAATCCCGATGCATCCCTGCTCCACTGCCTGCCAGCCAAAATTGCCGGCCCTCATCCAATGATTGGTGTTTCTCAGGGCCACGCAGCCGATCCCATTTTCCTTTGATAAACGTATGGCCCTGTCCATACAATGGTAAGCGTTTAAATTTCCAGCCCCCTGTTGACCATCCCAACGTTCAAAAAATCCAATGTTACTGATTAAGATCGGTTCTGCCTTCACATCAATATAACCTTCTTTTATCATGTCTATAAACGCTGGAAAACGGTTCAGTCCATGAGAAGCTACCCCATCCAAACTGGCTTTGGCAAACAATTCCGCACAGCGGTTCGCTCTTTCTTCAGAAAAGCCTACCTGAAGGAGAATGGTTTGGAGGGTATCCAAAAGCTGGGCATAAAGGATTTTTGCATCTATCATGATAAATAAAATATTTGATTATCAGTAAACATTAACCTTCTGGAAAACTCCCTTTCTCTTGTGGGCGACTTTATTGAAGAGAACATTACCAATTATTATTTTTCCACGTTCATTACCGGAATCCAAAAAACCGCTTATCGTCACGGATATAATATCATATTATTTGTAACCAATGACTCATCGGAAAGGGAAATACCATAATGAATGAATGATTTATCCATCTCAAGTTTAGATGGAATTTTAATCTCCACTTGTTCCAGTTCCACCGATCATATTAACGAGATGGTATCCAAAGAAATTCCATTGGTGTTTTTTGACCGTACAGGGAATGTTGATATCCCAAAAGTAATGCAGGATGATTATAAATGACCGAAAAGCCCTAGGGGCAATGATAGTCCTAAAAATCAGAAATATTGCTATTGGTCAGGAGATGGGTATGGTGGGCTTCACCAATGACCCGGTCTCCACCATTATTTCCCCTACCTTAACTACAGTGGCTGAACCAGCATTTGACATTGGGCGCATCAGCTGTGAACTATTGCTCAATCATTTAAACAAAAGCCCTTCGAACCCAGGAAGTTACCCTTCCAGGAGAATTGATTGTAAGGGAATCCAGCCTTCACAATATAGATTAGATAATTTGGATACCTTTTAATCTTTTAACAGGTATTTTGTAACTTGGCTTTTTAAACAAGCCAACTGTATATGATTCGCCAAAATTTATTGACCCTACTCATTTTATTTGCCTACATTTCTTCCCCAAAGGCCCAAGAATCTTTTGATCTTATTTCCATAGATACCAAGAAGTTTCTCGGAAACTTTCAAATCATCCCGGGAAGCGCCAGAAACATTACGGACAGCCCCGGGTTTGATAATCATCCCAATTTTATCAATGATATCCAACTGGTCTTTTCCTCAAGGCCGGACAGTGGCATGAATGACATCATCATGTATAATTTTGAAACCAATCAATTTACCAACCTTACCCGAACAGCGGATAAAAGCGAGCTTTCCCCTTCACTGACCGATTGCGGCTTATATGTTTCCGCCGTTACCATGGAGGAAGACAGTACACAAAGGCTTTGGCTCTATCCCATCAATATGGGCGAACCAGAGTTGCTTTATGATGATATTATGCCCGTGGGCTATTATGACTGGTATGATAATATCGCTGCCATGTCTGTCTTGGGCAGCCCCAACAAACTGGTATATCCCTACAGTAAAGATGAGGTGGTGACCTTAGCTGAAAATGTGGGCAGAAGTATCCGTAAACGGCCCAAAACAAGTCAAATTACCTATTTGAATGCGGGCAGCAATGTGGTGGTAGATGGCAAAAAGGCACTGGAAATCATGTCCTATGACCTAAAAAAGAAAAGTTCTGAAAATTTGGGAGTAGCCTTGGGAGATTCACAGGATTTTATTTGGATTGATAAAAATCAAATGTTGATGGCCCAAGGCAAAGATCTATACCTTAGAAATATAAAAAGGAGTATTTCCTGGGAGAAAATTGCCACTCTCTCCCTGCCAGGTTATAAGGGCATCTCCAGAATGGCCCTCAGTCCCAAATCGGATAAATTGGTTTTGGTAATGGAAAGGGAAGCTTTACCATGAACTTTTTAAGTATAAGATATTAGTATCAAGTACAAGATTAGTAGAACTATAAACCAAGAATAAAGTAGCAAGTATAAAGAACCTATAAACTGCAGTTTTTGAAGAGCACTATAAGGGTGTATTACATACCATCGGGTAAAGCCCGATGAAATAACAATACCTCTGTAAAACCTAGCCCTGTAAGGGCGAAAGATGGATTTTCGCAAACAAAGATGATTCTAAGCAAGCCTTTTTACATGATTCAAAATCAATAAATCAAGTCGGCGACTTAATCTACCGTTGCTAACCACCGTCCACGGATGTAAACTTCTCTTCTACCTCCAACTTCCACCCCCTCCGGTCTTCCCACTTCTGACCTCTTCCGTCTTCGGTTGTTGTGTCATGTCCTGAATTTAGTTGACACTTTTCCTCTTAATATTTTTCCGTTCAAGCCATCAAACTGCCAGCTGGGGAAACATTACAATAAATGTTTTTGGCCATTTATTCAATTGCCGTTGGCTTTAGCCAACGGGAAAATGGACAAGAATCCTTTGGCTTTAGCCACATTATCCAGCATCTTCTGACTTCTGTCTCCGGTCTTCCAGCCTGTAATGTCTCATGGCTACCGGTTACCTGATCACCACTTACTGATCACTGATTACAAAACACAATTATCTGGCTCACATCTTCTTTAAAATTTATTTTCCCCAAATCAAAAATGGTTAAGTTTTTGCACATGAATTGACATTCATCATCTAAATAAAAAGCTATGGATTTGTCAAGTTCAAAAAATGAGAAGTTTTTGCAGAGCATGGTTATCTCACTTAGTGCGGTGGCAGCAGGAATCCTGGTCAAAAAAGGCTTTGATTTGATCTATGAAAAAATTTACCGCCAGGATCCTCCGGATCAGGAGTCCGATGATAATGTCAATCTGGTGAAGTTTTTGACTTATTCAGTTATTACCGGGATTGCCATTAATTTGGTGAAAAACACGGTGAGGAGATCCGGAACCGTTCTTATTGAAAAGAAGAAAGGGGTAGAAATTTAATATGCCTTCTTATCTGTATTATTCGATGAAAGAGCCCGGGCTACTTTCATTTTTTATTGGAATTTTATCCTAACTCCAACCACATTTGAACAGCAAATAGTGGTTACGCTTTTGCACCCATAGTTATAGGTTTAATTGTCATTTCAATTTGGTTTTCCGGCTTTTGATCAATAACTCGAAGATTTAATCCAAAGGGTAATAATACCTCATAATTTCGGAATGTTCACTTATGAAAAACATTACAATAATTGGAGGTGGTGCTTGTGGAGTGGCAGTTTATATTGAGCTTTTGCTTCAAATCACCACTTTGGGACTCACCAAAGAAGTTAAATTAACCGTGATAGAAAAAGATGACCGCATAGGGTATGGATTGGCCTTTGGAACCGACCAACCTGGGCATCTGCTGAATACGCAAGCCGACCTTATGGGTATTCATGCCGCTGAGCCCGGACATTTTTCTGATTGGCTGAAAACTCACGGAGGAAAAGCCAGAAAAGATGTCAAAGGAAAGGGATCAACGGACCATACCTATACCACTAGAAAATTGTATGGAGATTATGTAGCCGAGCAAGCAAATTTTTATATAAAGAAGGCTTGGGAGAAAGGAGTTAATTTGGATGTTATTCATGCGGAAGCTATAGATCTCCATAGGGACGGGGATGCTTATGAGGTCATTTGTCATGATGGCTGTCGTATACCAGCCGATTTTATTGTACTTGCCTTGGGAACTCCAAAACCCAAGAATTATCCGGAGTTATGTGAATATCCACAATATATTGATTTTCCCTGGCCATCGGAAAGAATCATACAAAAGATAAATACTGATGATCATGTGGGGATTTTAGGGAGCAGTCTAAGTGCCATAGACGCCATTATGACTTTGGTGGATAATGGGCATAGCGGCAAAATCAGCCTTTTTTCTCCTGATGGTATATTGCCTCGGGTTCAACCGGAAGAGAATCAATCGTACAAAAGAAAATTTCTCACGATCAGAAACATCCACAAAATAAAAAGGGAGTCTTTCCGCAATCCCGGGATAAAATTGATTTTCAGCATGTTTCAGCAGGAAGTGGAGGATTATTATGGGAAACCCATTGACTGGAAGGGGGTGAACCGAACAGGGAAACCTTCCCGTCCGCTCCTGAACTGGGATATTTCATGTGCGGAAAAAGGAGGGGATGCGATAATGAGTGTCATTTACTCCCTTCGATACGATGCTTCAGACATGTGGAGTTTGCTAAGCATAGATGAAAAGGAACGGTTCAAAAAATGGTTAAGCGCTTATTGGATGATCAATAGACATGCCATGCCCCTGTACAATGCTTACCGTTTGCAATCCCTTTTTAATGAAGAAAAATTAGAAGTTTTTCCGGAGTTTCTGGAGGTTGATTTTGAAAAAAGATCTGAAAAGTTCACTATGAGGCTGGGAAATTCTGAAAATCGTCTTGTCGACAAACTCATCAATTCCACGGGAAGTTCCTCTCATTTGGGACAAATGGGAAGAACATTAATAGATAACATGATGAAAAAGGAATATTTGTCTGGTTATCCCATTGGAGGGGCCTTGATCAATGAACGTACCATGCAGGTCGTTTCACCCAAAGGAGGAGAGGGAATATACGCTTTGGGGCATATAGTCAACGGATTGTTGCTTGATGTCAATGCTGTCTGGTTCAATGTCCGTACTGCAGCAACCTTATCTAAGGATATCATATTCAAAATAAAGAATGGGCGTTTTTCTTGATCTATATAAAAGTCTTTTTCCCTACTTATTGTTTATTCCCATCGGGTTTTGGGTGGTTAAAAAAAAATGGGTGTCAAAGGCTTGGGTGACCCTTCCATTGATTTATTTCTTAATGCCTTCTTTGGTGATCAATCATGTTTTGGAAGCGGATGCAGTAAAACTTGCCCTATTGCCCCTTATTTCATTTAGCATGGCTGCAGCCATGGTTTTACCTGCAAAAGTGGCTTACCAATATTTTTCAAACACAGATAATTCCTATTTACTCAAAAGTTCTTTCTCCTTTTTCAATGTGGCTTTTTTCGGTATTCCTGTAGTTATGGCCTTATTTGGAAAGGAAGGGATAACTTCTTTAATCTGCATATACATTGGAACGGCCCTCTATGGAAATACCATTGGTTATTACCTGGTGGCGAAATCCAAATTTTCTACACGAGAAGCTCTTGCAAAAATATTCAAAATACCATTCATATATGCCTTTCTATTTGCCTTAGCTTTAAAGTTCCTGAGGTATGAAATACCTGAAGAAGTAATCCCTGTGATGGATGTTTTCAGCGTTATTGTATCTGCCGGAGGCATGATGATCCTTGGCATGAATGTGATCAAGGTCAATTTCAGAGGCTTGGATAAAGGATATTTTATCAAAATTCTATCATTGCGGACAATAAGCGCAGTAGGAATAATGGCAATACTTTTATTGTTGGAATTTTTACTGGTGGATCAGCTTGAACAGGAAGATAGGCAAATGCTTTCACTGGTCCCTTTTTTCCCCGTGGCGGCCAATGTCACCGTTTATGCTTCTTTTCTCCAATCCAAAGAAGAAGCTTCAGCGATTTTAGTACTTTTAACCATAGGCCTGTCCCTTATTTTGGTTCCTTTGGTGGCGGTGTGGTTTTAACCATTCCTTCAAGGGACTTGTGAACTACAATTTTATTGCCAATATTTGTCGAAAACATGAGCTAAGATAAACTTCAATTTTATAAACTATGACAATAAACTACCCATTATGGTTTTAGGTGTACTTAAAGAACCCTTACCCGAAAAACGGGTTTCCCTTCATCCTGAGGCTGTTAAGGCATTGGCTTCCGCTGGGAACAAGGTTCTAATTGAATCAGGAGCGGGTCATTCTGCTTACTTGTCTGATGAATTATTTCAGAATGCCGGTGCGGAAATCGTAGATAGACCAGCTGTTTTAACTCAATCGGATTTGCTTTTTCAGATTTCCCCTTTGGAAGAAGCTGAGTGGAAATCCCTTCCATCCGGCAAGATTGTAGTGGGGGTGTACCAGCCCTTGGTGGCCCGTGAGTTAATGGAACAGATGGCCAGTCAAGGAATTACCTTGTTTAGTATGGATTCCATTCCAAGGATTACCAGAGCTCAGAGCATGGATGTCTTGTCCAGCATGAGTACGGTATCCGGTTATAAAGCTGTATTATTGGCTGCAGCGGAGCTTCCCCGATTTTTCCCTATGTTAATGACTGCTGCAGGAACAGTGCCCCCGGCCAAGGTATTGGTCATAGGAGCGGGTGTTGCCGGTTTGCAGGCCATTGCCACTGCCCGCCGTCTGGGCGCTGTGGTTGAGTCATTTGATACAAGGCCATCCGTAAAGGAACAAGTGGAGAGTTTGGGAGGTAAATTCGTGGAAGTTCCCGGTGCTGTGGAAGATAAAGAGGCCGGCGGCTATGCAGTAGAACAGTCTGAAGAATACAAGCAAAAACAATCGGAAATGTTGGAAAAGTCGATTGTCAAATCAGATGTGGTGATCACAACCGCCTTGATACCTGGAAGAAAGGCGCCTCTATTGATCACCAATGACATGCTTAAACAAATGAAGGCAGGTGCTGTTGTCGTGGATTTGGCTTCCGTCAATGGGGGCAACTGTGAGGGTACAGTGGACAATGAGACGGTAGTGAAAGAGGGAGTGACCATCATTGGGAGTTCAGCGCTGCCTTCCACCATGCCGGAAGATGCTACAAGAATGTACAGCAAAAACCTTCATAACTTCATAAAACTTTTACTTAATAATGAACAACTCAACTTAAATTTTGAAGATGATATTATTAATGGAACCTGTATCACCCACCAAGGAGAAATAGTTTTTAAACCCTTGTTAAATCAATAATCATGGAAGATATTTTATATTATTTATCCGACAACCAACAACAAATCTATGTTTTTATCCTTGCGGTTTTTGTAGGGGTTGAAGTGATATCCAAAGTGCCTACTGTATTGCATACCCCGTTGATGTCGGGATCCAATGCCCTCTCAGGAGTGGTAATCGTCGGGTCCATTATCGTTTTGGGCAATACGGCCCCATCCAATTATATGGGCTTGATCCTGGGCTTTCTAGCAGTATTTTTAGCTACCTTAAATGTGGTGGGCGGCTTTATGGTGACCAACAGAATGTTGGAAATGTTCAAAAAGAAACCTGCTAAAAAACAACAGTCATGATGGAGTCTGTTATCTCTTTGAGTTATTTGGTCGCGGTGGTATTATTTATCGTAGGGATGAGAATGTTGAGCCACCCTGATACTGCCCGTAGAGGAAACGGGATTGCTTTTCTAGGTATGATGATCGCCATAGTGGCTTCATTTTTAACACCGGGCTTGAGCAATATTCTCCTGATTATAGTGGCTATGGTCCTAGGTACGGGAGTCGGACTTTATTTATCCAATACAGTAAAAATGACAGCGATGCCGGAACTGGTATCTTTTTTTAACGGAATGGGTGGAGCAGCAGCTGCACTGATCGGTCTGGTAGAGTATGGAGGAATCCCAATAGCGGAAATAGGTAAAGGTTCCATATTAATGGCAAGTTTGATACTTGGTTCTATGTCCTTTTCAGGCAGTATGATCGCAATGGGAAAACTGCAGGGGCGGATAAAGGATATCCGGATCAATAAAATCATGGCTTTCGGAATTTTCGCTGCTGCTATTGCTTTGGCCGCTTATATTCTTTATTCCCCAGAGCCTCAATCCACATTGATTTATTTAGTTGTGGCTTTAGCCCTGATTTATGGGTTGGCTTTTGTCTTTCCCATTGGTGGGGCGGATATGCCCGTGGTCATCTCTTTGTTAAATGCCCTTACAGGTGTCACAGCAGCAACTACAGGGCTTTTGTACGATAATATGGTGATGTTTATGGGCGGTGTTTTGGTTGGTTCCGCAGGTCTTATATTGACTTTATTGATGGCCAAGGCCATGAACCGTTCTGTTGCCAACATTCTTTTCACCTCTTTTGGTTCTGCTTCAGGCATAGCCCCCGCTGGTACCCAGGGTGACCAGGTGGCACGGGAGATCAATGAATATGATACCTCTATTCTTTTGGCTTATGCTGAAAGGGTAGTGGTGGTACCCGGATATGGTTTAGCAGTTGCCCAGGCACAACATGCGGTGCATGATCTGGAAACAATATTGGAGGAGAAAGGCGTAGAAGTCCTTTATGGTATCCACCCTGTAGCAGGACGGATGCCGGGTCATATGAATGTGCTTTTGGCGGAATCCGATGTGCCTTACGATAAGTTGATAGAAATGGATGATATTAATGAAAAGTTTCCAAAAACAGACGTCGTCTTGGTCATTGGGGCCAATGATGTGGTCAACCCTGCCGCCAAGGATGATCCATCCAGCCCGATTTTTGGCATGCCCATACTGGAAGTAAACAAAGCAACCAACGTTATTGTGATCAAGCGGGGCATGAGTTCCGGATATGCAGGTATTGAAAATGCGCTTTTCTTCGATCCCAAAACAAGAATGCTGTTTGGGGATGCCAAAAAAGTGCTGATCGGTTTAGTTTCCGAGGTCAAAGAAATGTAGGCTTTTTTAAGGACGAAGTACAAAGAATGGAAGGAGCAAAAGGAGGTGAATCCCTGGACAAGGTGCTGCAGCCATCTGTAAAGCCCTATAGGGGCGGCATATCTTAACACAGGGTGTAGCCCTGTTTGTTGTTAAAGTGCCGCCGAATCAAAGCCCTGAAAGGGCGGAATCTTTAAATTATAAGATCAGTCTTTCGCCCTTTCAGGGCTATATGTAGTTTCCAGAGGTGTTGTATTCATCGGGCTACACCCGATGTTAAGATAATACGCCCCTTCAGGGCTCATTAAGGCCACTCGAAGGCTTCAGTGGTTTTGGACCAAAGTTCGCGCATTGCCAAGATTCATTAAAGGGATGAGAAAAAAACAGTCGGGTTTATAGGGGGCCTTCAATATTAAATACCACCTACTTTGTACCTTGTACCTCGTACATTGTACCACATAAAAACCGATTTTATTCCCCAAGCTGATATATTTTCTCCATCACCACCCACTTTTCTCCTTCCTTGGCCCAGGGAAGGGATTGTTGAAAGGTGGATACAAAGGATTCCCATTCCTGCACCTGTGGGTTTTCGGCATCCATTTGGGCCTTTCTTTTAAAGTCGAAGTTTTCATCTACTTCCATGATCATAAAAAGGCGGTTACCGGTAAGGTAGATTTCCATATGGGTGACGCCGGATTCCTTTATGCTGGCAGTGATTTCCGGCCGGAAATTTTCTTCAGCATGGTACTGCTTATAAGCTTCAATCAAATGAGGGTCATCCTTTAAGTCCAGGGCAAGGCAATATTTACGGTTCATATCAGTATTTTTTTTCTTCCTATAAAAATTAGACACTTTTTAATGTGGGAGTTTAATCATGCAACGATCCCATCAGAATCCCTGCGGCCGAAACAGTTTGTGTCTTGAAATTTAAGAATATTTGACGAAGGCCTATTTAAATTAGGATAATCTTTCCTTTTTTAATTCTTTAGCAGAATTTTTGAAAGGATGAATCTTTCAAAAAGTGCAGAAATGACAAAAGGAGAAAAAGACAACCAATCCAAATGGCCACTTTATTTATCTCTTTCCTTAGTAGGGATCGCTGTTTTGCTCTATTTTGTAAATCCATCAGTTCATCAGTTTTTTACAGAAGCCTGGGAAGTGCTAACTAGCGGAAATAAGCAAAGGATCTCTCAATGGGTGGAGCAGTTTAGTTGGTGGGGTCCCGTTATCATTGTTCTGGCCATGATAGCACAAATGTTTCTGCTGGTAGTCCCTACGCCTCTCCTGATGGTAGTAACGGTGTTGGCCTATGGGCCTTATGTAGGAACCGGAATTATATTGGTTGCAATTTTTTGTGCCTCTTCTATTGCCTATGGGATAGGGGCCTTTTTGGGCACACCGATTATCGAAAGATTGTTGGGGGCCAAATCCAAGAATAAAGTGGAAGGTTTTCTGGAAAATTATGGTTTTTGGGCGGTGATTGTCACCCGTCTTTCGCCTTTCCTTTCCAATGATGCCATCAGCTTTGTTGCGGGTATACTTGGTATGGGTTATTGGAGGTTTATTGGGGCCACAATGCTGGGCATTTTTCCCCTCACCGTATTGATCGCTTATCTGGGAGAAAGCAATGATCGTCTAAAAACAGGCCTGATATGGGTTGGTATCATCAGTTTGATCGGTTTTTTGGCTTATGTGTGGTGGGATAAAAAAAGACGGTAACAGGATAGGCCTTCAAAAGAAATTTTTTTCTTATTACGTCTTTTCGTAGAAAAAGTATTAAAAATATAATAATAAAAATATTTTCAGTAATTAGATTTCTTATTTAGTGTTATGTTCAGAATATTAATTTATATTCAAAATGAATTAAGCCATCCCTGAAAGTTGGTTTGCCCGGGTTTTTTTTATATTTTACATATATAATAAATTTTGCACCCAGCTACTTCATAGGAGGATGCTATTTAACAACTAAACCCAAGCAATATGTTAAACAATTACAAACCCTTGTATGTTATAACATTACTGTTATTATTTACAAGCACGGTGCTTTTTGCCCAGAGAACTGTTACTGGAACAGTAACCGATGATTTGAATGAAGGCTTACCGGGAGCGGCAGTTCTGGTGAAAGGGACTTCTACTGGTACGATTACCGATATGAGTGGCAATTATTCCATTGAGGTTCCCAACGACCAGGCGGTGTTGGTTTTTTCCTTTCTTGGATTCGAAAATGTGGAGGAGACAGTAGGCTCCAGAAGTACAATTGATGTGACCCTGGACCAGGGAGTCAGTGCTTTGGATGAGGTGGTGGTGACAGGATACGGATCCCAGTCCAGAAGGGAAATAACAGGAGCTGTTACCTCTGTTGATTCGGAGGAGTTGCTTTCTCTTCCGGCTACCACCTTTGCCCAACAATTGCAGGGCAGGGCAGCTGGTGTTACCATCGTAAACGATGCCACCCCAGGAGGGGGCGCTACGGTCAGGATCAGGGGATTTGGAACCATTAACAACAACGACCCTTTGTATGTCATTGATGGTGTCCCTACCCAAAACCAGGGTAACCTTAATCCCAACGATATTGAATCGATACAGATTTTGAAGGATGCTTCAGCTGCTTCCATATACGGTTCAAGGGCAGCAAATGGGGTAATTATTATTACCACCAAAAGGGGAAAGGTGGGTGAACCCACTATTTCATTTGATGCTTATTACGGAAGCCAAAAAGCAGATAGTGAGCCGGATCCTTTAAATGCTGAGGAGTTGGGCAGATATTTATATTTGGCCAACGTCAATGCTGGTAGAACACCTAGCCATGGACAATATTCTTTTGGGCCAAATGGCGAGGTAACGATACCCGATTATGTTTTTCCCAGTAGGGGCATGGAAGGTGATCCTGAAGTTAATCCAGACTTATATGCCTTAGAACCGGGAAATATTTATCCCATTACCAGATCTGCTGATACCAACTGGTGGGATGAGGTTACCAGAAGGGCACCGATTCAAAGCTATCAGGTAAGTGCTTCCGGGGGTACAGAAAACGGTAGATATGCCCTTTCCATTAATTATTTTAACCAGGAAGGAATTGTCAATGATATTGGGTATGATAGATACTCGGTCAGGGCAAATACTGAATTTAAAGCTCTCAATAATAGGTTAACTGTTGGTGAAAACCTTTCGGTTACTGTTGGTAACCGAAAAGGTGGTTTCGGCAATGGAAGTGCGGGAAATAATGCAGAGCAAAACGCTGTTTTCAGCTCCAGCCTTCAACATCCTTTGTTACCTGTTTACGACATCATGGGTAATTTTGCCGGCAGCAGGGGATCCAATTTAGGAAATAATTACAATCCTGTTGCAGTACTCTCCAGGGCACAGGACAACAGGAATCTGTCACTAAGGGCATTTGGAAATGTTTATGCCTCGTTGGACATTACGGATGAAATTATGGTGAAAACCAGTTTGGGTGTAGATGCTACGAATAGAAGGGCCCGATATATTGGAAGGCCTCAACCGGAATATGTAGAGGGGAATTTTGTAAACAGCTCTACTTCCGAAAATGAATATTCCTATCAGTGGATATGGTCCAATACCCTCAGCTATGCCAAGACATTTAACGATGTTCATGCATTCGATGCCTACTTAGGTATAGAATCCATCAAAGAGTTCGGTGAGATTTTTGGAGCTGGCAGACAAAGATTTGCTTTTGAAGCCACACCTATTATAAGCTATTTGGATCTTGGCGATCCCAATACGGCAACCAATTTCGGTAGGGTGGTAAGTGATTATAGGTTATATTCTCAATTTGGAAAAATAAATTATGCTTATGATGGCAAATATCTGGTTCAGTTTATTTTAAGGAATGATGGCTCTTCCAGATTCCTGCAGGCTTCGAGAAGTGCTACCTTCCCCGCGTTTAGTTTGGGATGGAGGTTGTCAGACGAACCCGCTGTTGCGAATGCCCTTCCCTTTGTTTCTGATATGAAACTTCGTTATGGATGGGGTAAAACAGGGAACCAACTGATCGGGGACTACAATGCCTATACCACTTACCGATCCACTATTTTCAACGCAGGTTATCCGATTGATGGCTCTGTTTCCACCCCGGCTTTGGGGTTTGATGCACAACGATTTGGAAATCCTGATGCGAGATGGGAAACCACCACCTCTAACAATTTAGGATTGGACGCCGAATTCCTGGACGGGAAGTTCTTTTTTGAATTGGATATATGGAACAGGGTTACAACAGATATGTTGTTTCAGGTTCCTATTAATTATGGACATGGAGATGCCATTGCCCCATTTACCAATATTGGTCAAATGACCAATAAAGGTTTGGATCTAAATCTTGGGTTCAATGAAACTGCAATGGGTGGTGAATTAAGATACGGTGTTTCTGCCAATTATTCCATGTACAGAAATAATGTGGATAAATTGGATAATAATGAGGACAATGTGTTGTTTGGAGCTTCTACAAGGGTGCCATCTGTAACAGTTACCCAGGTGGGATCCCCCATTTCTTCTTTTTTTGGGTACAATAATTTAGGTATTTTTCAGAACCAGGAAGAGGTAAACGCACATCCTGCTTATGGCAGCTATAATGCGGTGGGTAAATTCAAAGTGGAAGATGTAAATGAAGATGGGGTTATTACTGATGCTGACAGGACTATCATTGGTAATCCACATCCTGATTTTACCTATGGCATCAACCTTAATGTGGGGTATGGAAATTGGGATTTGACTGTCTTTGGCAACGGATCAGTTGGTAATGATATTTTCAATTATTTGAATTATTGGACGGACTTCAATACTTTTCAGGGGAATAAATCCAAGGCTGCACTTTATGATGCATGGCAGCCGGACAATCCGGGGGGAACCTTACCTATCATGGATTCCGACGATCAAATAAGCAGTAGGCCTTCAAGTTATTTTGTGGAAGATGGTTCCTATTTTAGATTAAAAAATGTCCAACTGACCTATAACTTACCTCAGGCTACCGTAAATAATATAGGATTGACAAGGGCATCTGTGTACTTTCAGGGACAAAACCTCGTGACAATAACCGATTATTCTGGAATGAACCCGGAAATTCAGACAGGTAGCAATAATACCATCGGCTTTGATGGGGGTTACATGCCGGTTTCGAGAAATTTGATTTTGGGATTAAATGTAACCTTTTAATCAACATAATTTAAAACGTGCAATATTATGAAAAGTATATATTTTAAAATAACAATGACGGCCCTGATATTGGCAGTTATCACCTTATCTTGCAAAGACGAATTTTTAGAGACTGAACCGCAAGGCCAATTTAGTACGGTAGGTCTTGCCAATGCCGATGGTGTGGAAGGTTTATTGATCGGTGCTTATGCCATGGTGGATGGGTATGGGCTGGATGGACAATCCGGCTGGAATGCATCCATAGATAACTGGGTTTATGGAGGAGTGGTATCAGATGATGCTTACAAGGGTACGGACGCTGGGGATCAGCCGGAGCAATCATTTCTTGAAACATTCGATTTTCAGGCAACCAGCCTACACTTAAGAAATAAATGGAGAGCGGTGTACAAAGGTGTGGCCCGAACCAATGATGTATTGAATACTTTGAAAGAAGTGGAAGATATCAGCGATGAAAGGAGAGCCCAGATCATTGCAGAGGCAAGATTTTTAAGAGGTTTTTTTCATTTTGAAGCAAGAAAAATGTGGAGGAGTGTTCCTTATATTGATGAGGAAACTTTTGCTTTGGAGGATCTCGAGAGTACCAAAGTAGCCAATGACCAGGAAATATGGCCATTTATAGAAGCGGATTTTGAAGCGGCCATGAACGTGCTTCCTTCCTTTCAAACGGAGGTAGGCAGACCGACAATGTGGGCTGCGAAGGCTTTTCTTGCAAAAGCAAAAATGTTTCAGGGATGGGACCAAACCACAGGTGCAGCTAATACCGCTAAATTACAGGAAGCTAAGGTACTTTTGGAAGATATTGTAGCCAATGGCGGTTTTTCTCTAGTTCCCACTTTTGAAGAAAATTTCTTGGTAGGGAGCAGAAATAACGAGGAGTCAATATTTGAGGTCCAATATTCTATTTCCAGTGCCACGACAGCCGCAGCCAATGAAGGTACCACATTGAATTATCCCTATACTGATCCCTGGGGATGTTGTGGGTTTTATCAGCCGTCACAAAATTTGGTCAATGCATTTAAAACTTCTGAAAGCGGCCTTCCTTTATTGGATACTTTCAACGAGGTGGATGTCCCCAATGACCAGGGATTGGCTTGGGATGATCCTTTTACCCCCTATCAAGGACCCTTGGATCCAAGGTTAGACCATACAGTTGGTCGTAGGGGAATTTTGTTCAAAGGATATAAAATACATGGCAGTGATTTTATAAGGGATCAAAATTATGCAGGCCCTTACTCGCCCAAAAAACATATTGCTGAGCCGGAATTTTTTGGCATCGGGGCTAATCCACGTTTATCTGCCAATAACTATCGGATCATGAGATATGGAATGATCTTATTATGGTTGGCAGAATGTGAAGTTGAACTGGGAAACCTGGAACAGGCCAGGGAATTGGTCAATCAAATCAGGGAAAGAGCAGCCAATCCGGCCGGATTTGTGCCCATGGCAATTCAAGGGGCTGAAAGAAATGACTTTAGCATAGTGGAAGGAGAACCAGCGGCTAACTATGTGATCAATACTTATGATGCACCTTGGACTGACCAAGATATGGCAAGAAAGGCAGTTCGCATGGAAACCAGACTGGAATTTGGCATGGAGGGCCACAGGTTCTTTGATCTACAGCGTTGGGGAATAGCAGCCGAGACCTTGAATGCCTATTTACAGGAGGAAGGAACCAAGAGGACTTATTTGAGCGGGAGGACATTTACAAAGGGAGTGCATGAATATTTCCCCATTCCTTTGGAAGCAATTGAAAGGTCATTTAAAGATGGTCAACCTACGCTGGTCCAGGATCCTGCGTTCCAATAAAATATCTATGCCCTTGCGGTTTTAAAAGATAATGATATATACATGATGAAAAAGGTGAAGGTTTTACCTTCACTTTTTTCTCCTTTTGAGGTTTGAAATCAATGGCTGGCTTTAAGCAGGAATGAGTCAGCATCATCAGCCTGACCGGGTTTCCTATCTGTGATGGAATAAGGGTAGACGGTAAAAATCAACGGCATTTTTATAAAAAATTTTCAGTTTATCCTGGTCCGAAAAGTCGCGGGTATACTGGACGATAATGTCCAAAACAGCTTGATAATCTCCTGCTAATAAGCATACCGGCCAATCTGACCCGAACATGACCCGGTCAATTCCGAAGGATTTAAATATGACATCAAGGTAGGGGAAAAAATCTTTTTTCTGCCAATCCTTCCAGGATGCTTCCGTAACCATTCCGGAAATTTTGCAGTAGACATTTTTTTCATCGGCAATTGTTTCCATAGATTTACCCCAGTCAATGATTTGGCCATTTTTGATGTCCGGTTTGGCGATATGGTCAATTACAAATTGAAGTTTGGGAAAATTCCTGACCGTATGGATAGCCGCCTTTAATTGACTGGGATAAACCAAAAGGTCATAGGTAAAACCATGTTTTTCCAATTGACCAAGCCCCCTCTGAAATGCCGTATCCTGCAAAAAATCCGGATCTGGTTCATCCTGTACAATATGCCGAAAGCCCTTCAGCTTTTCAAATTGCGCATAATGGTCCAATCTTTTGGGCAGATTTTCGGCCCTAAGGTCAACCCAGCCCACGACGCCTTTGATAAAATCATGTTGGCCTGCCAATTGCAGCAAAAAATCCGTTTCCTCTTCAGATTGTTCCGCCTGAACCGCCACGCATCCATACACTCCATGTTCTCTATAGATCTTTTGGAGATCTTCAGGAAGAAAATCTCTTTTTATAGCGGTCATTTCCTCATTGATCCAGTGATGCTTCTGGGGGGAGTATTTCCAAAAATGCTGATGGGCGTCTATGATCATGAGAATCTCTATTGTCGACGGTCGACATTTAAATATTTAAGGAACCTTGTAGATCAGCACATTAATATTCACTCCAGCCCCAACAGAGGCGAAAAGGATATAATCATTGGAATGGAATTGTTGACCTTCCATTTCCCCTTTGTTGATCAAATCATAGAGGATGGGGATGGTGGCTACAGAATTGTTCCCAAGTTTGGATATGGACATGGGCATGATGTTTTTGGGTATTTCCGTTACTCCGTAAAGATCAAAAAGGCTGGTGAGAATCTTGTAGTCCATTTTGCCATTTGCCTGGTGGATCAATACCTTTTTAATATCTGTTAGATTTAATCCTGCCTTTTCGATTCCATCCTTCAAGGTCTGTGGCACCGTAGTAATGGCATATTCATACAGCTTACGCCCGTTCATTTTTAGGAACAGGGTATTGTCCTTGTAACCTGAATGATAGGATGGCTGCATTTGCAATAAATAGGCATGCTCAAAGGTGTCTGAGCGGGTGATATGGGTTAGGATACCTACTGGCTTTTCGCTCGGTTTCGCCTCTATCACCACTGCTCCGGCACCGTCTGAAAAAATCATGCTATCAATATCATGGGGATCCGAAATCCTGGAAAGAGTTTCTGCCCCAATGACCAATATTCTTTTTGCATCACCTGATTGGATGTAATAATTTGCCTGAATAATTCCCTGGAGCCATCCGGGACAGCCAAAGGGAAGATCATAAGCCACGGTATAAGGATTTCGTATTCCCAGTTTATGCTTCACCCTGGCAGCCAAGGTGGGGACCATATCGGACCTTTGGTTGTCTTTTAGAATGTCGCCAAAGTTATGGGCTACTATGATATAATCTAAAGTTTCCTGGTCTATTTTTGCGGAGTCAATGGCTTTTTGGGCAGCAAAAAAAGCCATATCGGAAGTGAGGTATTCATCTTCAACAAATCTTCTTTCTTCAATATCAGTTATTTTTTGTAAGGTCTTAATGATATTTTCATTGGGTTTAATTATTTTTTTGCCCTCGCGATCATAAAATTCATTTTTTAAAAAATAATCATTTGTAATCTGCCTGGAAGGAATATATCTTCCGGAACCTGTTATTGTGGAATAAATTTTTTTATCTGTCATTCGTGATTTCCATGTTTAAACCATTATGAGGCGTAAAATTAAGAAATTAATAAGCACATACCTCTGCATTTAGCTTTTTTACTTGTTTTCAAGGGAAAGGCAAAAAAAAAGGTGATAAATATCACCTTTTTAAAATTAAAGATTGGGTTGGGGAGTAGTCCTTAAGTAAGGCTTGATTTCTTTATGGCCTTTTGGAAATTTACCGGGGATCTCCTCATTTTGTATCGCAGGTGCGATGACTACATCTTCTCCATGTTTCCAGTCGGCTGGGGTGGCTACCGAATAGTTTGCGGTAAGCTGAAGGGAATCAATCACTCTTAAAAGTTCTTGAAAATTACGTCCCGTACTGGCAGGATAGGTGAGGATCAATTTTATTTTTTTATCAGGACTAATAATAAAAACAGACCTTACCGTCAAATTTTCACTGGCATTGGGGTGAATCATATCATAAAGCTCAGAGACCTTTTTATCTTCGTCTGCAATGATCGGATAATTTACCTCTGTGTTTTGGGTTTCATTAATATCCCTTATCCATCCGTGATGGCTGTCTATTCCATCTACACTTATGGCTATCATTTTTACATTTCTTTTATCAAAATCCCCCTTTAACTTAGCTGCAGTACCCAACTCAGTAGTGCATACGGGGGTGTAATCCCCAGGATGGGAGAAAAGAATCCCCCAACTATCCTTTAAATATTCATGAAAATCAATAGTACCGTGGGTGGTTTCAGCGGTAAAATTTGGTGCGGTGTCTCCTAATCTCAATGACATAGTTACATTTGGTTTAAGTTTGAAACAAAATTGAATATTTCTATACTCTATAGAATTTGTAGGAAAACGTTTTGTCGTCCCCAAAAGTTTAATTTAAGTGCTTTTTTTGAATATTCAAACAAACGGTAGAGAGTC
>JBBDSC010000051.1:0-9972 GCA_040905145.1 Anditalea sp.
GAACGTATCATCCTCAAGCTGTTCAATGATGGATGCGGCAATGTTCTTAACCTGGATATCCAATTGTCCCGGATAATCATAAGGGAATTTGACTTTTGCATAATATTTATCCTCGAAAAAAAACTCTTCCACATATAAAGGATATAATTTATTGAGGTACTTTTCCTCTCTTTGGTAAAGTCCTTCGTATAAAAGTTTTCCTGCTTTTTTAATTTGATGGGCTTTTAAGGCTCCGTTTTCATACAAATACATATTTCCTTCCTGCACCCCGTCTTTATAATGATGCCTTCCCATAAGGCTCCCGGAAGGATCATAGGTTAATTCCTCCCTTTCTTTTTTCCCGTTTTCCCACCATGATTTTTTGATTAAAATACCGTTTTCATGATAGTGATAAGCATATCCTTCTTTCAATTGCTTTGGATTTAAAAGATAGACCTCTTTTGGGCTGTTTGTTTTGTAAAAATGGCTTATAAGTTGACCGTCAGTGACTGTTGTGTAAACGGTAAAGTCTCCCTCATCAATCATGGTTGAAAACTCTTCTCCCGAAGGCTGCTTACACCCTGTTAGCAGGAAAATGAGTATCGATGCTAAAAATAAATACTTCAACCTATTTTAATGGTAAGGTGTATGGATGGCTTAAAGATAAAAATTTTCTTTTCTTCCTCCAATCCTGTCCCTGCAAAAGACGGGTTTATTGGCTTTTTCCCTAAACCTACCCTGACAAAACCAGAGCCCAATATGGAGTGGGATAATGGGAGGTTAGGGGCTTGCATTTCAGTGATTTATATAATAACTTACAGACAAGGGAAAGAAAATTATATACCTATGAAATTTATCTTGATACTATGCTTACTTCTTCTTGATCAATCAGATGATCGCAAGGCTGAGCGGGAAAAAATGGTAAAGGATCAAATTGCTAACAGAGGCATAAATGACCCGGCCATATTGGATGCCATGCGCAAAGTGCTTCGTCATAGGTTGGTGCCGGAAAATCAGAAACAGGATGCTTATCAGGACAGCCCTTTGCCCATAGGGAAAGGTCAGACCATATCCCAGCCCTTTGTAGTTGCCTATATGACAGAGATGGTGAAGCCTGAAAAAGGCATGAAGGTATTGGAAATCGGTACTGGTTCAGGATATCAGGCGGCTGTGCTTGCAGAAATCGTGGACGAGGTTTTCACCCTTGAAATAATACCTGAACTAGGCCAAAAGGCCGAAAGGGACCTAAAAGAATTGGGCTATGACAATATCCATGTAAGAATAGCGGACGGCTATAACGGCTGGGAAGAACATGCCCCCTTTGATGCAATAGTGGTAACGGCCTCTCCAGATCATATTCCGCCATCCCTGATCAGCCAACTTAAAGAGGGGGGAAGGATGATTATTCCCATTGAATCCGGCGGTCTTTCCCAACAGCTGGTCCTAGTGGAAAAAATTGATGGTAAAATTCACAAGAAAAATGTGCTCCCGGTGCGGTTTGTGCCTTTTACTCGTTCAAAAGAATAACAGTGAGCGAAGAATTAAATAAGCAAGTCAAATGGGGTAATTATGATGGGACCGGCAAGGATATTCTTCTTACCCCAGGGGAATATTTTAATAAGTTCGTTTATGATGTGGATTTCCTGAACGCGGAGCAGACCCTTGTAAACGAAATGATAGGGGAGGGGAACTCCCTTAATAATTTGGAAACGGTATACAAGGGGGCTGATTTTACAGAAAGTTATTTTTCCGGGTTTAACGGAAAATATGAAGGAATGGATTGGCGGAGCTTAAGGCTTGTGTTTAGACGAGATCAAGGAAAAATGTTTTTGATCGCCATAGTACATGATCAGTGGACCATTTGAATTATTAATTATGGATATTAGACCAATTAAAACAGAGCAAGATTACAATGATTCAATCAAAAGGATTGAGAAATTGTGGGGTGCAAAAAAAGATACTCCAGAAGGTGATGAATTGGATTTACTTGTGACATTAATCGAATCCTATGAAATGAAACACTATCCGATTGCTCCTCCGGACCCAATTGATGCAATTAAGTTTAGAATGGAGCAAATAGATATGACTAAAGCTGATATGGTAAAATATCTTGGAAGTCAAAGCGGAGTAAGTGAGGTCTTAAACAGAAAGAGAAGCTTAACTCTTAAAATGGTAAGATCCCTGTACAAAGGATTAAAGATTCCTGCTGAAATATTATTAGCATAGACAAACAATAAAAAACGCTACAACATGCGGTAAAGTCCATGTTAAATTAGACAGTTGCTTGAAAATCGGCTGTGGAGTAGGAAAAACACATCTTGGTTGCTAACCCAAGCAACTGAAATTTTTGCAGTTGATCTTTCAGAAGAAAAAGTTTAGGTTTATTTAAAAGAAAGCGCAGGGCTAACTCCGGAAAGGATATGCTTTCCGGCTTTATCCCTCCGGTTGAATGACTACAGGGCCGACTCCGGAAATGAAATGTTTTCATTTGAATGTGCCCGCCTAAATTAAATCCATTCCAAAAAACTTCTGAAGCATTGTTAAGATAAACATGGTGCCCAATACCAAAGGACAAATGTATTTTATCATGATGTTGAAGAACTTTTCCAGCAAGGAACCTCTATAGGATGAATTCCCATGGCTGATCTCTTCCGAAAGATTTTGGGTTTTCCATCGGGTGGCGATGAAAACACTCATCAAAAAACCGCCCAAAGGGAGCCCGACCACATAGAAGATGTCCTGTACCATATCCATGGCGGATTTGACCGTCCCTTCGTAATAGGCAAAGTTGGTGAGGGCATCTACCGCACCAAATCCGAGCATGCTTGGTACGCCAATAACAAACACTAACAAGGCCATTATAGACACAGCCTTTTTTCGCGAAAACTTTTTCTCATCTACCAGATACGCTACCGGGACTTCCAAAAGTGAAATGGTGGAGGTTAAGGCAGCAAAGCACAACAGTAGGAAAAAACTTCCCCCAATTACTTTACCAAGAAGTGGTCCCATGGTCTGGAAGACTGCGGGCAGGGCAACAAATACCAATCCGGGACCCTCACTTGGGGATTGGCCTTGGGAAAATACCAAGGGGAAAATCATCAAACCGGCCAGGAAAGCGACCAATGTGTCGGTGGCAGTCACCAAGGTTGCAGAACTAATGATATTGTCATCCTTACTGATATAGGAACCGTAGGTGATCAATGCACCCATGCCCAAACTTAATGAAAAAAATGCCTGCCCAAGGGCAGAATAGACGCTGACTCCATTGATTAGGCTAAAATCCGGTAAAAGATAAAATCTTACCCCTTCCATTGCACTGGGTAAAGTCAATCCATAAATGACCAGGCTGATAAGTAGGACGAATAAGGCAGGCATTAATAATTTTGCAGCACCTTCTATCCCTTTCTGTACGCCCTGATAAACAACAATAGCGGTAATGACCATAAAGGCAAAACTGTAGAAAAAGTTGTCCCAAAAGTCAGTTACATAGTTACCGAAGAATCCGCTATAATCCTGCTCTTTTATTAAGTGTCCAAAGCTTACCTGTAAGAAATACCCAAAGGCCCAGCCAGAGACCACATTATAAAAGGAAAGGATCATCACTCCACAGAGGATGCCGAAAAGGCCCACCAGTGCCCATGACTTCCCTCCCAGTTTCTTAAATGCTCCATAGGGGTTGGCCTGTGTCCTTCTTCCTATGGCAATTTCACCTACCATTATAGGTAAACCGATAAAGACGATCCAGCCAGCGTAAATTAGGAGGAATGCAGCCCCTCCATTTTGCCCTGTCACGTAAGGAAACTGCCAAATATTGCCTAATCCAATTGCTGATCCTGCCGCAGCGGCTATGAATCCTAGTTTACTCGAAAAACCACCTCTTGCTGCCATAGTCCATTTCTGTCAATAAAACGCATCGAAATTAAGTACAAAATTTTTTATTAAGAAAATAAAATGCCGCCAAAGATGGAATTAATCTAATTCATAATTCAATGTCGTTTAGTTAATGAAGTTGACTATAGAAAGGCATGGTATAAACGCTAGGTGAACCCCAAAGGGGTGACATGATTACTTAACTAAACGGTATTGATTCATAGCTTCTAGTTTTTAACTTTCAGTTTTTTGCTGTCTTCCAACTTCAAAAAGAATAGCTCACCTTACTCCCTGTTTCACTGTCCAGCTCCACCCTGGCGTATACTTCTATTTCCTGCTGAAGTTCTTCCACATGGGAAATGATGCCTACTACACGGTTTTCATGGCGAAGGGTTTTCAATGCTTCAAATACTGTCCTGAGGGAAGCTTTATCCAAGGCGCCAAATCCTTCGTCCAAGAAAAAGAAGCTTTGGTCAGCACGGTTAAGTGATTTTACCTTTTCAGCCAAAGCCAAGGCCAGACAAAGTGAAGCCTGGAAAGTCTGTCCACCGGACAGAGATTTCAGCAATCTCTTTTTCCCACCATTGAGGTAATCCCTGACCCAAAAATTATTGTCCTCATCCATCTCCAGACTCAAACTGTTTTTTGTCAGCTTCAAGAAGCGGATATTGGCAGTGAGGCACAGCTCTTTTAAGTAAATGCTGCTCATGTATTTTACAAAACCATTTCCTTTGAACAGCCTTTCCAGTTCTTTGAGGTTCATTTCCCTTTTTTCAACTTTGGCCATTGCGGTAGATAAGGTTTCTTTTTGCTGAAGCTTTTCCTTTAGCTGAGCGATTTCCCTTTGGAGGAGTGTGTTTTGCTCTTTGACTTGTTCAAAAGCTTCTTTTGCCTTCTGAAGGGCGGAAGCAAGTTCCTGAAAAGCGGCCTCTTTATAATGAATCACTTCCTCATTTTCTTTTAGCTCTTTTAGCCTGTCTTGGGTTATTTCCACTTGGTTTTCAAAAGCTTTGATTTCTTTTTCCCATTCATCAAGATCAATAGGGTTGTCCAACAGCTGCACAGCCTCTTTTTGGTGAGCAAAACCATTCTCAAGAAGTTGAGCGGCCAGTTCATTTTGGAAATGAATCAATTTTTCCTTGGTTTCAGATGAAAGTTTCTCAAAGCTCTGGAGGTTGGCCAGGTTAGTGGTCTGGTTCTTTCTGGCTTCCTTTAACCTATCCTGGTTTCTTTTTAAGTTCAGTTCCAGCTCATCAATAGCTTTTTGCACCCTTTCAATGTCTTGGGTTATTTCATCCCGGCTTTTATCAAGATACTTAAGGCTGAAATCCGGGAATTTTATCTCTCCTCTTTGTGCGACAATGGTGGTATTAATAGTCAATAACTGCTGTTCGGCTTTTCTCAGCTGTTTTTCATCCTCTTCAAACTGTTTCTTTTGCTTTTGATAATCCTGACGCAGTTGCTTCAGCTGCCTGTTCAATTGCTGTTGCTCCTTTAGGGCTTTTTCCGATTTTTCCAGATGGGATTTTATTTCTTCCTGGCTTTTGATCTCTTTGGCTTTCAATCCGGCTATTAAGATTTGTATTTGCTCTTCTATACTGGAAAAGCCTGAAGATTTGCTTGCCAAATGGTCTTCCAGCGCCTTTTGCTGTATGGTTTCTTTTTCCCAGGAGCTCTTCAGCTTTCTTATTTTCTCCAATTCGGTTTTAAGCTGATGGGTCCGCAAGGTATTTTCCTTTAAGCTTGCTTCATCAAAGTGTTCAGAAAGAGGGTGGGGATGATCAGGTGACCCACAAAGGGGACAGTTTTCACCTGGGACCAGGTGTCTTGAATAGGAGGCCAACCCCTGTTGTTGGATCAGTTTTTCCCAGTGTACTTGCTGCTCTTCCAGCAGGAGGTTTTGCTGATTTATCCATTGTTCAAAATCCTTTATCTTCTCCGGGAGCAGTGATGTCAAATCCGCTATTTTATTTCTGATCAATGATTTTTGTTGGTTCAGTTCATTTACTTCCTTATGCAGGTCCTTTTGGGCCGTTTCCAGCTGCATCCATTCCCGCAGGGCGCTTTTAAGATCTGCCAGTTCCTGTGCGTCAGGAACCTCCATAAGTTCTTCCCTGGCTTCGAGCTCATTGATCTGCCGTTGGAATTCTGAAAGTTGGGATTTTTCTTTTTCTGATTTAGGAAGCAGTTGATCCACCTCATTTTTGTTTTGGGCCAACTCTGATTCCAAAGCGTTTATTTCTATGATCCTGGAGAGGTCACGGATTTTGGTTTCCCTTTCCCCTTTTTTGTTTTGATCTCCCTTTAATTTTTGTTCTTCATTTTCAAGCTTTGCTACTGTGGCTTCATAATCTGTTTTCCATCGAACACATTCCCTGAAGCTCACGTCATATTTCTCCGCCTCGATTTTCTTTTCCCTAAGCTGCACCAAAATAGGTTGTATAAAAGTAACGGCTTTCCGGAAATCCCTGAGTTCCGTCCGCTTTTTTTCTATTTCCGGTTGTTGGGTTTGCAACTGATGGGCTTTATTTTCTAATTTGATCAGTTGATTATGCATTTCCTTGATGATTTTAAGCTGATTGAAAGCAGCTTCTTTGGTTTGAAGGTGCTTTCCTTGTTCTGCTCTTTGTATCAACAGCTTTTCCAGCAGGATTTCCTTTTCCCGTTGGATTTCGAAGCTGGCCTCTTCCAAGGTGTGGAGCTGGGTTTCCAACCTTATTTTTTCTTCATTGACTTTTTTTAAAAGACTTCCCGATTTAGCGGAAAGGTCAAACCGTTCCAAGCCAAAAAGCTCTTTCATCATTTCCGCCCTGGCCATGGGCTTTTGCTCAATAAAGTCCCGGAATTTTCCCTGGGGAATGATGACTGTTTGCCGGAAATGCTCCATTTTCATTCCAACCAATGCTTCCCCGTTTTCAGCAATGGGCAGCCAACCTCCGGAGGTTTTATGATAAAAGCTGTGTTCCGCCGGTTTTACATCATCAAAATTCTTTTTGTTCCTTTTGGAAACATACACTGCCTTATAAGCTTCGGCATTGTTCTTACCTGCCCGAAATTCAAATGATATGGATAAAATTTCGCTTTGAAGGTTAATCATGCTGGTTTTTTCCCCCCGGGAAGCCAGCCTTTCGGTATTTCCGTAAAGCGACAAAAGGATGGCTTCCAATATAGAAGATTTCCCACTTCCCACTGCTCCAAAGATCCCGAAAAGGCCAGCCGCAGTGAGTTGTGTGAAATCTATGGTTTGTTTTTCCCTATAGGAATAAAGTCCTTGTAAATCTAGTTTAATGGGAATCATTCTGTTCGTTTTGACTGATTACTTCTTTAAAAAGCGTCAATATTTCCTCATTGGGCACTATGCCTTTTTGGCTTTGATAATAACGACTGAAAAGCGTCACCATATCCTGGTTCAGGTCATCAGCATTTAAACCGGCCAATGCTTCTTCTGAATCCTTTGGAAGCTGGGGGATAAGATTGATGATGCCATCGTGGGCCTTCATGATCGCACGTCTGCTGGTGGCTTCTATGGCCTTGTCTGTCACATAGGTGATTTCCACAAAGCAATATGGGTTTTCTTCCAACCATTGCAACGTATCTGGCAGGTTGTCAAATTTTTTCCGGCAAAGCGGCCTCCCTTTTTTAAGTGGTACAGGTTGGTAACTAACCGGTAGACCTGGTTCAGCAGTTATCAAAACCACCTGCTTTTGCTGCTCGGCTTCGCTAAAGCTATAAGCCAATGGAGAACTGCTGTAAACCACCGGACAGGGGTTTTCGTCACAGGCATGGTAACGGTGGAGATGCCCCAAGGCAGCATATTGAACTTGGGAAGGGATATTCCTGGTGTACAGGGCCTGGGTGCCGCCTACGTGAAGGATTGGCCTTTCACTTTCCGGCTCCGGATCTGGCTTTTCACCCTCTTTTATAAAAAAGAAATGGCCGATAAACAGGTTTATCCCTTGGTCATCGCAGTATTGATCAGCAAGTGACTTCCATCTTTCTTCCAAAATTTTTCTTAACTCCTCTTCCCGGTCCTCTTCGCCCAAGTAGGTCTTCAGCAGTAATTCGTTGGCATACGGTGCCAATATAACCCTCACCGGAAAATCATATGCCGGAAGTTTGAACTCCACAAATCCTGGTGTGGACTGGAGGATTTGAATGCCCGAATCCAAATCGCCACAGGGGATCGTTTGATCGTATTTACTGTAAAAAAGTATCCCCAGTTCTCTGGCCAAAGGGTCAGGGGCAGCCACAAATTGGGTACTGTCATGATTTCCAGAGATGGCGATTAGGGGTCTGAGGCCGTTGTTGGATAATTTTCTCAGCGTTTTGTAAAGCAATTCCACGGCCTCGTGACTTGGGTTAAAAGCATCAAAAATATCTCCGGCCAAAAGTACCAGATCCACTTCTTCCCGATCGGCTATGCCGATAATTTCTTCCAATACTTCCTTTTGTTCTTCTAATCGGGAAAACTCCTGTAAGCGTTTTCCCAAGTGCCAATCAGCCGTATGGAGGATTTTTAACATTTTATTTTTAAATTTATGTGCTAATTACCAACTAACCAAACCTACACTATTTATTTGTCACCAACTGGCATATATTTGTAAAACAAAACCTGATCTTTTAAACGGAGAAAAAAAAGGGGTGAAGCGCTCCTAAAGATCCTAGGAGTGATATCAAAGACTTTAACCCCATGAGAAAAATTTATCTATTTTTGTTCATTTGTAATCTTTCCCTTATGAACAAAGGGATGTCCCAAACTGCCGTGTTGGGGAAGGATTCGCTATTAGTGATTCAGGAGGGAACAGCCAGCTTCTATGGAGAAAGGTTTCACAAGAGAAAGACAGCCAGCGGGGAAATTTTTGATATGAATGAGGACACGGCCGCCCATAAACATCTGCCTTTTGGTACCATGCTTAAAGTGAACAACTTAAATAATGGATATGAGGTGATCGTAAAAGTAAATGACCGGCTTCCCAGGAACAGCACGAGGATCATTGACCTGTCGAGGGCTGCGGCAGAACAATTGGACATGATTGATGATGGATTGGTCCCCGTAACCTTGCGAGCGCTCAGTTTTGATGCGATTAAAAAACTCAAGGAGTATTATAAAGTAACTCCCGATGAACTGAGACTGCGGGTATTTACTGAACCGATAAAAATGGCACCTAAAAAAGCTGTTTTTTTTCCCGATCTTCATTTTCAAAAAGGGATTCAATTAGCTGGAATTTATACCGTCTTGAACTGAAAGCCTTTGATGTTATTCGAGTTAAAGCTTTGGTATACACTTCAACAAATTCCATCGGACATGAAAATTTTACAGACCAGTTTATTCATCATGATGCTGTGTTTAATGGCATCCGCTCTTCATGCACAAAGTGTAGAAATGAGGAAGCTGACCTCTTTTTCCAAAATCAAATCCGGAGGCAGCTGGGATTTAGTTCTTTCAGAAGGGGGACCATCCAGAAGTAAAAATTGAAGCCAAAAACCTGGATCTTGATCGGGTGATCACCGAAGTACAGCATGAAACCTTGAATATTTACCTGGAAAAGGGCAACTATAGAAATATAGATCTCACCGTTTATGTTACCTATGTGGAACTGGAAGCCATTAAAACCGGTGGATCCGGCAATATTAAAAGCCTATCAGACCTTATAGCGGCTGATTTGGAGATCGTCATGAGTGGCTCCGGGGATGCCTATTTTCAAAACCTGACGGCAGATAACCTACAAGTTACCATGAGCGGATCGGGCAATATAAATGTTGCCGGAGGATCTGTCGGGAAGCTTATTGTAAAACAATCAGGATCAGGTAATTTTAACGGTGACGATTTGCACACAGAGAAAGCCGATATCAATAAGTCGGGTTCAGGAAATGTAACTTTGGCCGTCAACCAATCCTTGTCTGTCAGATCATCAGGATCAGGCAATGTCAAATATAAAGGAAATCCTGAACAAAATGATGTGAGGATTTCCGGATCCGGTAGGGTGGTTAAAAAATAGAGTTAACCATCGGCCCCAGATATACAAAAATGCTTCACTCCACTATCTGAATTTTCCAGGGTGTAAATCTTTGCTTTTCTTGTTTGGTAATCAGTAATCGGTGATCGGTAAACTATTACCGATT
>JBBDSC010000052.1:0-9955 GCA_040905145.1 Anditalea sp.
TTTGTAAGGCAGTTTTGTTTTATGAAAATCCGAATTTGTTCTGCCGCATCAAGCCACCGTTTTTTTTGCTTATCTGTTTCTGCATATTCCGCAATGAATTCTAGCGATTTTGCTACGATTACCTTACTGGAAGTAAAGTGCTTTTTGATTGTTTCTTCCCAAATACCATGATCCTCTTCCTTCCATCTTTCTACCAAAAAATCAGCAATATCAGCCACTGTCTCCCAGTGGTCTTTGTTCTTGAATCTGCTATATACCATTTTAGCAGCAAGCAGCACATTGGCGTTGGCATCAAGTTGTAACTGATCCATGGCATTATTTCCTATTCTTACAGGGTGGCTGTTTTGGTAACCCTGTAACGGAATTTTTTCTTCCGGCTGGGCAACCAGTTTGTCCAGGGAATAAAAAGGCAAAAGCATCCTTTGACCATTACGCTTTTTGGTGTCACAAAGAAAACTAAGAAATTTTCGTTCTTCTATCCCATTACTGTCAGCACGTATAAGGGCACTGGTGATCATGGCAGAATCCCGCAGCCAAACATAGCGGTAATCATAATTTCTGAAGCCCCCTGGAACTTCAGGAAGGGAAGTAGTGGCTGCAGCTATAATTCCGCCGTTTTCCTGGTAGGTAAGTAACTGGATGGCTCGAAAAGAATCAAGTACCTGCTTCTCATAAATTCCCTCATAGGTGATATGTGAAGCAATTTTTTCCCATCCTTCTAAAGTTTTTTCTTTTATATCCAGCAGTAACTCTTCTGATATTTCTTCTTCAAAAGGTTTTTCAGATAAAAAAATCCACCCTTTATCTCCTTTGGGAATGGTGAATTTTACATGGCCCTTTTCCAGTATGAGCCGATGGGAAGAGTTCAGGAATAAAGTTCTGGAAATAATGATAGTATTGCTTTTACCAATTTCTTCATATTCTGATAACCCCAGACCGTAACAAGGCTTGATATACATATCATTTTCGATGTTTTCCGGAGCTTCAGAAAATATCCTGCAGATACCTTTATACCGATTATTGAGCGGCATGAAATCACAGACCTCCAGGTTTGAAAACCGTGTGGTTAAGACGGCACTTTTCTTATCATAGCTTCTCTCAAGATACTTTTTCCCTGGAAAATTGAATGACCAATAGCTCCCTTTTTCAGGATCTATTAAAGAAGAAATAAAAGCAGCTTTATCAAACCGGCCGGGACAATACCAAACAAGTTCACCTTGTCTCGTTAATAAGGCACAAGTCCTTCTGTCACCGATTATGCCAAGATCGCGAATGCTGTGCTGTGCCATCCTAGGCCCCTTGTCCTGTGTTCTGCATTAAGCCTCCGTCCATTACATAGGTAGAACCGGTGACATAATCAGCATCAGAAGAAGCGAGAAAGACAGCCAGTCTTCCAATTTCTTCCGGTTCTGCGGCTCTTTTCATCGGAATGCTCTGCACCTGCTTTTTTCTGACTTCCTCATTTTCCTTTGCCTCCTGGTTAAAAGGCGTCAGCACCATTCCCGGAGCAAGGTTATTCACATTAATTCCGTCTTCGGCAAGCTCCAGAGCTAAAGTACGTGTAAGATTTCTGACAGCACCTTTGGAACAGTCATAATCGGCAGCACCGGAGCGTGGCTGTTCTTCGTGGACGGAAGTAACATTTATTATTTTTCCCTTTCCCCCGTCCTTTTTCCTGATATTGATGAATCTTCTGGCACAGAAAAAATAGCCGTCAAGATTTGTTCTCAGGGATTTATGCCACTTTTCTGTGGGGAGATCTTCAACTTTTATTCCCTGCGAATCAATGCCTGCATTGTTCATCAAAATATCTATGGTCTTAAACTCCTCCAGAGCCTTATCGAACAGCTGCTCTACCTGTTGTTCTTCCGATATGTCCACCTGAAGAACAATACCCTTTCTGCCTGCTTTTTCAACAGCTTCCAGGGTTTTTTCTGCTCCTTCCCTGTCAGTATGATAAGTGATCACTACGTCCGCTCCTTCTTTTGCAAACTCTATGGCTGTTGCCTGCCCAATACCTGAATCTGAACCTGTTATCAATGCTACTTTTCCTTCTAATTTCATGATGATCTTCTTTTGGTTATGTTTGTTTAATTCTCCATAGGGAATCTGCAAAATACTTTTTGGAATCAAGCAGGTTTTCCACCACCTCAAACCCAGAAGTATCAGCCAGGGCTGCAATTTCCTTGAGACTGTATTTTTTGGAAACTTCCGTATGTATTGGCTCTCCTTCATCCAGGTTTACCGATAGATCCAAAGCAGGTATTTTAACTGTTTGGCTTGTTTTACTAATAAGTAAACTTCTGATTTCGCCACTTTCAGGATGATAATAAGGAGAATGGTCAAATAACTCCAGGTCGAAATTTGCTCCCATTTCCCTATTAATCCTTTGAAGAAGGTTTAAATTAAATTGCCTGGAAACTCCTGCTTTGTCATTATAAGCGGCAAGAATAACATCAGGATCTTTTTTCAAATCAAAGCCTATCACCAAAAGATCCTGGGGGGTCATTTTTTCGGACGTTTCTTTCAGGAAATCCATAGTTTCTTTAATGGAAAAGTTACCAATGCTGGCTCCTAAAAAAACAATTATCTTTCTACTGTTTTTTTTCAAAACTTTTATTGCAGATAGATATTCTGCACAAATTCCATTGACTACTAAACCGGGAATATCCGATCTTAAATCAGTTGTGATTTTTTCTATGGCGTTTTTAGAGATATCTACAGGAATATAAGTAAAATCAACCCTTTGATCCTGAAAATATTTCAACAGAATTTTGGTCTTGTAGACATCTCCTGCTCCAAGATCAATCAATTCAAGATGTTCTTTAGGTTTTAGGATCCGAAGAATCTTCTCTTTGTTCTGATTTAAAATCTCAAATTCGCTCCTGGTAAGGTAATATTCAGGTAGCTTCATTATTTGTTGAAAAAGCTCATCTCCTTTTTTATCATAGAAATATTTTGATTTTAAAAATTTTGGTGAGGAACGTAATCCTTCAAAAACTTCTTTACTAAACTCATTTTCTACTTCTGCAGGGGCCTTAATTCCGATTTCGCTTTTTCTCATTTATTTGTGTTTTTTATCCATTCTTAATTCAATTTCTGTTCCAAGCACATTTCACATTACCCTAACCTCTAAATTAATCAACAGGAATTAAAATAAATGTCGGCTTTATGACAACCGTGAATTTTTTTACCTATCATAAAAGGATTCATTCCCATTTCTTAAGGTCACCTCCAATCACTTCCAATAAAAAACTAAAAGAACTTTGTCAGGTTTAGCAAACTGTTTCGTCTGTTTGGACAAGCACACTATTGGACCGATAAAACAAATTTAAGGAAATGATAAGCGGAAGAAAACCAACTTTCATCAGGTCAGGAATATTTATTTGCAGCATTTCTCTGATTCTGATTAACTGTACATTTCACAATGAAGAAATTCTCTTTGAAGATGAAGTATGTGATACCACTGGAGAGATCACCTATTCCTCTTTTGTTAGACCAATCATTGAAACCCGTTGTGTGGCTTGTCATAATGCCGATATCCCTTCAGGGAGTGTGAACCTGGAAAGTTATAATGGATTGTCAGTCCAGATAGAAAATGGCCGATTTGTAGGAGCCATAAAACACAGTCCCGGATTTGCCCCCATGCCCCAAGGGGAAACCCAATTATCAGACTGTAATATTGAAATGATCGAAATATGGATAAGCAATGGATTTCCCGAAAACTGGTTTCTTCCCTTTTAAACCTAAAAAAATGAAAATTTTAAACCTTCTACTGCTTGTTTGCTTATTGTCAAACAGCGTCCTGGGCCAGAGATATCTCTCTGAGCAGAACCATGTTTCCTTCTATTCCGAAGCTCCATTGGAAAATATAGAGGCACATACCTATAATTCCAAAAGTGTTTTTGACCTGGAGACAGGAAAGATAGTGTTTACTGTTCCCATCAGGACTTTTGAGTTTGAAAAATCCCTGATGCAGCAGCATTTCAATGAAAAATTTATGGAGTCCGGAAAATATCCGAGGGCCAAATTCATAGGAAATGTGGAAGATTTTAATAAGGAACAGGGAAAACAGGCAGTGACAGCAAAAGGTGAGATCGAGATACACGGAGTAACTAAAGAGATCACCGTGGCGGGCGAAATGGAGATAAATGGAGAGGAAATAATAATAACGGCTGAATTTCCGCTCACAGTTGCTGATTTTGGCATCAAAATCCCCCGGGTGGTAGCACGTAACATTGCAGAAACAGTGGAGCTAACCCTGAATTTTAAATATGAACCACATGAAGATCAGTAAGAACAAAGTCCGAATAGCAATGCTGTTGATAACCTTGGTTTTTTCTGTAAGCCATTACGTTTTGGGGCAGGATGAACTTCTTAAAATCCTTGAAGAGGAAGAGAAAGGGGAAAAAGTATTTGTTGAAAGCACCTTTAAGGGGACAAGAATGATCAATGGTCATTCCATAGAGATCAGAAGCAAGGGGGCTTTGGAACTCATTATTTCCCATCGGTTTGGCACCTTGAATTCAGGAGTAAAAAACCTGTTCGGGCTCGATGACGCCAATATACGGATAGGGCTTGACTATGCCCTGACTGATGGGTTCACCGTGGGTGTAGGACGAAGTTCTTTTCAGAAAGTTTATGATGGGTATGCCAAATTCACAGCTCTAAGGCAGGGAAACAGAGTCTCTCCGGTAACAATGGTCATATACGGCAATATGTCCATAAACACATTGGACTGGCCGAATCCTGATCGTGAATATTTGTCATCGCATAGGTATGCCTTTACCAATCAATTGTTAATAGCCAGAAAATTCAGCAATTCCATTTCCCTTCAGGTTATGCCCTCTATTGTTCATCGTAATATGGTTCCAACCGCCGCTGAAGAAAATTTGATCTATGCCATGGGTATTGGCGGAAGACAGAAATTAACCAATAGCGTTGCGATAACATTTGAATACTACTACCAATTCAACAACTACAGTCCCATTGGGTATAAAAACCCAATTGCCATTGGTTTTGATATTGAAACGGGGGGCCATGTCTTCCAACTTCACTTCACTAATTCACGGGCCACATTCGAAAGGGGATTTATCACGGAGACCAGGGGGGACTTTTTCAAAGGTGACATCCATTTCGGCTTTAACATCACCCGTAATTTTCAGCTCAATTCAGGAAAATAATTCAGAAGATAAAATAATCAATACCAACTCAATTAAATGTTCCACTAAATGCTAAAATTATGAAAGCAAAACAATTAATTCACTATCTGATTCCGGTGCTTACTCTGGGGGTGTTATTGCAAGCCTGTAATAAGGATGAGGAAGAAGATCCAGCCCCTGAGTTTGTTGCCACCAGCGCGGATTTCGCCAATTTTCGTTCCTGGACGGAAGTTGCGATGAACCAGGGACCCGATCCCGCTCTCGGCCCTGCCCATGGGGGAAATGACGAGACGGTTACGCGGACTATTTATGTCAAGGACAATGTGGAGAGAAATTCCAACGGTGAGTTTCCGGTAGGCACCCTTGTAGTCAAAGACACCAGGGATGGGCAAGGCAATAACATGGAAGTTACTGCAATGGTGAAAAGGGGAAATGGTTTTAATCCTGCTAACAACGACTGGGAGTGGTTCATGTTGACTCCTGACGGAGAAATAGCCGAAGACAACGGGGTGGTCATGAGAGGGGCAACCCTGATGGACGGAATGTGTGGGTCATGCCATTCGCAAGCCTCTTCAAAAGACTTTGTGTTTTCAAAGTAAAATCTGGTGGGGTTTGGTTCAGCAAGGTTTTCCAGGCTCTTTGCCAATCATCCCCTTAAAGCGGCAGGGCTAGGCCCTGCTACTCCCTTTTATTTTTACTAAAATTAATACACATGGAGAATCATATCAGATTGACATTGGGAAACTTCAGTAATGCGCTTGAAATGATCAGAAAGCAGGAAATGGCTAGGTACAGAAAGATGATTGAAAATTCCGACCGGGAGAAAATCAGCCTGGTAACATCCATCATGATGGCTAAAATTGTCAGCAGACTGGAAACAAAGTTGATACTGGCCGCTAAAGAGGGCCAATCAGAATACCTGACTGAATCGATAGAAGAGATTTTCTCACTGCAATCTAAATCTGGTGCATCCAGACAGCAAAAGTTTTAGATGTTCATATTGCTAATATATAGCATGGAAAGAAGGACTTCCGAAAACTATCATGGTTTAGTATTAGTCCGTCCAATTATTGCCAGATCATTCACCGCGCAAGCTGCTTTAAAAAAAATGTCTGGGCATAATTTGTTCCAGCGGTATTAGCTTCCAGTTTAAATGAAAGAGAAAATGAGATTAATGGATAAAATTTCCTTATCCTGTAAAAAGGCAACATCACTCATTGAAAAAAAGAATCTTTTCCCATTGACGGGGAAGGAAAAAATGCAGTTATGGATGCACAACTCCATGTGTGGAGCATGCAGGGCTTATCAAAAGCAAAGCAAGACGCTGGATAAAATGGTTTCCCTATGGTATTCAACAAGGTCAAAAGACAAAAATAATGACCAGCTTTCCGATCAGGTAAAAGAAGCCCTCCTCAATAAAATCGAGGATAAATAATCCTAATAAATCAGTTTTATATTATCAATACAATTAACATTAATAATCATGTTTAAACCAACCAAAATATTACCCTTATTCCTATCCTTTTTTCTGCTTGTAAATGCTTGTTCTTCAGAACGCACTGAATCTGCCAGTGAGCAGTCCTCAGATAAAAATGAGTCGGGGTTGACTAAAGCCCCGGATTTTGAAGTTACAACCATAGACGGAAAAAAAATAAGTCTGAAACAATCCATGGAAGAAAACAAACCTTTAGTCGTTTATTTCACGGCATCCTGGTGTCCCGATTGTGCCAAAAACTGGCCCGCTATTTCCGAAGTTTATCCTGAATACAAAGATAAACTCAACTTGGTTGCCATAGGCGTAGATCCAACCGATGATGAAGAGGTAATGAGAAAGTTATCCGAGGAAAAGGGATTTACATTTCCAATTACCAAGGGCCATCCGGACATCATGGTAGATTTTGGGGTTAGGAGTCAGGCTACCACCGTAGGAATAAACCGTGACGGTTATATTGCATTTCAGAAAAAAGCTGTGCTCAGTGCCGAAGAATACCGTTCACTGTTTGATGAATTAGTACGCTAAACATGGATTTTATCGGCTTCTCCTTTGTACAGGGTGTTTTGGCTTTCCTGGCGCCTTGTGCCGTTGCGTTACTGCCCGGGTACATTGTGGCTTTTATTTCCCGGAATTCCGAAGGAAAACCGGGCGCAGCCACCCGCCTTATCCGGGGGCTCAAACTGGCCTTACTTAGCATACTGGGTATTTTATTCATATATGCTATTGCAGGCGGTATGATCATTTTGGCCAGTCAGGTTTTGAAAGATTATATGAAATGGATCACCATGGGCATGGGTATCGTTTTAATCGTCCTAGGTATTCTCATGGTGATGGGGAAAATTTTTTCTTTATCCCTGAACATGAAAGATCCCTCCTATAAAACCGAGGCTGCTGAAGCCTTTGTATTTGGAGTGGCATATGCCATAGGAGCCTTAGGTTGTTTGTTTCCACTTTTCCTGGTGGTTGCTACCCAGGCGATGGCAGCCCCAACAGTATGGGAGGGCGGTTCCTATTTCCTTGCGTATTTTGCAGGTATGAGCAGTATGATGATCGCAGCTATTATCCTTTCAACATTTGCCAGAGATCTCCTTATGAATTACCTGAGAAAAATACTCCCATACATGGAGCGGATTACAGGCGTATTACTGATCCTTGCAGGGATATATGTAATTCAATACCAAATGGCGCTGTTTTAAAAGATGGCGCAAAAGAGTGGATATGCTCCAAACCTACAAAAAATTTAAGGAGAATGTGGTCAAAAATATGTTTAGCAGGATTCCAAAGCTCCCTAAGATGCTTTAGGACATATCCCAAAGAAAAAAACTTAATAAATCAGCATAGAAATAAAACGGGTTTTTTGTCAGGAGTTTAAATCCTGTTCGTCTATTCGAGCAGTTAAATCCAGAAGAGAGAAAACCGAACGAAAATGAAAAAAAAGAAAATCTTTAGACTATCCCTTATCATTTTTGGATTGGGAGCAATCATTGTCGGAGGTATTGCCTTTTACCTTTATAACATGCCCCACCGGGATATTCAGGCAACAAAAACAGATTATCATGTAGAAGCCTCCAGCCTTGTTGCAGAATATCTTTCCAATCCCCGGAAAGCCAACGAAAAGTACCTGGATGTAGGAGGGGAATCCAAGGTTTTGGAAGTTTCCGGTATCATTGTCTCCATAAGTGAAGATTTTAACAACCAAAAGGTGGTATTACTAAAATCCGCTTCAGATAAGGCGGGAGTGAGCTGTACTTTTATGGAGTCAACCAATCCCCAGGTTGAGGATTTTCTTGAAGGGGAGGAAGTAATGGTCAAAGGAGTTATCCGTTCCGGTGCATCCTATGACGAAGACCTGGAAATGTATGAGCATGTAATCCTTGAAAAATGCTCACTTGTTCCCTGATAGTAGGATAATGGCCGGTAAAATAATCCGACAATTTAATCCCGAAATTAAGCTATAAAACCGTAATTCTTTAATCCAGATGTTTAAGGAAATGCAAAAAAGAAAATAATATTCACCCTCAAAATTCAATATCACCTTTTTAAACACACTAAAAAATGAAAAAATCAATTTATTTAAGCGTTTTGGCCTCAATAGTTGTTGCACTGGTATCCTTTACAACTGCCAGCAAACTGGTAAGTACCAAAACCCACATTCAGTTCTTTTCCACAACACCTGCAGAGGATATAGCATCCCATAATTACAAAGCAGTCAGTACCATTGACCCTGAGAGCGGTGAGGTAGTATTCTCTGTCCCCATGCAAAGTTTCGAATTTGAAAAGTCCCTCATGCAGAAGCATTTCAATAGCAAAAAGTTTCTGGAGACCAAAGAATTTCCCAAAGCCAAAATGACCGGCAAGATAACTAATCTGGGAGAGGTTAGTTTTGAAAAAGACGGCACCTATACCGCAAAAATCCAAGGGGAACTGACCATCAAAGGAGAAACAAACCCTATGGAGTCATCAGCTACCGTTACGGTAAAGGGAAAAAGCGTAGAGGTGGACAGCACCTTTCCCGTAACCCTGGCAGATTACGGGATTACTTTCTCCAAAGGAAAGCCATCCACCAATATTGCCAATACGGTGGAAGTTACCGTAAATGCCTTTTATGGAGCCCAATAATTATTGTGATGAAATTAAACAGTTTTCAAATTAAATTGAACGAAGAAAGCCCTTTTGAATTTTCCGGTCTGAGGGCTCTGTTCATCAATTGTACACTAAAAAAATCCCCTGAAATCTCCCATACTGAAGGCCTGATGAACATGAGCCGTTCCATCATGGAAGCCAATGGGGTTTCAACGGAGATGATCAGAGCGGTTGACCATAAGATTGCCTTTGGGGTTTACCCGGACATGAAAGAACATGGTTGGGATGGGGATGATTGGCCCATCATACAGGAAAAGGTAATGAAAGCCCATATCCTGGTGGTGGGCACCCCTATTTGGCTTGGAGAAAAATCCTCTGTAGCCTCCATGGTTATAGAGCGGTTGTACGGTTATTCGGCTGAATTGAATGGTTCCGGGCAATACGCCTACTACGGCAAAGCGGGAGGATCTATCATAACAGGAAACGAGGACGGCATAAAACATTGTGCCATGAACCTATTATATTCCCTGCAGCACCTTGGGTATTCAATTCCCCCACAGGCTGATGCAGGATGGATAGGTGAAGCAGGGCCAGGACCCTCTTATCTGGATAAAGGTTCAGGGGGACCTGAAAATGATTTTACCAACCGCAATACCACATTTATGACATGGAACCTGATGCACCTTTCTAAAATGCTTGTTGATGCCGATGGGAT
>JBBDSC010000053.1:0-9890 GCA_040905145.1 Anditalea sp.
TTAGTGTCTTATCAGTGATTTTCGTGTTATTTTTGGCAAAAGTTCAATAGTTGAGAGCAGGTATTAATACTGTTTCTTTAAGTTTTTCAGCAGTGATTATAATTTTCTTTCCCAATTTTGTCAGATAATATTTATATGTTTTCCCTGCTTTTTTTATAAGGCCAAAAACCTTTAACCGTTTAATGAGCCTTGATATTTTTCCCGTGCTGAATTCCGAAAGCCTCATTCTTATATCTTTGTTCCTAAAGCCGGAGATGTTGAATTCCCCTCTGAGAACGGTAAACAACAGGGACAGGTCCTGCCTGCAGAACAGGTTGAAGCCTTTGTAGTTCCTGTTGTTCTCCTGTTTTGGTCCTGTCACCCTGTCAAGCCTTTTTCGTCCTGCTTCCTTATTGTCGAAAGCCGAAATAAACTCCAGGTATCGTTTATTGGATGCCCTGAACAGCACGGCCAACAGGGTAAGACTGTAAATGTTTTTTTTCAGTGGGGCATATTCCATTGATTTGTTGCCCCCTCTGTGTTCAACCTCCCGGTAGTGTCTGAAAAAACCAACATCGTTGGTCGTGGTCTCTATGCGGAGTATCTTGGAGAACTTATCGTACATCTTGATCGAACTTTTGCCCATTGTATGCTTTATGCGGCTGCCTTCGATGCGGACGTTGTAGTTGTTGCCCATTTCCCCCCGGTACCTTGGGTCTACTTTACGGCCAAGGAAGGTGGCGATGTTGTCCGGCTTTACCGTATGTATGGCCGTGGCGGTAAGTTCTGAATATAAAGATTGCAGGTGTCCCTGTTCCCTGAAAACAATATCGGTGGCATATTCCGCCTGCATGATGCTCCAATGGTATTCCTGGTTGAACGACAGGTATACCGGGCAGTAAATTTTCGCCAGCCCGTCAAGCCGCCCGTGTACCTTGTTGATGTCCATATTGTCACATATTTCCTGTGCCCTGCCGAAATCTTCGATGTAATCAAAGGCATTGTCCATCATGGAATACTTAATGCCCTTCCTGCGCAGTTCATTGGCAAGGATATTATGTCCGTTGATATAGACCTGTAATTTGAACGGGCACCAGGTAGGGACCCGGATATAGCCATAGCCCAGGAAAGGGTCTATAAAGTAGAAATAATAATGGAGGCATTTGCTCTGGGAGCCCTTCAGGAATGTTTTGCCCGACTTCTTGTCGTGCCATGGCCTATAGCTGCCACAGGCTTCCATGGCCGAAATCACGTGGACAAGCCCTGGGTGTGTGCCTCTTTTGTCCAGAATCTTTTTCACCAGGTCTTCTTTCCGGACATGGGACTTTGCCACAAACCCTATTTCCACCCCGTTGTCTTTTGCTGTTTTCTCGGCATTGGCCCTTAACTCCTCCTTGAACGGTTCGGCGAATTTGGGATAGTCGAAAATACGCACCCCTTTGGAATAAAGGTAAGAGGTCATCCCCTGGGAATAGCATACCTGGGGGAGCGTCCCCGTGATTATTACCCTGTCAAGACAGTTCAAGGTTCCGGTAATATTCCCACTATGGGTTGTTGTCAATAATTCCATAAAGGAAAGTTACAAAATTATTCCTGTTTGGTTCTGGCTTGTCCAGGTTGGGTTTGAAATACATATCCTTATTAGGATGGATTACTCCATCGTTTCTTTTAAACCAAAACTCAACAGTTAATTCCTTTGGAAGGTTCTCTGGTATCGGTTTATTACTGTGGGCTTCAAAAGGCTCCAATCCAGGCCATGATAATCCAAAAAGTTTTTTTGCATCATAATGCCGCGCAACGTTCCAATCAAAATTCCAAAGAAAAGAAGTGCCATTATGATCATAATGATTGGTTTTCAAAAAGCTTTTGTGAAAACCAATCAAAATAATCCTATCTCGATCCTGGGGAGCACCGTATTCAATGGAATTTATTAGACGTTCTGTTAGGAGATAATCGTTCTGGATCAATTGTTCCTTTAAGGTTTCGTAGAACTGTCGATGTTTTTTGGTCCTCCAGAGCCCTTTTACATTTTCAAAAAGAAAAAAATCAGGTCTTGTTTCACAAATTAGCTTAATATATGTTCCTGATAATCTTCCGTTTTCTCCTTCTTGACCCTTGTTTTTTCCACCTACAGAAAAATCCGGGCAAGGAGGACCTCCAATAAATCCGGTTAGACGATATGTATCCTTTGCAGAATTTATATCGAACTTAAGTTTTTTCAGTAATTCCGGATGTGAAAATTTCTCTATATCTCTAAGATGATGTCCAAATATTGGAAGATTAATTCCCAACTTTTCCCGAGCCCCTTTATAGATATCCATAAAGGGGGCATGGTTCTCATTGACAAATACGGTTTCAAAACCAGCAGTGGTTTCAAAACCTAGATCCAGAAATCCCGCACCCGCAAAAAATGAAAATATCCCAATCTTATCCTTCATCTATAACTCAATTTAATGATAAATCTACCCAAAATAAAGGAAAGGATGGATAGCGAAATTATAAATTTTTCAAATGAACCACATAATGTAAAAAATCCAAGGTATATGGCAATAGGATTTTAATTACATTATAATGGTTTATTGAATGTCACCACAAGAAAGACGTGCTGACTAAAACAAAATTAAAAGAGCAAATAGAAAAATTCCCTGAGGAATTTACCATAGATGACCTTGTCGAAAGATTAATTTTAATTGGGAAGATTGAAACAGGAATTAACCAATCCAATCGCAGGGAAATAATTTCCGATGCTGATGGATAAAGAAGTTGAAAAATGGTTCAAATAAATATTTATCAAATAGTGAATGAAGATAGAGTTGATATTTTAACCGTTCATCATTCTTCAAGGGACTTGACAAAAAGAAAGATTTAGAAAACATCTACCGAGACTAGGCGTAATTTGCCACTACGCCTTACTATCCTGTGAATTTGCAATTCACTTTTTTTGATTTCAGTTCTGTCCAATACAAATGGCTATATGGAAATTCATAAAAGATTGGAGTTGAGAATACTGGGGTGAAGTTGCAAACCCAGGCACGCTGCCTCTTCACCACCCCTCACTCCAAAAACTCCTCCACATTTTCCTCCGTGACCAACTGAAACGGGATAAACACCGATCTTTCCTTTACAGAATCTTTATGATGGATAAAATCCAACGCCATCTGCACAGCCTGTTTACCTTGGGCCTTGGCATCCTGATATACCGTGGCATCCAGTCTGCCGCTCTTAACCGCTTGCAGGGCATCTCCAATGGCATCAATGCTGACGACCACGACCTGGTCCTTGAGATTGGCCTGCTCGAGCGCTTGCAGGGCACCCATGCCCATTTCATCGTTTTGGGCAAATACGGCATCGATACGGCTTCCGTAAGACTGGATCCAGTTTTCCATCAGGCTCATGGCCTTGGCCCTGTCCCATTCGGCGGTCTGCTCGGCAAGAATGGTGATATCGGGATATTTGGCCAGCACCGTTTTGGTGGCGGCAGCACGTTTTAACTGGGCTGCCTGACCCATATAGCCGTGCATCACCACAATGTTCCCTTTGCCTCCGAGCCGCTTGGCGATATGCTCAAGGGCAATCTCGGCCGACTCTTCATCACGTGATCCGACAAAGCCATCGGGCGGGGCGGTGGTTTCCGAATTGACGTTGATGATCGGTATCCCCGCCTTCTGGGCTCTGCGAACTGCAGGTGAGCTGGCTTCCATTTCGCAGGGGTTGAGGATGATGGCATCCACTCCCTGAGAGATAAAACTTTCTATCTGCTGTATCTGCCTTATTGATGCGCGCTGCGCATCGTTTACGATCAGCCTGACCTCCTGCTCCTCTGCGGCCTCCTCCATGGCATCTTTTACATTGACCACAAACTCCGACTGCAGGCTGAGCATCGACACCCCTATGACTTTTCTTCCGTCCGACTTTCCGGACTGCCCGCAGCCGTACTGCATTAACGCCAGCGCCAGCACACCTATAACCAATTTTTTATTCATCATCTTTAAATTTTACTTTTTCCGGTCGATCAGCACCGCAGCGATGATGATGACCCCTTTAATAATTTGTTGATAATAAGAAGAAACGTTCAATAAATCCAATCCGTTGTTGATCACTCCGATCAGCAGTACGCCAAGTACCGTCCCGCCAATACTGCCTATTCCTCCCGCAAGACTGGTACCGCCAATCACTACTGCGGCTATCGCATCCAGTTCGTAGGCCACCCCGGCATTGGGTTGCCCTGTGTTGATCCTGGATGCCAGCACAATCCCCGCCAGCCCCGCCAAACCACTGCAGAGCATATAAGCAATCATCTTTACTGTGTTCACCCGGACACCCGAAGCATAGGCAGCCCGCTCATTCCCCCCCACGGCATACATGTACCTGCCTATCCTCGTTTGGTTCAGCAATAATGAAGCAACTATAATGACCAGGATAAAAATAAGGATCGGTATAGGCACACCCAACACGTTCCCCCCACCGATCGCATTGAATGAGTCGGAAAGATTGGTTACCGGGCGACCGTCACTTGCCACCAGGGCCAGCCCCCGCGCAATGGTCATCATGCCAAGTGTAACGATAAAAGGTGCCACTTTTCCTCGGGTCACCACCAGGCCATTTAGGCCGCCAATGGCCAGCCCCACCAGGATAGCCATTGCAAGGGGCACTACCAGCGGATACTCCAGGGGATGGGCAAAGATCGCTGCCACCACACCCGCAAGGGCAACCACAGAGCCCAGGGAAAGATCGATTCCTCCTGTAATGATCACAAAAGTCACCCCAATCGCCAAAATGCCGTTGATCGACACTTGCCGTAATACGATTGTCATGTTCTGTAAGGAGAAGAAATTAGGAGTGGTTAGCGACAATAACAGGCAGATGAGTACAAATGCGGCCAACATGCCAAATTTGCGTAAATACTCATAGCTGATAGTACGCTTATTACGGAATTTATCAAGTATTTGTGGATTCATTGTATTTTAATCGGCCATTGCATATTTCATAATCAGTTCCTGGGAGGCTTCCTCCCTGCTCAACTCCGCTTTAATGCTTCCTTCACGCACCACAAGTATACGATCGCTGAGGGCAAGAATTTCCGGTAGCTCAGAAGAAATCAGGATAACTGCCTTCCCACGGGCTACTAGCGCTGCAATAAACTCATAAATTTCCTGTTTTGCCCCTACATCCACTCCACGCGTAGGTTCGTCAAGAATAATGACTTCCGGATCATTTAGGTTTATACCTGAAATGACCACCTTTTGCTGGTTACCACCGCTCAGCCTGCCTACTACCTGATTGCGGGAAGAAGTTTTAATACGAAACTTCGCTATTTCCCGGTCCGCCACCGTGTTTTCTTTGGGGTGGTCAAGAAGAAAGCCCCGGCTGTGTTTTTTGAGGGAGGGAAGGGTAATGTTCTGCTTCACCGAAGAACTCAGCACCAGCCCCAGCTGTTTTCTGTCTTCCGTGACCAGCCCGATACCCCGGGCTATTGCAGCTCTGGGAGAGCTGATATGTATACGCTTCCCCCTGAGGGAAATTTCTCCGGCCGTAACTTTTTCCATACCCGCAATGGCATGGGCGATTGCTGTTCTTCCTGCCCCCATCAGGCCGGCAATCCCCAATATCTCGCCCCGGCGCAGGCTGAAGGAAACATTATCTACCCCTGCCGAACAAAGCCCCTTTACCTCAAGCAACACTTCACCGGGCTGCTGTGGCTGCTTGTTATATAGCGAGCTCAGTTCACGCCCGACAATCATGGTTATAAGTTCATCCATCTGCATGTCTTCCCTGCTGCGGGTGGCAATGTATTTCCCATCTCGCAGGACCGTAATCGTATCCGCAAGGCGGAAAATCTCGTCCATCTTATGGGAGATATAAATAATGGCCTTTCCCTGCTGTTTTAGCGCCCTTAGGGTCCGAAACAGCACCTCTGTTTCTTTTTCTGAAATCGCCGATGTCGGCTCGTCCATGATTAGGATGGAGGCCTGATTGGACACCGCTTTAACAATTTCCACCATCTGCATCTCTCCAATGCTCAGGTTTTTCATCTTTGCCGTAATAGGGATCTCCATCTCCAGTTGTTTCATAAGGACTTTGGCTTCCCTGTTCAGCCTTTTCCGGTCTATCCATCCCAGGCCTGCCGCCGGCTCCCGACCCATAAAAATGTTCTCTGCCACGGTCAGCTCCGGGAAAACCAGCAATTCCTGGTGGATCATCGATATGCCGTGTCGAAGCGCATCGCGGGCACTGGTAAAGCTGATCTTTTTGCCCTTTATATACACCTCTCCTTCGTCAGGGGGAAACATGCCCATGAGAATGTTCATGAACGTGGACTTGCCAGCCCCATTCTCGCCCATTAAAACATGCACCTTTCCCTTTTCTATCTCCAAGCGCACTTTATCCAGCACACGGACACCTGAGAAAGATTTCGAGATGTTTACCGCCCTGAGTATTTTCGTATCCTCCATAAAAGTAAAATAGCTGCTCAAAGATATAGGAATTGACATACCTACCAAAACTTCGCGACTTTCAAAAATAAAAAAGACGGGGTGCTATTCGCTATAAGGGCTTCAAGAGCCTATCCGCCAGTCTTTGTTCTTTTGTGGTATAGGTTAAGACGAGGCGGTAGCTTCCTACAGTTTGACTGCAAGATGAGCCGGAAGTCCAGAGTACGGATTACCCAAAACATCCGGGCCCTTAATTTGAAAACTTTTGATATTGATTGTAATTGATTATCCATGTTTTCTTAGGTGCTGTGTGTGCCTTGAATGGTGAATATAGGTCAAAAAGTTGACCGTTCCAATGGGTGAAAGTCCCTTAAGCGCGGGGTAATCCCGTAAAGACGGGACAGGCAGTCCCGAAGCCAAGCAAGTGGCAAAGCCTGTCCCGTATTTTACGGGAGTGGTTTGCCGTGAGGCATGCAGTGAAGCCCGCCTCCCGGAGGACAGGTAAGCAGACTGCGGTGCCTGTATCCCGGTCGACCGGGAGAACCACATACTGAGGCTATGAGGTCAGATGAGGTAACACATGCTGCCGAAGTCCAAAGCCTGAGCAATCAGGACCAGTACCAAAATAGTAGATATGGCAGCGATAGGCACAAGGATACCTACCGTCAGGTTCACCTTACCGAGGGAGATCTTGGAATAGACTCTTTTTCTATGAGCCAAGAAGTCAGCCGAGGTTATAGTAGTTGTCGGAAACGAGCTGTAAGATCTACAGAGGTCTCACTGGACAACGAAGGACCGAACCTATTGTGAAGTGAAAATTCGATAAGGAGCCATTGGTAGCCTTATCTTAAAAGTAGCGGAAAGGGATTGTTGGTGTAAAGAGCGACAGTCCACACATTCTATTTTTGTAAATGTTTTTCAAGAAAATTACATTGAGCTTTACTGGCTGTTTTAAATAACTCGCTCGGATAATACAGAAGCCCGAAGTGCCCGCCATTCATTTCAATTAATTCTTTTTGTGAAGGAATCTCATCATACACAAGGCGTGAAACAGTTGAATTAGCCCCTTCCATTTCATCCTCCTCTGCTATCATCATTAACACTGCTGCTTTTATTTGCTTTGCGCATAAGCGGGGATGAAAGATCGTTATGGCATTTGGATTAACGTAGGTGGCAGCGTTTTTCCAAAGCGTATTATATCTCCCACCATATTCTATAAACCAGCGAAAAGCAGTCATTGGCTTCAATAGCGAAGGGGTTCCCTGCTGGTCGAATGATACTACCGGCATAGGGCCAATTGTTGTTTCCGGTTTCCCTGTTACATCCCCATGCTGGAAATAATCAATCATTGATTTACACAATGCACCTTCTTCATCAGCAGGTGGAGGACTATCACCGCAGGCGGGAACCTGGACCACAATTGCTTTTACCCTGTTTTCAACAGCCCCTACAAGCAGCACTTCTGAGCCACTCATACTGTCGCCCCACAATGCAATATTATTTTTGTCAACAGCAGGCAGCGTGCATACATAATTTGTCGCATCAACTTATCCACGTGCCTGAAGCCATTTATTTATTTCCTGCCTTGGTAAACCATCGCTGATCCCAAAGTTCAGATGGTCTTATAACAATACGGCAAAACCAGCCATGCAGAATTCTTCTGCATATTTATCTGCCACCATACCTTTAATAGTGGCAGTAAACCCATGAGCCATTATAACAATGGAATATGGTTCGGGATTATTTTCAGGAAAATAAAGTCTTCCACGAATAATTGACCCTGCGAGGGAAACTCAACCAGGTTATATTTCATGGATTCTGTTGCCATAACATTTGAATAAAAAATAATTCCCAAAAACGGAAAGAATATCTTTATCATAAAAAAGTGGATTTGAAAAGAAGTACAACATTGTTAAATTAGTTATCTAAATTTTTTTTAATCGTGGGTTTTATGTTTTGATTCACCCTGAATAAATTATTCGGATCGTATTTATTCTTAATAGTTACAAGCCGTTCATAATTATCCCCATAAGTTGCTTTCACGCGATCTTCTCCCTCATCCATCATAAAGTTAGAATATGCTCCTCCTGCTGAATATGGATGCAATGCTTCCCAATAATCTTTACACCATTTTGTAATTTTATCAGTATTGACGGGGTCTGGGTCTACACCAACAATCACCCCTGCATATTTAGCATCCCGGTAAGCCCATGGTGTATCCTCTTTTCCAACTCTACTTGCTGCCCCACTGATGGGGTATAGATGCATTTGAGAAAGAAGTGTTGGTATCTTCGATCCAAATTCTAAATGCTTAGCCCTGACTTCTGCTCCTAATTCATTAAAAAAGTCAGCTCTCCAATACCATTGCAAACCTGGAGGAAGCAATCCATCAAACAATGTTTGTATAGCTGGATAAGGCATTTCGCCAACATGATCAAATAAGGGATTCTTTGCTAATATTGGTTTAAAGGCTTCTTTTGCTTTTTTCATATCACCGGTATAACACCACACTATTCCGCAGAATTGTTTTTTATGTAAATGCTCAGGAAATGGTGGTCCAGGAATAATCATTGTAGCAATAAATCCATTCAATTCATCTGGCGCATTATTAATAAAATCATTATACCATTTCATTATTTCTTCTGTTTTTTCAATGGGCCACAAGGTAGGGCCTCCAAAAACAGTTTTTACCTCATGTGCCTGAAATTTAAAGGAGGTTACAATCCCAAAGTTTCCACCTCCACCACGAATAGCCCAAAACAAATCCTTATTTTGATTGGCGTTTACCGTTACAAAAGAACCATCTGCCAGGACCATGTCTGCTTCCAGAAGGTTGTCGATGGTAAGACCGTATTTCCTTGAAAGATAGCCCACACCTCCGCCAAGAGTTAAACCGCCGACTCCTGTTGTGGAAACAATGCCTGCAGGAACAGCAAGCCCGAAAGGATGAGTTGCGTGATCTACTTCTCTCCAAATATTTCCACCACCAACTCTAACGGTGTTATTAGAAGTATCGACACGAACAAATTTAATTCCTGACAAATCAATTACTAATCCATCATGACAAATACCCAAGCCTCCGCCATTGTGGCCTCCTCCTCTTATGGCTACTGTCAGGCCATTTTCCCGGGCAAAGTTAACTGAGGCAATAACATCGGCTACATCTGTACACATAGCAAACATCCCAGGCCGCTTGTCAATCATTGCATTATAGATTTTCCTGGTTTCATTATAGTTATCATCTGAAGCCATTACTATTTTCCCTCTTAGTTGAGCGGCGAATTTTTCGATTTTAGAAGAATCGATATCCTTTACTGAATTAAATATTAATTGATCCATTTTGGTAATTTTAAAGTTTTAAAGAAATGTTTTTTGGTCATTTATTGGCTAAAAAACAAGAATTACTGATAATTGTTTGGGCTTAATCCTTTGTTTTCTCAATCATATGATTGATTACTTTTGTATGTTCATGCTGGGGGC
>JBBDSC010000054.1:0-9873 GCA_040905145.1 Anditalea sp.
ATTATGATTCCCATGGCCATTCCAACCTTTGGGGGGATGTTAATCCAGACGATGACCATGTTTATCGTTCCGGTACTGTTCAGCATGTGGCAGGAAAGGAAGTGGTCTAAAAAGAAAGTGGAAACTTCCGCATAAACAGAAATCATTATGAAAAATAAAAGATATAGAAAAATATCAGCCTGGCTTTTTATGGTAGCCTTTTCCTTTGTGCCTATGTTTACGCAGGCACAGGAAAAAGAGCCGGTCGAGCAGTATCTGGACGAATACCTGATATTGGCAGCAGAAAATAACCCGGAGCTAAAAGCCCTTTTCAATGAGTATTTAGCTGCCCTGGAAGAAGTAAAGCAGGAAGGGGCATTGCCTGATCCACAACTTAGCTTTGGCTATTTTATCAAACCAATAGAAACACGTGTTGGGGAACAGAGAGGTACCGCTTCCTTTAGCCAGATGTTTCCCTGGTTCGGCACACTAGATGCACAGCAACGAGTGGCCGCCGAAAAGGCCAGAATAGCCTTGCACATATTTAATGTGGGCAAAATGGAGCTCTACCGCGATATACGTATCACCTATAATGAGCTGTACTACCTTCAGGAAGCAGTTGAGATAACAGAAGAGAACCTGGAGCTGCTGGAATCTTTTAAAAGTTTAGCAGTAGTAAGCTTTGAAAGTGGAAAGGCAGGCTTTTCTTCCGTGCTGCAGGTACAGATGGAGGAAGAAGAACTGCAAAGTCGGCTGGAGTATCTAGTGGATAGTAAAATTCCTCTGGTAACGGAATTTGAGCAGCTACTGAATACTAATTTGGAAGAGCTTATCGATTTTCCGGATTCACTTTGGGAAGAACAACTTGCATTGGAAAAGAGCGAAATATTTGAGGTGATTCTGGCTAAGAGTCCACATTTAGTGCACCTGATGCATGAGGCTAAGGTACACGAATACGAAGCAGAGGTGGCCGAAAAAATGGGGATGCCCTCGGTAAGCCTTGGCATGAGCTATACCAATATTGCACCAAGAACAGATCTGGAACCAAGTATGCAGCTTCCCGATAACGGGCAGGATGCTTTTCTCTTTCCACAAATCGGAATAAGGCTGCCGCTTTATCGGAAGAAGTATAAGGCTATGAAAAAGGAAGCCTTACTTCAGCAGGAAACGGTTGGATTCAGAAAAGAAAATCTGGAAAATGAATTGCTGACTAAGCTGGAGCAGTTGTACCGCGACTATCTGGACGCGCAGCGAAAGGTGGAACTCTACCAGAGGCTCACCACCATAGCAGAGCAGTCATTAGCACTTTTGCAGACAGAGTTAGCCACCGGGCAAAACGACGTTTTCGAAATCATCCGGATGGAACGGCAGCTGCTCAACTATCGGCTGGAGCTGGAAAGAGCCAGAACGGAAAAGAACAACAATGTGTACAGGATCAATTACTTAATGGGGGAAAAATATGAACAAGATAAATAAAACAACAGGATTTATAGGACTTGGCTTTTTAGTGGCGGGTCTGTTATTAGGCTGGATGTTCTTTGGCGGTTCACCGGAAGCAGAAACAGTCGCCGGAGAGGGTGCTACAGCAGAAGCCGCCCATGCGCACGAGGAAGGAGAAGCGGAAGTTTGGACCTGCGCCATGCACCCCCAGATCAGGGAGGACGGTCCGGGGCAGTGCCCCATTTGCGGAATGGATTTAATTCCGGTGACCTCCGGTGGAGGGGAAGCTGTTGCTGAAGATGAAATCCAGATGACGGAAGCAGCCATGAAAATTGCCGATGTCCAAACCGTTACCGTACAACAGGCGGTTCCTACCAAAGAAATTTATCTTCCCGGAAAGGTACAGGCCGATGAAAGAAGTATAGCTGCGGTAACCGCCCGCTTCCCCGGCCGCATCGAAAGGCTTTATGTCAACTTTACAGGCCAGGAGGTAAGAAAAGGCGAAAGATTAGCCTCCATTTATTCTCCTGAGTTAGTACAGGCCCAGAAAGAACTATTGGAAGCTGTTCGGTTTAAAGAAACGAACCCCTCCTTTTATGAAGCTGCCATCAACAAGCTAAAGCTGTGGGATTTAACGGACGCACAGATCCAGAATATTCTGGAAAACGGAAAAGTACAGTACAATTTCGACATCTATGCTACCCAATCGGGAACGGTAGTGAGCAGAAACGTCAGTGAAGGGGGTTATGTGACGGAAGGACAGCCCCTGTTTGATATTGCTAACTTAGCTAAGGTGTGGGTGCTCTTCGATGCCTATGAAAATGACCTGGCCTGGATTGAAGAAGGAGATGAAATCAGCTTCACGGTAGAGTCCATGCCGGGCGAAGTATTTACCAGTGAAGTTACTTTTATCGACCCGGTCATCAACCCCCAAACAAGGGTCGCCTCTGTACGGACTGAAGTAGCAAACCCGAATGGACAACTCAAACCGCAAATGTTCGCGCAGGGAATTCTGGAAAGTTCTTTAGAGGATATGAAAAATGCCCTGGTAGTACCGAAATCCTCTGTGCTATGGACCGGTAAAAGAGCGGTGGTGTATGTAAAAGATTCAGCCTTTGAGCAACCTACTTTTGAGTACCGGGAAGTGATATTAGGGCCCGAGGCAGGTGATTTTTACGTTGTGGCGGAAGGCCTGAGTGCAGGAGAAGAAGTGGTGGCCAATGGCGTATTCAAAGTAGATGCTGCCGCCCAGTTGCAAGGCAAGAAAAGCATGATGAATCCTACCGCTGAGGGTGGCTCTATGCCTTCTATGCCCGGTATGGATATGGGAGGCGGAGAGGTACAGGCAGAAACCTCTGCATTTGTAGAAGGTGAGGTCGCTGATCTAAGCGATCAGATTCCTGCGGTCTTTAAAAGCCAGCTGAATAAGGTAGTGGAGGCTTACCTTGCCCTAAAGGAAGGGCTGGTAGAAGGTGATGAGGAGGAAACAGCCAAATATAGCTCCGTTTTATTGGCAGCCCTGGAAGAGCTGGATGGAAGTGTATTGAGCGGAGAGGCCAAAGCTTTCTGGGATGAAAAGAGAAGCTTCTTGTTCCAGCATGCCAAGCTTTGCAAGGAAGCCGATACTATGGAGGGGAAGCGGGAGAATTTTATTTTTCTCTCGCAACCGCTGATAAAAGTAGTAGAAGCTTTTGGTGCTAAGCAAACCCTGTACGTGGATTTTTGCCCTATGGCTCAGGATGGCAAAGGAGCCTATTGGTTGAGCGAAGTAGAAGAAATTCGCAACCCCTTTATGCCGGAAAAGATGCGTACGTGCGGGGAAGTAAAAGATGTTATAAAGAAAAAGTAAATAGTAAGCAACCTAAACAATGTTTAAAATGAAAAACAGCAATTTAAAATGGACCTCTATGGCTATGGTAGCCATGATGTTTGCCTTCATTACGTCCTGTAATAATAGCCAGCAGGAACAGAGTACTGCTAAGGAAGCAGAAAACACAGAAATGGCTGAAGGAATGGAAATGAATGATATGGAAGGTATGGATATGGGACAAGAAAACGAGATGACCGTTACCGCAGATTTAGCTGGTGAGCCAGCCTTTCTGATAGATTATATCGATATTAAGAATGCCTTGGTAAATGATAAGTATGAGCAGGTGAAACAGGCAGCAACGGATTTGCAAAGCAGCGTAGAGGAGAGTGAACTTAGCGAGGAACAGCGTATGGAACTGAAAAACAACATGAGTCAGTTAGCCGAAGCCGGGGACATTAAAGCCCAGCGGCAGGCTTTTGCCCAGCTGTCTCAGCAGCTGTATGAGGTGGTACAAAACAAGAAGTTTACCAGTAAAATCCTTTTCTGGCAGCATTGTCCCATGGCTTTAGATGGCCAGGGTGCTAACTGGCTAAGCTATGAAGAGCAGGTAAGAAACCCTTTCATGGGCCAGAAAATGCCGGGCTGCGGATCCGTTGCAGAAACAATCAATTAAATAAAAAATAGAAGGATGGGCTGCTTTTAGCACCTTCCGGAATGAACAAAGACAAAGTAAAACAAAAATAAAGATGATGATGAAAAAAGGAATTTTATTAGCTGCCATGCTTTTAGGCACATTCGCCTTTAACCCGGCAAATGCACAAAATAATGCAACCATCCAAACAGAGGTGGCTCAGGCAGCAGAAAGTGCTACCTTCTATGTGGATGGAAAATGCGGGATGTGTAAAAACCGCATCGAAAATGCCGTAAAAGATTTAAAAGGAATTGAAGCGGTAAACTGGGATGTGGAAACAAAAGCCCTTACGGTAAAGTATAATGCATCCAAAGTGAAGGAAGCGGAGATTCACCAAAAGATAGCCGATGTTGGGCATGATACCGAAAAGCTAAAAGCAAGTGATGAGGCTTACAGCAGCCTTCCTGGCTGCTGTAAGTATGAGAGAAAGGAAGCCTAAATAGAGTAAAACATTCCATTCTGACAAGTATGATTTATTATCACTGCTCTCTGAATGGATGTTTAAACCTTTTTATACATAGCTATGAAAAAAAGGAAGAAAGAAAAACAAATCATGAGAATTAAAATTTCCCTTATTGGTATATTCATCCTGTCAGTTTTTTCTTCTTGTAAGAACAATAATCAGGTAGAGACCCTGAAAAGTGAAGTCATGACCATCCACGATGAGGTAATGCCTGAAATGGGTACCCTAATGAATCTCCAAAAGGAATTAAAAGAAAGAATCAGCCGTCGGGATAATGTAGATCAATCTATGGCCGACTCCCTCAACAGGCTGGTAAAGCAACTTGAGGAAGCTGATGAAGCCATGATGCAATGGATGCGGACTTATAAAGAACCTTCAGAGGAACTATCACAGGAAGAGGCCATGGAATACCTGGAAATGAAAAAGAACGAAATACTGGAGGTGAAAGAAAAAATAAAAACCAGCGAAACCAGGGCAAAGGAAGCATTACAAAATTAATCCAAACCAGAATAGATAATGATGATAGAACAAGGATTTATCAAAAGTAGAAATTACCAATATCATCAATTACATTAATCAATCCTGGGGAAATAATGAGAAATTTATATCTCCGGAAACAATAAAAGAACAACTCGATAAATGTCAACCGTAAATCAATAAAGATGGAAAAAATAACACTGCATATCAAAAACATGGTTTGTCCGAGTTGCATCACTGTAATTAGCAATGAATTGTATGATCTGGATATAGAATTTGAAATAGAGAAACTGGGAGAGATTACCGTTTTTAATCCCGATCCGGTAAAAAAAGAGGCCATAAAACAAGGACTGGAAAAACATGGTTTTGAAATAATAAAAGATAAAGAAACGCTTGTTATAGAGCAAATAAAATTAGCGGTTATTGATTTGATCGATTCAAATGCCGGTACAACACTCCGCAATTCAGACTATATCGCCCAACAAGTCGGGACGTCCTATTATACCCTGAGTAAATTGTTTTCTAAGCACGAGCATATCACTATAGAGAAATATATCATTCATCAGAAAATAGAAAAGGTGAAAGAATTTTTGGACTACGAAGATATGAATTTAAGTGGGATAGCCTCCAAGTTAGGATATAGCAGTGTCCACCATCTTTCCAGCCAGTTTAAAGCAGTTACCGGTGTTTCCGTAAACAGGTATAAGAAGGCCGAATAAAAAGAAGAAGATTCAACAGATGCAGTATAAGGCAAAACATGGTCAATTATGATGGATGGCATGGATATGAACGGTTGTGGTATCATGTGTGCAGGCATGTGGCTAACTGGAGTATTAATTCTAGCAGTATTTGTTTTATTGATCATTTGGCTAATTAAAAAGATCAGAAAATAGGTGTTTTTATTGTTACCCCTGCCGCCGTTTATGTCCTCACAAACAACAATGCGCCTATAATAGTATGGTTTAATAACATGAATGCAACAGTTAGTATTGCGGAAAATTATTGTAAAATAAAAATCATTTAAAAACGAAAAACAAAAAAAGCCGATGTTAAACAAAAGGAATCCATTTTATAAAAAAACCCACTGATAGGGAAAGAGAACAAACAAAAAAAGTGCTTAACTATATTACAAATCCCGAATAATTTTAACCAAAAACAAGTAAAATGGCAACAATAAGATTAGGAGACACCGCACCAAATTTCACCGCCGTAACCACTCACGGTACCATTGATTTTCATGAATATTTAGGAGACAGTTGGGGGATTCTTTTCTCCCATCCTGGAGATTATACACCAGTATGCACCACAGAGTTAGGTACTGCAGCTAAATTAAAGGGGGAGTTTGATAAAAGAAACGTAAAAATGATAGCCATAAGTGTGGATGGCATAGACAGCCACCACGGCTGGATAAGGGATATTAATGAAACCCAAAATACGGAGATGAATTATCCGATCATTGCAGACGAAGACAAAAGGGTCTCTGAGCTTTATGATATGATCCATCCCAATACCAGCGAAAATTTGACGGTGAGGTCTGTATTTATTATTGGCCCTGATAAAAAAGTTAAATTGATCCTCACCTATCCTGCCAGTACCGGAAGGAATTTTCAGGAACTCGTAAGGGTAATCGATTCCCTTCAACTGACCGCCAACTATTCTGTGGCCACCCCAGCTGATTGGAAACATGGAGAAGACGTTGTCATCGCACCAGCGATACAAAATGATGAGATCCCGGGGAAATTCCCAAAAGGCCATAAAGAAATCAAGCCTTACTTAAGGACCACCCCACAACCGAATTTATAGAATTAAGTTTAAATTCATGATCGGCGAAAATAGCACTGATGCTTATGAAGAACGAAAAAAGGTGCTTGAATGGGATAAAAAGAAGTATGGTTAATTCCCAATTGTTTTAAACAATAGAGCCTATAGGTTTAACCGATAGGCTCTATTCTATTTTTTAATCACTTAAAATAAATTCACCAACAAAGTTGGGGAGATTTTGAATCTGCTTTAGCAAGATTGGCATTCTAGGTAGCTTTCTCATTTTTGTCACTATCCGGTATAACTATTTTTGAGATACACCAAATCTGACCACCATTCCAGGGGTAAATTTATACTAAATTTTGTACATCTTATCCAAGATTATGTACAAATACTTTTTAATTCAGCATGTTTATTGTATTAATACAAGTAGATGCCCTTCAAAAAAATATGCGATCGGGAAAATGAATACGCAGGAATAGGAAGAGCGAAAAGCTATATTGGAAAGAGATAAGGTAAAGTAGCTATAGAAACCTGAAATGTAAAAATGCAAGCACACCTTTCTTAGTTATACAAATTTTTACCCTCATGGAACAATTTATCCATAAATCAACACCTCTGAATACCGGTGCCAGGGATTCAAATAAGGAAACAGTAATCGTTACGGGCAGCAGCGGGTTAATAGGCACTCAAATCATTAAAAGACTGGCTAAAAAATTCCGTATCATCGGACTGGACAGGGTCGGGAACCCTTATCCACCAATAGAAGCCGAATGCGTATGCTTTGACATTACATCGGAAGGAAGCATAAGGGCAGCAATGGAACGGGTATGTTATGGCTATGGGGAAAAAATAGCTTCTGTAATCCACCTTGCCGCTTATTATGATTTTTCCGGAAAACCAAGCCCTCTGTACGAGGAAGTGACAGTAAAAGGCACTGAAAGGTTTATCAAGGTCTTACAGGATTTTGATGTGGGTCAATTTATTTTTTCAAGTACCAATCTTATATACAAACCCACCTCACCCGGAAATAAAATTAATGAGGATTTTCCTTTAGCGCCTAACTGGGACTATCCCGAATCAAAAGTGGATACCGAGGAGATCATCCGCGCAAACAGGGGGGATATGCATGCCGTCCTTTTACGGTTGGCAGGTGTATATGATGATGAAGGGCATTCCATACCCATTGCACATCAGGTACAGCGCATTTACGAGAAACAGTTCACCGGTCATTTTTTCTCGGGCGATATTTCACATGGCAATGTTTTCCTGCATATGGATGATTTAATGGATGCATTTGAAAAAACGGTAGAGAATAGAGAGGTACTTCCCGAAGAAATAGCCATTAACATTGGCGAACCAGAAACTCCCAGTTATGAAGAATTACAGCGTAAAATCGGGAGACTTATTCATGGAGAAGAATGGGAAACTTATGAAGTGCCTAAATCTATTGCCAAGTTAGGAGCTTGGAGTATGGATATTTTTGGTGATCCATTTATTAAGCCCTGGATGATAGACAGGGCCGACGATCATTATGAACTGGATATATCACGTGCCAGGGAATTGCTCCACTGGGAGCCTAAGCACTCTTTGATGGCCAGCCTCCCAAAAATAATCGAAAAATTTATGTCAGACCCCCTGGCCTGGTACAAGGAAAATAAGCTTGACCCTCCGTCAGAATTGGAAAAGAATTAGGAAAATGAATATTTGCTATATTTTTACCAACTTATAAAGAAGTGTACCTTATGGAAAATCAAAACCAAAATAAGCCCCAACATGGTGGGGGAATGGGAAAGCGTGGCGTAACACGACCCATGATGCAAATGGAAAAGGAGGATAAGCAAAGCCCTGAAGGGGATAAAGGAAACGAAAATAAGAATAGTGGCCATGATATGATGAGCAATGACCAACGGAAGGAAATGCTGCACATGCACCATATGCAAACCCTCTGGATCTATTGGACACTGGTGATCCTGGGCATCTGGATGGTTGCCTCGCCGCTTACCTTTGATTATGGAAAAAATGTGGTAGAACCGGGTGGTGGGCGCGATGTGTGGCTTTCCATGGGCGAACGTATCGCTGCCATGAAATGGAGCGACATCCTCAGCGGACTGTTGCTGATCTTTTTTGGGTGGCGGTCATTGACCCCTGACCGCCCCTATAGTGTATGGATCTGTTGCTTTGTTGGCATATGGATCAGTATGGCACCGCTTATCTTTTGGGCACCAACTGCAGTGGCCTATCTGAATGGGACTTTGGTTGGCGCTTTGGTCATAGCACTAACCATATTGATACCCGGTATGCCCAATATGATCATGTACATGAAAATGGGTTCCGAAGTCCCCCAGGGCTGGAGCTACAACCCTTCAAGCTGGCCACAGCGCTGGATCATGATCGTGCTGGGCTTTGTCGGCTGGATCGTCTCCCGCTACCTGGGCGCGTTCCAGCTGGGATATATCGATTACGCCTGGGACCCTTTTTTTGGTGATAGCAGTATGCAGGTATTGAATTCCTCCATGTCGCACTCCTGGCCGATATCAGATGCCGCATTGGGCTCATTGGCTTATACAATTGAATTCTTGATGGCCTATATGGGCAGTCCCTCCCGCTGGCGTACCATGCCCTGGATGGTGGCCCTATTTGGCATTCTGGTTGTGCCCCTCGGGTTTGTCAGCATCTTTTTAGTGATCTCGCAGCCGTTGGCAGTGGGTGCCTGGTGTACCCTTTGCCTCGTAACGGCTGCCATTATGCTGCCCATGATCCCGCTGGAAATAGACGAGGTGATTGCCATGGGCCAGCACATGGTGAAGGCCAAGCGGAGGGGTGATTCTTTATGGAAGGTTTTCTGGAAAGGCGGCGAACCCTTGGAACATAACACCGATGAACGCTCCCCGGAACTAATGGAACTTCCTAAAAGCCCTTGGAAGGTATTTATAGCTTCCATCTGGGGCATGAGTTTCCCATGGACGCTAACCCTATCAACCATCCTGGGCATCTGGCTGATGTTTGCACCTGCCGTGTTTGGCGTGGGCATTGAAACCCTGGCAGCGGATATAAACCATTTGGGCGGGGCCCTTATTGCTGTGGTGGCAGTTGTGTGTATGGGAGAGGTGCTGAGAATAGGGCGGTATTTTAATGTACTATTGGGTCTGGTGGTGGCCGTTGCCCCCTGGTTTGTGCAGGACAGCACGCTGACTCTCAACATCAGCGGTGCTGTTGCAGGCATTATCGTAGCTGCTCTTTCTATCCCCC
>JBBDSC010000055.1:0-9872 GCA_040905145.1 Anditalea sp.
GGGCAGGGATTTCCGGCTCACCGATGTCCATGGCAAAGTGGTACATGATATACTGACTTAACTATGGTTCTACAACGAAATGGAAATGTGTTTCTAAAGACGGAAGACTAAATTGGGTAGGAAAGTGAGGAATTATGAGTTAAGAATTATTATAATTTCTAATTTATCATTAATTATGCAATTAAAATTCAAAAAAATTAATTATTTGGATAAATTGGGATAAATTTCGGATCCCGATCTGCCTTGCTGGCAGGATTGGGGCTCTGACTATCTATATTTATCAAAATAACGATACAAAAAAATATTCATACAAACCCTTTTTAATCCATGTTTCTTGATATTCCTGATATTGTAATGTTCTTCGGCAGGTTTCATCCCCTTGTGGTGCACTTACCGATAGGCATTTTGCTTTTGGCTGTAGTTATTGCGCTTCTTTCCAGAAAAAGAAGATACAAGGCTTTGGCCCCCGCATTAAACTTTGTATTGCTCCTTGGTGCCATTAGTGCAGCAATAGCCTGTGTGCTGGGCTATATGCTTTCATGGGGAGGAGATTATAACCCGGACAGCCTTTTTTGGCACCAATGGGCAGGTATTTTATTGGCTGTCCTATCCTTTTCAATTTATTGGCTCAGAACCAGGGGGTGGAATAAAGGTCCCAAGATTTTCATTGAAAAGAGCTATTTGGCGTTTTGGGCTTTACTGGCATTAATTGCCTTTACGGGACATTTGGGTGGGAATCTTACCCATGGCTCCACTTATTTGCTGCAATATGCCCCCGACCCTTTGAGGGTAATGGCCGGATTGGATCCCAAACCTGTTCCCAGGCCACAGGTCACCGTTCTTGATTCCGCGGATATATTTTTGGATATGGTACACCCGTTGATCGAATCAAAATGTCAATCTTGTCATAATCAGGATAAGATGAAGGGAGAACTGTTGCTCACAAATTATGAAGAAATGCTCAAAGGAGGGGAAAACGGTCCTTCCCTCGTACCGGGCGATCTGGAAAACAGTTTATTGTACCAACGGGTCATCCTTCCGGAAACCCATGATGATTATATGCCCGCAGAAGGGAAACCTGGATTGGATGATGACCAGCTGGCCCTGATCAAATGGTGGATAGAAAATGAAGCCCCTCCTACCATGCTTTTGGCGGAAATGGAATTGGAAAGCGATATGACCGGTAAATTCCAAAGGGTGCTGGGTATCGGCACTTCCGAAAGCAGACTTCCCGATATGGAGGCTGTTGCTGCTGATTCAGCGGATTTACAATTGGCAAGGGAACAGGGCTTTATTATTAAGCAGATTGTTCCGAACAGCAATTTCCTTGAAGTGCGGTTGCCTTTCACCGGCCAAACTTTAAGGGATATGGATATCAAGGTTCTATTGGGCATCAAAGATCAAATTACCTGGATTGATCTTTCCCAAGGGCAATTGGAAGATGAGGACCTGGCTACCATTGGTCAATTAAAACTCCTTAGCAGGGTGGATCTGGCCAACAACCCCATTTCTGACGAAGGCATTGCCCATCTCAGGGATTTAGAAGAAGTAAGGTATCTCAATTTGTACGGCACCAACATAACCGATCAGGGATTGGCCACTTTAAAATCTTTAAAAAAGCTTCAGTCGCTTTATCTTTGGCAGACAAAAGTAAGTGATTCTGGCGTGGAATCTTTGAAAAAGGAAAGGCCTACTATTAGCGTCACATTGGGCAATTTGGAATTTCAGAAGCTGAAAGAACCGGAAACCAGTGAAATAGAAAGTTGAGAGATAAATAATGTTTTTACCACGAATTTAATGAATTAAGTTTTAAAGACCGAAGTTGGAAGTGTGTACTTTGAGCTGGAAGTCTGGAGACCGAAGCTGCAGGATTAAAGATCGAAATGGAGAAACTGATTTTGTTTCACGCGGCGGGCGCAAAGAAGGCGCGGCGAACGCAGCGTTTAAATTACCCAAATTCTTCGTTGCGGCCGCTGCGCATTTCGCCGCGATCGTTGCGTGAACCATTGAGTGCAACAAAAAGGGTCAACTAAATTCAGACGTTACACAGAAGTAATAGATTCGAAAGAAATCATTAGAACTCAAATAAGCCTTTTGTTATGCTGATTTTGGTACTGCAAAGGCGTTTGTTGGTTAATCCTCTTGAATAGCTTGATAAAATAGGATTGATTTTGAAATCCGCTTTCATAACAGACCTGAGATACATTTAATTTACCCTCGATCAGTATTTTACAAGCATGTCCTATCCTGATTTCGTGAAGGAACTGGGTGAATGTCTTACCTGTTTTTGCTTTGAAGTAACGGCAAAAAGCTGTAGGATTCATATTAGCAACGGAGGCTATTTTATTTAACTGAATGGGATGCATGAAATTTTCTATTAAATAAGCATATACATCATTAATTCTCTCTATACCAGATGTTCCAGAGGCTTGAACAAAGCCTCTGCAGGACAAAACTTTATAATCTTCAGAACTAGCCAGTAAATTCAGTATCTGTAAAAGTGAGATGATCCTTTCTGCTCCGTCCATTTCCATCATAATATTCATTATTTCGGCCGTTTTCTCTTTTGTTTCCCCAATAATTTTGAGCCCTCTCCGGGATATTTTGAAAAGATTGTTGATGTGATGCATTTCAGGTAGGAGAAAAAAACTACTTCCTAAAAAATGCTCCGGAAAGCGCACTATTATGGCTTCTGCTTTTAAATTATGCCCCTGATAATAAATAGGATCACAACGCCAATAGTGCGGAAGATTTGGACCGGTTAAGGTAAGTTCATTTTTATAAAAAGTACTTATACTGTTTCCTATAAAATGTGTGCCCGTACTTTCCAGAATGAGGGTTAATTCAAATTCAGGATGAAAATGCCAGGGATTTTTGAAATAAGGGGCGATTTCATGCCGGATATCAATGGATGCTTCCAGGGAGTTTAGAACTTTCAAAAAAGTTGGTTTCATTATAATCGGATTTATTTGTGGCAATAGGGATCTTTTGTTCGGCGATTTGGCCCTTGATTTACAACTGATTCGTTTATGCTTCAATAGTAGCTTTAAAATAATAGGATTTTTTCATTTGGGCAAAAATAATGTTATTATCTGCAAAATATGAAATATTCGCTTACCCGCCAGAAGTCTATATTTGTAATAGACCATTATCAACCATTAATTTTTATGCTATGCAAATTTCTCACAACATGATCAGCATCAGGCCAGGATATGCCTTATGCCTCCTTCCTGTGTTACTTATGCTCTTAGGCTGTGACAAGCAAGAAGCGAAACAGGAGGGCTTCTCTCTAAATAATGTTTCTGAATCAGGGAAATGGGGAGAATGGAAACTGCTTTTCGACGAAAAAACAACAGCAGGTTGGCGGGGTATTAACCAGGAGACTTTCCCCAGTGAAGGGTGGAAAATAGAAGATGGAATGCTAATGGTCAATGCTACGGACGGAAAAGAATCCGGGAATGGGGGAGATATTATTACCACGGAACAGTATAGTGAATTTGTGTTGGACTGGGAATGGAAAATGCTGACCAAAGGAGGCAACAGCGGGGTTAAATACTTTGTTAAAGAAGGGTTGTCAGGCAATGAAAAATACGGTGCCGGACTGGAATATCAGATCCTGGATGATGAAAACTTTTCCTGGATGTTGGAAGGTAAGATGAAACCAGGTGACTATAGAACCCTTGCGTCCCTATATGAAATTTATCCTGCAGAAAATCGAACCGTCAATCCTTTGGGAGAGTGGAACCATAGCCGCATTGTGTCCCAAGGTATGCATGTGGAGCACTGGCTCAATGGGGTGAAAGTTTTGGAATATGAGAGGGGCAGTGATGATTTCAGAAAGAAAGTGGCAGAAAGTAAATTCAATGAATTTAAAAATTTTGGAGAAGCAACAGAAGGTCATGTTCTCCTGCAGGATCATGGAAGTAAAATGGGGTTCCGCAACATTAAAATAAAAGAACTTGATTAAACTTTCAAGTTCTCAAAGTAAGAATATTATCTTATGACACTTGCAGATAGTAGCATTTAACTGACATTCTATATGGACAAAAAGCATCATTCTATTAAAAGAAGGGAATTTTTAACAAAATCTTCATTGGCTGTGGCAGGTGGGGTACTTTTTCCTACTATAGTTCCTTCTTCGGTTTTCGGTGCCAAAGCTCCTAGCAACCGCATCACCATCGGCATGATCGGTATGGGCAGACAAGCTTATCATCCTAACCTGACACAGTTTCTTAATGCCCCGGATGCACAGGTAGTGGCAGTCTGCGATGTGGATCACTGGCGCATGGAGCAAGGAGTTAAGAAGGTAAATGACTATTATTCGGCGGCGAACGAAAAAACGTATAAAGGATGCTCCGCACATCGGGATTTCAGGGAAATTCTGGAGCGGTCGGATATTGATGCTGTGATGATCTCTACGCCTGACCACTGGCATGTACCCATGGGTATCATGGCTGGGAAAGATTTTTCTCTGGAAAAGCCCCTGACCACACACCTTGCCGGAGGACGGGCACTCTGCGATGCCGTAAAAAAACACAATGTCATTACCCGTACTGACAGCGAGTTCCGCTCTCTTAAACCTTTTTGGCGGGCAGTCGAGCTGGTGCGCAACGGACGTATAGGCAAATTACACACCATCCGCACTGGCGTACCGTTCGACATGAATGGGGAAGTACCACCAGCCCAACCCACCATGCCCGTGCCGGAAGAACTGGATTATGATATGTGGCTGGGCCCTGCTCCTTTTGCTCCCTACACAGAAAAACGCGTGCATAATCGCCAGGTGATCAAGGCACGTCCGGGATGGATGCGGATCAGCGATTATTGTAATGGTATGATCTCCAACTGGGGAACCCACTTGAATGACATAGCTCAATGGGCTAATGACACAGAATATACAGGCCCGGTGGAAGTGGAAGGAAAAGGAGCATTTACCACAGGGCTCTGGAATACCATCAGCAGTTTTGAATTAAAGTCGTGTAGTCTCTATTTGCCAGATAGGATTAATTGCCATTAAGCTGGGCCGTAAGCTGCAATGGGATCCTGACAAAGAAGAATTTAAAGATGACAATGCAGCCAATGCCATGAAATATCTGGCAATACGATCTCCTTGGGACAAAGCAATGGAGTACTGATTTTGTTTATTTTACCACAGAGGAAACAGAGTAACAAAAAAATATGAAAAAAGCAGCAATATTTCTTCTCATCCTGATAAATGCTCAGATGAATGTATATGCCCAGGAAGTAAATGACTATCCTCTTTTTGTCTTTAACAATGGGGTAAAAGACGAACAATACGATACACCTGAAAAGCAGGTACAGTTGCTTAAATCACTGGGTTATGATGGTATGGAAAAGAAAGGCATTGATGAATTTGCTGAAACGCTTGATGCCTTGGATAAAAAGGGGCTGAAACTTTATACCATGTATCTCAACATCAACTTGGATGATGAGGAACAGCCTTACGATAAAAGGTTGAAAGACGTATTCAAGAGGCTGGAAGGGAGGGAAACCATGCCGTGGTTTTATATCACCAGTAAACAGTACAAGCCATCTTCCGAAGAAAATGATGCTATTGCCGTGCCCATACTACAGGAAATTGCCGATATGGCTGATGAATATGGGATAAAAGTGATGATTTATCCACATATTAATTTTTGGGTGGACAATGTGGATGATGCTGTAAGAGTGGCTGAAAAAGTCGACCGTCCGAATTTGGGCATCACCTTCAATCTTTGCCATTTTCTTGCTGATCAGGGCACCAAATACGATGAAGCATTCATCCCGACGGTGGAGAAAGCCATGCCGTACCTTTTTGCCATAAGCCTTAACGGGGCGGATAAGCCCAACGAAGAGCTAATGCAAAGCAGCAATCTCTGGCAACATCTTATCCAACCATTAGGGGAGGGGAATTATGATACTTACCAATATCTCAACGCATTTATGGAAAGGGGATTTAAAGGGCCAGTAGGGTTACAATGTTTTAATATTAAGGAAGAAAAACAGGTGCATCTAAAGAAGTCCATGGATGCATGGGAAAATTTCCGGAAGGAGATAGCTGATAAGCAATAAATCAACTAATTCTAATTCAATTTCCAGCGTATGAAATTGGGTATGTGAAAGGTTCTCACATAGGGGGATTATTATTTAGAGAGATTGCATGTGACCATTGAAAAGCAAATTATAAACACATGAAAGAAGAAAATTACACTGTTGTAGGAGGAAATGAACGGAAAAAACTGACAGATCCTTCTGACGCAGGGCAATTAGGAAAAAAACACGGATATAGATGGAGAATCTGTGCTTTATTATTTTTCGCCACTACTTTGAATTACATGGACCGCCATGTACTCAGTCTTCTGGCTCCTACTTTACAGAATGAAATCGGATGGAGTGAAATAGAGTATGGGTATATCGTAGCCGCTTTTCAGGCAGCTTATGGTATAGGGGTAGTGCTGGTAGGTAAGCTGCTGGATCATAAAGGAGTAAGGATTCTTTATGCATTGGCCGTGTCTGCATGGAGTTTGGCAGGAATGGCGCATGCTTTTGCCGGCAGCGTAGTCGGTTTTGCCGCATCCCGGTTTGCTTTAGGCTTGGGAGAAGCCGCTAATTTCCCTGCAGCCCTTAAGACAGTATCCGAATGGTTTCCGGCAAAAGAGAGAGCCCTAGTGGCCGGGATATTCAATGCAGGTTCCAATGTCGGTATAATAGCCGCTGCATTCATTGTGCCATGGATTGCCTTGCAGTATAGTTGGGAATGGGCATTCATCGGGGTAGGACTTTTGGGGTTTATTTGGGTGATTTTTTGGCTTATGATTTACAGAAAGCCCGAACAACATGCTCAATTATCTGAAGAAGAGCTGCAATATATCCAGGCGGGCAATAAAAAGGAAGAGGCCCAAAGTGTGCCATGGAAAAACGTGTTTTTTAAAAAAGAAACGATCATAATTTGCATAGTTAGGTTTATTTCCGACCCTACATGGTGGTTTTTGCTTTTCTGGTTACCCAAATTCCTAAATGAGAAACATGGAATTACATTGGTAGACATAGGCCTGCCTATGATTACCATCTATGTGATTGCAGATATAGGTAGTGTTGCGGGAGGATGGCTATCTTCAAATTACATCAAAAGAAACAAAAGTATTGATTTTGCCAGAAAAACTACCATGTTAATCTGTGCAGTATGTGTGATTCCTATTGTTTTTGCCTCTCAGACGGATAATCTGTATGTCGCAGTGGGGCTAATCAGCCTGGCGGCTGCGGCTCACACCGGGTGGATGGCTAATGTTTACGCCATTATATCTGATGTATTCCCCCGGAATGCGATTGGTTCAGTAACTGGCATTTCGGTATTGTCGGCTGTAGGGGGAGGAATGGTATATGCCACAGTGGTGGGCTTTATCCTGGAAACAACTGGCAGTTATTTCCTGATCTTTCTCCTATCCGGATTTGCTTATGTTCTGGCTTGGATTGTACTTAAAATTGGGATTCCTGATATTAAACCGGTCAAATTTTCAAACAAATAACTTACATCTAATTGATAGCCATGGATTACGAGAAACTCACTCTAAAAGATAAAAAGACCTTCGATGAGGAAGGGTATCTGTTAGTTCCTGCTTTTTTTGAAAAAGAAGAAGTAGATATGCTTTACGGTGTAGCCAAAGACGATGCTATAATCAGTAAAAACATGTATGACAGGGGGGACAAAGAAGGTTTAAGAACGAAACTTTCACTTTGGTATTCGCTGGACGATAGTGTCTACAGCTTGATAGCACGTTGCGAACGTATAGTATCGGGAGTGGAACTTCTTTTGGGTGGAGAACCGGCTCATTTTCACTCTAAACTCATGCAGAAAGAGCCTAAAGTAGGAGGAGCCTGGGAATGGCATCAGGATTATGGGTATTGGTACCGAGATGGGTTTCTACTTCCCAATATGCTAAGTGTATTGACTGCCCTGACTCCCGCTACAAAGGAAAACGGATGTTTACAGGTGATTAAAGGATCCCACAAGATGGGAAGAATAGAACATAGTTTTGCAGGGGAACAAGTGGGAGCTGACATGGAAAGAATTGAAGAAGCCAGAAAAAGGATGGAGCTCGTACATGTAGAAATGAATCCGGGAGATACACTTTTTTTCCATAGTAACTTACTACACCGTTCAGACAGCAATCGTAGTGAATCCGCGCGCTGGTCTATGATATCTGCCTATAACCTGATCTCCAACAAACCCTTCAAAGGAAATAATACTTCTTCTTATACATCTATTGAGAAAGTACCGGATAACTATATTTTAAAGGCGAAGGCCAAAGGGATGTCCGAGAAGGCAGATTTTAACCATAAATAAAGAAATTATTTTATAATTAAACAGCAACAATTATGAAAAACACATTTACCAGGTGTAAAACCCCAAATGTTTTACTTAGTACCCTTTTTCTTGTTTTATTGGCAGGAACCGTAATCGCACAGGAAAGGGTGGTTACCGGGACAGTAACCGAACAGGAAAGCGGAGAGTCTGTTCCGGGAGTCAATGTAATTGTCAAAGGAACCTCAAGTGGGGTGATTACTGATATTGAAGGAAATTATAGTATCAATGTTCCCCAAGAAGGGACGACGTTGGTATTTTCTTTTATTGGATACAAGACGCAGGAAATATCCGTAGGAAATAGAAATCAGGTGGATGTCCAATTGGAAACCGATTTACAGGCTTTGGATGAAGTTGTTGTTGTTGGATATGGTACCCAGGAAAAGCGCCATCTTACCGGATCTGTGGGTTCAATCGACATGGATGAAACCCTGGCCAGCCGTCCTGTTGGGGACTTTGGACAGGCCATGTATGGAAAGGTTGCAGGCGTACGGGTGCTTAATGCAAGTGGCCGTCCAGGGGAATCCTCAAGAATACAAATCAGAGGGATTAATTCCCTCAGTGGAGGTACAGAACCGCTAATCGTTATTGACGGGATACCTCTCCCTTCCTTTGATTTAAATACAATTAATTCAACAGACATTAAATCGATTGAGATCCTGAAAGATGCCGCTTCTGCTGCTATCTATGGGTCCAGAGGAGCCAATGGTGTTGTCTTGGTCACTACTAAAAGTGGCCAGGCCGGGGAAGCCAAAATTACTGTTAACTATTCCTATTCCAGCCAGGAAATCATGCGCAAAGTCAACATGATGAACGGTCCACAATATGCGCAGGCTGCCATTGACGGGGCGCAAAACGGATGGATTGACAGCGGTGGCGATCCAAATGCGCCAAACACGATCGCAGCCCGCGGTGAATATAAATATACCTGGCCAGAGGCGCTGGAACAACCGGAAACATTATGGAACACGGACTTTCAAGATCTTGTAAATCGTGTAGCTCCAATGCATAAGGTAGATCTGAGCGTTTCCGGAGGAGATCAGAAATCCACCTATTATCTTTCTGTAGGGGTTCATAATCAGAAAGGAATAATAAAGACGACAGATTTCCAGCGGTACACCATGAACATGAAGGCCCAGTCAAGTTTAGCAGATTGGTTGACAGTAGGTGGAATTTTAAATATTACTTATAACAACGAATCTGTATATGAAGGCTCTACGATTAATGCTGCCCGGGAATTCCCACCAATCTATCCTGTGTATGGAGAAAATGGTAATTTGGGAGGCCCCAATTCGGTTCCTGGATTTGAAAATCATTACAACATTCTCATGCGTGCAGATAATCAAGGCCATCCTTATTGGCATCTATATGGATTTGACGATCAACGTCACGAGCTAAATACCTTAAGCAACCTATATGCGGAGATTGCGATAGTTCCGGGATTGAAGTACAGAAGCTCATTCAATGCCACTTATAGTCGAGGTGATAGAATCCTTTATGAAAAAAATGA
>JBBDSC010000056.1:0-9865 GCA_040905145.1 Anditalea sp.
GTATGCAGAAGAAATTTCGCCTCTTCTAAAAAATTGCAGAATCACATTTTTCCGATAAAGAAGGCAAGATCTGTCCAAAGGTGGTAGACTAAAAAGCAACCTTTTTTCATTTCAAACAAATTTTCAACTTTTGCACCAACAAATAGAATCAGCCTAAAGGCACGACATTGTCCTAGTATAAAAGAAATGATATTTTTCCCGAACCCCTTTCCCCTTTGGAAAATAAATTTCCAGTTGGAAATGGAGCAAATGCTGACTCAACCAAATAATTAACCCAACTTGAAAATTTTGGTCTGAAAAACAGTTAAGCCAAAAATATTTTATTTTTGCTATTGTCGGTAAATCAACCTATTACGAAATAACGTTATTTTTAACGATATCCATATATCACTGGCAATGAATAATATAATGTTGTCAAATATTTTTGGTAGTCCCCCATAGATTTGCATGGTTAGGTAGTTGTTCCTACGGGTTATCGTTCATAGACAAAATGGACTTCAACAACTTCAACGAGTGTACCAGGCTCCGGTTTTCGGTACTGAAACACAAAAAGATCTTCGGCCTGGCCAAGCAGCTGGGTGCGGACAGGATCTATGCCACCAACAGCAACAGGCGGTACTGCACGGAAAGGAAAATCTTCACCTGTTTCCCCAAAAAAGGCCCCATAAGACATTCAGAGGAGGAAAGGATACTCAGCAGTGAAATATCCAGACAAAGGGCCACCGTCATGTAGGGAGTGTTCGGAGACCACAAAAACAATTATGGGCTAAGGAAAATAAGGGTCAAGGGAGAAAAGAAGGAAAAGCTGATGGTGTTTTTTGCAACCATGACGGCCAATGCGGTAAAGATCGCCAAAAGGAGAGAGAAAAAAGAATCCCCTCCAAAACTGGACAGGGCAGCCTAACGGGCCAGAGAGTGCTTGAAAATGCCTTTCGGGGGAGAGGTATGCCCAAATCCCAAAAAACCGGTTCCAACGGCCGAAAGACAATGATAAATTGTACTTTTACTATACGGAATTGACCTGACATACCACCTGAAAATCAATAAAAGGAGTGATAAAATGTAAAATAATTCTCCCAAATTATTAGTTCAGGCAATAATCAATGAAACCCTAATGTAGTATAGCTAGTAGAAATAGCCATGTTTTCAAAAATGTCTTTTGAAGAACTTTTATTCTATTTGTTTAAGGTTATAAAAATATTTATTTAAGCTCAAATAAGCGTGATTTTGACCAGTATTTTTGTTTTAAATGAGCTATAACTCCGATAAGCGTGGCTTCCCCTCTCAGTTACAGTATATGGTTGACTTTGTGCAGTTTCACTTACTTTAATATTTTTTATTTCCCGATGGGTTTTACCAACGTTTCAAACTTGTCTCGGGAAGACCTGTACACTTGGTGCTGTGGGATGCTCTCCCAGTTATAGGAATAAAGTCAGCAATTCAGCGCGTTGCAAGATTTATATCTTCCAGATACATTCTATATGTTCGGGTCTTTCTATTTACTATGCGTACTTGACCTGTTTTAGCGTAATGTCATTAATCTGTTCTGTGAGGACATTCTATCTTATCAAGTCTATTTTCCTGTTGAAAACACTTTCCAGGTAGATTTCTAATGTGAAAAATTGCCTTGACCTGGATTTGAAAATTACACAATTAAAACTTGATGCCGACAGAAAGTCAGAAAACTTCCAAATTTCTAATCGAGGGCTTACCTTCTGATTTAATAATTTCAAGTCTTATTGAAGAAAACAGGCCGTCGTCTATCGGATGGATCCGTTTATGTCCAATACTGATCCCCTCATCCAGATGCCTCCAAACACCGTTTTTTTTCCCGGCAAGTCTGTATTCCAGGATCCGCTCTCCCTTGGATATCTCTTCCTGAATAACAATATATTTTACAGGTTCCGGCGAGGAAAACGCAATTGTAAATAGGTCCTTCTCCCCTGATGTCGATCCTAGAGAATTCGAAAATCTCTTTTTGACATCCTCACCAAACTCCGCCAGCCGCTTAACATCAGCTTCCGGTACCAAACCTTCATCATTTACTACAATCCCTAGCACCATATTGGAATTTCGCCCCACTGTCTCATCAAACCTCGTGCGCAAGTCTTCAAGGGACCTGATCCTGTCATCCTCACCTTCCTTCCAAAACCAGCCTCCCTGAAAGGCCTTTTCGCGAAGTGCAAAATCTGCTTCACCAGGACACCAGAACTCACCTTGAGGATTTCCATGCAGCCCCTTGATCTGTATTACCCCGGTAGCCGATGTAGTGGAATCAGCCCTCGCCCAATTGGGATACGGCGCAACACCTTTTTCATTCCCCACCCACCTGATATTGTTTTGATATCCATAAGGTCCCTGAAAGGCAATGGCGTTAGGTTGATATTTTTGAATAAGGGCAAGCATGTCGATTCCACCTTTCTCCGGGGGCAATACCCCACCATCAAACCAGATTTCAAATAATTCGCCATACTGCGTCCATAATTCCGTGAGCTGAGTTCTCACCACTTCCTTATATGCTTCCTGCTCTTTGGGATCTCCCGACAAAACCAGGCCTGGATTCTCGACTTTAAAGTATCCATTCCCCGCAACACTGGCATAAATTCCGGGTTTTATGCCGTATTTTTTACAGGAGGCGATAAAATCCCTAACAATATCCGCTTCTCCATCTCTCCATGGTGTGTTTTTTACACTATAGCCATGGGCTTTAGTTGGCCATAAACTAAATCCACTGTTATGCTTGGCCACAAGAATGGCATAGGTCGCACCGGCCGACTTTGCTGCCTGTATCCATTGATCTGTATTTAATTCTCTGGGATTGAAAATTGAAATATCAGGGGTGTAATCGAAGTCATTTCGGAAATTATAAGAGGGTTCGAATACCTGCATATCCAAATGGTACATCACTCCAATTTCTGCATCTGCCCATTTGATTTGAGCTTCTGTGGGCAAAACTTGATTATTGCTTTCCTGAGCAGAAATTTCAGATAAAATGCCCGAAAATATTAAAAGAACAATACACTTCCTCATATTTTTGCGATATTCAATTTTTCAAATTCATTTAAAGTCAATGCTACACAATTCAATATTCCCTATGGATTTGCCTGGTTTAGACCTGATTTTGACACGGAAAATTACGGGTGAGGTATTTTCTTTGGTTGTATGCTGTGAATAATTAATAAGAAAGGTCTCCTTGCCAATTTTTTTGACTTCATCGGAATTTTTATTACCATACATTTCAATTTCCCAATCTTCAAATTCCAATCCCCAATCTTTGTGTTCCCTATCATGACTGATGTACTGGAATTTCAATTCAAATTGTCCAACCTTTTCCATTAAATATGGGGTCAGATCCAGTTTGAAATCCTGCCATTCTGAACCAAAAGTCTGGTTATCCCACCCTCCGACAGCCCAGGAAAAATTCCAAGCATCCGGTTCTTCTTTTCGATTAGGCATATTCCCAACATGGTACAAAGCAAAATTCTTAATAATAGGCAAGGCAGCCGCATCTGTCACACGAAGGCGGATCTTTGAAAAATTAACGGTAGAAAACTCCTCAATCCTCCTGTTCCCAATTGAGCTTCCCTCTTTGATAGATACCCAGTCGCCTTTTTGCGACCCTTCCAAAACATATTTTCTAACTCTCTGGCCATGGGCAATATCTTCCTGTATTACGGCATGATTAACGGTCTCCGGCTTACCAAGGTCAATGATGAATTCTTCGCCTTTGCCGGAAACTGATTTTATTGGCTTTTCAAATCTGCGCTGAATTTCGTTGCCGAAAGCTTCATAAATTTTTACATGCGATGCGGGGATCACACCGGTTGTATCTGGGGTGGCATTTAATAATAAAACACTCCCCCTGCCTATCGATTTATAGTAAATGTCCATTAACTTAGGCACAGTTAAAATCATATCTTCTGTATCCGGTGCCCAAAACCATTTATGGTTTTTTGGTGTCATCAAAAATGGAACATCCACTTCCAATGGTGCATAGGCATCCCCATCAGGATCAGAATGTAAAGCATGGGAGGTGCCGGTAAGCAGATCAGAATTACTAACTGTGTACCAGTTTGGATAAGGGGCAATTCCTCTTTCATTACCAACCCAACGGATAGTAGCCTGAGGACCCTGAAATATAACCGCATCACTTGCGTGTTTTTCCAGAATGTCGTCTATCTTTATCCCGCAACTGCCGTCAAACCAAACTTCTTTCATGGTTTTGTATTTGGTCAGTACCTCAGTCAACTGCTGGCGAAAAACCTTATTGTAACCTTCCTGTTTGGATGGATCTTTGGTTTTGCCCCCACTTCCAAGCCCAGCTCCCCAGGTTTTATCTCCGGGATAAATATAAACGCCAAGATCAAGTCCGAATTTGTCACAGGATTTGGAAAGGTCTGCGAGCAAATCCCCCTTTCCACTCATCCAGGGAATATTCCGTACCCCGTATTCGGTGGTATTGGTCTGCCACCAACAAAACCCGCCGGAGTGCTTTGCAACAAAAACAATCATTTTAGCCCCAAAGGATTTTGCTACCTCGCACCATTGGTCCGTATCCAATTTGTCAGGATTGATCCTCGAGAGTGGAAGTGAATTATCGTCCTGTGACAATCCTGTCCAGGTATTCGGTGCAAAATGGATGAACATCAATAACTCTTTTTCCTGCCAGCGGAGTTGGGGACCGGTTGGTGTTGGAAGAACGCGCTGAGCGGTTGCCTCTTGGTGAAAAATGCAAAGTAATAGATAAAAGAAAACCGACAATAATAATTTTCTGTTGGACAATAATTTATAGTACATTATTAATTCTTATTTAGGTATTTTTTAACACTCCAGCAACCGATTTAGCCTTTGAGCCATCTTAAACCAAAAATTATCAATCCTCCCACATTGAACAGTACCTATCACTATACCAGATTGGTTAGCCTGCTACTAAATTCCCTATGTCAGTGTTTAAGATTAAGCATATCCAATTATCATTCCATGTCGTTTAGTTAGTGCCGTCAGAGTAACTTTTCCAAAGTTTAGCATCGGTTTTACATTCTGTCCGTTGCTTCATAGGTAACTTTGAAAAAGATATTGATCGCTTTTCGCCTTAACTAAACGACATTGAATTGACTTTTTTGAATATTGTAAATCTCTCGAGTCACCAATTACCAACCCGGATTCTGGGGGGATAAGTCAGGATTTAGAGAAAGTTCCTGGGTCGGAATGGGATAATGGTACATTCTATCGTCCCAAATCCTGTTATCAATATTGTTGTATCTTCGTATATAGAAATTTTCATCCACAACAATACCGCTTACCTGACTTGCTGGAAATTCCTCCCTATATTCAGGTGTCAATTTCAGTCCCAAAATCGTTTCCGGGTTTTCAATTTGTTTTCCTGCTTTCCATCTTAGAAGATCATCCATCCGAAAACCTTCACCAGCCAATTCCACCCTCCTTTCACGACGAATTTCATCTAAAAGGGAAGGTAAGGACGGAAAATCAGATTCCGGATCTTTTGGGACATTGACTGTCATAAATGGCATACCCACTCTGGCTCTTAATTTATTAACAGATATATCCAATACATTTTGGTCCGCCTGACTGAGTTCAGCCTTTGCCTCTGCAAAATTCAATAGCACCTCTGCGTATCGAAAAATGAATAAGTCCAATGTGGATTGAAGGGCATTCCATTGTGCCAGGTCTGGAGATCTACCTTTTATGAATTGATACCCTGTGGGAGCAGCATTTGTGCCAATTCTAGGTAAACCTATTTCATCCAATGCACCATCGGCTCCAACCTGAAAGACAAATCCTCTAGTGGCAATTATTTGCCTGAAACGTGGATCCCGATCGGTAGCTTCATCTTCCAGAGAATCGTCTCCTAAATACAATGGGCTCAAACTAGTTGGTAACCCGTCTTTGCTTAAAAAAGATCGGACGAAATTTTTACTAAATCCTGTACCCGATTCACCAAGAGTTCTTGTAAAACCATGCATCACAACGTTGCTCAGATATCTCATAGGAAGAATTGCTTCTTTATTGGTACTTAATTCTTCTTGAATAAAGAGATTATAGTAATCGGAACCGGGATTTCCTGTACTGAATATTTCATATAGACCTGAATTAATTACCAACTCAGAAGCGCTGATTGCTTCCTGAAGAAACTTTTCCTCATTTCCTAAACCATGGTATTTCCTAAAAGTACCCTCCCAAAGGCAAATACGGGACTTTAATGCAGCGGCAGCATATTTATGCAACCTCCCTAACTCTGCAACATTTGGTAAGGGAAGATGGTCTATTGCAAAATTTAAATCAACCAATACAGAGTCCATTACCTCCGTGTGGGTTTTTTTACTGTCATATAATTCCGGAGATAGGTCGTTTAGGTCAGTGGATAACCAGGGAACATCCCCAAATTGAACCACCTTTCTCCAAAAGAAGAAGGCCCTGAACAGGCGTACTTCCGCAGCATATTTATTTTTAATTTCCTGGCTGGCTTCGGCTCTCTGGTATCGATTCAAGAAGAAGTTGACATTACGTTCATTGGTCCAGGTCCAACCGCCTCCTGAAACAGGAACTACATAGGTCCCTGCCAGAAAGGCATCCCGGTTACTTGGAACCAAATTATCAGAATTGTTTTCTGATAAGCTGGGCTGGACAGGAAGTAAAGGATAAAACTGGTTTGCATATAATTTCAAATCATTTTCATTTTTGAAAAAAGTCTGCTCTGTTAGGGAATCCTGGGGATACAAATCCAAAAAATCCTCCATTTGGCATGAATAGCAAATTAAAGCTACTGCTGTGAGAATTAGAATATTTTTTAATTTTGACATGATATTTCGGGATAATAATTATAAACCAATTTGTATTCCGGCAGACACTGCACGGTTCAAAGGATAGGTATTTTGATTTACTGTTTCCGGATCCTGAGCTTTATAGAATTTGGTAAATTCAAATAAGTTTTGACCGGTTATGTAGATTCTTGCGCTATTTAATTTTATAGGATTGATCAGATATTGAGGGAGCATATACCCCAAGGAAAGGTTTTTCATTCTCATAAATGACGCATTCTGTAAGTATTTAGATTGTGTTTGGAAATTTCCTCCTCCTCCCAGACGGGGCCGTGGGAAATAGGCATTGGTATTTTCAGTGGTCCAATGATCTAGATTGTGTTCCAAAGGAATTTGCCATTCATTGGTAAAGCCCCAGAATTCCTGTCCTCCCAGTGCGACATCCCGTCTACCGATTCCCTGAAATAAAAAGGTAAAATCAAAATTTTTGTATTGAGTGGAAAAATTTATCCCATATTGATATCTGGGTGTATTATTTCCAATAACTCTTCTGTCTCCCGGATTATCTACAGTGTTATCCCCTCTAGTAATTATTCCATCGCTGTTTAAGTCCGCAAACCTGATATCGCCAGCCAGCCAGGTGCCGCCCCATAATTGCTTCTGATCAAAATTTGATGCCTCATCATCTGTAATAAAAAAGCCAGCGGTTTCATAACCCCAGATTTCGCCCAATATTTCACCTTCATATCGACTTCCAATTGTTTTATTTGGATTCAAATCATACTTTGTTATTTCCGATGTATAGTCCGACAGTACGAAAGTAATGTCATAGCTCCAGTCTTGATTGATACTATTTCGCCACTTGGTGCTGAGTTCCCATCCTTTTGTACGCATTTCTGCTGCGTTTCTTCTTGGAGGACTTGCTCCTAAAACTGAAGGTAAAGGGAAAGCGCCAACAATCATATCTTTAGTATCACGGATGTACCAATCAAAACTTGTTGTCAGCCTGTTTTGAAAAAGATCAAAGTCAAGCCCATAGTTTAAGCTTGTCACTTTTTCCCAAGTAAAATTGGGGCTTATTAATCCTGGTGCACCAACTGCCATACCCTGTTGACTTCCGAAAATATAGGGAATTGTCCCCACTGGCATTGTTGCCATATAGGGGAAATTACCCAACTGGTCACCAGCCTGATTTCCCAGTTTACCGTAAGATGCCCGGACTTTCAAATCACTGACCACGTTTTCCATGGAAGAAAAAAAGGATTCCTCCGAGATACGCCATCCTGCGGAAACAGATGGCATAAAAACATATCGGCTTCCTCTTGGAAACCTTGATGTGCCATCATACCTACCATTCACCTCTATTAGGTATTTTTTTGAATAATCATAGTTTAATCTGAAGAAAGTTCCACTTACCGCCCAATCCCCTTCAGTTCCTGATACAAGCGGTCTGTCGTCATTGTTCAGATTGATAGCAGGCAAAGTTGGGTCTATGAGATTTTTGACTGAGACTGAATAAAATTTACTTTGTTTAAGCTCTTGGTTGTACCCGACCATTGCCTTTAAGTAATGGGAACTCCCAATATTAAATTCGTAGTCCGCATAGGCATTGAAAACCGTATAAAAATCATTATCGTTTCGTTGGATCACCGTTGTAGGTCTTGTCCAGGGGAAACTACCCAAAAGGATTCCGTCAACGCCATATTCATTGTACTCTTTTATGTGTTCTTGACCATTTCTTTGAAAGTTATTCCAGCTAAAATCAGAGACTATCCTTAATCTTTCTATGGGTTTCAATACAAAACCACCGGTAAGCCATAAATCATTGGCTAATGTTTCTGCTCTGCCATTTAAATTTGCCAGAGCTACCGGATTGGTCCAGCTCCCCTGCCCTGAATAGTTTCCATCTGGGTGGTAAACAGGCATATTGGGTCTCAAATCACCACCTATTCGGCTTTCTGCCATACCAGCTCTGTTTCGGTCACTTGCGTTATAATTTTCTGTACGGTTGAGGTTCATACGAAAATTCAAGTCCAGCCATTTGGTTACCTCTGTACTTACTTTTAAGCTGGCATTGTATCTTTTGAAGTTCTGTTCCGTCAATTTCAGAATTCCATCCTGATTCAGATACCCTAAGGATGCTACAAAAGAAGTTTTGTTGTCACCTCCGGAAAGTGAAATGTTATGGTCCATCATTGGAGCTGATCCCGAGTACAATTCCTCTATCCAGTTGGTATTTCCAACATACCGGTAAAGGGAAGGATTAGCTGGATCCACATATACTGGAAGGTTGTTGGCAGGATCATCGAAGTATCGCTGGGTATTGATCATGTCCAATTCTGTAAATTTATTACTGGCCTGTGACCCACCTGTCCTTGCGCCAGTTGCGTCGGCTTCCATATGCATGGCCATATAGTCCACTGAATTTACATAATTTGGTAACCGGGTAGGGCGGGAAGAAGTAAAGGAGGTGGCATAATTTACCCGTAGTGGACTATTTTTACTAGGGGTTTTTGTGGTTATCAATATAACCCCATAAGCGCCTCTTACGCCGTAGATCGCTGCTGACGCAGCATCTTTTAATACTGTAACACTGGCTACGTCTGCAGGATTGATGAGATTGGGATCCATTATAACACCATCCACCAAGATCAATGGTCCGCCACCGTTTATTGAAGTGTTACCCCTAATATTAAATGTTGCTCCTCTACCCGGAGCCCCACTATTCATATTTATATTTAGGTTGGGGACTATTCCCTGTAATCCCTGAGCCAGATTAACAAGGGGCCTGCTTTCCAATACCTCGCCGCTAACAGAAGAAACAGCTCCTGTAAGATTGGCTTTAGTCTGAGTGCCATAGCCTACCACAACCACTTCTTCCAAGGAGGAAATATCTTCCTTCAAAGTGACATTTATGACAGCCTGATCTCCAATTGAAATATTTTGCGATTCAAAGCCTATAAATGAAAATACCAATGTTGCTCCGTCAGGAACAGTTAAAACATAGTTCCCTTCCAAATCCGTTGCAGTCCCTATAGCAGTACCCGGAACGGAAACAGTCACCCCCGGAATGGGTTCACCGTTTT
>JBBDSC010000057.1:0-1644 GCA_040905145.1 Anditalea sp.
CCCATGGAACAATTCCATCATGCCAAACTGCCGGTCCGTGATCTGCATGATGCCGACTTTACCCTTTGGCGGCAAATTTCTTTTCACTCTTTTGGTATGGACATCCGCATTTTCCCGGCTGGCACAAAAACGCATATAGATGGAAAACTGAAACATGGCAAAACCATCATCCAGCAACTTTTTCCGGAAAGAACTGGCCACTTTTCTATCCCTTTTGGTTTCTGTGGGCAGGTCAAAAAAGACTAGGACCCACAAACTGCGGTATTGGTTAAGACGTGAGAAATGGCTTTCATCCATATTCGGGGTAAATGATTTTCCTGCTGAACCCCGCAAAACACTCGTACAACGAACTGGTGGTCCGGCTGGCCGCAACCATCAAAGGGCTCTTCTTACCATCAATGGTCACATTGATAGCGGCAATGCCCAGCAACTGGGTCTTTATATCGGTGGTCAGTTCACTGACATTATCCTCTGTCTCCACAATGTGGCTGACGATCAGATCGACAAATGGCCGATAGGGCTCCATGATATCATCGGCCAGGCAATAGGCATTGTATTTGTTCCGGTGCCAGATCCCCAAAGTGGGCAACATTCCCGAGCTCACCAGTGCCCTGGCCACGATGGCCCTTAAGATGGCATAGCCGTAATTCAGCAGGTTATTGGGGGGAATGCCTGCTTGGAACCGGTTGAAGCCAGGGATCTGAAACAGGTTCTGCCAATAATAGGCTGCAGCCTGTGCCTCATTGTTTCCGGCATCCCCGGATTGTACCGATTTGGCCAAATGGTTCATTCTCTGTACCTGAACACCCTTTTCGGCAAGCAGGGCCGATTGGTTCTGGATTTTGGCGGTAATGGTCTGCTGCCAGAGGTTTTTCTTCAGGGGCTGGCTGGCATGGATCTGGTCCCGGATCCGCTCGGTCTGCTCCGTATGGCCGCATAAAGGCAACAACAAGCCGACGGGAAGGTGCTGCGCATTGCAGGAAATAATGGCCACCTTATTATTTACCAGCTTGTCCAATACCCCATTGGTAATGGTAATCTGCTGGTTTTCCAGCACCACTACCCCAATATCCTCAATGGGTAAGGTCCTCGGTGCCACTTCCCTATCCGGAAAGGTCACCACCAACTGTTCGTTTTTGGTGCTAAGGTAGGCCGGGCTGCCGAAGAAGAGGGTGCGTTTGATCATTGTAAAGTGGTTTTAAAGATAAAAAAGACCTGACAGGTTTCAAGAACCTGTCAGGTCTAACCTTACTACTCATATTCTTTATTCATCAACATTTCTTTTTTGTACTCCATCATATATTCCACATGCCTCCAATCATCAAAAAATATTTTATACTCTTCTCTATTGACCAGGGAACTTTTGGCAGGAAACCTGTAGACGTTCCAGCTAGACCATTTCCAATTGTTCAAGTTCCTGACAAACCCATGTTTGAAGGGGTTCAAGTGAATGTACAGGAATGTATCCTGCCATTGTTTTTCATCCTGAACAGGTAATCGATTAAAGCTTCTTTTAAAGAGATTTCCTTTTCGGTCATACATTTTATTAAAGGACTTTGTGTAGGAATTAAAGAAATCCGCAAAAGCTTTGATTGCAGGATTTTTGGATGGATGCTTGAGAAGACCTGTCAGGTTTTGAAAACC
>JBBDSC010000057.1:1654-9810 GCA_040905145.1 Anditalea sp.
CGCTCTTCTCTTACCCTCACCAACATATGAAAATGATTCGGCATCAAACAATAGGCAAAGGTGTTGACCACCGGCCCCAGATACTTTTCATATTGCCGCAAAAAGTACCGGTAATTCTCCTCCTCCCGAAAGATATTTTCTGTGCCGTTGGCGTGGTTGTAGATATGGTAAGTCTGTCCGGGTTCCATTATATTTCTGAGTTTCCTACAAAATATATATATCGAAGATTTTAACTTTTCCAAAGTTTTGGAACTTTGGAAAAGTTATCTCCATCTGTTTGTTTTCGGGTGCAGAGATAAATCTGGCTACCGGATGCGTTTGATCATTTTTTATCCGATAATTTTTTAATAGCCGCAAGTATGCTTTTGTCTTTTGAATGAATATTTATTTTATGAAGTTCTTCCACATCGGCTTTGTCCTTTAGTCTGCCTGTAAGCATTTTGTTTGTAATCAAATAATGCAAGTGAATGAACTTGCATTCAAGCTTTTCGGAAAACCTGAAACGAACAGCATTTTTTTCAGCATCTGAATAGCTGACTCCCGTTATTGCGTTGAAAATATCCACCTGTGAAGGCTCTTCGCCTAACTTTATGGCAAAGGGCTGGGAGAAATCTTTAATAATGCCCAGGTAATTCGTTAACTCCGATGGAAATCCTAATTTTTCAAGAGCCCGCATTATTTTTGCACGATTTTCAAAAGTAGGTTTTACCCATATATCCAGATCGCCTGTTGTTCTTCCGTATCCGTAAAAAATTACGGCATAGCCTCCGGCAATCATATATTCCACCTTTTGCTCATTGAATGCAAGAAGTATTTCTTCAAAGTTATTTGCTATCGTCATGGGTATAAGGAGGCATTATTTTAAAGATTTTTGCAACTGGCTTCCAACTGTTATCGGGCAGCAAATGGTTATGGAATACATTTTTTCGAAGCTGTTCCATATCCCTCATGCGTTTCTCATAAGAGGTGTTGGCACGCTGCTTTGCCACATATTCGTTTTCTTCTTCAAAAGAATCAAAAAATACAACCTGCCTTTTTCCATAAGCGGCAGAAGACTCATTTGCTTTTGCCTGTTTGCTTTTTTTACGGGTCATAGGGTTTGCTGTTTATTTATACGGTTTATATTTCCCAAGCTATACGATTAGATGCTAACACTCAACTTTTCCAAAGTTTCGAGCTTTGGAAAAGTTTCCTATCTGCCAGCCATCTTCCTGACAAATCTTTTTCGTCTATTTCTTTTACCCCTAACCAACAAATCAAAATGATTCGGCATCAGGCAAGTAGGCAAGTGTTTCCACTGTCGGTTCCAGGTATTTTTTGTGTTGCTGCAAAAAGTACCGATAATTCTCCTCCTCACGACAGATATTTTCAGTTCCGTAGACGTGTTTGTAGATATGAAAGGTTTGATCAGGGTTCATAAGTTTTTTGTTTTTTATTCAATTTTGCCAAATTTTGAAGGCTAAGCAGGAATTAACTAACTTATTAAGAACTTTGGATAAGGTTAATATTTATCGTTCATTTTATAGATTTTTAAATCGAATTTGTCCATCCAATAGAAACTCGAAATCCTTCCCTTCAATAATACAAGTTAAATTTCCAGGGCTTAACAACAATCTTGGAGCTAAAAATACAGACGAATATTTAGAGAATCCATTTTTCCCTTTTTGCCCAAATCCTTTTGAAGTCGGAAGATCAAGTGACAATTGATCATCTGATCTTGATTCCAAATGATGTTGAAACTGAATTAATCCTTGCTTTGCATCAGCTAGTTTCTTCACGTAATACAACTTATCTGAAAAGTTACTTAAGCCTCTTATTTCAGAAACATCATTTTCATAAAAAATTACTTTCTGGCCTACTTTAAAGATATGAGACAATTCTACCTCAACTTTATTTTTACCTTTTCCTATAAAAATAGTTCTTTCAAAAAGATCTTCATGTTTAACTGAACCGGCAAGTTTCTTAATCATTGAGGCTTCAAACAAATTAATTGGTACTATTTTCCTTTCAGACACACCTTTATAATATCCAAAAGCATAATTCTCTCCAGAATTGGTATAATAAAATCTTTTGTAATCATATTTTGACGGATAAGTCTGAGCCTTTAGCTCGGTCACTTTATCAGCATCCAAATGTCCTCTTCCTGCTTTTACTCTAACTCGCAAATGCCTAATGATATTACCATTAAAGTCCTTTAATTCTGACAAAGAGATTTCAGACTCAATCTGTTTTGAAATATGCGCTTCTAAATGTTTATCAACAATTTCGTCTGCACCGATTTTTATATCTCTAATAGGCTTCCTTCCAACAACCCACATTTCATCTCTTCCTTTAACTTGATTGAAAACGAATTTTCCACTTTCATCTCGAAGGGGCTTGTCATTTTCATCTCTTGCAACGGCTTTTATCTTTCCATAAAACGTATCGAGATGCAACTGTCCTCTAACCGAATCACCCTGTGCCATCATTTGTTGCTTTTCCCCATTTTCATCTAAAATCAGTTTTCCTTCCTTATTCCGGAGCCAAACAATACGACCTCTTTTTCTGATAACTTTTCTGCCTGGAGCAAAAGCCTGATCCTTAGTGGGAATGTTATTGATTAGAATATTCTTTTTAATCTCTTCTAAATTCCCGTAATCAAATCCTTCAAAAGGTTTGATTGGATAATTACCTTCTCGGTTATGTTCCTGATCGGAATAATAGTCCTCTAGTAATCTATCTCGTTCAGCTGCTTTTGGAATTAATGTGAGCACAGCCGCATCTATAGCATGATGATAATGCTTCGTCCTATCCTTTACCTCATTCTTCGGTTGAATTCCATATATCTTTCTGAAATCAGATGTGACTGATCCTTTTTGCACATCTACTCTATTAAATACAGTTTTTAAATAATGAAAGGCATACTTAGAAATAAGCTGGGAATCCGTTAACTGGCTATTTTTGAAGCCTTTAGGAACATCATTACGTGTGAACCTATCCACCTTATTTTTCCAATACTCGTATTCCATTTGTAGCATATGTTTTCTTCTAATTGCCAAATCTTTTGAGGCCTTATCGGAGGCATATTTAGAACTCGCTTTAGCTTTGTCTATTTGCTGAAATAAGGCTTCCATTCTTTTTTCCCATCTATCAAGTCTAGGTTTGATGGCACTGCCCTCCTTTGCATCTACCTCATAATTTGGCAAATTCACTGGAAGATTATTCCGTTTGACGTTTCTATTATAGTCTGCATAACAGATCGCCAAATTGGCCAATGAATTATCAAATGATTTGCTTCTTGGGATTGTATGCTCAAAATCAATGATGTTTTTATTGAAAAGATCAGTAAACTTGATGGTTTTGCCTGTATAAATACATTGACAACCCTGTTCTTTCCATAATCGGTACTTCTTCACATCATCCTTTGTGGCCAATACTCCTTTCCAAAATTCTTCAGGATTTTCTGACTGTTCAGTCCATAACCTCAGTTTCTCTTTATCAGTCTGACTATCCGGATTTGCAAGACCTGAAAATTCTGGGTCTTTCAATAATTCAGTTATGGCAAATGCAATCTCCCTATTTTCATTTTCTCTTGCCCTTTGATATGCCTCTATAGCCCATCTTTTATTTGCGTCATTAAGCTCTCTAGCCACTTCGACCACAATTCTTGTATCTTCATCAATTTTCCCAATACTGATCAAATGATTAAAGACTTTTCTGAGCTCATGGAGCGTTTTGTAAGCCATTGGGTTTTTAAAAGCTCCAGTTTTTGGGCTTTGGAGATATAAATTGCCATCATTTTCATCCCTTTTTGCAGGAGGATAAACCTCGATTTGAGAAGGGTGGTACATTTTTTTAAAGTGCTTTTCTTCAATTTCAAAATTCGCTTGCAAAAACTCGTTTATTTGATCCAGCAAATGAGGCATCAAAAAATGCTTTCTATCTTTCTGTTTAAAAAACACTTGATACAGAATAGTTACTCTACTAACGTAATCATTTTTACTTTCTTCCTTTTCCCACACCTCAGCTCCAAAAACATCAACTATCGCATTTAAAATGTCATTTTTATCATCATCATCTAGCAGATAATTAGTATCGTTTAACCCAAATTTTCTTTCAAGAAGGAAGTAATCTGAGATCAACTTATTAATGATGGATACTACTTTCTTTTCTTTTCTGTTTTTCTCTATCTCTTCTACAATGGAATTGATGATATGATTTTCGTTTCCAGCGAACCTTTCAGTACCAATCAATTCGGGAATTTTAGCTAAAAGAACAGCCTCTGTATAAATCAATCCTCTACGCAAAAACGGCAGGATATTTTTAATAGCCTTTAAACTCAGAGCAGCATATCCGATAGGAAAAGACTCCCAGAGAGTATTAATTTCTTTTGCCTGTTCTTCATTGAAGTCAAAAGTCTTAGAAACGAAATCTAAGAATATCTCTTCGTCTTCAAACGAGAATAAAAGGTGCCAAACATCTTCAATTGTATAGGTAATACTCTTTTGTTTTCCCCTATTTTCTCTTGTAACTGTTTTAGAAAAATTCTTCCAGTCATTTCCAAAAATGGATCTAAGTCTCGCCGAAATTGGACATGCAGGCACTAAAGTTTCATCTATAAAATTAAGCCTCCATTTTTTATTTGTAGCTTTTTGCAAATACTTACTGATCTGTGAAAATTTAAAATCGTTCCTTCCCTTCAGAAAAAATTTATCATTATACAACTCCGTCTTAAGATATAATGGAATGGAAGCCCACTTGGAAATTGATTCATCATACCACTTAACGTTATTTAAAAAACTCCAAGCCCTAAATTCTTCATAAGCTAGGTGACTTACCGGGCATCTTGATTTTTGAGGCTCCAAGGTACATTTCCCTACTAAACCTTTTTGAGAACGCAGTCGCCTTTGAAAGAAAATTGCTTTCTTAACTGGTTCACGAAATTGCTCTTGTGATAATCCTTGAATTTCGCAGATCAAATCAACTTCCTTTTCATAATCTGCCCTCAACGTATACCTATTTCTTATCCTAATTCCTTCATCTTCTAAAGCCGCAAAAGCTGCTCCTAGGGTGCCATGTGTATGAATATGTTCCTCGTATTCATTTCTTCCTATTGTACTTGTTTCGGTACTTCCTTTGTAAACAGCTACTTTTTCATTAGCTCCATTCTTTCTACTACTTTTGAATCCCCTCCTTTGAGCAATATGATAAAGTGCTCTTCCAATTTTAAAGCGGTTTACCTCAAATTCTAAATCAAGTTTTGAATTGATTAATTCTCTCCTTAATTGATACGGACTTGAATAATCTGGTATTCCATCGCCATCAAAATCTAGTTTTATCCATGAATTGAACCCATCATCATCAACCGGAAACACTCTGCCATTTTCCTTGTCATAATATTTCCAACTATGCAGCTTTTCTTTACTTAATGGGCAATATCCATTCGCTATCAAAAAATTCAAAGTTTCCCATTTCCTGTACCTTCTCGCATTATAGAGCCTTCTTGTAGCTCTATTCAAAGTTCTTTCTGCTGCAAAAGAATACTCTCCACTTTTTCCTTCTCCTACTCCTTTTTTAAAAGTATAGACGCCGTACCAAGGGAAATCCCTTCCATCCCTCAATGCCATTCCGATTGAATTTGTACCTAAATCTGTTCCTAAAATTTTTTCCATAATAAATAAGTTTTATATTTGATCTGAAAGCAATTCACAACTGCCCGGTCAGCACAAAGAAAAACTTTCGGGCTGTGATTAGACCCTTAAGGTGGATCACCGAAAATCCAGTGGTTGCAGCAGCCATAAATCAGTGCCGTAGGTACGGCAAATATTTCCATCCGGATGATTTTAAAAACCTATATCGGAGATCGGAAGAAAAACATTCGTTTTACTCCTGATTACCGATAACAGAAGGGCAGTTAAGGGAATAGCCTGTTTTAGTATGTTTTTTCCCTTCCTGATCACTTTTCCGAATCCAGGCTTTTGGATATTAAATTCTGAATTTGTAATTTCAGTACAACATTTCTGAGACCATGATAAATTCTTTTATTACTTATTCCTCTTCTGCATGCCTCATTCTTCTTGCAGGCTTCGCTTTTACAGGCTACAGGGAAGGACAAGAGGATCGGCAATCCCGAATTTCCGATAGCCAAACATTAAACCTGAATTTGCGCAGCCACAAGGAAACGGAAGCCGGCAGCGATGTTTGGGAGGTGGTCCAGCGGAAGGAAAGTTGGGATCCCAACCAGACGGCCATTATTGTAACCGATATGTGGGACAGGCACTGGTGTGAAAGTGCCACGGAAAGGGTCGGCGAACTTGCTCCGGTAATGAATGAAGTCATTGCCGAAGCCCGCCGCCGTGGTGTTATGATTATCCATGCGCCAAGCGGTACATTGGACACCTATAAAGACAGCCCCCAAAGGAAACGTGTTGCCGATGCGGCTTATCATGAAGCCCCCACTGGCTTTGACCTTCAACAGTGGTGTTATCTGGACCCGGAGCAGGAGGCCCAGCTACCCATTGATGACAGCGACGGGGGATGTGATAAACCATGTGCAAACGGGGAACCATGTGTAGAGGGAGAGGCCTGGTCCAGCCAGATTGCCGCCATAGAGATCCACGAAGAGGATTTCATCACTGATAATGGCCAGGAAGTGTACAATCTTTTTATGGAGCATGGTGTAGATAATCTGATCCTTATGGGGGTACATCTCAACATGTGCGTATTGGGACGTTCCTTTGCCATCAGACAAATGACCAATCTTGGAAAGAATGTAGTCCTGATGAGGGATATGACAGATACCATGTACAACCCTGAAATGCCTCCCTATGTCAGCCATTTCCAGGGAACGGAACTGGTTATTGAACATGTCGAAAAATATTGGGCCCCGACCATATTGAGCACGGATATTACGGGTAAACCCGCCTTCAGGTTTAAGGAAGATAAAAACGCCATTTAATTTTTTTGAAATCTGAAAATAATTCACACAACCCCTCATTTTTATGAATGTAGTATAAATTCCAAACCTTTTTCTTTATATCCGTGTGTATACTGTATGAAGGTAAGATCTTTTTTTTTGACCTTGTTTTTATGCATGGGCATTTTTGAGGTAAATGCCCAGTCCATCACGCGCTTGGGTGCAGCAACAACCTATGGTTCTATTATAGCCCACTCCTCAGATCTACTGCCCATCTCCCAAACCAACCCCTATGGACTGTCTGGAAGTTTTCAAGGTATGAACACCGATCAGAAAAGTTGGGAAATCTGCAACTGCTTTTATTATATTGGCTTGCAGTTATCTTATCACAATTTCAATAATCCGGAAATATTAGGATCCGCATTTAGTCTGACAGGGACATTTGAACCTATTTTATGGCAAAAAGACCAATGGGCATTTAGCTTGAATTCGGGTATTGGAATCAGCTACCTGAGCAAGGTATTTGATCCCGAAACTAATCCCATGAATGCCTTCTTCAGTGTTCCTGTCAGTTTTTTGGTTTCTATAGCTCCTACCTTAGAGTATCGCTTTGCACCCCGGTGGTCAGGACAGCTTTTTCTTACTTATAATCACATTTCCAACGGGGGCCAAAGCCAACCCAATAGGGGAATGAATTATCCCATGGTGGGGATTGGGCTTAACCACTACCTCTCCCGGAAAGACCTGCCCAGCCATTCCAGGAGTTCTTTTTCCCCAAGCTGGAAATATTATGGAGAAGCAGCCTATACCAACAAGGAAGCTGTATGGACATTGGGAAGGAAACCTGTTTTATCATTGACTGCAGGTGCCTTCAAGCGCCTTTCCTCCATCAATGCTATGGGAGGGGGATTGGAACTGACAAAAGATTACTCCCTTGATGTGAAAGATTCAAGATGGGAGGCGTTGATGCCCGCTCCCTATATTGCCCATCATTTTCTGTTTGGCAAAATTGATTTCAGTCAAAGAATGGCCCTTTACACCCACAAACCCAATGCTTACAATGACCATCTTTTTTACCAGCGATATGTGTTACAATACCAAGTATGGAGCAATTGGAGCATGGGGATTGGACTTAAAACGCATGGGCATGTGGCCGAGAACATAGATTTCAGGTTAGGCTGGAGGTTCTGAGGATTTCTATTAAAGGAAAGACCAGCGAAAATCAATAAAGATGAATACAAACGGTTGATTTGGTTAGTCC
>JBBDSC010000058.1:0-1619 GCA_040905145.1 Anditalea sp.
GTGTTGAACATTGAATATTGAATATTCCTTCTACTTTTTTAATGTTCAATATTCAATAAACAATAATCAATGCTCAATGGTGGAATGCTTAAATAAACCGGTTCAGTATATTCTCGTACATCTCCTGCTTACCACTGGTTTTTTTCGGCTCGCCAACAGATAATGCATGGCTCCTTAAATCCTCAAAAGTAAGTGTTCCTTCTTCGAATTCCTTTCCTTTTCCTCCATCAAAGGAAGCATATCGTGATTTTCTCAAGGATTTGTAGTCTGAATTCTCCAGTATTTCATTGGCTATGATAAGACTTCGGGCAAAAGCATCCATGCTGCCTACATGGGCATGAAAAAGATCGTCCAGATCGGTGGAGTTTCTTCTCAATTTCGCATCAAAATTGACCCCTCCATTGCCCAATCCGCCACCTTCAAGGATCACCAACAGGGATTCGGTCAGCTCCTGAATGTTGATGGCAAATTGATCTGTGTCCCAGCCATTCTGGTAATCCCCCCTGTTGGCATCAATGCTTCCCAGGAGGCCGGCATCTATGGCCACTTGAAGTTCATGCTGGAAAGTATGCCCCGCCAATGTGGCATGGTTCACCTCGAGGTTCAGTCTAAAATCCTTGTCCAGTCCATAATGCCTCAAGAACCCAACCACGGTGGCGGCATCATAATCATATTGATGCTTTGTTGGCTCCATCGGCTTAGGTTCGATAAGAAAAGTTCCTTTAAAGCCTTGCTTACGGCCATAGTCCCGGGCCATGGTCAAAAATTTGGCCAGGTGTTCAGTCTCCCGCTTCATGTCGGTGTTCAAGAGGGACATATAACCTTCTCTCCCACCCCAGAACACATAGTTTTCACCGCCCAGGGCAATGGTCGCATCAATGGCATTCTTTACCTGAGTGGCGGCAAAAGACACCACGTCAAAATCAGGGTTGGTGGAAGCGCCGTTCATATAGCGGGGATGACTGAAAACATTGGCGGTGCCCCAAAGCAATTTTACACCGGTTTCTTCCTGCTTTTGTTTGGCATATTCAACGATGGCCTTCATCCTATCCTCATACTCCCCAATATTGTCCCCTTCATCGATCAGATCTATATCATGAAAACAATAATAGGGGGCCCCGATTTTAGTGATAAATTCAAAAGCGGCATCCATTTTGTCTTTGGCCCGCTGAACCGCATCCTCCGCTTTGTCCCATTCGTGTATCATAGTTCCAGGACCAAAAGGATCATTGCCAGTGGCACAGAAAGAATGCCAATAGGCAATCGCAAAACGAAAATGATCTTTCATCGATTTGCCGGCTATTATTTTATTCTCATCATAAAATCTATAAGCCAAAGGGTTTTTGGAATCCCTGCCTTCAAATTTGATCTTTTCAATATTGGGAAAATAAGTTTTTAACATGGTATTAATAATTATGAGTTATAAATTACAGTTAATAAGTATGAAATATTGATGTATAGTCCGATGTCGGATGTCCGAAGTTGTCTCTTGTTATTAATGCTTTGGATCTTCCGATTCAGAGAAGTAACAAGTACCAAGGTACAAAGACTTTCTTCAAATTTCGACCTTGTTCCGACATCGGTCATCGGACATCCGACCTTCTCCTGTCTTCGGTCTC
>JBBDSC010000059.1:0-9587 GCA_040905145.1 Anditalea sp.
AAAACAGCGGGATTTAATGGACATGAAAAATTACAACGGAAAACTGAAGAGGAGAATCCAATTCAACTGAAAAGAATTGGAACAGGCAGTTTTATTCAAAAAAAATGTGCGGATTGTAAGAAAGAAGATGAAGAAATCCAGCGGAAACCTTTTAGAGAAAAAATTAATCCGGCTATACAAGCAAAGGATAATCCAACAGTTAGTGATGACGTTGCAAATGGCATTCATTCAACAAAAGGCTGCGGATCAGCCCTTGATAGCAATACAAATTCTTTTATGAATAGCCGCTTTGGAATTGATTTTAGCAATATAAAGATTCATACTGATAGCGAAGTTGTGCAACTTAGCAGGGAGCTTAACGCCAAAGCATTTACAGTTGGCAATGATATTTATTTTAACCAAGGACATTATGATCCTGGTTCATCAGCAGGAAAACAATTACTGGCGCACGAATTAACACATTCAGTGCAGCAATTATATATAAATGATAAAGTACCAACTGTTTGGCGTAGTGGGGCAGAGACTGTTGAAACCGAAACGGTAGGGAGAGAAGTAGCCAGGGCAGAACATTTTAGGCCCGAGCATGTTGTTCAAGGTAGAGTAAGTGATTGTTACTTGTTGGCTGCATTAATTGCTCTTACCAATTCTGTACGTGGTCGTGCTAGGTTGGCGGAAACAATTCAAACCGCCGACAATGAGACTTTTCAAGTTACATTGTTTCTCCGCCCCATTCCAGGAGGACCATTTGTTCCCCGGGCATTTTCTGTAGGAGGTTTTACTCATCCTGAAAATGAAGGAGCACCGTCACGAGCGGCTCCTTGGGTTCGTGCTGTGGAACGTGCCTATGCTCAACTCTATGGGGGACGTATACAGATGTCCGGTGATTCCGGTGGAATCCTAATAGGTGGGGCCCAACGTGCCCTTGAACACCTGACTGGCGAAGAAGCATCCCGTCTGTTAATCACGACGGAAACAGACAGAGATCAACTATGGACACAAATGTCAACAGCCCTCGGACAAGGCCTGCCAGTCGTCGCAGGAACCAGCCAACGTGCAGACAATCCAGATAACAACGCACTTGGTGTTTATGGTGTGCATAATTATTCGGTTCTGGCGGTCAGGGGTAATGGAAGTGGACGTCAAGTTCGCATCCATAACCCTTGGGGACAAAGAAATCGTCAAAGCCCACCTGGGATAGAGGCTGATTTCGAGATTGACTTCGCCTTATTTGCAGAGTATTTTGTCCATCTCACAGTCGGCTATCAAAGCGAAACCCCAGGACTTGAGTCAGGCATCTCTGGAATATCTGCTCCCACTGAAGAAACAATAGAGCGTGGATTTTTCGAGACCCAGCGCGAACAAATGCTCCACTTCTTGCGGATCAGTGATGTAGAATCTGCTAGTCGCCTTCTTGGTCGCTTAATCCGACAAGTTAGTGTAAGGCTAACGCCGCCAGCACCATTGAGGGCACGTCTAATTACTAATCTCCGAATAAATACTCAAATCGCACAAGAGACTTCCCATGTTGCTGCTAGTGTAGATAGCCGCTATGCCTTTGAAAATCCAGACGATTATTGGCGATGGATTGAGTTCGGTTTCGGTATCATTGGACAAACTGAAGCATATACCCGTAATAGTATTGCCCATGAACTCCAACACTGTGCCGACATAGCGCATGATCTACGAACATTCGCCACCTTGCCAAGGCCTCATACACCTGAACGATTTATCGAATATGCCCGCACTAGAAGCAGCAGCCGTGAGCGTCATACTGAAATCTATGCCCAGATGGCAGCCCCCGAAAACTTTGTACGGTGGGGACCTCGAGATCGGATTGACTGGCTTCACGGAGCTCTTATGGAACTGCCCCTACATGTGCCCTCCCACCAGCGGTTAGCAGTCGAGGAAACAATCGAGCAATTTTACGCTTCGTCACCATCAGAGATTCAGGAAAATATCTGGCGGGAGATCCAAGAGTTGACAATGGGAGAAGTGCAGAGGGCTAGAGCCTCCAGCCAAGCTACTCAATTAATCGCTTATGGGCGTGCTAGGACTATACTCGATCATTTTTCGTCTATTTGGAGTGACCGGGGTCCACAAAGAGATATTATTGAGCGCAATATAATAAGAAACACAACACCTGATATCCAAAGGCATTAAAAGCTTTTATAGTTGGGAATGATATTTATTAACGAAGGACAGTATCATCCGAAGGCCAAAAACTATTGGCTCATGAGCTGACACATTTGGTCCAGCAAAGTCATATATTATCAGGCCAAAGCCGGATACAAAGAACGCCTTCTCCTGCTGATGATTTAGTAAAAGGGGGCCGCAAAATTAGAAACTGATATTTTTTCAGATTTAAATTGCGGGCTAAAAGCCGATTCAAAAGATAGGTTAAGCCTGTTTCAAGTCTTAACCGGGAATGGGTTAAAAAATGATGTCCTCTGAATTCGCATTTAGCTTTTGCTTACAATTTCTAAATAGCACTTATGTCTTTTGAAGCTGTAAATACGGCCACTAAAAACACACCTGCTCTGGCGGGCGATGTGCAGCCTTTATCTGCTCAAAATGATGCTTTACCACAATTTGAAACAAAGTTAAAAAAGCATGAAAAAGGCCTGATAATTCAACCCAAACTTACCGTTGACGTACCTGATGACCCTTATGAAAAAGAGGCGGACGCGGTGGCAGATAAAGTAATGCGGATGCCGGAAGAAAGTTTTGTGCAGCGTAAAACGGAAGAAGAGGAGGAGCCAATTCAACTGAAGAGAAATGAAATGGACAGTTTTATCCAAAAAAAATGCGCGGAATGTGAGCAAGAAGACGAAGAAATCCACCGGAAACCCCTAAACGAAACAGTAACCCCTTTCCTGCAAACCAAAAGTGAGGGCAATACAACCGTTAGTGAGGGTATTACCAATTCCATTCACTCCTCAAAAGGTAGCGGTGCAACGCTCGATGACCAAACGCATTCTTTTATGAGCGACCGCTTTGGAAGCGACTTCAGCAGTGTAAAAATCCATACCGACAGTGAATCCGTACAGCTCAACCGAAATTTGAATGCAAAAGCTTTTACCGTAGGTAATGATGTTTATTTTAACGAGGGGCAATACCAGCCGGGTTCATCCGAAGGAAAGCAATTGCTTGCACACGAGCTCACGCATGTGGTGCAGCAAGGGGGAGGCATACACCAACGAATTCAGAAAATTTCCAAAAACCCGCAGGATGTTCCGTTTGAAGGAGAAATAATACCTTGGAGTACCCCATTAAGACCTGCTCCAAACAAAATCGGTAAGCCTTTAATAGATGTTCCCCGTGGACATAAAGTAACAGTACTGGGAGGAAATGCCTGGATAAAGGTTTCAACAGAATTAAACGGTAAACCCTATGAAGGATATATTTCCCACGAATTAATAAGGAAAAGCACCACAACTGTATCTCCAAGTGCTACTCCCTCCCCAATCCAAGCAATTGAACAACAGCTCCTAGGGGACTTGCAGACTATGCTGACTTTTCATAGTTCATTTACTGCAAAGCTGAATTCACTTGATCAAAAAGGGGTTGACCCGAATTTGACTGACCCGGTAGTGGAGCATGGCATAGCACTTAAGGACAACATAGACAATGCCATTACTCTAGCTGGGTATATAGCTTCCCTGCCTCAAGAACAACGTGAGTTGATTATCAGCGGCCTTACAACCGAGCTAAGATTGTTTACTCAAAGTGTAAAATATCTTGAAACATTGGATAAAATAATTGATATAAATGTGCCCACTGATGCAATTTCCAATGATGATAAAGTAGAAGAATACCTGGGATTTTTAACAGAAGAAATTTCAGCCGTTGTGATGGGTAATTCTGTTTGGGCTGAAATAGCAAGCGAAGCAACGGAGGATTTGATAAATTCTGCACTTTCAGTCAGCGAAGAAACCCTGAAATCTGCTTTTTCTATGCTGGAATCTACCATTGATGCCCAGAATGCCGACTTAAAACAAATTGCATCGGATACAGGTGATTTAATAATCAAAATTGATGATGCCGTAAGAACCTACAATCAAACCAGTGCAGCTGCTGATATAGCTGAGATAATCATACTAATCCTATCAAGGGGAAGGGCCAGAAGAGCCAAAGCTCCCAGGACACCCAAAAGAGGAAAAACAACCAAAACAAAAACCAAAACAAGAAAATCCCTTCGAAAGCCTACTACTCCATCTAAAACCCGCCAAAGAAAGCAGAGAAGAAAAAAAAGTAGTAAAACACGAAAAAAACCTTTGCAATGGATCAATACAACCAACGTAAAAAATGTGACCAATTCAGGGGGCATAGTAGGTGCGCTTGATTATAATTATACACTCCCAGCTGGATTCACCTGGCATGCACATCATTCATGGCCTAAATTCCTGGGCGGATGGCCTGGCCAGCGTCTTATGGGTATACGGGAATTGGTTCATATTAGTATAGTGCATCCTGCTTTGCTCGTGTATTTAAAGTCACTCGGCCATAATGTGCTGGGCAACCAGCCTGCGACCCATCCAACAAATGCCACCTTTGTTTTAAAATTGCGAACTGATTTGGCTTTCAGAGGCCTGGTAATGGCGGAATTAATCGCTTTCTATACACTGATCAATCAAAAAACCGAACCACAGATTCCTGCAAACGCCTATACTTTTGGGATACGAGATTCCTTCGCTAAATTTTAAATAACAAGTGAAAAAAAACTGTCATATTGTAATTGCCCGACATGAGCAAGATAGTGTTCACAAATGGGAACTGGTAAATTCAATTGTTTTAGAATGGAACAACAACAATACCAATAAATTTTTCAATGTAGGAAATGTATTGTGGAAGATTATTTACCCCGATATTGAAAATCCCGAATATAACATTTTGAATCAAAAGCTAAATAATTTAAAAGAAGAATGGGGTATAATCCATCACATTTCCATTAATAAAGAAATCGGGAAATCAGATTATAATGCAGCGGATTACATTCAGATACTTGGAATTACCCTTGATGGCCTAGCCGAGCCATTCGTTCTTAACGAAAAAAAAGCATTTTCACCTGAAACCGCTTGCCCCAAATGTGGCTATTCAGACACCTTTTCAAAGGTTCAAGTTAAGCCACTTATGGTCAATGAAAAATTATTGACCCATTCTTTGGAAGGATTTACCAAGCCTGAGAATGTAGATTGGGATGTAATTAATGTAAGTGGCGGAAGGATGCTGGTGTCCAAACGATTTGTAAACACATTAAAAGAGAATAAAGCTGGAGGATATGTTCTTAGAAAAGTATTCCAACCTGATGGCGTTCATTACTCTGAACGGGTTTTTCAGATTGAAGTAGAAAAAATGATTTTGATCCCTTATTTCCAGGAATTGAACCCTATGATCAATGCTTTTTGTGACGAATGTGGAGCTTCAATTAAAGCGGTAGATGAAGAGTTTAAAGTTGATGAAAATTGGACTGAAGGCGTAGATTTTTTTTCAAGACACCCCAATAAATCGACCATGATATATGTTACCAACCGGATTTTTACAATCCTTGATAAGAGTGATTTATTTGGATTTATTCCAAATGATATCATAAGCAATGCTATTCCATAGATCGGACTTTTGTTCAATTCGCAGATTTAATGCACTAAAAGTTGATCAGTTTGCAATTTAAGGTTTCTAAATAGATCTTCTCTAAATCAAACCAAATCAAAAGCATAGGCATATGCCATAATATCCTTGTATGAGTGGACATGGAGCTTTCTGTTGATGTTTTTGCGATGCTGTTCCACTGTCCTTCTGCTTATATACAACTGATCTGATATTTGGGGATTGTTCAATCCTTCTGCCAACAACTTTAAAATCTCCGTTTCACGAAGGGTTAAATATTCAAAGTCCTTGATATGGTTTTTCTTGAAAAGTTCTTCCGAAATTATCCGGTTCATTTTTTTTGAAATACTAAGGTCCTTTTCTATAGGTTGTGTAATGGAAACAAAACCTGGAAAGCAACTGCATTTTTTAATGAATACCAAACATACCGCATAAGCCTGAATGGAAGGATTGAATATTTGTTGGTAATTGGAATAAACGGTATTGCAATCGTTGCTTTTATAAAAGCGCTTTATCTTGGGAAACTCAAATTCTATGGTATCGGGATGATAAAATTTTTTAAAGAACCGCTCTCCCATATTGAGAATTTTTTCCTTGGACAAGCAAAACCAGCAGCATCCTTTTTCATTTACGAATTGGAAATTGTAATCGGCATCATTACAATGAAAAATATGTGGGGTCAATTCACCTATTTCTTCTAAAGAGCCTTTGTTCCCCGACAGCATCTCGTCATATTTAATCAAATTGTGATGCTGGATATCCAAAACTTCCGATAATGTTTCCATAATTAAAAATCTTTAAAAATATGTTTCAACATCAAGAATGACTGCAAAATCAAAGTCATTTCTATCACTATTCTATAACAGTCTACTTTTATTTCCCTAAATAAAATATTTAAATCACCCCAAAATATATTACAAAGATTAGTGCTTATATCCTATTTTTAGAATCTCCTCTGCTAAATCAAAAAAATATAAATAAGAATCTATAAGATATTTAGCATTACCCCCTTAAGTTCGAATATCTTATTGAAAAAAACAATGAATTGGATTAAAAATTTTTATGGATTCAATCCTATTCAGGAAAAGAGCTTTTCCAGAATTTTCAAAGTAATCAAATAGGTAGGCTTTACCCCTTCCATCCCCAAGGCTCCGGATGCCAATGTTCCTCCGGTTTCCAAGGGATTATCAGAAGCATAATAAGCATACAAGACTTTGACATTTTTTCGGATACTGTTTCTTATCTTACTGGCAGATTGCAGCGCTTTTTGATAATGTGCCCCTTCCATTTCCAGTCCAACAGCTTTCCAGGAGGATTGCAGGAAATATTGGAGCACATCTTTATTTTGGAGGGAGGTTCCCAATACAGTGATCATGGGTCCTTCATATACTTCCAAACCGTACCCTTCAAAATCAGCCGGTTTTAATTCATTCCTAAATGGATAATTATCCGCAGTACCTTCAAAAACATGGCTGGAAGGGATCATTATGTCCCCTTTTTTTCCATTCAAAATACCAGCTTTGCCCATGATGGAAGCAGAGACGACGTCTAAAGGAATAGATTCGTCCTCTTTTTCATAGGGCTTGAACAGTTCATCAAAGCATTCGTAAGCCTGCTCTCCGAAGGCGTAGTCCATTACCACGATCACCGGTTTTTTCTTGTCTTCCTTAGGAAGTTTCAGTCCCGGAATAATCGTTTCCTCAGTCATCTTAGCGGTGTCAATTATCTGGGCTCCAATATTGGTCCCCGAAAGGTCGGGAAGATCTATAAATCCATTTTTGGCAGCAAAGGCATTGATCTCTTTCGCTTTGTTTTTTTTGGCATTGATACTGATGTCCATAGCCACCTTTTCTATGGCTTCATAGGATTCCAGCTTCAATGCCTGATGGGCATAGATGGTATTCTGTACACTGTGCAGGTTGGCACTGATGACATGGATAGGCCTCTGGATTAGATTTTCATCATATAATACAGCCTTGATCCTTTCGGCCCACATTTCACCATACACATGATGTCCTATTCTCTCCCTCAGCATGGCCGAAAATGAAATTTCCCTGTCCCTTTCGTGGATTTTTTCATCTATTGCCAATTTTCCAAGATGATAGATAATGGAAAACAAACTATTGCTATTTGCGGAAGCCTCGAATTTCCCCACCATATTGTTGGTATCATCAAAGGTCCTCCCGGTAATATGGCTTAAATAGGAACAGGCCGCTTCCTTGTCAAACTCCTCCCCTTTTTCTTCCTTTTTGACTATTTTGGTGAGCATTTGCCAATTGAGGTTTTCTATTCCTTTATGGTCAGTACTATTGTTCCTTATTTTTTCCGATTCTATATATAAAAAGGTGAGGTGCGTTAATATATCGTAAATATCACTCCTGCCCCGCGTCATTTCCACATACATTTGATCGGAGTCCACACGGTAGCAGTTTCTCTTTCTCTTGGTAGGGACGATGGGTTGGAATGCGGAATGTTCGTAACCTTCCCTACTGATCAACCTTACATAGCGACATTCTTCTATTCCCCTGGGAAGCCGTTCCATTACATAAAGCAAACCATCCAGCTCGATTTTTTCATCATCCGTGACAAACCCATATATTTCCGGGCTCAACACCAGGAGTGAACTCACCAGAGATTCCCCTGATACCCCCATTGGCTTATAGGTACCGCGATTAAAAAGGTGCCGCATGGTAATATAAAGCCGTTCTATGGCCGATCGGGATTCTTGTGCTCTGGTTCTTTTCATGGTGGGTCTGAAATTTTCCAATAATAACGAAGTTGTGCGTGTTATCCTGTTCCCGGAAACCCGATATGGCATTTACCAACCTGGTCTCCCTGGGAAATATGGGCCATTGCATTTGCCTGATAAGTGCGCTTTTAAAGTTAAATTGCGACACCACAATTTACGCCCTTACCCGTTTATTTTCAAATCTTCTGGATCAAGTCAGGAATTCTGGGTCTCCAGATCATGCTGGTCCCCACTTCTATGAGATAACATCACTTATATGGCAACTAAACACCAACAGCCCCTTTTCCTTTAAGATAGCGGCTGATCTCCTCCCCAATCTGCATCAGCGCGGTGGTTTCCTCTTCTGTAAAATCATAGGGAACAGGCTTGGCTATCCCGAGAATACCATATAAAGCCCCATCCAGCAGCATCGGCGCAGCAATTGACCCTTCAACCTTGGTTTCCTTGGCCGCAGGACGTGCCACACCGGAATCATCGGTCTGCAAATTGCACAGCTCTACCGGTTGCCTCCGTTCGGCAGCAATCCCGGCCATGCCTTTTCCGATGGGGATTGCAGACAGCTTTGGCAGTAAAAACTCAGGAATCCCCTGCTGGGCCTCCAGCTTTAATAATTTTGTTTCTTCATCCAAGGTATGGATGGTTCCGGTAGAACAATCAAAGGCTTTTATAATATCAGACAAAAGCTGTGGCCAGTTTAGGGAAGACTGCTCTTCCCTAATGGCAGTAATAATAGAGGAAGCGGATAACATAGACGTTCTTTTTAAAGGTAAACAGAAGTTGAAATATAGGTTTTTTTTATCAGTTGAGAGGGATGATAAGATTTTTAATAAGGTCCGCTGTCGACGGTCCACCGCTTAAAAATTTTTCCCGCAAAGTCCCCAGGATCTTGCGCCCCAATCAAAACAGATACCTTGCATAGGTAAACCACAGCCTTCACAGAGTCCGCTTCGTGCCCGGGGAATTCTTACCCATCGCAAAGTTTGGTCGGGAGTGCCTGCCGGAATTTCATAAGGTCGCATGACACCGTGTAGTAGATCAGTATAAATTATCCGCACTCCAGGAAGGCTTTTATACATAGAAGAAGAGAGGGTAAAAGCCATTGCCGGACCTTGAAAAATTGGATGGGGAACAAACGTTGGTCTGTGACTCCGCATTACTCCCAAAAACATGTAGGATCATTTAACCCCTTCTTCCTTCATCCATTTTGATGATGCTTTTTTTACTTCATCCACGA
>JBBDSC010000060.1:0-49841 GCA_040905145.1 Anditalea sp.
ATTACCATTTTATCATTTACTTCACCAACTTAACATAAAGTTGTTCTACCTTTTCCCTGGCCCAGGGAGTTTTTCTTAAAAACTTAAGGCTGGAATTGATGGATGGGTCATAGTTGAAGCATCGGATATTAATTCTGGTTCCGAGTTCTTCCCATCCATATTCATCTACTAAGCGCTCTAATATATTGGCCAGCTTTACTCCGTGTAAGGGATTGTTAAGTTGTTCGTTGCCGGGATTGTTTGTATCGTTCATTGCTTATATCGACATGTAAAGTGAGTTGTAAGTGTGTTCATAGCCTCAAGGGAATTAAGAACCTTCACTTTCTTTTTTCGCAATATCCTTTGAAATTTTTTATGCCTCTAAGGCAATTTCACGGATAAGTCCTGTAGAGCCAATCCAAAAACCACAAAAATACAAGCCGTCCTTGCCAAAATACCTTTGTTGATTTACACTCACTTTTAAATCTTCAAAGCGACTTTTGTCAACAGCAATAATTCCATCACAATCCCGGTAATAACCAATAGCAGCAACAATGGCATCAAAATCTTCTTTTTTGCCATCTAAAAAATGAATGGTTTTGCCTGTAATGTGGTCGATATTATCATGGATCTTTATATGCCCTTCCTGGATATGTTTTATAGCCAACACTTTTTGCCCTTTAAAATCCCTGCCTGTTTTGTATTTGTAACTGTGCACGATGGTCCCAGGGAATGATTCCACTCCATTGAAATGGATGGCCTTGGGCTTACCAAACGACCCGTAGCCATTATCAAATATGTTGATTTGGAAGAACCTCTGGTGGTGTCAGTAATGTTTTATATAGGTAATGAAATTACAAATTAATTCTCTTCGGTTTGCTATAGATCCTCAAAAAATATATTTTATTTTCTGAAAGGACTGGGTGTTTATTGTTATGCTGCGTTGTTTTCAATTTGTTTTATATTGTTAAGTTCACTTTGTTTTGCACTCTTCTCTTCCTCAAGATCGAAATCGTCCTGAAGCCCAAGCCAAAACTTAGCTGATGTCCCAAAATATTTGGAAAGCCTCAAAGCTGTGTCGGCCGTAATTCGTCGATTTCCTTTAAGGATTTCGCTTACTCTGGTCTGGGGGATAAAAGTTTCTTTGGAAAGCCTATAAGCAGTTATTCCGAGCGGGCTTAGAAATTCTTCCTTGAGTATTTCTCCTGGATGTATATTTTTCAATTTCTCCATTGCTGTAGTTTCTTTAATGATAGTCAATAATTTGTGCATCAAAAGCATTGTCATTTTCCCATAAGAAAATAATTCTCCATTGTTTATTGATCCTTATGCTATGAAACCCTTCCCATCTTCCACTTAGCTTTTCCAAATGATTGGCTGGGGGAATTCGCAGGTCATTGATATGTTGAGCGTTGTTAATCATTCTTAATTTTCTTCTAGCGACATTTTGTATATCAGTGGGTAACTTTCTGGATTGAATTCCATTCCATATTTTTTCTGTTTCCTTATCTCCATATGACTTTATCACAACAATTCTGTTTCACGTTACTAACGATAAAGATAAGTAAAAGTTTTCCATGTGAAAACCAGCCTTCTCTTTTTGTAGCAGGGCACCGGAACAGCTTTTCTCCGGTTAGCTGAAGTAATATCTCATAAATACCTTAACCTTCCTATTCTGAGACTGTGGATTGAGGAACCGATCCGCTACTGCATCTGGTCCGCCGCGGCGGGAGAAAAAGCCTGAAAGAAAACGCAAAAACCTGATCCGGTTGGGAGTGGATCAAGACCATGCCTATGCATGGAAGGACCGAGCGTTAAGAAAACTTCCTGTGGAAGTTTTTTAGAGAAGGGCCTGCAGGGGAGGCAAAAAAGGGCTGGGCAATAGCCCAAATGCGAAGCATTCGTGAATACCTTTTATAATTCCTGGCTATTGATGATAAAGAATTATCCATCTGCGCAAAACAAGATGGAAAAAGAGTCTGTCTTATTTCTTTGCGACCCTGCGTCTCTGCGTGAAACTTTTATGGAAACTCCGAGTCTTGGTGAGAAATTAATTTTTGCTCTCTCACAGAGGCCGTCAAGGCGCAAAGAATAGAAAGTCAGAGTAGGGTAAGTGCTTTATTGGCTTTTATGCTTTTCCCTTATTTTACTTTTCGCGAAACCATTTTTATAAATCAACCAATCAAATTTCCCTGATCGTCCCACTGGGCAATTTTGTTCCTTGATTCAGGATCAAGATAGATACTGGCATATTTTTCCTCATATTGCAGTCCGTGCTTGGCCAAAACCTCCTGCGGCACGCCATCCCAAACATTGGGCCTGTTGCCCACATAGCCCAAGTCATCCAAGCCTATCTTACTTGTGAAGAAGCCGGTAGCCGTAAGGTTCCTTACCATATTGAAAAACTTTACTCCTCCTTCCATATCGGAAGCAGCTTTATCAGGATAAGCTATTTCGTCAATAATCTGTAGTTGTTGCTTATCGGAGCAACTTAAAAAGGAGGTTTCAAAAAGCTCGTCAGACCGGTAATCCAGATACATTAAGCCTCCCCTCATGGGTACCTGATAGCCAGGCATATCCTTCATCATAAATTCTATAAAATCAGGAACTCCGGCATCATTGGCACTTCCTGAGGTTTCATCTGCGGGAATGATAATATCCACCAATACTTCTATTTTCTTTCTTTCCTCCTCGGTAAAAAATGTAGTGGAGTTCAACTGTTCATCCAGCTTCATCTCCTCAGGTGTCCTACCATAACTTAATGAGTCACCAATAGTAGGGGTGTGCTCAATTTCCTTTGTTCCCGGGCTACAACCCGTCAATAAAAAACCCGAAGCCAATGACCCGGTAAACAACAATTTTAGATTTTCTCTTCTGTTCATAGCCGATTACTTTAAATATTTTTCTTTTTCAATTCACTGACAATATAATCCGAAGTCCTCCATGAAAGGGCGAGGATGGTCCAAGTGGGATTTTTATCTGCCTGGGAAACAAAAGGGCCACCATCAACAACAAATAGGTTTTTGCATTCATGAGCCTGACAGTTACTGTTGAGCACGGATGTTTTGGGATCGTTGCCCATTCTGGTGGTCCCCACTTCGTGAATGATCCTTCCAGGTGCATGAAGTCCATAATTGGACTCCGGTCCAGGCTTTTGCCCCAATAGTTTGGCTCCTGAATTGGTGAGGATTTCTTCAAATGTTTCATGCATGTGCTTGGCCTGGTTAAGTTCTTGGTCAGTCCATTGATAATGGAATTTCAAAACGGGAATGCCGAACTTATCCACTGTACCACTGTCTATTTCGCAGTAATTGCTGTGTCTTGGGATGCTTTCACCCCTGCCCGACATGCCCACTGTGGTTCCATAAAACCTTCTGATATCTTTTTTCAGTCCTTCTCCGTATCCGCCATTTGTCCCCGGATTGCCAAACTCATCTGTAATGTGTTGTCTCATGGAGTCCATGCCAAAGCCTGTACCATAGAGGGGCATGCCCATACCTCCCCAGTATTCAATATGGTATCCCCTGGCAAAGTCCAGCTTCTTATTGTCCAACCACCAAGGGGTGTATACATGCATTCCACCGACTCCGTCCTCATTGTATCTTTCCCGGTCAATAAAGTCAGGCATGATGGCCATTCTATCCGCACCAGTGGAATCATGCAAGTACCTTCCAACTATCCCACTGCCATTCCCCAAGCCGTCCGGATGGGACTTGGATTTAGAGTTCAACATGATCCTGGCAGATTCACAAGCAGAAGCTCCCAGCACTACCACCCTGGCTCTTAGCTTGTATTCTTTCCCGTCCACCTTACTCACATAGGAAATACCAGTAGCCTCCCCTTGATCATTGGTGGTGACTTTTCTGACCATGGCCTGGGTGAAAAGGTCAACCTTGCCTTTTTTCATGGCCGGTTGTACCAAGCAAGTTCCCGAAGAAAAATCCGCGTACACCTGACAGGCACGGTTACATTGATTACAGAAAAAGCAAACCCCTCTTTCGTTGTTTACCGGGCGCGTTAAAATGGACAACCTGGCTGGGATCACGGGAATGTTTGCCTTGTCGGCCCCCTTTTTCATAAACAGCTCATGCAACCTGGGCTTTGGAGGGGGAAGAAAAAAACCGTCGGGCTCATTGAACATTCCTTCTTTACTGCCAAAAACACCTATCAGCTGATCTACTTTATCATAATAGGGGCGGAGGTCATCATAGCTGATTGGCCAATTTTCCCCCAAACCATCAATGTCTTTCCTTTTCAAGTCGTTGGGGCCAAACCTAAGGGAGATCCTTCCCCAGTGATTGGTCCTGCCCCCCAACATCCTGGATCTGAACCAGTCAAACTGACTGCCGGCCCCTCTTGTATAAGGTTCACCTTCCAATTCCCAACCGCCAATGGCGGCATCAAAATCACCAAAAGGCCTTACTGTGCCCGCACCTCGACGGGGAGATTCCCACGGGAACCTCAATTGTGTCCTGTCTTCTTCCTTGGCAGGATCATATTCCGCACCAGCTTCCATTACCGCTACAGACAGCCCCGCTTCAGCTAGGATCTTAGAGGCCATACCACCACCTGCTCCAGAACCTACAATGATCACATCATATTGTTCCCCAGATGATTTAATCTCAATACCCATAATTTCTTTAATCTTTAAATTTTTTCAAAAAGTAAAACAAAAAGCCAATATAAAAAAACTTTTTTTAGTTCTATGTGGAATATGATGGCTAAGGTTGGTTATTTCATAATAATCCTTAACTCATCATTCATAATTCCTCAATCAACTCCCCTCTTCAGTTTCCCCCTATAACAATGGCTTCAAATATTCCCACACAGTTTCCGCAACTATACGGTGGCCTTCTTCATTAGGGTGAACACCATCCGATAAATTCAGGGAAGATTCACCCCCCACTCTTTCCAGTAAGAAGGGGATTAAGTATACGTTCTCTTCTTCAGCAAGATCAGGAAATATAGCCTTGAATTCCTCCGAAAATCTTTTCCCCATATTGGGAGGCACCTGCATACCAGCCAATACTATTTTTGTTTGGGGATATTTATCCTGCACCAGATTAATGATTTTTTTTAAGTTTTTCCTGGTTTCGGAAACGGCTATTCCCCTGAGCCCATCGTTTCCTCCCAACTCCAGGACAAAAATATCGGGTTCTTCCTCCAAGAACCAATCCAGCCGGTTTAATCCACTTGCGGTAGTCTCTCCGCTTAGTCCTCCATTGATAATGGTATAATCCAATTCTAAACTATCAATCCGGTTCTGGAGAATCGCAGCAAAAGCATCTTCAGGCTCAATTCCATATCCGGCGGTTAGACTGTTCCCAAATATCACAATAGTTTTCTTTTCTTTTTTATCAGCGGATCTTTCGTCATTTGCATCCATAGCAGAGGTAGCTTCGTCCGGTTTTTGACCACAGGAAAAAAAGGCTATTAGGAGCATAATAAAAGCAAAGCTTGTATATTGGAAAAATTTCAATTGCATGATCTTATATTTTAATTTGCTAACCTTAACCCAAAAAGTGGGCTGATTGTTTCCAGTTTAATATAAATCATTTCTAGTATATTTAAATATGTCCATTTTAGCCGTAGAGCAAGTCACGAAAATATACCAAAGCGGGAACAGGAAACTGACTGTTTTGGACCATGTGAATTTTCAGGTAAATTCAGGGGAAAGCATCGCCATAGTAGGCCCTTCAGGAAGTGGGAAAACCACTCTTTTGGGCTTGTGTGCAGGCTTGGACCAAGCCAGCTCGGGAAGTGTTTTACTCAATGGCCATAAAATGGAATTGATGTCAGAAGACCAAAGGGCTTCGGTCAGAAATCAGGATGTCGGCTTTATTTTCCAAAATTTCCAATTGCTACCCACACTTACAGCCCTTGAAAATGTGATGGTTCCGCTTGAACTTAAGAAGAGAAAAAACGCCAAACAGAAAGCTCAGGACCTTTTGGAGAAAGTAGGCTTAGGAGATAGGGCCACCCATTATCCCTCACAGTTATCCGGAGGTGAGCAACAGCGTGTATCTATTGCAAGGGCTTTTGCAAATGAGCCCAAAATCCTTTTTGCAGATGAGCCTACAGGAAATCTGGATACGGAGACAGGGGAAATGATTGAAGATTTGATTTTTAACATGAACAAAGCTTTGGGAACGACTTTGATCCTGGTCACTCATGACATAGGGCTGGCGGGGAAAACCAATAGAATTATCCAGATCAAAGGAGGGAAAATACAGGAAGAGGGAAATGCATAGATTGTCTTGGACTTTGAAAATGGCCTTTCGGGATTTCCGAAAGAATATCGCCAAACTTTTGCTTTTTATTTCCTCCATTGTGATAGGAATTGCCGCACTGGTCGCCATCAGTTCCTTTGGGGACAATTTAAAAAATGATATTGACAGGCAGGCAAAAGAGCTGTTGGGAGCCGATCTGGAATTGGAAAACAACAAGCCTTTGGGTGATCAAGCACTCGATAGTATTGCAGAGGATATAGCTTCTGAAATCAATTTCGCCAGTATGGTTTCTTTCCCTGCCAGCGGAGACAGTCGTTTAACGCAAGTAAGAGCCTTGGAAGGCAATTTCCCCTTTTATGGAAAACTGGAAACTGTTCCCGCAGAGGCAGAAAGTACTTTCAGGACCTCTGGTAAAAAAGCTTTGGTAGAGAAAACGTTGATGGCATTGTTCAATGCACAAGTAGGGGACAGTATCAAAGTGGGCGAAGTGACTTTTGTCATTGAAGGGGAACTTCAAAAAGTACCTGGTCAAACTGGTATTGCGGCCACTGTCGCCCCTGCGGTATATATTCCAATGGAGTATGTGGAGGAGACGGGTTTAATCCAATTTGGAAGCCGGGTGAGATATGAGCGGTATTATAAATTTGCGGAAAACGAGAACATAGATCAATTAATAGAACCTTTTCAAGAAGGTTGGGAAGAGGAGAAAATAGATGAGGATACGGTAGAAGATAGAAAGCGTTCTACCGGAAGATCTTTTGCTAACCTTTCGGATTTTCTCAGTTTGGTGGCTTTTATTGCTTTGCTGTTGGGCTGTGTGGGCGTGGCCAGTGCGGTAAATGTCTTTGTGAAGGAAAAATTGGCTTCCGTGGCCATCTTAAGATGTTTAGGCGTTTCTTCCTTTGGGGCATTGCTGATCTATATGACACAAATTGTCATTATGGGTTTGATCGGATCCATAATTGGGGCTTTTTTTGGGACTTTACTGCAATTTGCTTTACCTATGGTATTCAGCGATTTTCTTCCGGTAGAAGTGAACGTTGAGATTTCATGGACTGCTGTTACTTTTGGGGTGATTACAGGTTTGTTTATTTCGGTACTGTTTGCATTGTTGCCCTTGTTAAAAATCCGGAAAGTCTCCCCGATGAGTACTTTGAGGCCAGAAACTGAGGAGGGAAAGATCAGCAAAGATCCTTTAAGATGGGTGGTGATCCTGGGTATAGTGGCTTTTATCTTCGGCTTTAGCTTTTATCTTTTAAATGATTGGGAAGAAGCAATGGGATTTACCGGGTTCGTAATTTTCGCCTTTGGGGTGCTCTGGTTGATGGGAATAGGAATAATGTGGGCCATCAGGAGGTTTTTGCCACTTTCTTTGAACTATCCTATAAGACAGTCCCTTTCCAATCTTTACCGGCCTAACAACCAAACCATTTCCCTGATAGCAACGATAGGACTGGGAACGGCAATGATCAGTACTTTATTTTTTGTGCAAAACCAATTGCTTGAGGAGGCGAAGTTTGCGGATAAGGAAGATCAACCCAACTTGTTGCTTTTTGATATTCAGACCGGGCAAGTGGGAGATATCCGAAATAGAATTTTAAACCAGGACCTGCCGATTTTGCAGCAAGTGCCCATTGTGACTATGGGACTAAATGAAATCAATGGCCTGACTAGAGCGGCAAACGAGGAATTGGATGAAGAGGAAAGAAGGTCGCGCTCATTATATAATAGGGAATTCAGGGTTACGTATCGGGATAGCCTGATTGATTCGGAAAGACTTGTGGAAGGAAAGCTTTACCAGGTAGAGAATCCAGGAGACAGTATTTTTGTCTCTTTTGAAAAAGGATATGCGGAGAGAACAGGGGTTAATTTGGGGGATGAAATCATCTTCAATGTCCAGGGAAGGCCCATAACTACTTATGTGGGGAGTTTTAGAGATGTCAGCTTTAGACAGCTATCGACCAATTTTTTGGTTTTATTCCCTGACAATGTCTTGAACAATGCCCCTCAGTTTCATGTTATCATTACCAATACGAAAGGAGACCTGCAGTCTGCAAACTTGCAAAGAGAGATTGTTCAGGAATATCCCAATATTTCTGTGGTCAACTTGTCTACCATTGTAGAAACATTGGAGGATTTGTTGGGGAAAATCAGTTTTGTGATCCAGTTTATGGCCATGTTTAGCATTGTGACGGGCTTATTAGTTCTGATCAGTTCTTTGATCATTAGTAAATATCAAAGACTTAGGGACAGCATTTTACTACGGACTCTTGGTGCAAGTAGTCGCACGGTCAGCCTAATCAATACCTTTGAATATTTCTTTTTGGGAAGTTTAGCTTCTTTAAGCGGAATAATGCTTTCCTTTCTGGCCACTTTGCTTCTAAACCTTTATGTTTTTGAATTTCCAGTGCGTTGGGCTTGGGCGGAAGGATTGCTGGTGTATTTGGTCATCACGGCAGTTACCGTACTTTTGGGTTGGCTAAATGGAAAGAATATTATCAACAAGCCCCCAATGGATATATTGAGGAGCTAATCCCAGGAATTTTCTGAACGGCAAAATAATTCCGGAAAATGAAACTTTTCACGCATTTACATGTATATACATTTAATACTACTACAATATATTCAATGACGGTTGAGGAAGCAATAAAACTGAAAATATGGAGCGACCCCTATAGCAAAGCGGTGGTAAATTTATTATATACCCATAGTTATATAGTTTCTGAACAAAATAAGCTCTTTAAGCCTCATGGAATTTCCCCTGAACAATATAATGTATTGAGGATTCTTAGAGGACAACACACCAACCCAATTTCAGTTTCTTCCATACAGGAGGGAATGCTTAACAAAATGTCAAATGCTTCCCGGCTAGTTGAAAAACTGAAACAAAAAGGATTGGTTGTAAGAAAGGAATGTCCTTCTGACAGAAGGCAGGTGGATGTCTCCATCACTCCAATGGGATTAAAATTACTGGCTTCTTTGGAAAATGAGGTAAAACAATTTAACCGGCAAACCATTCATCTCAAGCTGGGAGAAGTAAAAACACTCAATGATCTTTTGGATGGCTTAAGGTCATAAAAAAATAAACTTTCGCTGCTTTACTGCGTTGAAGCACATAATAAGAAAAGAGAGAGAAATGCGCTTTTATCACCAAAGATCCATTATAATTATATTTTGCTAAGTTTGTTTTGGCATAGTTTATGAATGAATGTTTTAATTAATTTCAGGTTAAAGCGCAAAACATTTGAGCTTTAGTTTATCAATTCTAAAATAAATAATATACATTTGTATTAGTGACTAAAAGTAGATAAGTTTGGATTTAAATTAAAACCCTTAATTTTGTAAAAAAAAATTTTTTACCATGAAAAAATTAATACTATCAACATTAATAGTTGGTGCATTGGCCGTTGGCGCCAATGCTCAAAATGACTTTAACAAGTGGTCCGTCGATGTCAATGGGGGGTTTAATAAACCAATGGCTCCTATGACTCCCGGTTACTATTCTCCCACTTTAAATTTAGGACATGCAGACCTAGGGGTCAGATATATGTTCAATGAAAAGTTCGGTGCGAAATTAGATTATGGTTTCGGAAAATTTGTCAATGCCAGTAGTACTGATGATTACGCTACTTTTGAAACAGGATATTACAGGCTGAACCTTCAAGGAGTGGCAAACGTGGGCCGAATAATGAGTTGGGAGACGTTTTCCCGCAGAGTTAATTTACTTGGACATTTTGGTGCAGGCATTGGTAGGGTAAGTCCTAGGGAAAACACTTGGGCTGACTTTGATGACAATGTTTACAATTTTATCGTTGGTTTAACCGGCCAGATTAAGTTGAGTGAAAGAATTGCATTAAATGCTGATGTCAGCACGATCATCAATGGTCGTCAAAATGTCTCATTTGATGGTGCCAGATCAATTCACGCCGAAGGCGGGGAGTACAATGGCCACTATGGTGCTAATGCAGTTTGGTGGACAGGTACTTTAGGCCTTTCCTTCTACTTAGGCAGTGGTGATAATCATGCAGACTGGCACATTAGAGACGATATGTATGCTACCAAAGCTGAATTAGCTAGTCAAATTGGCGAGATCAAGGATATGTTGAAGGATTCAGATGGTGATGGTATTGCAGATTATCTTGACAAGGAGCCTAATACTCCAGCAGGTGCAAGGGTAGATTCCCAAGGAAGAACGCATGATTCAGATGGTGATGGTATTCCTGATCATTTGGATGAATGTCCATTTGTTCCTGGACCAGCTTCAGGAAACGGTTGTCCTCCAGATGACACAGTAGAACAGGTTGACTACTTCAGGCAAGCACTTAATGACGGATATGTGAATGTTTACTTTGCCTTTGATAGTGCCAGGCCACTAGGGTATTCTGCTTCAGCCGCCAATTATGTGGCTAACTTCTTGAAGAAAAACCCTGGGGTAAGTGTGGAAATCAAAGGTTATGCTGACGAATTAGGCCCTGAGGACTACAACATGAAATTGTCTGAAAGAAGAGCTAGAGCAGTATACGATATTATTATAGACGCTGGTATTGACGCTTCTAGATTATCTTACCAAGGTTATGGTGAAGACACTAGTGTAGATAAGAGTTCTGTTGATGCCCGTCAATTGGCTAGGAGGACTAGCTTTGAAGTTCAGTAAGCAATAAAAAACATAAATTTAAAAACCCGATCTTTTACAGATCGGGTTTTTTTTGGTTAATTTTAAAACCATGTTTATCCTAAACCATCATCAATCAATAGCCAATCAGTATTTGGCAGAATTAAGGGATGTCACCAAGCAAAATGACCGCTTAAGATTCAGAAGGAATCTGGAAAGGCTCGGTGAGATAATGGCCTATGAAATCTCCAAAGAAATGGACTTCCAATCCAGTTCTATCATAACCCCCCTTGAGAAAACAATTGTTGACCTTCTCTCCAGCCAACCCGTTATCATTCCTATTTTGAGGGCGGCTATTCCTTTTTTTCAAGGGATGGTCAATTATTTTGACCAAGCAGATTGTGGGTTTATAGGCGCCTATAGAAAAAAGCCTTTGGAGGAAAATTCAGACGTGGAAATAGAATTTGGCTACCTGGCAGCACCGGGTATAAAGGGAAAAGAAGTCATCCTAGTAGATCCTATGCTCGCGACCGGGAAATCATTTGTGGAAAGCCTAAATAATCTTTTAAAAAATGGGGAGCCTTCCAGGATCCATATTGTTTCTGTAATTGCGGCACCGGAAGGGATTCAATACATAAAGGACAACCTCTCTGTTTCACATAAGTTTTGGCTTTGTGCCTTGGATGAAAAATTGGATGAAAAGTATTATATCCTGCCTGGTCTTGGGGATGCGGGAGACCTTGCCTTTGGGCCCAAACTTTAAGAATGAACCGATATTGCTGTTTTTAGGTTATGGTCTGTCTTTTCTTTGTCATATGATCGAATATGTATTAAAGTTTTTAGGGATTTATTTGATGTCCCTATTTAAATTTATTGCGGGTCCAGTTTTAGGATATGCTGCAGGCTATTCCCTTTTGGAAATAATGGTGGTTACCGTTTTGGGAATGATGAGCAGTGTTTTTCTTTTCACTTATTTGGGTGAATGGGTCAAGAAACAGTGGGACATTAAAATTAGGAGGAAGAAAATCATTTTTTCCCGCAGGACTAGAAGGATTGTTACGGTTTGGCAAAAGTTTGGTGCCGCTGGCGTAGCTTTCTTTACACCTTTACTATTGACTCCTATTGGAGGGACCATAGTTTTAACCTCTTTTGGTGTGAAAAAGACGCTAATTATTAGCTATATGTTTGTTAGCGGGATGTGGTGGTCCTTTGTCTTTGGCCTTTCTATAGAAAAACTTTTGGAAATAAAACTTTTGGAAGAATTACTCCGGTGAACCTGCATTCCAAAATACATTCGATTCTTTCAGCCTTACTTCCATTTGGCCAGTAGCCTTTAGGTAAAGCCTGATATCATCTTCTGTTATATATATGTCATTTACATCCAATTCTGTATTTTTGACCCGGAAAGAGGCAAAATCAGTATTGATATACCCTTGTTCTTGAAGCTGCAACCTGGCTTCTTTAATATAAGGGCCTATAGGATACACCGCATGCTTTTTAATTTCATCCAAAAATTGCCTTTGTTTTAGCCAATTTGCACTGTTTGCTAAAATACTTTTTGTATTAATATCGAAATCGATGTCTTCAAAGACAATGGCTTCACTTTTCATATCGTAGGTTGGTTTTCCTACCAAGAACAACTCTCCTTTAAGATCTTTTTTGTCCGTCCTCTTCACTGTAAAGGCCATCTTAAGCAAAGCCCTGTCCCCAAAGCTTTGGGTGGTCAATTCTTTGGGTATTAAATTGGTCTTCCCGTCCAGTTTAAACGCTTTACCCACCAATTCCTGATTCAAGTATTGGTCCAAGGTGTTATAAGTAATCGCAAGGGGCAGTGTGATCGAAATTTGATTTAGGATATCCTCATCTTCGTTGTATAAAACTGCCGGTAGCGGGCTTGGATTAAAATTGGGCCGTTCACCTATCTGTGTAAAGACCTCTCCCTCCAATCCAATGTTGATTTGAAGCTTTTGATCGGAAGTGACCTTTTCACTGACCTTTACTTTATGTGGGATGGTATATATATAAGCATCAACATTCCCTTGCTCAATTTTCATTGGTTCTCCGTAAGCTTCCCAAGTTTTTTCTACTGCCTCTTTAAAGCTAATCCTGGAAACCCCGTTACTGCTTAGCTGATTGTTTAGGATATTTTCAATCCTTGTGCGAATAATCGGATCAAAGTCAATTGTAAAGCCCATAAAGTTGTATTGAAGGGATCTCCCCCAGCTTTCAATCTGGAGGTTATTAATGGAAATATCCCAGTTTTTCCCTACCTCAGGAGAGAAACTTACCTCAGGAAGAAGGGTTTCCTCATAAGGTATGGAAGTAGAAATCATTTGACCAAATATCTTCTTTTCTATCTTCAGATTGCCTTCCAGCCGCATCGGCAATTTAATACTTAGACTATTGTTTCCATTGCCCAATAAACTAATTTTTCCAGTCCGGAAAACACTAATATCTGTGAACAAACCATTACTGACACTGAGATCCTTTTCTTCATAGAGTAACTCTTTCACTCCATTATTTAAATGATCTTCTATATAAGAAAGGGGTATTTCCAAGGGAACATTAATTTTGGAAACAGCTTTTGGCAAAGAAACAGGGTCACCTTTGAAGGTTGGTTTATCGGGATTTATTTTTTTGCAGGAGATAAAAGCGCAAAAAAACAGAAAAATTATGAGGGACCTATATATCATAAATTAAATATTGTTCAATTAAAATCTGCTTTTTGAATTAATAACTCCATAAATGCTTCTTTTAGTATTATAGTTCAATGTTAAACCTTTCCAAACTTGGAATAGAAGGGTATAGACCTTGCCTTTTCTTCGTCTTATGATCATAAAGTTTCCCTTTAATTACATGGAGGGCTTAATTTTACTCTATCCCCCGAACCGAAAGGGTTGTCCTCGATGTTAGCTTTCAAACGGAACAAATATGAATTGGAAGAAATTAGAGCATATCACTCAAATTGAGGACATTAAAAAAGAAAGCAATCAACAACCGATAATGATTTTTAAGCATTCAACCCGTTGTTCCATTAGTGGAATGGCATGGAACCGGCTTAAGAGTAATTGGAAGCTGGAAGATAGTGAAAAGATAATGCCATATTATTTGGACCTTATCACCTACAGGGAAATTTCAGAGGCCATTGCCAAAGAATTTGGGGTTAATCATGAATCTCCTCAGGTTATTATCATCAAGGAGGGGAAGGCTACTTATAACAACAGCCACATGGGCATCAATTATAAGGAGATACTTTCTCAGGTATAATCAATGGGAAACATGCGTTTCCCAATTCCAATACTACCCTTCTCCTGCATTTTTTCATGAACTTTTATTAAACTATCCCCTGCACTTTTGTCTAAATCCGTATGACTTTAGGGTATAGAAGCAGGGTATATGTATAAAAATGTTTTTAGTATACAAAAAATTGCTTTACAAATAATTTATTCTATCTTTGTACTGATTAATCTTTTTAAATAATCTTTTTAAATATTAGTGATTATGGATATGACTTTTTCTAAAGTTAAGGAATGTGGTTCAAAACAGCGTTCCCGTCTATTAATAGATTCTTCGAAATTGTTAATGAAAAGATTATTTGACTTAACACTTGCCGTCTTTTCACTAGTACTTTTTTTTCTCTGGCTCTTTCCCTTGGTTGCCATAGCCATTAAATTGTCTTCTAAAGGCCCGGTTTTTTTCAAGCAGCTGAGGCACGGCAAAGATAATGTCCCCTTTTATTGCTATAAATTCAGGACTATGATAATGAATCGGAATGCTGACACCCAGCAAGCCAGGAGAAACGACCGACGGATCACCCAAATAGGGAGAATGCTTAGAAAAACCAGCATTGATGAGCTCCCTCAAATTATTAATGTAATCCGCGGAGAAATGTCCATTGTTGGTCCAAGACCACATACCGTTCCGATGAATAATATATTTTCCAAAGAAATAGGTAATTTTATGTTCAGGCACTCCGTGAAGCCGGGAATAACGGGACTTGCTCAATCCAAAGGATTTAGGGGAGAGATAAAAGATTTCTTTGAAATACATTCGAGATATAAACTCGACATGTTTTATGTAAAGAAATGGGGCTTATATCTTGATTCGAAAATTGTTATTCGGACCATGCATACTTTGTTGTTTAAAAATGATAAGGCCTATTAATTCATTTCAATTTAATTACCCATCATAATACTTTTAACAATTAAACCACTTAATAGTCTTTCATTAATCTTGTCGAACGGGCATTACACGGCAAGTGCCAGCAATTAACAAAATCCAAACAGATAGAAGCCAAGAAGCGGGTGGGTGTAAACCCAAGTGTGAGAGAGAGATTAGAAGAAATTTGGTTAAGCACATTTTTATGTGACTGAAGGGGCGAAGCTGTAAATTGCCGGAAATGAAGTATATTTGAAGATATTCATGAAGATATTCAAAGTTTATACTTTTAATGTTGTAAAATTATTAACCACCAGTAGGCGTTCATCTAATAATCCAGTCGGGTGGATTCAAATGAATATAGAATCCCTTGAACTAAAGCATTACAATAGGATTAAAAGTAGAATGTGAAATTATTATCAGGAAACCTTTCTTAATTAAATTACTCCTATGAAATCTAAATTGATTTACATTTTGTTATTCATTGTGTTTACAAGTTGTGCCAAAAGAAATCTGGTATACTTTAGTGATGTTGATTCAGATGCTGATTATTCAGTTGAAATTCCGGAAATGGTTGAACCCCAAATTCAAACTGATGATTTATTGAGAATAACTGTGACAAGTCTGAGTCCAGAGTCAAATTTGCTGTTCAATGCCGGGGTTTTAAATTCTGGAGGAGAAAACAGTATGAATGATGAGATGCAGAATTTAAATGCAGGTTATCTGATAGATAAAAATGGGGAAATAAATTTTCCAGTCCTCGGAATGGTGAAATTGGGAGGGCTTACCAAACCGGAAGCAATAGAAGAAATGTCCCATAGATTAAGTGAATATGTAAAGGATCCTATTGTAAATATCCGGTTCGTAAATTTCAAGATCACTGTGATTGGAGAAGTTAATATGCCTTCCACCTTTACTGTTCCGACCGAGAAAATCAATGTACTGGAAGCTTTGGGTCTTGCCGGAGACCTGACCCCATTTGGCAAGAGAGAAAATGTACTTATTATTAGAGAAAAAAATGGTGTGAGAAGTGCTACGAGATTTAATTTAAATAAAAAGGATATTTTAAGCTCTCCTTATTATTACTTGCAGCAAAATGACATTATCTATGTAGAGCCTGATCAAATAAAGGCGATCCAGGCAAGTACCAACCAAAGGAGCTTAACTGTTTTGGGATTAACTTCATCCCTTGTTATTTCGATATTATTTAATCTTCGACATTTTCTTTAATTAAAAGTCATGCAATTGTCAGACATATTAATGGATGGATTTAAGCCACAAGACAAAGATTCTAAGAGTTTTAAAGTCATTGTTTTGAAATATCTTAGGTATTGGTATTGGTATTTACTTGGTGTAATCCTATCTTTTTCATTGGCCTATGCTTACGTCCAATATGCTACTCCGGAATATCCTATAGCCAGCACTATACTTATAAATGCCTCCAGCAAAGGGTCTGATTTTACCCAGAACGCCGTCTATAGTGATCTGGAAAATTACCAATCTATTAAACTGGTTGAAAATGAGACCGAGGTTTTGAAATCCGTTAGCCTTATGAAATTGGCTTTAGAAGAATTGGATTTTAATGTTTCTTATTTTGGTAAGGATAATTTTTTAAGGGATAAGGAAAGTTTCGGCGCCCAGGTGCCCATTAAGGTAGTATTGCATGAATATGATTCAATGGCCTTTTTTGATAAGGAAATGAATACCACTTTTAGAATTCATATAATAAACGAAAAAGGTTTTGAATTGGAAGATGAGGCCGAAAACCGTGAGTACCATGAATTTGGAGATGAGATAGCAGACCAATTTGGAAATTTCTCTATTCAAGCCTCCAAATCATTAACTTTTCCTACTACTATTATAATAAAATTTAATAATCCTTATGCCTTAGCGGGAAGGTACAGTAGTAAATTGGATGTGTTTTTGGTAAATAAGTTGGCTAGTGTAGTCAGAATTAGCCTGACTGACCCTGTACCGCAAAAGGGGATGTTGGTTCTTAGCAAATTAATTGAAATCTACAATAAAGAAGCTGTTAGGAATAAAAACCAAACAGCAATGAACACTATCAGCTTTATTGATGAACAACTCACCGAACTGACTTTAGAGCTTAGGAATATCGAGCAGAAAGTTGGGGCTTTTAAAAGGGAAAACAAGATTACCCAATTGAGTTCTGATGCCCAACAATATTCCTATAACTCTAATCTTTCCAAAAACCAACTTTCTGAATATACCATTCAACTCGATATATTGAAATCCATTGAAAAATACTTGATGGATCAGGAAGTTGATTACCAGGCCGTACCAAGTTCTTTGACCATCCAGGATCAAACATTACAGAATTTGATTAGCAAGTTTAACGAATTGCATATGGATAGGGAGCGTATGCTAAGAACCACTCAACCAAGTAATCCCCTAATCCTGAACTTAGATCAGCAACTAACCAGTTTCAAGAGAAATATTCTCGAAAATATAAAAAACATTCAATCAGGTCTAGAAATATCCAGAAACAATCTCTTAGACAGATCAAACCAGTTGGATATTCAATCACAAAAGGTTCCGGAGATTGAAAGGCGGCTTTTAGAGATCAGTAGGCAGCAAGAAATCAAACAAGAACATTATACCTATTTAATAGAGAAGAAAGAAGAAGCGGCTTTATCCCTGGCTGCTACCACCGTATCCAATTCCCGAATTATAGATCCAGCAATGGCCGGTAATAAACCTGTAAAACCAAATAAGATGTTGATTTTAGGTTTTGCTTTTATAATGGGGTTGGGAGTTCCTGTAGGTTTTGTTTTCGCTAAACATCAACTAAGTGATAAGATTTTGCTCAAAGAAGATGTGGTTTCAAGAACTAATATAACTTTTTTAGGGGAGATTTCCCGTAATCCTGGAAAAAAACCCATTGCCATATCTGAAAACCTAAGATCTCCTGTTGCAGAACAATTCAGGTTGGTTCGGACAAATTTGCAATTTGCCTTACCTTCCCACGATAATAAAATCATTTTAGTAACCTCAAGTTTAAGTGGGGAAGGAAAAACATTTTTTAGCTTGAATTTAGGTATTAGTTTGAGTATGGTGGGCAAAAAAGTTGCAGTCTGCGAATTTGATCTAAGAAAGCCAGCGCTGATGGATTATTTGGATATAGAATATGAGTTGGGTATATCAGACTATCTTCAGTCGGATGATGTAACAATATCAGATCTTATTAACAGACATAAAGGCCATTATGGGAAAATGGATTTGTTTGGCTGTGGAAACATCCCGGAGAATCCTTCAGAATTAATGTTAATTCCTAAAGTAGGATATTTTATTGAGCAATTGAAAGCACATTACGATGTTATTATCATAGATTCGGCACCGGTGGGACAAGTAGCAGATGCCTTTTCATTATCTAAATTTGTTGACATTACCGTATACCTAATGAGGTATAATTATACCTCAATAAGCATGATAGACTTTTTAAATGAGAACTTCCAAGATAAAAAATTACGAAATCCAGCCATCGTTTTGAATGATGGAAAGCCACAGTTGGGTTATGGATACGGATATTATCAAGATGGAAAGGAAGAAAAGCGAACAAAAAATAGGCGCATCAACCAAAAGCCCAGAAAACATGTAAGTATTTAATTGGGGACAAAAGCAAGTTTCTAATTTACAATACCTATTCCCGTCCTTTCATTTAATTTTTTTATTTGATGATACAAAAGATTTCCAGTGATTTTTATTTATTCTTAAACAAATCAATCAATAAGGGGCATAAACGCAGCGTTAAGGCAAAAAAGAATATTCTGGGATCTTTTGTTATTAAAGGAGGAAGTATTGCCATAAGCTTGATATTGGTGCCTCTGACGATCAATTATGTTAACCCAACAAGTTATGGGATTTGGTTAACACTCAGTTCTATGGTAGGATGGTTTAGTTTTTTTGATATTGGGTTTGGGCATGGTTTGAGGAATAAGTTCGCCGCAAGTATTGCCAAAGGAGAATTCCAGTTGGCAAGGGAATATATCAGTACTACCTATGCCATACTAAGTCTGATAATAGGGGGAATATTGTTGTTGTTCTTTTTCATCAATCCATTTTTAGAATGGGCATCTATTTTGAACACGCCATCCAATATGTCAGATGAATTGCGGGTTCTCGCTTTGATAGTATTTACCTTTTTTTGTTTGCAATTCGTCTTGAAGCTGATTACTACTGTACTTACCGCAAACCAAGAACCGGCAAAAGCTTCTTTTTTTAATTTCCTTGGCAGCTTGTTTTCATTGATGGTTATTTTTATCCTGACTAAGACAACAGAAGGAAATTTAATATACCTAGGAGCTGCCTTGAGTTTTACACCTGTTTTAGTTTTGTCCGCTTCAAGTATTTGGTTTTATGCCCATGACTACCGCAAATATTCACCATCGATAAAGTTAGTCCGCTTTGGATTAGCCGGAAATTTGATGAATTTGGGTATTAAATTTTTTGTAATTCAAATTGGGGCTTTGGTATTATTCAGTACAAATAATATAATCATTACGCAACTTTTTGGCCCTTCGCAAGTTACTCCTTTCAATATTGCTTATAAATTGTTTTCAGTGGTAACGATGGGTTTTGGCATAATTGCAACACCTTTATGGAGCGCATTTACCGATGCTTATGTTAGGGAGGAATTTGGCTGGATAAAGAATACTTTGTCAAAAATGAAAAAAATATGGTTATGGGCCATTGTTGCATCGGGGGGTATGTTGGTTTGTTCCCCTTTTCTATATAAAATCTGGATTGGTGATGGTGTTGATGTACCCTATGGGTTATCCTTGGCAATGAGTTTTTTTGTAATTGCCTCAATTTGGCAAACCATACACGTTTTCTTTCTCAATGGAATAGGAAAAATAAAAATGCAGCTATATTTGGTGTCTGCCAGTGCGTTACTGAACATCCCAATGGCTATATATTTAGGCAAGGCTTTCGGTTTGGTAGGCATTACCTTGGCAAGTACGCTTTTATTCACCGTTATGGGAATAATTTTTTCTATCCAAACCCATAAAATTTTAAATAGAACCGCAACCAATATTTGGGATCAATGAAGGCATTTAGATATATAAAAAATTTCTACTTTAATCTTTATTCACTTCTGAAAGTTATGGTAGGGAATGAGCAGGTGCATTGGGAGGATTTAAGGAGTAAAATAATCGACAGTGAGGTTCACGAACAAACCAGGATATATAGGTGTCATTTTTTAAGAAGTTCTTCTGTGGGGAAAGGCACTTACATTGCTATTAATGCGCGAATTTATAATACACATATTGGAAAATTTTGTTCCATAGGGCCAAACATCGTATCTGGCTGGGGCATGCATCCGATCAACGGGGTTTCTACTTCACCGGCTTTTTATTCTAAAAATGCACAGGCTGGTTTTACCTATAGTAGGGAAAACAAAGTAGAGGAACGCCTACCCATCCAAATAGGTAATGATGTTTTTATTGGGGCAAATGTGACGATATTGGATGGAGTATCCATTGGTGATGGCGCTGTCATTGGTGCAGGCGCTGTCGTGAGTAAAGATATTCCTCCTTATGCAGTGGCCGTTGGATGTCCAATAAAAGTCATCAAATACCGCTTTGAAAAGGAAACTGTTGATGAATTGTCGAAATATAAATGGTGGGACGGGGATGAGGCAATCTTAAGAAAAGTGGAGGAAATGTTTTTTAATGTAGAAGGATTTCTCACATCAACCGAAACTACAGATCAAGCAGCTAAGTAGCCCAATGGATAATATCCAACCAATATCAATTTATCAGAAATATGCGGAAGATTTGGATAAGAATTTATCCATCTTCTGGATTGGTTTTGTTGTTTATAGTTTAGGTGATGCCCTGTCGGCAACCTATGCTACTGGAATGATTAAGGTCATTCAGTTATTTCAAGCCATTGGATTACTTTCTATTGTATATGCCACCTTCCATATCGTCCAATTTAATTCAAAGAATGATTTTGTAAAGATTTCTCTTGTGCTCTACTTTTCGTGGGTTATCTTCGTTTTATTCCACGGATTTGTATACGAATATGATTTTGTGAAACGATTGTTTTTTTCCGGGTTATTCAAATATTTTTTTCCGTTGATAATTTTTTTCCCAAAGAACCTTGATTTTTACAAAAAAGCATTTTCTGTAATAGTTGCTTTAAATATCGCTTTTATCATTTTAAATGTATTTTTTGTCGAAATAGTACTTGCCCATTACGATCAAAATGTTGTTCAAAAATTTACCTTTGAGGGTTTTGCCAAGACTTTAGGTGCACCCGCTGGTTTTTTAATTTTTACTTATATTTATCATAGTAAAAACAGGAATTTATTAGCCCTCCTAGTAGTAATCACTATTATCCTTATTGCGACTTATAAAGCAAGAAGAGCCATTATGGTCTTTTCTTCCCTGAATTTATTAATATTTATGGCTATTTTTTACATAAAATCCAACAAGAAGATTTTGATGGCAGTGTGTATGATTATTTTCCTTTCAGTGATTGGTGTGGTTGGAGAAAAAATCTATAGGGAAAATAGGGATACGTTTTTTGAACAGATCCTTGAAAGAGGCGCGGAGGATACTAGAACAGGAGTTGAAGTGGCCTTTAGTAGGGACTTTGATACGATTGACTGGATTATTGGAAGAGGCATAAATGGTATGTACTGGTGCCCTAATGTCGACATGGGTGATACTACTGGTTATAGGACGATGATCGAAACAGATTACTTGAATATTATTCTTAAAGGGGGAATAATTCATTTGGGACTTATTCTTCTGATAGCCTTTCCTGCAGCCATTAAAGGGTTATTTTTTTCCAGAAACTTACTTTCTAAGGCCGCAGGAATATGGATTATCATTTGGATATTGAGCCTTTATCCATTAAACGTTTTTAATACGGATTTCAATTACATGTTGTTTTGGATCTGTGTTTGTATAGGTTATTCCAAGGATTTAAGAAATATGCCTGATGCGACAATCAAAAAGGCTTTTTCTTCAAAATAATATTCAGGCCATTATTTGCTTTTAGACATTTTTAACCAATGAATAAGTGTTTTTTGCCAAATTGCTTTAACTGAGAGATATCTATGAATTTACCCAAAGTATTAATACTTATTCAACCTTTTAATCAAAACACCGGAGGAGGAATTACTTTGTCTAATTTGTTCAAAGGATGGCCAAAAGATAAGCTTGCTGTATTGTGCCGGGGATATGGTATTAATTCTAACACGCAAACAGATATTTGTGAAACCTATTATCAATTAGGTCATCGAGAGCATAAGTGGAAATTTCCGTTTAATAGACTTAAAAGAAGATATTTTTCTGGAATATTAAGTTTTGAAAAAGGGGGCGTTAAAAACTCAATTCCTGCTAAATCCAAATTCAGGGTTGCTTTTTTAAAGGAATATGTCCATCCATTTTTAAAATGGATTGGGTTTCTGAATTTTGTATCAAAAATCGAATTATCCAAACAGTTGGAGGGTTGGCTTGACCAGTATCAACCTGACATCATCTATGCACAAGCGCAGGGAAGAGAGACCGTTTTATTTTGTACGGCAGTTCAGGAATACTTAAATAAGCCAATGGTTTTTCATATGATGGATGATTGGACCGAATTGGTAGCGGAAGGTTTATTCGGAAAATACTGGTATCTCAAGATCGATGGAGAATTTAGAAAAATGCTCAGCAAGGCCTCATTACATCTTAGCATCAGTGAACCTATGGCGGTAGAGTATAAACGTAGATTTGGTTTTGATTTCCAAACCTTTCATAATCCAATTGATTTGAATTTTTGGAAAAAAAGCCAAAGAAACCACTATGAGTTGGGCAAGGAACCCATTATCCTGTATGCCGGAAGAGTGGGTTTAGGTATTCAGGAATCACTGGAAGTGATGGCAAAAGCAGTCACCGTCCTTAATAAAGAATTAAACGCCTCCATTAAATTTGTTTTGCAGGTAAACGAAAGGTCGGAGTGGATGGAAAAATATGCTTGCGTTCAATATAGAGGGTTTGTGTCCTATGAGGATCTCCCCTCAAAATTTGCGGAAGCTGACATGCTTTACATGCCTTATGACTTTTCCGTCAATTCCATTAAATTCATCAAATACTCCATGCCTACCAAAGCGTCGGAATATATGATCAGTGGCACTCCTATCTTAATTTTTGCCCCTTCCCAAACGGCCATTGTTGATTACGCCAGGAAATACCATTGGGCGAAAGTGGTAACAGATGATAATTTGGAAGTACTGATAACTTCTTTAAAATCAATGATAATGAATAAAGAAGAAAGAGAAAGAATTGCTCAAACAGCCATTCAATTGGCAGAGGATAAGCATGATGCTGCTAAAGTGAGATATGATTTTAAAGAAGCATTGGTTTCTGTTATGGAAGAAGATTTCACACCTAAACCTGAAGAGGTAGGGTAAGATGAAAAATATTTTGTTATATCCAAAATTGGATAAATTAATAGGGACTCCAAATCCTTATATTTTGAATTTTCAAACTGCGCTTGCCAAAAATCATCACATTGTAAATGAAAAGGCTCCCAATAGAGGAGTTTTAAGTTTGTTTTTATATTTCTTCCCAACCCAGATATTCATCTTAAACTGGATCGAATTTCTGCCCGAAAAAAGATTTGGTAAAGTGCAGGTATTGGGTTTTTTGTGCGCCACTTTATTTATGCGGCTTTTTCGGAAAAAAATTATTTGGATTCTACACAACAAAGGTTCCCATCACAAAGGCATAAATTCCATGACAAGCTTTATGTTTAGGGTACTGATGAAAAGGTCACATAAAATCATTACCCATTCCTATTCCGGTTTGGAATTTGTGAAATCCAATTATTCAGCGTATTCTTCAAAAGTGGAGGTTATCCCACATCCCGTTGGCGGCTTTTTTCCTCAAAAGCCTGGTAAGGAGAAGCCATATGATTTTTTGATTTGGGGTACTATTTTTCCTTACAAAGGGATTGATAAATTTTTAAAATATGTGAAGGAACAGCCTTTGGCCAGGGATTACAGAATATTATTGGTAGGCAAATGCTTTAATTTGGAATATAAGAAACACTTGGAGAGCTTATTGTCTGACAATATTACTTTTGAGGATAAACTTTATGACCTGGAAAAAATAGCTGAGTTTTCAGCTATGTCTAAGTTCACCTTATTTACCTACAATTCAAAGACAGTGATTAGTTCTGGGGCTTTAATTGATTCCATCAGAATGGGGACGGTTATTATTGGTCCTAATCATGGGGCATTTAAAGACTTAAGCCATTATAGTTTTATAAAAACTTACAATTCCTTTGTCGATATATTTGAGATCTATGAGGAAGATCCACCAGATGAAACTCAAGAAGATAAGGAAAGGAAGGAATTTTTTGAAGAGAACAATTGGGAGGTTTTTATTCAAAAGCTCGAAAAGATTTTTTAAAAATTTAAAATCAATAAAATAAACAATAATGAAACAGGTTATCCAAAATTTTAAGACAGGCAAATTATACGTAGACAAAGTTCCTGTGCCTTCAGTATCTGAAGGTATGGTTTTGGTGGAAAATGATTACTCTTTAATCAGTGCGGGTACAGAGCGGGGTACAGTAAAAGTAGCCCAGGCTAATTTATTTGGAAAAGCCAAACAGCGTCCTGATCTAGTAGCCCAAGTAATACAGAATGTAAGAAAGGAAGGCCTGAGTGCAACCATCAAAAAAGTCAAAACAAAATTGGATTCTTTAAAAGCCATGGGTTATAGTACTTCTGGCAAAGTGTTGGCTTCATTGGACACAAAAGGTTTATATAAACCAGGGGATAGGGTAGCTTGTGCCGGTGTTGATTATGCTTCTCACGCAGAGGTAATAGCAGTTCCCCAGAACCTGGTCGTTAAAGTGCCAGATAATGTAACCTCAGATGAAGCCGCATTCACTACTTTGGGCGCCATTGCCCTGCAGGGAATTCGTCAGGCAGAACCTAAATTGGGAGAAAAAGTTTGTGTAATAGGGCTGGGACTATTAGGTCAGATAACCGTGCAGCTTTTAAAAGCCAATGGCTGTTCTGTATTGGGGGTGGATATGGCCGAGGATTTAATAAAGCTGGCAGAAGATTCAGGAGCCGATAAAGCCTTAAACCGAAAGGATTCCAACTTGATTGCTGCCTGTGAAACCTTTACCAACGGCAATGGTTTTGATTCCATAATCATCACTGCGGCTACCTCTTCCAATGATCCCATCATTTTATCTACAGAAATTGCAAGAAAAAAGGGGAAGATTATTGTAGTAGGAGCTGTAAAAATGGATATACCTAGAGATCCATTTTTTTACAGGAATGAGTTGGAACTGAAAATTTCCTGTTCCTATGGGCCTGGCAGATATGATATAAACTATGAAGAATTAGGTAATGATTATCCCTATGCTTACGTACGATGGACAGAGCAAAGGAACATGGAAGCTTTTTTAGGGTTACTATCACAAAAGTCCATCAACCTAAAGCCTCTAATCACCCATGTTTTTGATATAACGGAAGCAGAAGTAGCCTATGATATTGTCATGGGAAAAATAAAGGAACCCCATATTGGAATCCTGTTGAAATATGAAAAAAACGCATCCAAGCAAGAGAGCAAAACTGTTGTCAATAAAGAAGCATTAAAATCTGTCAATACAGGCTTCATTGGCGCTGGAAGTTTTGCCCAGAGTTATTTGGTCCCCAATGTAAAAGCATGGGGGGCATCTCTAGATGGTGTTGTCACCACCCGCGGGATCACCTCTAAGAATGTATTGGATAAATTCAAGTTTAATTTCTGCTCCTCTGATGTCAAAGATGTTATAAACAATCCTGATATCAATACAGTATTCATTGCTACTCCACATGCTTCGCATGCTGAATTGGTCATTAAGTCCTTAGAAGCCAAAAAGAAGGTGTTTGTAGAAAAACCTTTGGCAATGAACCTTGGCCAGCTCAAAGCTGTCATAGAAGCGAGAAAGAAAAATAAAACTCCTGTTATGGTAGGTTTTAACAGAAGGTTTGCTCCTGTTTCGGTTGAAATAAAGAGGGAATTTATAAATACTTTAGACCCTCTGGTCGTAAATATCAGGGTCAACGCCGGATTTATCCCAAAGGACCATTGGTCACAGCTACCTGAAATCGGAGGGGGGAGAATTATTGGTGAAATCTGTCACTTTATAGATTTGATGCAGTATTTCACAGACGCAAAACCTATTAAGGTTTTTGCAGAATCCATTACCTCTTCTAATGTTCAGACTACCTCTAACGATAATATTTCCATTGTTATAAAGTTTAGTGATGGTTCAGTCGGAAATTTAACTTATGTGGCCAATGGGGATAAATCTCTGCCCAAAGAATACATAGAAATCTTTTGTGCCGGACATACGGGAGTAATTAATGATTTTAAAAATGGTTCATTTCATAAGGAAGGGAAAATAAAGAAACTTAAATCACCTGGAAAGGGCCATAAAGAGGAAGTCTATCAATTCCTAGAAAATATTAAAGAAGGAAAAGACTCTCCGATTGATTTTGAGTCTATTTGCTTGACTACCTTGACGACGTTCAAAATTCTGGACAGTTTGGCTACAGGCTTGCCTCAGAAAATTGATATACATGAAGTAATCGGACAATGAAAGATAAGATTATTAAATATATTAAATTTCTGGTTCCGCATGGTCTTAAAAAAAGCTATAGAAAATATAAACGGAAAATAAACAGAAGTTTAAAACTTTCGCCTTCAGATCGAATCCCACTTACCTTGGCTGAATTTGAGGATATAATCCGGAGCCATCTAAAGATTGAGGAAGGCGACACACTGATGGTACATTCCAGTTTTGGAAATATGAACGCAGGTTTCTCTCCGCAAGAGGCTGTAGATTTACTTAAAAAAGTTGTTGGTCCTAAGGGGAATATTTTAATGCCCTTTTATCCAACAGGTCATGCTTTCTACTGGATACAACAGGATCATGATTTTGATGTGGACCAATCAAAATCCTGTATGGGTATCTTAACCCAAGTCTTTAAGGAATCAGAAGGTGTCAAAGTCAGCCCTCATCCCGTTAAGGCCATGTCAGTGTGGGGTAAGGATAGAGATTTTCTTATAGAATCACATCACAAATCACTGTATCCCTATGACAAAAATAGCCCCTACTACAAATCCTCATTACTGCCAAATAGCAAGACCATGGGGTTAGGTGTGGAAATTAACTCTTTTCTTCACAGTTGCGAAGATTTGTTCCTTTTGGATAAGTCAGAAATTTATGCGGATCAAATTTTCAAAGGAAGAGTAAATTATTATGATGGTCCGATGGAAGTCAATACTTACCTTCATGAACCACACAAGGTAAATGGCTTATTAACCTCTTGCTCTTATCTAAAAGAGACTGGTTTTCCAGGTTATTTATTCACTTCTATCAAAGGAGCGCCCTTTTATTGTACCCTTAACGCAAAAGTGTTGGAACACACTGAACCTCTTTTTTCAAAAGGGCATTCCAGAACTTTTCTTTCTAACAGTAAATAGAAATAATTTTAAGCGGTTAAACAGTTTTAATGGAATTTATTATCTATACCAACACGGCTTGGGATTCTCCGCCAAGATCAAGGCATCAATTGGCCTATGCTCTTGCAAATCAAAAAGTTAAAACAACTTTTGTAGCCGCTAATATTCAAGGTAAGCCAGGTCTTGAAAACATCAAGGTGGATGAATATTTAGATGTTATCATTCCAAGCTTCCCCATTAGCAGGAGAATAAGATACCGTACCCCTTTGGTTAATGAAGTTTATCAATTATGGTTGTTCCCTGCCCTGAAGAAAAGATTTGAAAATAAAGAGGTGTATGTAATCTGCTGTGACTTTGGGGGATATATGATAAGTAAATACTTCGATAACACCATTTATTTTGCATCTGATGATTTTATAAATAATGTCAGATTGCCTATGTTCATGAGAGTCTATACAATTTTTACCCAAAAAAAGTTGATAAAGTCCTCTAAATTTGTTTTAGCCACTGCAAGGAAATTAGTTTCAGACTTTAAAAGGTATAATAATAAGTCTTTTGAATTGCCTTTGGGCTCACCTGATTTTAATATAAATATTAATTCCAACGAAATACTGCGCAAAAAGGATGGGAAAATAAAAGTCGTATTGTTGGGATATATAGATAAGGTGAAAACACCTGTAAATCTATTGATAAAAATCCTGGAATTGGGAAATGCAGAACTACATCTTATTGGCCCCATCAAAGATGATATTTTGGATTACCTGCACCCTTCGGAAAAGGTATTCCCTTGGGGTACACAGACAGGAGAAGTTTTAATGAATACACTTTTTGAAATGGATGTGGCCATAGCCCCTTATTACATGGAGGATAGCAATACCGGTAGAACTCCTAATAAAATGTGGCAATATCTTGCAGCTGGTAAGCCTGCTGTGATTACTAATTTGCCCAATGTTCAGCATTGGGAGTTTCCTCCAGGCACGGTTTATAAGGCCAATACAGGTGAAGAGTTTGTTGAAATGATAAAAAAAGCCTATGTGGAGGATTCTCATCACCTCATTGACCAGAGAATTGATCTTGCAAAAAACAATTCATGGGATAAAAGGGCGGATCTGCTATTGGATTACGTGAAGGTAAATATAAAAAATTAATGCAGACAGGAAAAAAGAGGGCTTTAGATTTGATACTAACCCTTGATTATGAATTGTATGGTGATGGTTCTGGAGACGTGTTTGAAACTATGATAAAACCTACCCATGATTTTTTGAATATGTGTGGAAAATATAATATTAAATCAACCATATTTTTTGAAATCATGGAATATCTCCAAATTGATGCGGAATGGAATAAGGGGAATCGGATGAATTATTCAGAAAATCCTGCTAAAGCCATAAAGGATCAAATTATTAGCGCACATAATTCAGGTCACGATATTCAATTACATATTCACCCCCATTGGATCAATGCTAAATTCGAAAATGAAAAGTGGTGTCCAGATAGCAGATACTGGAAATTGACCAAAGTTCCAGATCAGGCAGACAAGAATTTTCCCCTGGGTCTGGAGGAATTGCTGGGATTAGGAAAGGAATCTCTTGAGGCTCTCTTAAAATCAGTCGATCCTATGTATCAATGTAATATTTTTCGTGCAGGCGGATATTGTATTACCCCTTCAGAAAAAATCGTTAGATCTCTGAAAAACCTTGGTTTTATAGCCGATTCTTCTGTGATTCCTGGAGCGTATCTCAATAATCAATATTATTATTATGATTTTGAAAAACTACCGATAGGTTCCCCTTATTGGTGGGTGGATACATCTGTAGACGAACCGGTCTCGAATCCAAAAAACTTTTTGGAGCTTCCTGTTTTTGCAAGAAAGATAAAGCGATATAAAAAGTATGACTTGCAAAGGGTTAGGATTGCCCTAAAAAACAGAAGTGCTAATATTACCAAAATCAAAGATAAAGTAGAGGGCAATCAATCAATAGTAGACAAAGTAAAATTCTTTCTGGAAGAGGAATGTCTGACTTGGGACTTCTGCCTGTTCTCGGAAAAGAAAATGAATGATTACCTCAAATTGGCCTGGAAAATAGCCGAAGAAACCAATCATGATTTCCACCCCTTTATCCTCATCGGCCATTCAAAGGAATTTCTATTGCCAGCCAACTTGGAAAGGTTTATAAGGAAAAATAGAGAGTTGAATTATCTCACCTTAAAGGATGCAGTTTCAAAAATCAATAATTTTAACTAGAGAAATATACTTGATGATTATGATCTGGTTTTACAATGATCTGTTATAATGAATAAAAAAATTCAACAATCTTTTAATAAATTGGCCGCCTATTGTGAGAGGGAAAACTTCAAAGGTTATGATCCCTTTGACAGCTTAAACAGTAAATTTTTTCGTAGCCTACCTGTGGTTTCTAAAATTCCTTTAATCCGATTAGCCTGGACTCAATTTTTTAAAAGGGCTCCGATAAACCTGAGATCATTTGTAGGTGTAGAAAAGGAATACAATTCCAAGGCGGTAGGACTTTTCTTGGCCGCACATTGCCATCTTTACAAGATGCAGCCTATTCAGGAACATCTGGATAAAATAGGTTTTTTCTCTTCTAAACTAATTGAATTACAGAATAGGAATTGGAGTGGTAGCTGTTGGGGATATAATTTTGATTGGCAGGCAAGGGCCTTTTTTCAACCGAAGGATACGCCTACGGTCGTTGCTACAACATTTATAGGATGTGCTTTGTTGGATGCTTATGAGATAACCGGAGAGGAGGAATTGCTTAATACCGCCAGAAGTGCCTGTGATTTCATTTTGAAAGATTTAAACAGGACTTATGACGATAAGGGGAACTTCTCCTTTTCCTATTCCCCCTTGGATAAAAGCGTTGTTTTCAATGCCTCGTTATTGGGATCAAGAATGCTTTCACGGGTATATGGTATTACAAAGGAGAAAGAATTAGTTGATGAGGCGAAAAAATCGGTCGCCTTTTCCTGCGATCGCCAAAGATCTGACGGTTCCTGGAGTTACGGCACCTATGATTTTCACCAATGGATAGATAACTTTCATACTGGATATAATTTAGAATGCCTATCGGATTACATGAAATTTTCCGGTGATAATACTTTTGAGGGAAATTTATCCAAGGGTTTTGATTATTACATTACTACCTTCTTTACTGAGGAAGGAGTTCCAAAGTATTATCATAACAGTATATATCCAATTGATATCCATTCACCTACGCAATTGGTAATTACCTTGTCCAAATTAAATAAATTCAACAAACATAATGCCTTGGTAGACAGGGTATTGATCTGGACAATTGATCACATGCAGTCCGATCAGGGCTATTTTTATTATCAGATAAACAAACATTTTACATCTAAGATACCCTACATGCGTTGGGCCCAGGCTTGGATGTTTTATGCATTTTCCACCTATTTTTTCAGTAAAACATATGAACAGAATACAAATTTGTAAAATCCCGGTTGACGTATTAACTATGCACCAAACATTGGACATTATTCACAAGGCCATTGCTGGTAAAAAACCTGTTCATCATGTGGTAGTGAACGCTGCTAAAATGGTGAATGCTCAAAATGACAAGGAATTAAGGGATTCTATTATTAACTGCGATATTGTTAATGCAGATGGGCAGTCCATTGTTTGGGCTTCCCACTTTTTAAATAAGCCTCTGCCCGAAAGAGTAGCCGGTATAGATTTAATGGAAAACTTAATAGGTTCTGCGGGCCGTAAAGGCTATAAGATGTATTTCTTTGGGGCTAGAGAAGAGGTGATAAGGAAAATAGTCGACAAATATACCTGCTTATATGGTCCTGAGATTATTGCAGGTTACCGAAATGGCTATTATAATAAGGAGGAGGAAGCCATCATTGCCCAACAAATTGCCGACTCAAATGCCGACATACTGTTTGTGGCAATAAGTTCGCCTAAAAAAGAGATTTTCTTGGAATCCTACAAGCACCTGGTTAAAATTCCGTTTATTATGGGCGTAGGTGGAAGTTTCGATGTGGTGTCGGGGATGGTAAGGCGGGCTCCTCTATGGATGCAGAAGTCTGGGCTGGAATGGTTATATAGAACCTTCCAGGAACCGGGGAGGATGTGGAAAAGGTACTTATACACGAATATTGGTTTTTTATACCTTATTTTCAAAGAAAAGTTTAATAGCATACATTAATCAATAAATAATCCGGGGATTTTACCCTGTTAAAAACTGTCTATATGAATATTACGATCATTGCCGGTGCCCGTCCCAATTTTATGAAGATTGCTCCAATAATAGAATCGATTGAGAAGGAAGCGGCTAAGGGTCGCCACATCCAATATAGGTTGGTGCATACAGGCCAGCATTATGATAAAAAAATGAGCCATGATTTTTTTGAGCAATTGGGCATTCCTGAGCCTGATGCTAATCTGGAAGCGGGCGGAGGTACCCAAGCAGAGCAGACAGCAAATATTATGGTTCGTTTTGAAAAAGAGCTGATATATCACCCAGCTGATATTGTTTTAGTTGTAGGGGACGTAACTTCCACCATGGCCTGTTCAATAGTGGCAAAAAAGCTCCATACAAAAGTGGCCCATGTGGAAGCAGGGATTCGTTCAGGGGATTTGAGCATGCCAGAAGAAATAAATAGGATGGTTACGGATGCTATTACAGATTATTTTTTCACTACAACTGAATTGGCGAATGAGAACCTTCGTAAATCCGGAATGAAGGAGGAAAACATATTTTTTGTGGGCAATACCATGATTGATACCCTGCTAAAACAAATGCCGCGATTTATAAAACCTGAAATATGGAATGAATTTTCCCTTCAGGAAAAGGGCTATTTTATCATCACCCTGCACCGTCCCGCTAATGTGGATCAGGAGAAGGATCTAATGAAGCTCATGAAGGAAATCGTGATATTGAGCCGGGACCTGCCCATTATCTTTCCCGTCCATCCACGTACCGCCCAAATTCTCGGAAGGATTGGATTGGAAGCACCCAATCTGCACGTGGTTGAGCCCTTGAGTTATTTGGAATTCAATTACTTGGTGAAATATGCTAAAGCAGTAATCACAGATTCAGGTGGGATCACTGAAGAAACTACTGTAATGGGAATTCCCTGCATGACCTTGAGAAATAATACAGAGAGACCTGAGACCTGCAATGTGGGAACTAATGAACTATTGGGGACGGATCCGAAGGCATTAAAGCCTGCCATGAACAGGTTATTTGAAGGGAAATGGAAGAAAGGGGCAGTTCCTGATTTATGGGATGGCAATGCAGCTATCCGTATAGTTGAGCATTTAGTTGAACTTTCCAAGAATTAGAGGAGCATTTCTCTTTTTGATTATAAAAATATGAGGGTATTATTAATTAATAATTATTCAATGGAGAGGGCATATGCCCTTTGGAAACAAGGAACAAGTGGAAGCCATCATGTTTGGGGTAAGGTCGAATTAGATGAAAGAAAAAATGTGGAGATAATCATCCTACAACATGAGAAGTACAAATTCCTAAACAGGTTGGGGAATATTTTTAAAATAGGACACCTTGATCAACAATTAAGAACCTTGGCCATTCTTAAATCCGTTGACATCATCTACTCTCCCTATTCCACTGCCAATACGAAATTATTGCTTTTTTTAAAGTTAATCGGCTTATTAAAGAAGCCTATTGTGGTAACAGTCCATCAACCTATATTAGGTGCCAAATCAAACAACATAGCAATTAAGTCTTTTGCAAAAAAGTACTTCCTTAAGTATGATGCCTGCATATTTTTAAGTAGAAAATTAATGCATAATATGATAGAAGTTTTTGAAATTTCGCAGAAAGAAAAGGATCAACGGTTTTTTTCTTCTGAGTGGGGGCCTGATACCAACTTCTATCAAAAATATTCAGAGCCTAAATTACCTCATCTGTGCCCATATGTGATCAGTGCGGGACATACCGATAGGGATTATGAAACTTTAATAGAAGCCTTTAGAGGGATTAATTTTCAGTTAAGGATTTTTTGTACACCGAAATCAGTTCCAAAAACAAAAGATATCCCGGAAAATGTAATAATAGTATCGGAAACATTGCCCTATGAAGAAATATTGAAGCATTATGTTTATGCCAGAATAATTGCGATCCCTTTAAAATATCCCGCCTCCAAAGAAGGATGCCAAGGGATGACAAGTTTACAAGATGTCATAGCTTTAGGTAAACCGGTCATAATGACTGAAAATAAATCCTTAAATATGCAGGTTGAAAAAGAGGGGATAGGATATTGCGTAGGGCAAGGAGATGTTGGAGGTTGGAGAAACGCCTTAAACGACCTTATTTTTGATGAAGAAAAATTAATAGACATGAGTGGAAAAGCATTGGCACTTCATCGTTTTAAGTATAATTCACGGATTTTCGCCAATGACCTGGAAAAGGTTTTAATGGAAGTCCATACCCGAAAAAAAACACTATCATAAAAGCAATGCTTTTAATTTAATAATCAGAGTATTTTAAAATTTGATTTTAGAGTAATACAATGAACGAGAATGAAGCAATAAACATGGAAAAGCTCCACTATGAGAATGTCTATTTCGACGCCAACTCTAATTACAAATTTGAAGATTTAAATGAATCGGAGTTTATTAAATTAATATTTTTCAATCTGAATGAATTGATGAAAGAAAGAATGATGGAATATGAGTTTTATATTTTTTCGAATCATAATCATCATGTGAAGCCAAGAAGTATTCATCGAAGAACTGATAAAAAAAAGGTCTTGTTATATCTCTCGGATGAGAATAATATAGATCCGATTGATCTTTCGAATGATTATTTTGCCATATTTAAGGCGTACTTGGGGTCTTATTTGAAAGTGCCAAATGTTTTCCCTTTGACTCTCGGTTGTGTAAAAGGTGTTCCTGAATTACCTATTATACCCATTAATAAAAGAAAGATAAATGTTTTTTTTCGGGGTAATTTAAATAAGAGCAGGATAGACTTTTACAGAAATTTTTCCCCTATTAAACGTATTCTGCCTCCTCGGAAAATATTGAAGCGTCTCCTCTACATAAAATTATTAATTAAGTTTAAAAATAATTTTAGCTGCGTTTTTCCTAATTCTATCATCATATTTAACAAAGCCTTCAAAAGCGGATTGATGGTACAAGAATATGGGGAAGTAATCGCCAACAGTAAGATTATCTTATGTCCAAATGGCTTTACATCAGCTGAAAGTTTCAGACATTATGAAGCCATGCGGGCCGGATGTGTAGTCATTTCTGAGAAACTTCCGGAAATTGACTTTTATAGAGGCTCTCCAATTATTCAAATTGAGGATTGGAAAGATGGTTTAAGAGTAGCAAGAGATTTACTGAAAAACGAAGAGGAGTTGGAAAATATTCAACGGGAAATTATTGAATGGTGGAACAACAAATGCTCTGAATTGGCAACGGCTAAATATATCCGAAGATGTCTGCTGGATTTATGATACATGTGCTTTTTAGCCATGATCCACTTATGGTCTTACAATTAGCCTCAGCTGTTCAATTATTTCCCTTTCCCCCACCAGACTGACCAAGTATACTCCTTCTTTCATATTGGTTAATGGGATGGCATATTTTCCATTGCCTTCTCCATGCAATAAGGGATCAAAATCCTGAACCAGTTGGCCATTCATATTATAGATTAAGATGTTATGAAGCGTGATTTCCCGGTTAATAAAAAGGGTAGTAGTATTACTAGCTGGATTGGGATAAAGCTTGATAGTTTCTTGCATTGATGCAGCTGGCTTTTCTTCTTCATCAAAATTTACCATACCTGCATCCATCCTTAGATTTGCGGATGCCAGATTATTTTTATCGGACGCATCCAGTATGGCAATGCCTGAAATAGTTGCATTATTTGCGGAAGCGGACATATCTAAATTCAAGACGCCATCATTTACTATAACTTTTTCAAAGGTCAGTATAATAGGCTTATTTTTGCTTTCAACATATAGATCAAAATTATCCTTTACCTTTTCCCCTTCTATGGAAATGTCAAAGACCCTTCTTCCCTTTGTAGCGGAAGGACCGTAACTGCCAAACCATAGTTCATTATGAAAGGTTTGTAAGGTATAGGTGCCATTTGGCAAGGGAATCGCATATTTTAAGGTTTCGGCATATCGCTCAGTCTGAAATAAGGGTTCATTGCTGACTGTTCTGTTTCCATGTTGATTGGAAGAATTAAAATAGGATTTGAGATCCTCCTCCCCCAAATAGGAGCTCCCTTGATAAGAAGCAGTTTCCGAGCTTCCTGTATTATAAAATTTAGCGTTTTTCCCTGCGGAAGGTTCATTTGATGATGGAATTGTATTTGATGTATTAACTAATAGGATGGATGAATAAGGTTCTACTGTTATACTTCCTGAATGTTTTTTATTTTTTAAATCAACATATTCACCATTTAAATTGATATTTTTTGATTTTTTGGAAGCATTGTATTCGAATAGAATCTTGTCTTCAGGATTTATCATCTCCACTTCTGCTTCATGAAATTCCATGTTGTCTATCCAAAATTCAATATTTTCACCATTGCCAATATTGAACATCATCCTGGCATTGTCCATATCCGCTAATGGGGAAAACACAGTTTCAAATTCTTGCCGATCTGTGGTAAATTCAAAACTATGGGTGGCAGTTAATATTTCCCAGGGAGACGAATTTTGTCTCAAGTAAGAAGATATAGCGATGTCCTTATTGCTTTTGGCACTGAATTTCAAAACATAGCTTTTGCCTTTTTTCAAAGCGCCTGCCATCACAGAGGTGCTGGTTTCACCTGATGCAGTCACCTTTAAGGACCCACCATCTAATATTCCGCTCTTGTCCAAAAAAGTGTCGCAATTGTCGCATCCAATGTATCCTAAGATCTTATCAAAAGTACCGTTCTCCAATTTATTTTCGCCTATGATTTTCTTAACTTTAAAAGGCTTGCTTTTCTTTGAGAGGATATTGGAATTCCAGTCATTTCCATATTTCTTCTGCCAGCTCTTTATATTGAATACCTCGTTAACCTCCTTGGAGGAACCCGCATTAGTTCGGGTTTTGAAGCGAATATCATCTATTAAAGGTGTGGCATAGTAATTCTCATTAAAATTTGCCAGTTTCTCCACATCGTCATGGATAGTCATGATCTGAATATGATTTTGAAAGGCATCTTTGGATAAAAACCTGTTGTCCAGTACAGTAATTTTGGCCATTTGATTGCCCATTAAATCATTTCTTAGGAATAATTGATGGTTACTATCGAATACAGTATTATTACTGATCTTTATATTACTGGCGTTATGAAGATAAATGCCCTTACTGGTCATATGAGCTACGGTATTGTCCACTACTTCTACATCGGTCACATTATCATCTAAATATATCCCTTCTGCCTGGGGCTCTGTTAAAAGCAATTTCATATTTGTTCCTTCTTTAACCCCTTTTCCGTTTAGCACGATGTTTCCGATTATCTTTCTGTTCTTATAATTATCGCTTCTTCCTGAATAGGAATATATGCCTGCACCATCATTTTTTGTCATACAAAACCCATCAATGAAATTGTTTTTAACAATCGTATTGTCACCTTTAAAAAATATACCCGAATAACCGGTATTTCGAATTTCGTTGTATTCAATTATGCCATTATTGCTACCCAGTAAAATTGCCACCCCATTATTATCCCCACTGTTTCCATGCCCCGGCAATAAATAATTGTCTTCAATTAAATTGTTTCTAACAATTGCCTTATCACAGGACCTTAATAAGATTCCATTATTATTGGTATTTGAAATTTTTGACCCTTCTATAGTGAAGTCAGAAATGCCTTCTATATCAATTCCATTCGCTCCAGAATATTCGATGTCGCAATTTAAAATCTTCACATGACTACCCGAACGGCCAAGAAAGAAAGTGCTTTTATTGGCCCCTTTAAAATTCAGGTCTTCAAAAGTTACATGTCGTATAGTTGAGGAGTTGGTGACTAAATGGTCAATGGTGCTAACCTCAAAAGAAGAAGAGGAAGGAGAAGCGGAACCGAAAAATACCTGCATCTTTTTTGCATATGGGTTATAATACCATTCTCCTAACCGGTCCAAAGTACTTGAATGGTTCTGGACAAAATATCCGTAACCTGCTTGAGGACCATAACCCGAATCCTGGTTTGGGGCATATTTAATACTGGTACCCGAATGAGAAGTGATTTTATGTCTATCTATGATCCAAAAGTTTTTCCTTATTACTACTTCACCGCCGTTCCAATTCGGATAAGATGACAAATCCGAATCTTTAATGGAACTGTTTCCTGAATAGGATTCATAATTAAGATATCCCCCATTTGAGGCATTACTATTGGGATACCTGCCCATCTCCTGAATCTGGTCATTAAAAACAGCAATGCCTACTTCGCTATCTAATGAAGCATGTTTGCTCTCATAAATTCCATTTCCAACCGACTTCCAATCCTTTAAAGTAACCAAAGAAGTAATGATGGGTTTGGATCCGGAACCATAGGCCCCGATCAGTATAGGGTTTCCGGATGAGCCGGAACTTTTGATTGAAATTGACCCATAAAAAGTTTCTCCTCTTTTAAACAATACCACATCTCCTGGCTGCAGACTGCTGAATATTTTGTTGAGCTTATTGATGGTTTTCCATGGAGTGGAAGGGTTTTGAGCCTGGGAAGCACTCCTTGAATCATCACCGGATCCGGTAGAAAAGTAATAGTTGGTTGCGTGGGAAAAGTTACAAAAAATAACAAATGCGACGCAGAGCATTAATTTTATTAAAATTGTTTTCATTTTTAATATTTATTAAAAGGTGGTGGCTTATTCTGCTTTAGATGGGCAATCACTTAACAGAAAACATAAAGATTTTATGTAACAATATTGAAATTTAATTTTGTTACTGTTTTTTTACTCTAGTTTTTGAGAGGATTCTTCTTCTCTTCTGAGAAAGGAATAAACAATGATAGGACTTACAAAATACCATGCCAATGCTCCAGAACATGCAATACCCAATCCTGACATAGAATGAATGAAGACAGACTTACCTTTCGTAAATACAGGTCATTTACGTCATCATCCAATTAATTTCTTAAAAATCCCATTTTATAAAGACTGAACAAAATAAACTTTATTAGATTTTATCTTTAAAAAATTTAACAATAGCAGTTAAAAATAGGGCTAATAAACTGATTTTTTATTCCTTTTTGAAAGCAGTAGCTAAGGTTATGGCACAAAATTTGTCAACCGGGCCATTAAAAATTAATAAATCACCAAGTATTTTATCTAATAATCCATCAAATTAAAAAGAGGTAATACAGCAAGTAAATAATTTTTTATTCCTACTGATAATAAATAATTTAATAAAAAAAAACAATAAAGTAAGTTCAGTTTAAAGAAATTTAATTTTTAAAGTTAAAGTCTGGATTATAAGCAAAATCATTTAAAGCTCTTGTAATTAAACAAATAAAAATTTACATCCTGAGAAAATTCCTTCCCATTTTCAAAAACTTTGAGAAATACTTTCAAAAGAATTTTCATTCCAAATAAAAAAAGCAATTATGTGTCTACCTGTTACGCAATTTGCGGAATAAATACCCAGCTTAAACCAGGTATTATTAATGATCGGGTTAGATAAATGAAATTTTTTGTTTTACTTTTTCCAAGCTCTTGTCATTTCTTTCTTTCCCGGAGGCCCAGGGACAACATCCAAGATCAAATCAAGACTTTTTAGGTCTCTTTTTAGTTTACTTGTAGCGCAATAAGTGACAAAAACAGCATTGGAATTCATTGTAGTTGCTACTTTTTCCAGCAATGTAAATTCCCAAAGCTCGGGTTGCTTTTTTGGGGAAAAAGCATCAAAGAATATAATATCAGCATCATAAAGTAGAACCTCTTCCAGGGTGGTTTTCTCCTTTTTCATGTTGAAATAGGGAGAAATGGCCTCACCTTTATCCCAGTCTGCTTTATGGATTTTGTTAAAGTATTCCTGGAAATGCCAGATAGCATCGTCCAGCAATGGATAATTTAATTGGTTATAAATATCTTCGCTTAACGGAAAGGGATCAATGGTATGATAAAGGACGGGAATCTGGTTTTGCTCTGCCCAAACCAAGGAGAGCCATGCGTTTAGACCTGTTCCGAATCCCAATTCAAAAATTCGGATTGGCTTTTTGCCATGACTTTTGACTGCCCAGGCTTCCAGGCCATACAGCATAAATACATGGATAGCTTCCCTGTAGGCTCCATGGAAAGAATGGTAATTTTCGTTGATTTCAGGGACGTACAAAGAGTGGGACCCATCCTCTGTTGTTATCATTTTCACTTCTCTGATCATGGATTATTGACTTTTTATTAAAGCTACACAATAGGCAGATATGCCTTCTTCCCTTCCTACAAATCCGAGTTGTTCTGTTGTGGTGGCTTTAATGGAAATAAGACCTTCCCCCACACTCATGACTTCTGCCAGGCACTTTATCATTTCAGGAATAAATGGGTTGACTTTTGGTATTTGCAGACAAACGGTTGTGTCTAAATTTCCAAGCTCATACCCTTCTTTTCTGATAAGAAGCATTACTTCTTTAAGTAAAACTTTGCTATCAATACCTTTATACTTTGGATCTTTATCGGAAAAGTGGTAACCAATATCCCTCATATTGGCAGCGCCAAGAATTGCATCACATATTACATGAATAAGGACATCAGCATCAGAATGGCCAATCGCCCCTTTATGATGCTTGAGCCTGATTCCACCCAACCAAAATCCCTGTCCTTCTTGTAATTGATGCACATCATAGCCAAATCCTATTCTGAAATTACTCATTTGAAAATTAGTTATTAGGTAATGGTTACCAAGATATCAACGATAAGAGATACGGAGAAGTACTAAGTATAAGGTGTAAAGTACAAAGGCTTCCTCCTTTGGCAGGTGACACGTCCTGAATTTAGTTGACCAATGGTTAATCAATTGCCGTTTGGCTTTAGCCAAAGGTAAAATAGACAGGAATCTCTTTTGGCTTTAGCCACATTATCCCGGTTGGGCCTTTTAATGGGGCTAAAGCCCGCCTTTCTCTCCCTATTCCTTTCCCTGCCCTGAAGGACAGGGCAATTAAACCCCTGGACTCCCACCTTCGTGTCTTCCCTGCCTACCGGCAGACAACTACCTGTTTTTTATTCCCGAGTCTTCTTGTAATAAATAACCGATGAATTCTCTTCCACAAGTATTTGATTGGCTGTCCGGGAAATTCGATCCGCCGTAATGGCCAATTTTTTCTCATATTCCCACTGATATAAATCGGGATTCCCCAGATGGGCATAATAAGCTAAATTCATTGCACGGTTAAGTAATTGAATCGAATCATAAGATTTCATGGCCTCTGCCTGATTCTTTACCTTTTCGATAATTTCTTGAGAGACCAGTGTCTCCTTAAATTCCCCTATGGAGTCATCCAATATTTTCTCAGCATCTTCGGCTGTCTGCCCTTTTTCCATTTTGCCCGTAAAAATCATCAGACCTGGATCTACATTGCCCAAGACATAGACGTTACAACTGGCATAGATGGGGGTGTTTTTTACCAGCTTTTGTTCCAGGATGGAAGAGCGGCCAAAGCCAAGGATATCCGTAATCAGGTCACATTCCAAAAAACCTTTTTCCAATCTTCCCGGAACATGATAAACTTTGTAGAGCGCATCAGTAGGTACATCAGCCTTTACATTTTGGATTTTCTTGCTGGTTTGCTTTTTTTCCGTGGGAATGGTCTTTTTAGGGATTTCACCAGAGGGAATATCTGAAAACCACTTTTGGGCCAATTTTTTGATCTGTTCAACACCTACATTTCCTGCCACCACCAATATGGCATTATCCGGACGGTAATGGGTAAAATAGAATTCCTCTACATCTTGCCTGCTATACGTATTTATGTCTTCTAAGCTTTTGCCAATTGTGGGCCATTTATAGGGGTGCTGCACAAAGGCCAAATCCCTCATCTTATGCATGGCATCACCATAGGGTTGATTTAAATACCGTTGCTTAAACTCTTCAACAACCACCTTCCGTTGGATCTCTATGGTTTTTTTGTTAAGGTTTAGGCTCAGCATCCTATCTGATTCCAGCCAAAATGCAGTTTCTATATTGATGGCAGGAAGTGTGATATAATAGTTAGTGATATCCGTATTCGTGAAGGCATTACTTTCTCCTCCTACCCGTTCGAGTTCAATGTCAAATATCGGGGCATTCATGGAGCCACCAAACATTAAATGTTCAAAAAAATGGGCTAGTCCTGTTTTACCGGGGATTTCATTTCTTGAGCCTACTTTATATAAAATGTTCATGACGGCCATTTCGCTGCTATGGTCCTCATGAACCAAAACCTCGAGGCCGTTATCCAACTTAAACCGCTCGTAATTTATCATATATGTAAAGGCATTATACATCAAAAGGCCATTCTTAAAAGCGGGCCTCTCCGTATAATTACGTGAAAGTACGAAGTATTTTTGTAAATCTAAACCCGGATTTGCCATTCCTATAGCTGATATTTTCATTTTAAATCCTGTCAACTTGGGCAAAAAATGAAATAGTGGAATAATGGAACGAAAAGGAAGATATTTAGAAGGTGTATTCGGTTCATGTTGGGAAAACCGGAAGGAGTAATTTCCCTCTATTCCATCATTCCTTTATTCCATATTTGGTCCTGCCTTATCCAAGTTAGGCAAAAATGCCTAACTTTACTCTTGGTACCAACAAAACCGAAAGAGATCTCTGAAAAGAAAAATACATGATTAAATCCATCATTGAGCCGGAATGTACCGGGCAGTTTACTTCCATTTTCCTGGATTATATACAACAAAAAGAAAGCCTCCAACCATTCTATCACCTGTTTCCCACTATGGAGAACTTCCGGAAATTAGCGGAAAGGCGGACTTTTGATGAGCAACGGAGAGCGGTGTTGGTTCATTCATTGAAAGCACAATATGAAGGTTTTGATATTACTGAGCAAATAGGGCATAACATTCAAAGTTTGGAGCATTCCAATACTTTTACCGTAACTACAGGTCATCAACTTAACCTTTTTACCGGGCCTCTTTATTTCTTTTATAAGATAGTTTCTACCATTAATTTGGCCGATAAACTCAACCAGGCTTATCCGGCTTATCGTTTTGTTCCCGTTTATTGGATGGCCTCAGAAGACCATGATTTTGCTGAAATCAATCATTTTCATTTTGATGGGGAAGTTTTTTCCTGGGACACTGATCAAATGGGGGCGGTAGGGGAGTTTAAATTGGATAAAGGGATCAAGGACTTGCTGAAAAGATTGGCTTTTGTCCCGGATTTTTTTAAAAAAGCTTATTTGGAGCATACAACTCTGGCTGACGCAGTAAGGTATTATGTGAATCATCTTTTTGGTGAAAAAGGTTTAATTATAGTGGATGGCAATAACAAAGACCTTAAAACCCTTTTCAGGCCAGTGATAAAGGATGATTTACTAAATAACAGGGCCAATGAGCTGGTGAACAAAACTTCTGAAAAGATGGAGCACCTGGGATATAAGGGACAAATTTATCCTCGGGAAATCAACTTTTTCTACCTGGATAAAGGTTTACGGGAAAGAATTGCCAAGGTGGGAGAGAAATTTCAGGTACTGGATAAAGACCTTTCGTTTTCTGAAAATGAAATGCTAGACCTCATTGAAAATTCCCCGGAAAAATTCAGTCCCAATGTAGTCATGCGCCCCCTTTATCAAGAGTACATCCTTCCCAATATTGCTTATCTCGGAGGGCCTGCTGAAGTGGCGTATTGGCTCCAGTTGAAATCCGTGTTTGAGTTTTATCAAACCGATTTTCCTGCTGTTATGCCCCGGAATTTTGTGATGATCCTGGACAACAAGGCACAACGGAAGATTCAGGCATTGGAGCTGAGTGATAGGGAAATTTTTTCCGATTATGTCTCCTGGAAGAAGGACTATGTCAGGAACAATTCTGGGCAGGATATATCTTTGAGCAAAGAAAAGGAAGCATTATCCGGGGTCTTTGACCAATTGAGGGAAAATGCGATGAAGATTGATCCGACATTGAAGGGCTCCTCAATGGCCGCCAAAACCAGGGCCAATAAAATTTTGGATCAATTTTCCGTTAAATTGAGAAAAGCGGAAGAAAGGAATCTGGCCTCCGCCTTAAGACAGATGCAAGATTTAAAGGAAATGCTTTTTCCAGGAGGCAACCCGCAGGAAAGGAAAAACAATTTCCTTATGTTTTATTTGGAGGATCCCAAATTTATAGAAAAACTTTATAGCCATCTGGATCCTTTGAATTTTGATTTCATTATCCTCAGAAAATGAAACCGAGCAGGATAAAAATGTTGAACCCAAAGTTAACCACAATGATCACAAAGTTTGCACTAGGTTCCACAAAGACTTCTTCGTGTCACTTTGTGAAACCATGGTGCACTTAGGGGTTGAAAAATTAGAAATATAAAGGTACAGTAAATGCATGATATCCCGGCAAATCAAGACGGGTCGCGCCCTTAAAAATCAAAAATGTATACCGATGAAATCCAAAATTGAAATTAGGGACTTTTATAAATCAAAAAGAAATCAACTTGGCCCGGATGAGCGGCAGTTTCTCTCCGCCAAAATAACGGAAAAAGCCCTCCAATATCTTTTGCTTAAGGATTCAATTAAGCATATCCATGTATTTTTGCCCATAGAAAAGTTAAATGAAGTCAATACTATTCCTTTGATCAATGGATTGCAGGAACAAGGCCGGGAGATTTATACCTCTGTTGCTGATTTTTTTAATGGGGAAATGAAGACGGTAAAGATGGTTATTGATCAGCAATTTGCAGAAGGAAGACATGGGGTTCCTGTTCCTGTTGAAATAGTGGAAGGAAGGGATTCTTTGCTTCAACTTGTCTTTATTCCCCTTTTGGCATATGATTTGAATGGTCACCGCCTGGGGTATGGGAAAGGTTTTTATGACAGATTTCTGGCCAGACTTTCACCTGGAGTATTGAAAGTAGGCTTGTCATTTTTCCCTGCCGAACCACATATTCCTACTGAAAAGCATGATGTACCTTTGGATTTATTCATTAATCCCGAAGAAGTTATTGAAATTAAATAATTGAATAAGCTAAATTTTGATGTTATGTTAAAGAAAGCAGTTGTAGGAATTTTTACAATAGTAGTAATGTGCTTGGGTACCGAGACTATGGGCCAGGATTACCAGACCGGTGTGGGTTTGAGGTTAGGGGTAAGCAACGGACTTACCGTGAAGCATTTTATTTCCGATAGGGCAGCTCTGGAAGGGATATTGCACACCAGATGGAGCGGCCTGGTGATAACCGGCCTCTACGAAGTCCATCAGGAAATTCCTGAGGTTTCAGGATTATTCTGGTTCTATGGAGGAGGTGCCCATCTTGGAACCTGGAACGGAAACAGGGGGAATCCCTCTTGGCCAGATAACCAAAATGGCTATACCATCTTTGGGATTGATGGGATTATTGGGTTGGATTATAAATTTGCAGAGGTCCCTATAGGACTTTCATTCGATTATAAGCCTGCCTATAATATCAGTGATGTTTCAAGGTTTTGGGGGGCTGAGCTGGCTTTGTCCATTAGGTATGTGTTTTAAGCGAAAAAGCTGTTTTTGCTGCTGAATTTCAGGAGGCTTTACAAATTCTATGGTGATTTGTGTCAGGCTGAAAAATTCGTTGTAAGGAATACTGGGGCGTTGCCCCAGGTTTTGGTGTGTCAGCCTTACCTTTCTATTAGTATACCTAAATGCTGCCCAATTCCCCTAGCACCGATTGGTAAATAATACCACCCTTTCAAGGTTGAATTTTTGCTGTTATTGCGCTTTCTATAATCATTCCAGCCCTCTTATGGCCTGTTTGACGCCTGAATTATTGAAAATGCCAGGTGGGTGGTAAAAAACGTTGAACTATGATTCGAGAATTCCGGCGGGTATATCAGCATGATAAAAAAGGCAACCAATTCTGAATCCCGGCAGGGATGGCAGGATTATAGAAAAGCAGGAAGCTACTGGGACAAATCCTAGAGGGATGAGGGGATAAATGGCAGATTAAAACTTTGAACACCAATACCGGAAGAGGGCTCGGCTATAACGCCGCTGGGCAAAAGAATAATGCCACCCTTCTAGGTTTGATTTTCCTAGCTATGGGGTTTTCAATAATCAATTCAGCCCTCCGGGCTTATGGCCTGTCTGACGCCTGAATTATTGGAGAATCCCGGTGGGTAAAAAAACAAAGAACAATGAACCGGAATTCCGGCGTGTCTATCAGGATGATAAAAACTGGTAACCAATTCTGAATCCCGGCAGGGATGACAGGATTATAGAAAAAGCAGTAAACAAAGGGGGTAAATCCGGGCAGGGATGACAGGATAAATAGTGGGATTTAAACACGACCATAAATACCTGATAAATAATCCAACTATAACACCCATAGTTAATGATGCAGGAAATTTTCCGGCCGAAATTGCTTATATTAAATAGTCAAAATAAAATCTTAGGCTGAAAGCCTGCCACACCTCAACTTGGGGCATCGCCCCAAGATTAAGAAACAGCCGTTCTTCAGCCTGGAACAAAAAATAGGGCCAATCATTTCATCAAGGAAAATCCACCTCATATTTGGAACCAGGAAACATTTAAACAGGATACCTGAATAGATCCTAATTTTGGGAGTAATTAGTACGGGTATGTCAGTCCCAGCCTTGCCGGAATGAAGACTTTAGGCTGGATTCTTTATAATGTTGCTGATATTGAATATTTTTTTTAGCCGCCGGGGTACCCGGTTCCACCCCACCTTTGTGACACTCCCTGCACATTAGTGCAAAAAGTTCATTCAAACAAAAGCAGCCTGCTTCCCGACAATAAAAAATATCCTTATTTTATGTATTAAAGATTCCATCGATAAGCTTAATAAGAATGCGGTAATCCGAAGAATAAATAGAAAGAAAAATTATATAAATCAGTACAATGTAATTATTACCAATATTTCCAGGAGATTAATAAAAATAAGTAGAAGTTTCCCCTGAACTTTATTTTTTATAAATAATCCGTATCTAATAAATTATATCAATTAGTATGGTGGTTTTATTAAAAACTTCCTATATTTCTATCCCTGATAGGCATAAAAATGTATTTTAAACCTGCAAAAACGTCAAAAGGAAAAGATTTCGAATTTATCTGTTGTTTTTTTGTTTGATGAGGATAAAAAATAATATAATATTTTATAGATTAACTTTTAATGCCTTTTATCAGGACTTCCATCACTGTTTATTCATAATATTGTTCTTGAATTAGCCATCTTGCCAGTGATTTTTATAGATGTAACGGTTCCCCTCAAGTTTTCTGTGACTGACCGGGCGGAGCTGTGGATTTTTAGTTGTTTTTCAGAATGGAATGTCAGGTATTTGATAGATTTAACCCGGCAGGTGGACTTCTTTTTAAGAGGTGAAGCATATTCTGCCCAAGTGGATTATATATTTCCGATCAAAATCAATTTGAATAACATAAAATTTTATAAAAAATGAATAGAACTTTTTTAAGAAATACCCTACCAAGGGAATCCATTCGGAAATTACAACCTATAAAAAAAGAGAACAATACTATTGCGGTTCCCCACCAATTAAAAATCAAAAGAGTTTGTGAAGTAATCTTAGCTCTTTTTACCATGACTTTAATAGGGTTTTGGCTATTCCCTCTCATCGCCCTGTTCATCAAGCTAAGTTCAAAAGGGCCGGTTCTTTTCAGACAACTTAGGCATGGTAAGGACAATGTGCCCTTTTATTGTTATAAGTTCAGGACAATGGTATTAAACGACGAAGCGGACACCGTGCAGGCAAAAAAAGGGGATAAACGGATCACAAAAATTGGCCGCATATTAAGAAAGAGCAGTTTGGATGAATTGCCTCAATTGATCAACGTGCTGAAAGGGGACATGGCGTTTGTTGGTCCACGACCCCATGCAGTTCCCATGAATGAAATTTTTTCGAGAGTAATCCCTGGATATATGCATCGTCACGTAATGAAGCCAGGCATTACAGGCCTCGCTCAATCAAGGGGATCAAGGGGGGAATTTCTAAATTACTATGATCTAAATTTTAGGTATCGTCTGGACATGTTCTATATAAAAAAATGGAACCTGATTTTGGATTTAAAAATTATTTTTTGGACTATCCAAACGGTTTTCTTCAACAACGAGAAGGCTATTTGAAGAATTCCTTTTAAATACTAGTAGCGCTACCATGATTTTTTTAGAAAGATACCTATATGAAAACGAATATGCATCCATAGCTTTATAGCACCTATATTTTCTGTGCTTCCTTACGGACCACAATGACTGAAAAGATGCTTGGATATCATTAACGGGTAAAGAATAATACCACCCTTCCAGGGTTGGACTTTTCAGCTATGGCGCTTGTTCTACAATTATTTCCGCCCTCCGGGCTTATGGCCTGCCTGACATCTGAGACCCAGAGGGATGGCAGCATGATGATATTAACCAATAACCTGAATCCTGGAGGATGTCAGGATAATAAAATAAATATGGCGGATACATTTTCACAGATTTATATTCAGGCCGTTTTTGCAGTTAAAGGCAGGGGAAATTTCTTACTAAATCCATGGAGGAAAGAGGAATTCAAATACATGTCCGATATTATCAGGGGAAAAGGTCAAAAGGCCATAATTGTAAATGGTGTTACAGACCATGTCCATTTATTTATCGGGTTGAAGCCATCCATGGCGGCTTCAGATTTGGTCCGGGATGTGAAGAACAACACGAGCAATTTCATTAATGGGCAAAGGTTCCTCCGGGGCAAATTTTTCTGGCAGGATGGATATGGAGTCTTTTCCTATTCCCAGATTGACCAGGTTTATCACTATATTTTGAATCAAGAAGAACATCATCGCAAAAAGCATTTAAGGAAGAATACCTGGGATTTTGCAAAATTTTGAAATAGAATATGACCAAAAATATCTATTTGATTGGAACGAAGAATAGTATCACCCTTCCAGGGTTGGATTTTTCCAGCTATGGTGCTTGTTCTAGTTCTACAATCATTTCTGGCCTCCGGCCTTATTGCCTTCCTGACACGCTCATTAAGGGAAATTCTTTGTGTGGGGAAAGCATCGAACCATGGATCCGAATTCAGGTAGGCATCTCAGAAAGGTATCCAATAAAAGGAATCCCGACAGGGATGGCAGGATTAGTGTGCCGGGCATGTAGTAAAGCTAAAAGATGCGTGGGAAACGCCCACAAGTCCTGAAGGAGCCGTAATGACCGGAATCCTATAGTCGAAAGCAAGGGTGCCACAAGTGATTGTGGATCTGAAGGAAGCTGAAGACAAAGTTTGATATGACGAACAGAAACCGGATATAAGGCCTGTCTCTTCGGGTAATTGACCTATGAATCAAGAGGCCAAATAGTCACTTGGAAGGAGCTGAATTGTTTTCAAGATTGAAGAACCAGCGGACCTTAACCAAAACTATTTTAGAAAAGATTGTAAATTATGAAAACCTAAGTAGAGCGTACAAACAAGTGGCAAGTAACAGAGGCAGCGGTGGAGTAGACAGAATGGATATAGAAGATCTGCGACAATGGCTAGGAAAGAATATCGACAATATGCGGGAAAGATACTTGCTGAGCAATACGAAGTAAGCCCCGTACGTAAAGTTGAGATTCCAAAAGGAACAGGGGGGACAAGGAGGTTAGGGATACCTACTGTTAAAGACAGACTGCTCCAGCAAGCGGTCCACCAAGAGCTCAACCGCTATTATGAGCCACATTTCAGCGAAAGCAGCTATGGCTTCAGACCCGGACGGGATGCACACCAGGCGATTCTCTAGGCATCAGAATACATCAAAGGAGGCAGGGAGTGGATTGTTGATATAGACTTGGAGAAGTTTTTCGATAAGATAAATCACGACCGGCTAATGCAAAGATTAAGTAAAGGAATAGGAGACAGTAGACTCCTACGCCTCATCAATGCATACCTGAAAGCCGGCATGATGGAAGGAGGTCCGATCGAACAGCGAACAGCAGATACGCCCCAGGGAGGGCCGCTGTCCCCGTTGCTGTCCAATATCGTCTTAGATGAACTGGATAGGGAACTGGAAAGCCGGGGCCACAGGTTTTGCCGGTATGCAGATGATTGTAACAGGTAAAGGGCAGCTGTCGGATGAGGTGGTGTGCAGGTCTATAAATACCATTTCACCTGACCCATATTCCCGTACGATCCCGTTGATGACCTGATCCAAATCGGCCAGTTCCTCCAACTCAGGATAAGAGGAACCGCAACCGGAGGAACCTGAATTGCCCTCTCCCGATCCAAACTTATC
>JBBDSC010000061.1:0-9415 GCA_040905145.1 Anditalea sp.
ACAACTTGGGACAGCGCCCCAAGCTATAATTTTGAATTTTTTTAGGTCAAGTCAGGAGTTCTGAAGCTCAGAATCTGAACCCAGGGAACCTGCTCACCCTTACAGACTCCACTTCATGATGGCGTGATTGTTGTAATATTTATTGTAGAATTTTTAATAACCATTAAACAACAAAAGTTATGGCCGACAATTTAAGATTAAAAGGCAGCTGGAATGAGATGAAAGGTAAATTAAAACAACAGTATGCCGATCTTACAGATGATGATCTTACCTATGCAGAAGGTAAAGAGGATGAATTGCTTGGGAGGCTCCAGAAAAAAACAGGGAAGACCCGGGATGAGTTGAAAAAACAACTCTTTGAATAATGTTGAATGGAGAAAACCGGTATAATCCGGTTTTCTCTTTTTTGACCCGAATTGTTACCTGTTTTATACAGAATGTGGTAATAGGGAAACAGTTGTTTCCCTGATCGATTCTCAGTCAATATTAAAAAGCTTAAGCTTTTGATAGAGTGTTTTCCGGTCAATATTCAGCAGTTTGGCCGCTTTTGTTTTATTGAAGTTAACATTGTTCAATACTTCAATAATATGTTTGGCCTCGGCATGCTGGGCCATGGATTTAAGATCCAAGCCTTGGCCATCCCCCAGCTCCTGGCCGGAATAAGATTTTGTTTCCAGCCGCTTATCGTCACATATGGAGACCAGATTTTCAGGAAGTGAATTTTTCCCGATCTCTTTTCCGGAAATGGTAAGCAAGCAAGCCCTTCGGATGACGTTTCTCAGTTCTCTGATATTTCCCGGCCAATGGTAAGCCTGTAGATATTGCCAGGCTTCCGGGGAAATAATAGGAGGATCTTTCTGAAGCTCTTCAGCGGTTTTATCCAGGAAGAAATCCACAAATAAAGGTAAATCCTTCACCCTGTCCTTCAAAGCGGGGACTTTAAGGGTAAATTCATTCAGCCGATGGTAAAGATCTTCCCTAAACAGGCCGTTATTGACATTGTGATAGAGATTCTCATTGGTAGCGGCTATAATTCTCACATTGATTTTGATCTGCTTTAGGCTTCCTACTTTTCTTACCACCTTTTCCTGTAAAGCCCTCAATAAGGATACCTGGATATCCAGCGACAGATTGGATACTTCATCCAGAAAAACAGTTCCTGACTCCGCCAATTCAAACACACCCGTCTTATCAATTACGGCACCTGTAAATGCTCCTTTTTCATGCCCAAATAATTCGCTGGCCGCAATTTCTTTGGATAAACTCCCACAGTCAATGGCGATAAAAGGCCCATTTTTCCTTTTACTTTCCTCATGTATCAACCTGGCTACGGATTCCTTTCCCGTACCCGTTTCACCTTCTATAATGACCGTATAATCCGTTGGCCCCACAATATGGACCAGCTTTAATAACTCCTTGGAAGGCTCACTTTTTCCTATGACGTACTCCTCATTATCGCCGCTTTTATTTTTATCTGTTTTTTTGGAGGACACTTTCACTTTTTCAGGATTAGAAAGCGCTTTTTCAATCATACCAAGTAGTTCATCCGGATTGAGCGGTTTGGCCAGATAATGATACGCCCCATCCTTTATCAAGTCAACGGCTATTTTTAAATTCACATAGCCGGTAATAAAAATGACTATCACATCTGACCTGACTTTTTTGATCTCTTTAAAAAATTCCAGTCCATCAGTGTCTTTTAGCCTATAATCACATAATATAAGATCATAATGTTCGTCTTTCAATATTTGCAGTCCCTGTTTCGCGGAAATAGTAGAGTCGGCATTATACCCGTTCTTGGAAAGAAATTTGGTCAGCATATTACATACTGATAATTCATCATCGATGATTAATATTTTCTTCATTTTAGGCTCAGAAAAGTGCTCATGTGATACCAAAGTAAAGAATATAAATTGATTATTAACAAAAGATAGCGAATATTTTCGGGGTAAAACTTTTAAAGTTCCTGTCCAGTGATCAATGATGGAGCGATAGCCCGAAGAACTTAAAAGTGTATAAAGATGGATCAAAAAAAGCAAACCTGAAGCATTATCTTCAGGTTTGCTTTTTTTGATGAGGATTATATAGATCAAGCCAGATTTATCTGCTGGTCATGATGCTATTTTCCAGTATAAGATATTACTTTACTAAACGGCTCTTCCCTGAATGATCCTTATCAATACGGCTATTACTGCAATTACCAATAGAATATGTATTATTCCTCCGGCCTCATAGCCAATAAAACCAATGAGCCAGGCGATTACTAAAATTACGGCGATGATATAAAGCAAATTTCCCATGATGAATAAATTTTAATAGTTAGTGATTATGTGAAATATTTATATAAAGAAATTCTTCTCAAAAAACTGTTTCAAAGACCGGCCATTAACCATCTCCATAATTTGACCTACCTACTTTTATTTTCCCTCAAGAAACCCCTCCCCCTATAAAATCATCTTTCTATCTGGAATTTACGGAATTTAATCAAATTCCATGCTAGGTTTTTAATTTTTTTATATTATTCTTTTTTAGTTTCTTGTATTAAAAACTTTGCTTCACCTCCTAAAAGAATTGAAATCGGGCCTGTTAAAAAACTTATCCCTCAATTGGTTTTCAACTTTATAACTAAATGTCAAAATGAAATAGTAACTTTGAATTCTACATTTTGCCCCTGCCCCGGTGTGCACTTAAGACTGATTGCAATCAAATTTTATTTATGGAGTATTTATCTTTTCTGAACCCAAACCAAAGAAAAGCGGTAGAACATGCAGAAGGGCCCCTTATGATCATTGCCGGTGCAGGATCCGGAAAAACCCGGGTACTGACCTACAGAATTGCCCATCTAATACAAAAAGGAGTGGATCCCTTCAACATCCTCTCGCTGACCTTTACCAATAAGGCCGCCAGTGAGATGAAACAGAGGATTGAAAGGGTAATAGGATTGGAGGCCAGGAATACCTGGATGGGAACTTTTCACTCCACTTTCGCCAAAATTCTACGGGTAGAGGCCCATAAATTGGGTTTCCCTTCCAATTTCACCATCTATGATGCGGATGACAGCAAATCCTTGATCAGGACCATTGTCAAGGAAATGAAGCTGGATGACAAGGTGTATAAACCCAACACGGTTTTATCCAGGATATCCGGCGCGAAAAACAGGTTGATTTCCTGGGAAACCTATCAACAAGACCCCTTCATCAAAGCCGATGATGAGGCAGCCATGAAACCCAGGATGGGGGAAGTCTATAAAATTTACCAGCGGCGTCTTTTCAAATCCTCTGCCATGGATTTTGATGACCTGCTCTTCTATACTAATGTCCTGTTCCGGGACCATCCCGATGTACTCAATAAGTACCAACAAAGGTTTAAGTATGTGATGGTGGACGAGTTTCAGGACACCAACCTTTCCCAATATGTGATCACCAAAAAATTGGCCGCCGTCCATCAAAATATCTGCGTAGTAGGGGATGATGCCCAGAGTATTTATGCCTTTAGGGGAGCAGACATTCAAAATATATTGAACTTTGAAAAAGATTATCCGGATCTTTTTGTGGTGAAGCTGGAGCAAAATTACCGTTCCACCAAAAATATCGTGAATGCGGCCAATTCCATCATTTCCAAAAACAAGGCACAGTTGAAAAAAAATGTCTGGACGCAAAACGAGCATGGGGACCCTATAGAACTGATCAAAGCCGCCTCGGACAATGAGGAAGGGCGGATGGTGGCTGCTACCATCTTTGAGGAACGCAACAACAAGCAATTGAACAATAGTGATTTTGCTGTCCTTTACCGCACCAACTCCCAATCCAGGTCCATAGAGGAAGCCATGCGGAAAATGAATATAAACTATAAGATCGTGGGCGGGCTTTCCTTTTACCAAAGAAAGGAAATCAAGGATTTGATGGCTTACATGAGGTTTACGGTAAACCATGATGATGAGGAAGCATTCAAGCGGATTATCAATTACCCTAAAAGGGGGATTGGTAACACCAGTATGGAAAAAATAATCGTGGGGGCCTATGAACATGACATCCCGCTTTGGGAAGTGTTGATCAATGGTTCCAGCTTCCTCACGGGAAGGGCGGCCAATTCCGTTGATGATTTTTCTACCATGATCAAAAGTTTTAAAATAGAAGTGGAAAGAAAGGATGCCTATGAAGCGGCATCTTCCATAGCCAAGCAATCGGGGCTGTTAAGGGAACTCTATGAAGATAAAACCATCGAGGGCCTGAACCGTTATGAAAACGTGCAGGAATTGCTCAATGCGATCAAGGAATATGTGGACAACCCGGAAAATGAAGACAAGAGTTTGGGGGCTTTCTTGCAGGAAATAGCGCTGCTCACCGACAATGACCGCGACAAGGACCAAAGGGACAATGTAACCCTGATGACTATTCATTCCTCCAAGGGGCTGGAATTTAAATATGTTTTTGTGGTGGGTATGGAAGAAGACCTTTTCCCCTCTCAAATGATGATGCAGAGCCGTGAGGACCTGGAGGAAGAACGAAGGTTGTTCTATGTGGCTTCCACCAGGGCCATGGAAAAATTATACCTGAGCTATGCCCTGACCCGGTACCGGTACGGCAGATTGCTGAATTGTGAACCCAGCCGGTTCCTCGAAGAGGTGGATCCTGATTGTATCAAAGTAAACAAAAAGATGAGCAGCTCCTTATACTCTTCCTTTAGGAATGAAGCCAGTGAAGGTAGAAATGGGTTTGTCGGGTTAAAAAGACCGTCGGTTAGGAACGGGACCACCGCAAAAGTCCATACGCCCAGTCCGGATTTCAAGCCTTCCAATACCCATAACCTGCAAGCAGGCATGACCATAGAACACCCGAAATTTGGATTTGGAAAGGTTGTTAAAATAGAAATCGAGGGGACCAACAGAAAAGCATCAATCCACTTCGATAATTTTGGTGATAAAACTTTATTACTTAGCTTTGCAAAGCTGAAAATCATAGAATGAATCCTGCCCGCTTTATTTAAAGCGGAAAACCAAACCATTAAACTTGACTGATTTAACATTTTAAGCGGATGGCGAACCATTAGCCAGCCAAACCGGAAGATCCGACAATACATATAATTATACCAATCCCTAGAAATTGACATATTTTTCGTAAATTAAAATGTCTTTGATCAAATCGGGAAATGGTATGAAAGAAAATGAAAAGCCTAAACACTCACTAATTTTGAAAGAATACGGAAAAAATATCCAGAAGCTGGTAGACTATGTCAAAACTGTTTCTGAAAAGGCAAAGCGTACAGAATATGCCTATACCCTGGTGGAATTGATGAAACAACTTAATCCCCAATTGAAAACAGAAAACGACCAGAAACTCTGGGATGACCTCTACATTATGTCCAATTTTGAACTTGATGTAGATGCCCCTTTCCCCATGCCTGAAAAAGAACTTTTGGGTAAAAAACCCCAAATGCTGGGATACCCCCAGGGGGAAGTAAGGTTCAAGCATTATGGGAGGAATATCGAAAAACTCATAGAAAAGGCCACCGAGATAGAAGATGATGAGGAGCAGGAAGCTTCCCTGATTTATATCGGGCAATTGATGAGAAGCTTTCATTCTACCTGGAACCGCGAAAATTTCGATGATGCCATCATCCTTGATGACATCAAAATCCTATCCAAAGGAAAATTACATATTGACTTGGAAAAGGTAAGGGAAAACGGGCTTTTTGAAACAAGTATGCGAAGAGACTTCAAACCCACTTCCACTTCTTCCAATGATCAAAATACCAACACGGGCCGAAGGAACTTCAGCAGCAATACGAAAAGGAGAAATAATACGGGAAGTAAAAAGCGCAGAAATTAATGGCCTCATTCCAAGTTAAGGGAGGGTTAAAGCTTAAAGGCGACATTATTCCCCAGGGAGCAAAAAACGAAGCGCTCCAAATTTTATGTGCAGTCCTGTTGACCGAAGAGGAAGTAACCGTCCACAAGGTCCCTAACATCAGGGATGTCAATAAATTGATGGACCTTTTATCTGATATGGGCGTAACCATAGTCCAAACCGGACCGGAAAGCTACAAGATGACTGCGGCAAACATCAACCTTGATTATTTGGAAACAGAAGATTTTTTGACCAAGGCTTCTTCCCTGAGGGGCTCAGTGATGATATTGGGCCCATTACTGGCTAGGTTTGGCAAAGGGAAAATCTCCAAACCGGGAGGGGATAAAATCGGAAGAAGAAGGTTGGATACCCATTTTACGGGTTTTCAAAAATTAGGGGCAAAATTCACCTACAATGCCAAAAAAGGTCTCTACCATATAGACGGCAAAAACCTGAAGGGCTGCTATATGCTCTTGGATGAAGCCTCTGTAACCGGAACTGCCAATATTATCATGGCCGCGGTGATGGCCGAAGGAATAACTACCATCTATAATGCTGCCTGTGAACCCTACCTACAGCAGCTCTGCAGGATGCTCAACCACATGGGGGCAAAGATTACCGGAGTAGGTTCGAACCTACTTTATATAGAGGGCGTAAAAAAACTCGGTGGTACTGAACATACACTTCTCCCGGATATGATCGAAATCGGTTCTTTTATAGGGCTGGCAGCCATGACTCAATCCGAAATTACCATCAAGGAGGTACAGGTGGATAAATTGGGTATTATTCCAGAAACGTTCAGGAGAATGGGGATCAAATTGGAGATCAGGGGAAATGACATTTTTATTCCAGCCCAAAAGCATTACGAAATAGAATCCTTTATAGATGGGTCCATCCTGACCATTGCAGATGCCATTTGGCCGGGCTTTACGCCGGATTTATTGAGCATTGTTTTGGTGACGGCCACACAGGCCAAGGGAACGGTGCTGGTACATCAAAAAATGTTTGAAAGCCGCCTGTTCTTTGTGGATAAGTTGATTGATATGGGAGCCCAGATCATCCTTTGTGATCCCCACAGGGCCACAGTGATAGGCTTGGACAGAAAATATCCACTAAAAGGCATTCCTATGACCTCCCCTGATATCAGGGCAGGGGTGGCTTTGCTGATCGCCGCCATGTCCGCAGAAGGTACTTCCGTAATAGACAATGTGGAGCAGATTGACCGCGGATATCAACACATCGACCAGAGGTTAAATGCCTTGGGAGCGGATATTGTGCGGATAGGGTAAAATAGATTTCTACAATGAACTGTGGTATTACACAGAAGCCTGCAAGTTGAAAGATTTGTAGGCTTTTTTATTTTTATGTATCTGTTCAATTTAGGCGACTTGATCTACAGTCGGCGGAATACCATCCAAGAATATAAACATCACGTCACATCCTGAAACCCTTAGATTCCAAATGGATCAATAATTAATGGAACCATTGATCCGTTCATCATTAAAAAACAGGGATTGGTGTAAAATTTTATTTTTGCTTTTTTCTTCCAGCAATGACAGTGAAATCCAGGGGGAAATGTTTTAAAGCAGTAATAATGTATTTGGAATTTATCAATTTGAAATTGATTTTTTTTGGGGATTGCAATTGTTTTTTCAGTGGTTCAAAAGGTCTTTTCGCAACAAAAAAAGATTTTTGAAATATGGGGTTATGTGACCAGCTTTGTAAGTAATCAGCTTTATACTTAAGGAAAATAATGTATAAAGCTCACATAGAATGCAATGATTTGGCTGATTGGTTTCAAAATGATTTTGGTAAAGACAAATTTAATCAGGATGAAACCAAAACTGTGGAATAGGGGAAAAATTTACTTAAGCAGCGTATGAAATGTGTTTTTAAAAGTTTTAAATGAAATTGAGCATGAAACAAAATTTTACAGCAATTCTATTATCAGGCGCTATTTTATTTTTATCAAGCTGTGCAGGTAATGTCAGCAAAAGTAATATTCCAGTTTCCATTAACAGTATGCCTTCTGTGGCAAATCTTACAATTATTGATAAAAAAGGAATGGAAGTGTATAAGGGGAATACTCCTTCAGCCATGAAATTAAAAGATCGCGCTGGATTTTTATCAAAAGACAGCTATCAGGTAACATTTGAAAAAGAAGGATATGATACTAAAACCATACCAGTAGAATTTAAGCTGGATGGCTGGTATTTTGGGAATATCTTGTTTGGCGGGGATATCGGTTTACTAATTGTAGATCCTGTCAATGGAGCCATGTACAAATTGGAGCCAGCGTTTTATAAGGAAAAGCTTATCCTAACCACTGCAAGTATAGAAAAAGAAGAATTCAAGATATTTGGAATCAACGAAATTCCATCTGAGTGGAAAAGGCACCTGGTATCCCTTGATCATTAAGAGGAATGACTACACCACTCCAAAACAGACAATTGTTTTAACAAAGAAAAAAGAGAATCAGGATTAAGCGGTCTTTTTAAATCTGATGTGCGGTGTTAGTACAAAGGATAAAACTATTGCCCTTTTGAAAATCTTTTCCCGTGGACTTTCGATGCAAATATGGATAAATTCTACCGTTCAAAGCTTTTATTGGGTTTGATCTTTTCCTTAGCGGTTTTTCTGCAAAGTAAGGTAGGTATGAAGAAGACGTGTGAGAGGAAAAACAGGCTTTTTCTGTTAGGCTGTTTAGGGCTCTTGGGCTGTCTGTGGTTGAGCGGTACCCCTGTGGCTTTTGGTCAGGGGACGGTTGCCGGCTTTCCTTATTGTGAAACTTTTACGGACAGTGATACCCGTGCGACTACCATTTATGGGGGCGATGCCTACATGACGTCTGGAAATGGTGATCCGGATGGAGAGGGGGTGCTCCGGCTGACGGAAGCGGAAGGCGACCAATCCGGTTATGTCTATGTGGATGTCCCTTTTTCTTCTGCATACGGAATCAAGACTTCTTTTGAGTATTTCAGTTATGGTGGGAACGGTGCGGATGGGATTGCTTTTTATCTGTTTGATGCCGCCATATCCGATGATGATTTTAGGATTGGGGGATTTGGTGGTTCTTTGGGATACGCCCAGAAGGACGAAGCCGAAGGATTAAAAGGGGGCTATCTGGGGATCGGTTTTGATGAGTACGGGAATTTTTCGGATCAGGAAGGTGGAAAAACCGGTGGCCCAGGACGGGACGCCCAAAGTGTTACGGTAAGAGGGCCTGAAAATGCGGGGACGGGCCCTTATCCTTATGTGGACCATTTAAATGTGGAGGAGGAATTTGGTTTTACCATCGATGCGGATAGAAATGACAGACCTGAGACAGTCGCTGATGATGGCTACCGCAAAGTTTTTATTGACCTGCAGCCGGATGGCAATGGGCAATTTACCATTACGGTAGAAATGCTGGTGACCCATGATGATGGAAATATAGAAGGGGAGTTTTTTACCGTGATTGACAATGCTCCTTTTCCTTATGATGCTCCGGAATTTTTAAAAGCGGGTTTTTCCGCTTCTACCGGAGGATCCGATAATTACCATGAAATCCGGAATGTGATTATAGAGGT
>JBBDSC010000062.1:0-9325 GCA_040905145.1 Anditalea sp.
CTCCCGTCTCCTCTTCCAACTTCCGATTTCGTTCTCCCCTCTTCAATAACTTTTTCTCCATCTAAAATTTTCCTATCTTCGCAAATAATACAAGGGGTGCTTAACGGGATGTTAGGCTGAGAATATACCCAACCTGATCTGGATAATGCCAGCGTAGGGAATGTAATCTACTATCGTATTTTAACACTCCCCTCCATTTCCTAGCTGCTTTAAAAAAGTCAGGGCTTTAAATTAAAAATCACCTGATATGAGCATAGAAGAACCAAAATTTGACCTGGTCACCGAAGGCCTGAAAAAATGGCAAGGCCGTGATGAATGGTTTTTTAACAGAGAACATACCGATACCTATGAACTCTGGTATGAAGGAAGATACAAGCGTGCCGAAATATGGCAAAAGAAAGTAATCGGCCAACTGATCACCAAAGATAAACGGGTAAAAACCTTACTGGAGTTTGGCTGCGGCACTACCAGGTTTACGAGATGGTGGAAAGAAATAGGCATCGAGGCCAGCGGTGGGGACATCTCACCCTTTATGCTGGGCCAGGGGGTCCACCTTTTTGACGGAGATCTTGTTTTGGCAGACTCCCACCATATGCCCTTCAAGGACAGTACTTTTGATGCATTGGCCTTTATCACCACCTTTGAATACTATAAAGATCCGGTCAAAGTCATCCGTGAAGCTGTACGTGTGGGAAAATATGGGGTTGTGTTCGGAATGATGAACAGGAATTCGCCCAAAGTAGCCCGAAGGAGAATTCAGGAAATGTTTGGAAAAAACCCATTTTACGTAACAGCCACGTTTTATACCCCGAAAAAATTAATAGCCATAATTCACGAAGCCCTGAAAGGAAGGGAATATACCATTGAATGGACGGCCACCGGACTGCCCAAGTGGTTCCCTGTACAGCAATGGGGTCAACCCTATGGAGACTTCTTTGGTTTACATGTGCGACTAAATGATGTGAAATGAGTGCATTTAATGATTATTCAGGAAAAATATCCAGTGAAGCATTTAAGGACATTTTACGGCCGCAATCTGGATATAATAGGAAAGAGGTGCTTATCGGACCTCAATATGGTGTGGATACGGCGGTCATTGATCTGGGTAATAACCTGGGAATGGCCGTGTCAAGTGATCCGCTTTCCCTGATTCCTTCCATAGGGATGAAGGCCTCTGCCTGGTTGTCTGTCCACCTTTTGGTCAATGACATGGCCTCTACCGGATTTGCCCCCATGTATGCACAAATGGTGCTTAATTTGCCCCCGACCCTTTCCTTGAAGGCCTTCGAAGAATACTGGAAATATATCCATCAGTTTTGCCAGGATCTCGAAATAGCCATAACAGGCGGGCATACCGGCAGGATAGAAGGGCAGAATTCCACTATTTCGGGTGGAGGCACCATGTTTCTGACGGCTCCCTTGGACCAAATCATCACCAGCAACCAAGCCGGCCCCGGGGATATAATCGTCGTGACCAAAGAAACCGCACTGACCTCCTCCTCCATTTTGGCCCTGAGCTTCCCCGAAACAGTAAAAAACAAATTGGGCAAGGAACTTTATGATAAAGCCTGTGAAAATTTCTATCAAACTTCTTCCCTAAAGGATGCACTTTATGCAGTGGAAGTCCTTCAAAACAAAACAGAATTAAAAGCCATGCATGATGTGACTGAAGGGGGCGTATTAGGGGCCATTTACGAAATGGCCAATGCCTCCGGCTGTGGTTTCAGGATAGATAATGATAAGCTGCCTCTAGGGGAGGCCCAAGACCGGATCATGCAGTTGTTTGATATCGATCACCGCTTTTGTGTAGGTGCTGGTTCCATGGTCATGGCCGTAAAGAAAGGAAAGGAAGACTGCTTGGTCGAGCACCTCAACAGCAAAGCGGTCAAAGCCACCATCGTGGGTGAAATGACTCCTAAGAAGGAGGGCTTTAAGATTTCAGAACAGGGGCAAGAAAAGAATTTTTCTTTTGATGGAAAGGATCCCTATTGGGAAGCTTTCTTTAAAGCATTTAAAGCTGGCTTAAAATGAATCAAAATACCAAAATAACGGGAGGTGTTTACCTGGTGTTAAACCCAGCCATGGATACCCCTTTATTATTGAACAGGCTAAAACAGGCTTTGGAAGGTGGCGTACAAGTCCTGCAAATCTGGAACAATTGGCCCGGATCATTTCACTTAGCCGAAAAACAGGCACTCATTAAAGCTATATGTGATATTTCCTCTGTTTACGAGGTGCCCCTATTGATCAATGAAGAATGGCAATTGCTTAAAGACAGTGGACTGGCCGGAGTTCATTTTGATCAAATTCCTGAAAATTATGAGGCAATTAAGTCGGGGATCAAGAGGGACTTTATTGCCGGCATTACCTGCAGCAATAACTTGAAAGTGGTGGAGTGGGCTGAACAGAACCAATTGGATTATATTTCATTTTGCGCCATGTTCCCTTCCAGTTCTGCGGGCAGTTGTGAGATTGTTCGACCGGAAACCGTAAAGAAAGCCCGGGAAATAACACATATGCCCCTTTTCATTTCCGGGGGGATAACCGCCGGAAATATGACCAGCCTCAAGGATCTCGATTTTTCCGGAGTGGCTGTCATTTCAGGAATTTTGAATGCGGATGCACCAAAGAAATCTGCTTTGGCTTATACTCATGCCTTAAATCAACTTAAAATAATATGAAAACTTCTCTGCTGAAAAAACTGTGTTGTCCCCAGGACAAACAGGAACTTGAACTCAAAGTATTTGCAAAAAAAGAGGATGGGGAAATCCTGGAAGGTTTACTTACCTGTTCCGGATGTCAAAGATATTATCCAATCGTGTACGGAATCCCGATCATGACGCCAGACGAATACCGGGAAAAAGCACTTGAGGAACCCATGTTGAAAAAATGGGGATTACACATTGAAAATAATGGGGTAAAATTTCTTTTAACAGAAGATACTAAAGATAAATAAAGCTTTAATAAGAGGGCTTTTTCTCCCTCGCTTTTCTTTAACCCCAAATTTGCATGAGAATGAACAAGAGGATTGGGCATAATCATTGGCCTCCACTGTTCCTTCTGCACCTATCCTGCATCGAAAGTCCTTTCAATAATTTTCCAGATTGCATTTGTATATCTAATTAGTCCAAATTTTTTGAGGTATCAATATAGTTAAAATGCTTAAATGTAGCTAATTTGTATGCTGAACACCGGATAAGCACGGTCCAGTAATATAAGGGAAAGGGAAAATTATCCATGTAACCGCAGAAACCTGTTTTACTGGCACGCCTTTAGCTCCTTTATAAAAAATTCATACATTAACCTTATCATTTTTAAAGATGAAAACAAAACAGGAATTAGCCTCGGAATTGAACGAAGTTTTAGAGCGGAACTATGATGCGGTCAATGGATACAAAGATGCCGCCCGGGATGTGGAAAATGAAGTTCTCAGGGATTTTTTGATCCAACAAGCTGCAGAGCGCGTGAGATTTGGTAAGGAAATCCGGAATGAGGTCATCCTATTGGGAGGCAGTCCTGTAGAGGAAGGGAGTGCATTGGGTGTGTTGCACCGGACTTGGATGAACTTTAAAACCAATCTCACCCATCATAATGAAAAGGAAGTGTGTGAAGAGTGTCTTCGCGGGGAAAATGCTGCTTTAGAGCAATATGTTGTTTTATTAGAGGAAAGGGAAATACCAGTAAGTCTAAGAGTTGAACTAGAGCGGCATAAAGCAAAAACACTCCAGGCAATTATTGATCTGAAACTGATCAGAGATGCTTTTGAATAAATTCAGAGCTTATTCAAAAGCAATAGTACAAATAAAAAGTGGCATGATGGGAGATCATATGATATTAAGTGCCTCCGGGGCCCCAGTTATTGCTAATATTTTTCGGATTATTTTGTATGTTTATATATTGGAATACTTTTAATCCCCATAAAAAACCACGGGTCGAGGGATGGAAAATAGGAATACAGGTTAAAAAGTGTCCTTTATAATTAAGGAAAAAGCACGCTTAAATTTTAAACAAAGGTTCAAATGAGAAAGATTACCTTTATGATCTTACTGGCAGGGTTTTTAGGCTCGTCAGTAATGGCGCAAAACAGGATTGAATTCCAAGAATTCACCCTTGACAATGGGCTGCATGTCATCATGCACAAGGACAATACCACCCCTTTAGTAGTTACATCAGTATTGTACCATGTTGGATCAAAAAATGAGGACCCCGAGAGAACCGGTTTTGCGCACTTTTTTGAACATTTGCTTTTTGAAGGTACCGAGAATATTGGCAGGGGGGAATATACCGAAATCGTGGAATCTGCAGGTGGTAGCCTTAATGCCTTCACCTCGAATGACCTCACCTATTATTATGAACTCCTCCCTTCCAACTACCTGGAACTTTCCCTATACCTGGAAAGTGAAAGAATGTTGCACGCAAAAATTGATCAAAAGGGTGTGGAAACCCAAAGGGAAGTAGTAAAAGAGGAGAAAAGGCAGCGCATCGACAATCAGCCTTACGGGAGCATAATGAGCGAGACTTTAAAAAGAGCCTATTCGGTTCACCCCTATCAATGGGCGCCCATTGGCTCTCTCGAGCATTTGAATGCAGCCACCCTGGAGGAATTCAGACAGTTCTACAAGGACTTTTATGTTCCCAATAACGCTACCTTGACCATTGCTGGCGATATAGATTATGATCAAACAGAAGAATGGGTAAGGGCTTATTTCTCTGAAATCCCAAAGGGAGAGCAGACGATCTATAGGCCTGAAGTTAAAGAACCTGAGAAAACAGAAGAAATCAGGGATATTGTCTATGACAATATTCAGATTCCCGCCGTAATCCAAGCCTATAATATCCCCCCAAAGGACCATCCGGATTCCTATGCCATGTCCATGCTTTCCACGTATTTGACAGGGGGGGAATCTTCTTTAATGACCAAAGAACTGGTGGATAAGCAACAAAAGGCGCTGGCGGTATCTGCCTTCCCCTTGGATCTTGAAGATGGAGGACTTTTTATTATGTATGGTATTGCCAATATGGGCGTGGAAGCAGCTGAACTCGAATCAGAAATCGATCTACTCATTAAGCAGGTACAGCAAGAGGGAATATCTGATAGAGATTTTCAGAAACTCCAAAATATTATAGAAACTGATCTGGTAAGCAAAAACGCCTCCATGGCAGGTATAGCCCAAAATCTCGCAGAAGCCCAGGTGTTTTATGGCAGTACAGATTATATCAATCAGGAACTCGATAAATATCAAGAAGTGACGAAAGAAGATATTAAGCGGGTAGCCAACGAATTTATGACATTGGATGGGAGAGTGGTTCTGTATTACTTACCTAAATCCGCTGAAACTGCGGAATAGTTGAAAAAAATATATACACATGAAAAAAACAACCATATTACTGATTATATGCCTGGCCATCTCTTCTATAAGTGTTGCACAAATAGACAGAACCAAATTACCGGAGCCGGGTCCTGCCCCCGAGATTGAACTGGGTGATGTTGCTTCCTTTACGCTTGAAAATGGATTGCAGGTTTTTGTCGTGGAAAACGACAAATTACCTAGGGTTACCTTTTCCCTTGTATTGGAAAGGGATCCCATTTTAGAAGAGGACAAAGCGGGAATGACAAGCTTTGTAGGGGAAATGCTCACCGCCGGCACCACCAATAGGACAAAGGAGGAGCTGGATGAGGAAGTGGATTTTATTGGAGCCTCATTAAGTGCAGGTTCAACCTCTTTGAATGGTTCTTCTTTAAAAAAACACCAGGATAAGATCCTTGAATTAATGACTGATGTGCTTTTCAATCCTGTCTTTCCCCAGTCCGAGCTGGATAAATTAAAAAAGCAGGCCATCACTGGGCTGGCAGCTGCCAAAGATAACCCTGACGCAATTTCCGGCATATTGACGGCTGCATTGGTGTATGGGAAAGACCATCCGTATGGGGAAAACCAAACGGAAAAAACCACTGAGAATATTACCGTAGAGGATATAAAATCTTATTATGACACCTATTTTAAGCCAAACATCTCCTATTTGGCCATAGTTGGGGATATTGATGAAAAAGAAGCGGAAAAATTGGTCAATCAATCTTTTGCTAATTGGGAACAAGAAGCAGTCCCGACCATGGAATATGATGCCCCTGTTTTGCCCACCGAGATTAAAGTAGGCCTTGTGGATAGGTCTGCTTCCGTCCAATCAGTGATCAAGATGAGCTATCCCCTTGAAATGAACCCCCGAAAGGAGGATTATTTAGCTACCCGCGTCTTAGGTTATATTCTTGGCGGGGGCTTTAATTCAAGGCTCAATATGAATCTAAGGGAAGAAAAAGGGTACACTTATGGTGCTGGTTCTTCCATTGGTTCAGATAAATTGATTGCCAGTTTTACCGCAAGCACTTCAGTGAGAACAGAAGTGACGGATTCTGCCATTACAGAAATGATTTATGAAATCAGAAATATAGTGGAAAAAGGGATAACTGAAGAGGAATTGGAAGAAGCCAAAGCCAACTTGAGCGGGAGCTTTGGCAGATCTTTGGAACACCCATCCACCATTGCCAGCTTTGCCATCAACATAGCAAGGTATGATCTCCCTGAGGATTACTACTCCACCTATTTGCAGCGATTGAATGCGTTGGAGGTAGAGGATATCAATGCTGCGGCAGAAAAATATATCAAGCCGGAGAATATGTATATCACCATAGTAGGGAAGGGGGATGAATTACAAAATAAACTGAGCCAATTTGGGGAAGTTCAGCTTTATGACCATAAAGGGGATAAAGCCCGGGAAATAGCCATGGCAGATGCGGATATGACTGCTGAAAAAGTCATTGATAACTACCTGGTAGCTATAGGTGGTGAAGAAAAAGCAAAAGCTATTAAAACGGCAAAAATTAAAAAGAGTGCTGAAATACAAGGTCAGGAAATGGTATTTTCCATCGTGCAGGATCTCCCGGCGATGAAATTCAATCATAAGGTAGAGGTGATGGGACAGGTCATGCAAGAAACAAGTGTGGCCAATGGAAAAGCAACTGTAGAAAGCGGGGGTCAAACCCAAACTTTGACGGACGAGCAATATGAAGAAGCGAAAATGAACATGTTTATCTTTCCGGAACTGCACTATGAGGAGTTGGGATATTCTTTCGCGCTTGAGGGGGTAAAGGATGTCGACGGGGAAGATGCCTACAAAGTAGTGATCACCAATCCTACAGGTGCCGAAGTGGTAAATTATTATAGTCTGGATTCCGGCCTGAAAATTAAAAGTGAGAATGAAACTTTGGGAAATGTCTCCTATAACAAGTATGGGTCTTATGACGGGGTCAAATATCCTGTAGAAGAATCCATTCAAATGCCCGGTATGCCGATGGCATTGATCAGTAAAGTGGAATCTTTATCGTTTAATGAAGAGCTTACAGCAGCTGATTTTGAATAAACCAATTTCCGGCCTATGCGCCTTTGGTGGTCGCATAGGCCGGAAAATTGTCAGAAAGCCAATAAGAAATCAGCCAATAATTTCTTATAGTCAGCTGAATAGTTAAGGTCATTGTCCCGGATGAAAAGTGTCTTTTTCTTGCTTGTGCTCGCATGAAAAGAAAATGCCACGACCACCCGCAAAACGCAGGCCTGAGGCCTATCCCTCCATTCAAAGCTTTCATTGGCAAATAAATGAAATTCCCCTGCGATTTTCTCCAGGTCCTGCATTTGCCTCTCCGGCAATATCACCCAGAATTTACCTTGTGGGGACAATAGCCGCACAACACCTTTGATGAGATCATCAAAAGATAAAGCATCATTGTGCAGCGCAAGGTTCCGCTGTTGGTCCCTTGACTTGTGATGGGCCGGAAAATAAGGTGGGTTGCTGACAATAAGATCAAAATGTTCACCGGGCTGATTGGCAAAATCCTGAAAAGAAAGGTGATAAAGGAAAATTCGGTGATTCCATGGACCGGAGGCAACATTGGCTGAAGCTTGTTCAAAAGCAGCCCCATCAATTTCCACTGCATGTACTTCTGAAGATGGAAACCTTTGAGCCAACATCAATGCCACTACACCGGTACCCGTGCCCACATCCAAAATCCTGTCCATTTTATCATGGGAAGACAGGGCCCCTAAAACAACCGCATCCGTACTTACCTTCATGCCGCAGTTTTCCTGGTGGATCATGAATTGCTTAAACTGAAAATAAGAGTTGGCCATTTCTAAATTACACTAGTGTCAAGTCACACGTTAATTGACGGATAGAGTCGTTTTAATTTCATTCTGGCATCCTTTGTTGTGAACTGCCAGTTTATCGTTGCGGCCAGGTTGTTTCTACGGTCTTGCCAGGCTTTTACTTCCCGTCTTATTTTTTCCATACTGTCAATTCGCCCTGACAAGCATTGCCCTGTGAGTACGTTTAATTCTATTTCTGCCATATTCAGCCAACTGCCGTGCTTAGGGGTATATATAAAGTTAAATCTATTGCAGATACGACTGGCTTCTTGTGGTTCAAAGACTTCATATAATGAACCTGGTTGGTGAGTATTTAAATTGTCCATTACTGAATTTATCTTTTCAGCTTTTGCAAAGTAGTTATCTGCAATTTCCCGGATAAAAAAGGCCCATTCTTTTTTTGTCTTCCCCTCCGTTACCTGCACATATCTTTTTCCAGCTAGTGGTTCGTTTGCCATAAAGATATTACAAGTCCCAACTCTCTGATATTCATAGTCTATCTTCTTTTCTTTCCCCGGTTTCATTTCTATGCTTTCCCTGGTTTCTTTTATTAATTGCTGGGGCGATTCATCCATGCAAACCACGGGGATAGTTGGGTTATAGGGCAGTTTGTAGGTTTCCAGTACTTTTTCCATATCTGCAACAAACTGTCCGTTTCTTGCCCTGCCAATTACCCATCCTTTAACTTTCCATGGCTTAAGTTCTTTTTTTTAGCGTCCGTCTTATGGTTTCGTACGAAACACTGTCCACATATTTCAGTTCAACCATTTTATCTGCCAGCAACCGAAGAGACCATTTCGCATACCCTTCAGGTGGATCAGAACAACATAAGGTAACCAATTTGGCCTCTCTTTCTCCATCCATAACCCGGTGATAATATCGCTCGCTTATTTCGGTTTTTCCGTACACAGCTACTTCAAACCCCTCTTCAACAAATAGTTTTTTTAATCTGTCAATTGTTCTGTCTCCTATTTGCAATACCTTCGCCACTTCTTCATTTTTCGTTTTATCTCCAAATGCCCATTCATCACAATTCAGTAAAATGAGTGCATTTCTAATTACCTGCGCTTTACGTTTGCCTTTCTTGACTAGCGTTTGAAGTTCTTCTCTTTCTTCTTTGGTTAATGTGA
>JBBDSC010000063.1:0-1541 GCA_040905145.1 Anditalea sp.
AATGGACTTGCCATGTACAATAACATCCTTGCTTTTAATCCCAAGGCAGCATCTTGGCTTACTTTTCCCACAGCATGAGGATACCCATCCAAGAGTTCAATTGCGATTTCACATTCATCCAACACAAATTGCGCACATTCTTCAAAACTGTTACGTGAAACATCAAATGACTCGTCACTCAAGGTGAAACTATTTGTAATCAAGGGAACACCGCCAAAGGTCCGGATCAATTCAAAGTACATCCAAGCCCTCAAAAAATGGACTTCGCCTTTCATCCGGTTAAGAGTTTCTTCTTCTATTTGGGAATCCGCCACTTTTTCAAAGAAAATATTGGCTCTTCTTATAAAATCATATTCCTCGGCCCAAATATTAGTCAGCTGGGTGACGTTATCCGGGGTATTGTTGCCTTCCAGATATTGTCTGATCCCAGTTGCTCTGTCATGCGTATCCGGAGCCGAAACGGCAATATCCGTCATACCAATATACCCCCCTGTACCAGGGCTCCAATGCGGCTTTATCCCATTATAGATGTTAAAAACATAGTTTTGAAGAAATACAGGATCAGTAAATACGTTATCCTCAGATATGGCATCCAAGGGTTGAACATCCAGAAGTTCATCGTCACAAGCTGTGAAAGCAGAGACGGTAATCATCAGAATCAATAATTTCCTGATCATATCGATTTTAAATAGGTTATTTTTCATAAGTAATTTAAAAAGTTAGATTAAGACCAAAACCCAAAGAACGCATATTGGGATAGGTTCCTCCTTTTCCACTGAGGAACTCGGGGTCTCCAGCTCCGAACCTTGCCAGGTTATTGTAAATCAGGAAGAGGTTTTCTCCCGATAGATAAAATCTAACTCCTGAAATCCCAATTTTTCCAGCCAGCTCATTGGGTAAGCTGTATCCCAATTCTGCCGATTTAAATCGCAGCCAGGTGGCATTATGGTACCAGAAATCATTGTTTTCGGCCGGAAATCCCACCGGACGGATCCTTGGAAGGACCGCATCGGTATTGTCCAAATCAAAGCTGTTTTGGGCCACATAGGCAAGTCCGTTACCGCCAGCTCCCGAATTGAATCCATTATCTAATCTGAATTTTCCTCCATCCTGACCTTGCAGCAACATGGTAAGGTCAAAATTCTTATAATCTAACCCGATGGTCATACCAAATTGAGACCTTGGAAAAGGATTGGTATTAAAACGGTACCGATCGTTGCCATCAATCACGCCGTCATCATTTAAATCAGCAAAGATCAGCCCTCCAATGGCCGCATTGGGATAATTGACATTGTTGTCCAAATCTGCCTGGGTCCTATAAATACCGATGGCATTGTATACCAATTGAGAACCAAATTGTCTTCCTTCCTGCTTTTGATAAGGTTCCGCCTGGGGGACCTCATCAAAAAAGATAACGGTATTGTCATTGAAAGAATAATTGCCGCTTACTCTGAAATTTAACTCACCGAAATTTTGCCTATAGCCGACCTGGAATTCTATACCCTTACTTTCCATCTCACCGATGTTTTCATCCGGAAGGA
>JBBDSC010000064.1:0-48147 GCA_040905145.1 Anditalea sp.
AAATTTTACCGATTTTAGTGGCATAAAACGGTCAATCTATTTCAGGCACCGACAAGGTATGAAAGATTAAGCATGATAATAATCGATTGAATTATTATTTGTGGGAGGATTTTATAATTAGTCTTTTTACACAGCCTCGACAGTCCTCGGTCAACAGTAATGTTGTTTCCTCCATCTACTCTGACGGTAGTTCTGCTAGGTATAATTGGTCCCCGTTTTATATAAAAAGAGTAAACTAAAAAAGAGGCCTCTTCGGCCTCTTTTCTGTTAACTGAAAAACTTCAGGTTGATAACTTCTTTCTCACTTAGGAAGCGGTAATTCCCCCTGGACACATCCTTTTTTGTCAGGCCAGCATAAACTACCCGGTCCAATGACACTACATCATAGCCCAAGTGAGCAAAAGTCCTCCGCACGATTCTATTTCTTCCGATATGGATTTCCAATCCTAAAATAGTCCTGTCTTTGGATAAAACCTGCATGTCATCCACTTTTACCAATCCATCTTCCAAAGTGAGGCCTTCTACTATAGCATCAGCGTCGTTTTTGGTCAATGGCTTATCCAAAGTTACCTGGTAGATCTTTTTTATCTTATTGGCAGGAGAAGCAAGTTTATCGGCCAGTTCACCATCATTGGTGAATAAAAGCAAGCCGGTAGTATTCCTGTCCAATCTTCCCACTGGAAATATCCTTTCATCACAAGCAGAACTGACCAGGCTCATTACTGTTTTTCTTTCCATAGGGTCATCTGTGGTGGTGATAAAATCCTTCGGTTTATTCAGAAGTACATAAACCGGCTTTTCGGGGTTCAGAGTTTTCCCTTGGTATTGGACTTTGTCTTTTTTGAAAACTTTATGGCCCAGTTCTTTTATTAATTTGCCATTTACACTGATGAGCCCATTTTCGATAAGCGAATCAGCCTCTCTCCTTGAGCAAACTCCCGAATTGGCGATATATTTATTTAATCTGATTTCTTCATCACCACTATTTATTTTAACCCTTTTTTCAAATTTTTTGAAATCATAGGATGGCTTTTGTTCGTTTGGACCATTGTCCAATAACCGCTTGTTGGGAAAGAACTTTTTAGGGGTTCTTTTATAATCTGCCTCTTCTTTCCTTACGGTTTCGTACCTGGGTTTTTGGTCTTTTCCCCTTCCTTTGTATATGGTCTTGTATGCAGTTCCGTCTGCCTTTTCGGCTCCTTCGCTACCATATTTCTTAAATGGAGGTTTGCTGCCGAATTCTGATCTTTCCCCTCTTTCAGCGCCAAACTTATTATAGGAAGGTTTTCCTTCTTGCCGGCTTCTGTCGCTCCGTCCTCGCCCATATTGGTTGGACGTAGGTTTATGGCTTCTTTCAGAATTGTTTCCCCCATCTGTCTTCGGCTTGTTAAAGGAAGGTTTGCCTGTTTTTCCCGGTCTTTCGTCTCGCTCCCCAAAAAATCTGTTGGAGGATGGTTTATTGTCCCTTTCCGAGCGTTCGTTTCTGGGTGAAGGTTTGTAGTTACCGCTTTTGCCGGAGGCTTTTCCGTAACCCTTATTGTCTTTGTTGTTTCTTCTCATAAGATTGCAGCATCTCTGCTGTAGTTGTATTTATTCAGCCAATAAAACCCGCTTGTTAATGATTTGGTTCACTGAATTTTAATGGGATGCAAAGATAAAGATAATATAGGAATTAAATGCTAAAATAAAGTAATTGATTGGGGGATAAACAGGTTGGTTTCTTGGAAGCAAGTCCTCAAAAAACTAAAAAATCCAATTATTCAATCCTTCAATTGAGGTTTCCTTCGGGAAATTTATCCCTTTTCTTCTCCTATTTGGTTTTCTTCGGGAAGAAAGTCTTTTGGCTGTGGCAGATCCTTCAGGTGATTGATGCCAAAATAGTCCATAAATTTACCACTGGTCCCATAGAGAATGGGCCTTCCCAATGATTCTGCTTTGCCCTTGATGGTCACCAGTTCCTTTTCCAGAAGCTTTTGTATGGAATAATCACAGCTTACCCCTCTTATTTGTTCCACTTCGGATTTTGTGACAGGCTGTTTATAGGCAATAATAGAAAGGGTTTCCATTTGAGCAGTAGACAATCGCTTATGGGACTGCTGTTTCAACAATATCGAAATGCTTGCCTGATAAGCGGGTTTGGTCAAAAATTGATAGCCAGCACCCAAATGTTCCAAAGAAAATGAAAAATCTTCGGATGAATATTTATCCTGAAGCTCACCCAGCGCTTTCTCCAAAAGGTCCAGAGGGATTTCAGATTCAAACATTTCCGTTAGGCACCTTTGAATTTCGTCAATGCCTAACGGATCTGGAGAGCAGAAAACCAATGCTTCAATATGTTTATGAAGGAATTCCAAAATTATTTTTTCGCTAATTTTGCTTCAATGGAATGCATGGTGTGCGGCACAGCCCGTAATCTTTCCTTGGCAATCAACTTACCCGTATCCACACAAACGCCATAGGTTCCATTTTTTATCCGTCTCAGGGCGTTTTCCAGGTTGATAATGAACTTTTGTTGCCTGGCCGCCAGCTGGCTAAGATTCTCTCTTTCCAAAGTATCTGCGCCATCTTCAAGAAGCTTGGAGGTGGAGGCGGTGTTGTCGGTTCCGCTATCATTTCTTTTGCTCAATGTCTCCTTTAAAGAATTCAGTTCTTCTTTGGCGATTTTTAATTTATTGTTGATGAGATCTTCAAATTCCTTGAGTTCCTCTTTAGAGTAAGATGTTTTTCCTTCCTGGTTCATAATGCTTGATTTAAAATGATTATTTTCATATCGTCTTTTTTGTTGTTCAAAAAGTCCCCTAAAGTACGGCTACCTTTTTAAAATCAAAAATCTATTTTTTTTATTATCTTGAATTTTAACAACTTGGTATTAACTTTCTTACGATATATTCCAAAATACGTATGATGCATATCAATAGATTTAATAAAATTTTAAAATGGTGGAGATAAAACAGTTTTTATTCTTAATTGTTGTTTTGGTAATATTTGAGCGGTATTTACCCATGAAGGGAAGAATGAAATGGATGCTGCCATAATGGATGGCGCAACAAAAAATGCGGGGGCAGTAGCTGGAATCACCAAAGTTAAAAATCCTATAATGGCTGCCCATGCCGTGATGGCCCATTCCCCCCATGTTTTTTTGATCGGCGAGGGGGCTGAACTTTTTGCCCAGGAACAGGGGCTCGTCCTTGTAGACCCTTCCTATTTTAAAGTGGAGAAAAGATATGAACAGTTAATGAAAATCATCGATGCGGAAAAGCAGCAATTGGATCACTCCTCTCTCCTGGAGATGGAATTGGAAGCCCCTTATTTCAAGGACAGAAAGTTCGGCACAGTAGGTGCTGTAGCCGTGGATAGCAAAGGCAATGTTGCTGCGGCTACTTCCCAGGGGGAATGACCAATAAACGTTACGGCAGGGTAGGAGATGTTCCCATCATCGGTGCTGGGACCTATGCTGATAATGAGACCTGTGCGGTTTCAGCCACAGGGCATGGGGAATATTTTATCAGAGCGGTAGTGGCTCATGAAATTGCTGCCCAAATGAAACATGGTGGAAAGTCTCTCCAAGAGGCCGCTGAAGATGTGGTTATGAGGCAGTTAGTGGGAATGGAGGGGGAAGGAGGCGTCATTGCCATTGATAAAGAGGGCAACATCACCATGCCTTTTAATTCCCAAGGAATGTACAGGGGATATATCAGGGAGAAAGGTCAGGGAAGGACTTTTATTTATAAGGATGAAAAAGAAGGCTTATAAAATAATGGGCACCTTTACCACTTTAGCTATTGAATTAAACAACTTATAATAGTACTTTGGGACTTTATTGGACTTATAAATTCAAAATCATAATGAAAAAAACAATTCTAATTTGTGTAATGGCCTTCTTTTCTGTGGCAGCTTTTGCCCAAAACACAGCGGATAAAGATGGCTGGATTTCTCTTTTTGACGGGAAAACGTTTGATGGCTGGAAAGCCAACGAAAATGCAGAGTCCTTTTCCATCGAGGATGGAGTCATTAAGGTGGACGGTAAAAGGTCCCATTTATTTTATGTAGGCCCAGTGATGGACCATGATTTCGAAAACTTTGAATTCAAAGCGAAAGTGATGACAGAGCCCGGAGCTAATTCGGGCATATTCTTCCATACAGAATACCTGGAAGAAGGATGGCCATCAAAAGGCTATGAAGTTCAGGTCAATCAATCCCATGGCGATTGGAGAAAAACAGGGAGCTTATATTCTTTTGATGATGTGAAGGAAGTCCACGTGGAAGACAATGAGTGGTATACCGAGCATATTATTGTCCAAGGGGATAAGGTCACCATCAAAGTCAATGGAAAAACCGTCGTAGAGTATGTGGAATCTGAAGACAAAAACAGGCCCGAAAATGCCGGGGAGAAAAAAATCGATCGGGGTACTTTTGCCTTACAGGCCCATGATCCCAAGAGTGTGATTTATTACAAGGACATAAAGGTCAAGCCATTGCCTTAAAGTATTTTGGCGAAAGTAATCTTTCTCTCCCATAGGCCCCACTAATTTTATCTGTTGATGTGGTGGCCTGTGGGAGATAATTTTAACTTGCCTCACCACCTTTCAGATTCTTTTTCCAAGCCTTCTTGTGTGTGATATTCTCCGGACCGAATTGGCTTTTCAGCTATCACCGTGGCAAAGAGGAAGCCGTTGAAAATTCCCAATGCTGCAACCACCAATGCCAAAGGCCCCAATTCTTTTTGGACGGTCAACAGGGAAAGGCTGAAAAGCAATAAGCTCAGGCCATATAGGAGGGATTTACAGGCCAAAATAAGTTCCAAAGGCCAATCCTGCCGGAAAAACAATAACATAATAAATTCCCAAGGCCAACAGGGAAATACCCAATATTTTTTTTAACCGGGGATCTGCTTTTAGCATCGGCTGGGGAGATTCACTTTGCAGCTTTTCCAATATTTCCTGCGGACTTAGGTTAAGCTCTTCCTTATAATCAAAACCTAAAGCTTCAAAAATGGTCTTGATGGTATAGGATCTGGGGGTTACTTCCCCTGCTTCTATCCTTTGTATTGTCCTCACATTCAGGTTGCACTTTTCGACCAGTTCCTCTTGTGTAAATCCTTTGGCCTTTCTCAATTCGAGAATCTTTTGACCCAAATGTGGTTGTTTCATAATCAAAGTCGATTTATTTACTTGCAATTTTATTATAATTTGAAATAAATTTCCTGTATTCCGCAGGATTTTACCCGACTTTTGCCCGACATTAACCAGATGAGGTTTTCTAATTAAAGAAAGGAGGTCTATTAACTCAAAACTTGCTGCCCACCACTACGGTTTTCCTAATATTTTCTATCCTGCCTCCCAAATTCAATACTTCCACCCAAACAATATAGTATCCCGGACGCATCTTTTTTCCGGAAAGGTCGGTGCCGTCCCAGGTATAAAAGCCAGAACTTCCCCATATATCATTTTGGCAGAGTTCTTTGATCAACTGCCCACTGACACTGTAAATGCGCAAGGTGGCAACGAATCCCGGGCTATTCATTTCGTAGCTTATCGTGGTGAAATTTTGCTCTCCGGGGGCATCAGGGACAAAAGCTCTTGGGGAAATAGTGATGCCTTTTTCCAGCACACCCCCTACATAAGTCTGGGAATTTTTATATCCTGGTGTGGCATATCCTGCTGCCGAAGAAGCTGAATGCCAGTTCTCCGGATCATTCACATCATGGTCCAAGGAGTACCGTTCCAAGGAAATTCCCTTGACATCATTTAAGAGTGCATGGTGAAATTTTTCATCATAGTCAAACCTTTCCATAAGGTCTTCCTCTGGATTAAGTAGGATGACCGTTCCCCTGGCATTTGGATAACTGGGTAAGTGGGAAAGTTCCATATAAGTTTCTGCTTTACCCTTGGGGTACCCTTGATTGAGCAGGGAAGCATCAGTGGTAAAGACCCCATAACTGAAGGGGTCTATGATCAGCTCATCGGTAGCGATAACTTTTCTGTTGTTGACCTCCCCGTTGGATGTATTGGCCAACTTCCAATTGCTCAAGTCGATGAATTTATCGGACCGGTTATAGATTTCCACAAACTTTGGTGCTCCTGTCCTTGCATGGAACAAAACTTCATTAAGGAGAATATCCCCTACTTCTGCGTTGACAGGGATTTTAAAGCTTGCTTCATTTCTTGCCGGATCAATGAGGTTTCCGGCACAATCCCTCAGGTTTTCAATGGAAATTTGGTACAGTTGGTTTTCTTGGAGGGGCTCACCGAGCTGAATTATTATACGGTTGGGATCATCTTCATCTATAGCCATTCCAAGGGTTTTCAGGGATGGTTTGGCCATCAATTCCACTAGGGTCAAATTAGGGCTTAATCTTTTGGAAAATTCCAAGACAATTGATTTTTCCCCTTTTGGAGAGGCTTTCAGAAGGACTGGTTTGGTTTTGTCAGGGGTATCATCAAAGACTGAGTTGACTTTACCAGGTGTTCCCTTTTGAGGAGCTTCGGATGGCCTTAAGTTATTGGATTCAGGGCAGGGGGAAAAAGGATTGATTATTTCAAGGCTATATCCTCCTTGGGCTTTTTCCGCTCCACCATAACTGGCCGTATGGTAGCTTAATTCATCCAGTACATTTCCGTTTCTATCCAAAAGTTTTACTTCATCGCCATCATTGAGCAAGGTAGGCCAATTGCTTAGACCGATGGTTTTTCCAAAGCCTTCCATTGCTTCTTTCCGATTGGCAGACGTCAAAATCAAATAGGCTCCAGGTGCAATGCTTTCACGGGGAAGGACGGTGGCACTTCGGGAGTTGGCCAGGAATAAGCCTCCAAGGAAAATTTCATTTTCACCGGAATTATACAATTCTACATATTCCGCATCTGGCAACGCATTCCCCGATCTGGGGGCAGCCATCAACTCATTGATGATGACTTCCCCATAAGCCGGGAAAACGGGTCCATCAAATATAAAATCCAGGGTTTGCTCACTTATGGCATTTCTATGTAGATCCTCCAATTGAATGACAGTCAATGCATAGGATTTATCCTTTTGAAGCATTCCCCCCAGCACAAGAACAACCTGGTTGGGCAAATCCCCGGGCATCACCTCAAGGGGTTCTTTGTCATCGATATGGTAAAAAGATGTTACAAGGGAAAGGATGGGATCCAGAGCCTCATTAAAGGAGACCAACAACTCATTTTCATTTAAAGCTTTTATCATGACCAGCTGTGGAGGGCTTTTATCATAGATAATGTTCCTCATTGATCCTGGCATTGTTTGGTGGCTTAGAGCGATCCTTTGAGGGATTATGAGTTGGTAAGAAATGTCTGGATTTAAAGCTTTGTCCAGAACAAGTTGAAGCAACCTTTGGTCTGTTTGGTTTACCAATGGCTGGATTTTGATTTCCTGATCTCTCAGGGAAAAAATAGTTTGTTCGGAGTTTTCTTTAGTCAAGGCAGCTTTGTGTACCACTTGGATAAGTTGAGAGTTGACAACGTACAAGTCTTCTATTCCATCATCATACAAAAGGCTATCTGTTAAGTCTTGGTTTTCTTTCCCCTCTTTACTTTTAATGGATTTGATTTCCACCAATACCGAATCTCCCAAGGATAAGACCTTTGGTAGCTGAAGAAGTATTTCAAATTGTCTTTCTTGTAGGAGCACTTCCAGGGGCAGGTCCCCATTTACCCTATAGCTATCGGGATGAACAGCACTAGCCGGATCCACTTCTGCTGAAAAGACCAATTGGATCAAATCCTCTTTGACAATGGTAGTAGCGCCCAGGGTTATTTTTTCGTTAGGGATTTCGACAAAAATGGAATCTGCCTTATTTCCTCTCAAATCCGCGACCCCTACAAGGAGCAACTGGATGGTATTTTCTTTTAATGGATGACTGGTGGTTAGGATAAATTCCCGATCATTTATGGCTGCTATGCGTTCTATTTGATGATGGGTAATGGCTATACTGTTGACGCTTGGAAGCAGGATGGGTTTGTTGCTTTTGACCTTAATTTCATAGGGGTTGATTAGCAGGGCTTCCTCAATAACAGGGGCAGAAAGGTCAAAATCAAAATTGATGTTCACTGTCCGGCTCATTTCCACACCGTAAATATCCCTAAGCCCAAGGATGGAGAGTTGATAGGCTTTGCCTTCTTCGAATTTGTTCCCAAAGATTAGGTTAACTGATTTAGGGTTTATTTGGGAGACAGTTATAGGATGCCCAATATCTTCATTGACAGTGTAATTAGTTTTTAGTACGGCAAAATTCGGAAGTAGCGGTTTGTTAAAAGTGACCTCTAAGGTGCTGTCATTGACTACTTCTACTTCACCTACTGCAATAGTGCGGTCATCCTGAAGAAAAGTTTTCTTATGGGTATTGATGTAATTCCCCGATTGGTCTTTGATGTTTTCAGTAGTCAGTGTTCCAGTGGTGTTTTGGGGTAAATTCTGATCAAAAATCAAATGGACAATTTTGAAATTATCAGCATTCCTAAAGGCCGATTTTGGATGGCCAATATCACTATCTACAGAATAGTTGATGGTCGCAGCAGCGGATAAGTTATCCACCTCTGTTTTGAAATAGAGGTCCAGTAAGGTAGGACCTGAGAGGATCAAGGTGTCCAACTTGTCATCCAGGAAAAATTCAACCGTTTCTTCTGCTGAGATGTTTCCTGACCAATCTTCCAGATTGAGAATGGTAAGGGAATAATCTTGGCCAAGGTCAAGTTGGTTTTTTAGGATTAACAACACACTGAGACTATCTGCTAAATTAGCGGATCCGACCATCCCATTTTCTTTGTTGATCAGGTAGTTTTCTTCCGATTCGGCGGGAGATCTGTTGATGGGCTCATCGAAAAAAACTTTTAGTTCATGAGGAGAAAGATTTGCTGCCCGAAGGACTTTTGGTGCTTCGATATCATAGGTGAAAGAAAGCGGTTCTTCGCTGATCAGTATCCCAAAGCAATCATGGAGGTTTTTCACTTCGAGTAGGTAATTATGGCCTGAGATCAAAGTATCAGGTAACGTCAAAGCTATCCCTTGGTAATGGATATCTTGCACCGGAAGCATTTTCCCATCCAATAAAAATGTTGCATTGTCAATACTTTCTTGATTAATGGGTTTGGAGAATCCTACCAAAATTTCATGGCCCGAAACTGGCTGGATATATGTGGTGAAGAAAGGCTTGTTATCCGGGGATTCGTTAAATGCTGCGTTGACTTTCCCGGGAGTTCCGCCCTGGGGGGAAGTGGAGGCCGTCCAATTAGCCGTATAACTGCAAGGCTGAAAAGGATTTATTTTCTCCAAAGCCCATCCTCCCATGGTTTTTTGCTGGTCTTGATACCACTCCCGGGTATAGGAAAGACTGTCCACCACATTTCCAAAGGCATCCGCAATGGAGATATGTCCTGCCGTATTGGCCAAGGGACTGAAGGTGTTCACTCCGATCACCTGCCCAAAAGAAGTGAACAATTCCTTATTACCAGGGGCAGTAAGCAGAACATAAGCGCCCGGTGCGAGGGAAAAATCTTCAAATTTTCCATTGTTATAGGAAAACCCTCCCAATCCTATGGGTTTATCTGAAGTATTTAGAAGTTCTATATATTCATTGGAGGTGGAAGAGGGTATCAATGGATCTTCGGGAACCAGACCCTTGGGGTTTGGATCGGGCATAAATTCATTGATGCTTATTGCCCCCGAAGGAGTAGGGGTGGTTATCTCGAAGATGTGATTTTTATCCACCCAAATTTCCTCTCCTGTTTCAGAGGTAAGATGGTTAAAGGTCAACTCATAATGATTTGAATAGAGGTAGTCGGCAAACTCTAAATGTAAGCTTTGGCCTTCTATCGCTATTTTTTGCGGAGGCCCGTAAGAATGGTTAAGCGAAATGGAATTTTCCGCATTTTCTCCTGTAAACTTAATCGGTTGGTTAAAATTAACCACCAGGTTTTTCCCCTCACCCACTTCTACAGAAAGAATCTCCAACGAATACTGCTCCGCTTTAACAAGCCCATGTACTGTAAAATCATCTATAAACAAGCGGGCAGCGCTTCCATTCCCTTCGCCATAATTGATCTCTAATTTTATGAGCAGCCTTTCTTTTTCCAAAAGTTCGTTGGGAATAATAAAATCATATTCTAGAAAGGTGCTGTTTTCATTTCGAAAAGTCTCCACATCCCCCAATTGCTGCCGGTGGGTGAAGGTATTCCCTTCATCCACGGAAAATGAATAAAAAATATAAACAGGTCGGTTACCGGAACCATTTTGGATTGTTTTGGCTTTTAATGAAATTCTGTTGCTTACTAGGTCAATAGTAGTAGTTTTTGTGTAAATTTCGGCATTGAAATTACCGATGGGCTGTATTCCCAAAGCTTTGGAATTGCTTATCCCTTCCCCGGCTGCCTGGAATATACGCGAAGAAGTACTCCGGATATCATTGGCAGACCAGTTTGGTAAAAATTCCTCAGGATGGCTTACTAAATCAAAATTGCTTTCAAAGTCCTGAAGTGCATTAAAAGTTTCGGTTTTATTCAAAAATTCTAAACCTAGTATGGGAAAAGCAAGAAAAACCCATACAAAAGTTAAGGCTTTCATAGTAATAAAAATAAGTAAAAAAACAATAGAAGAAAATAAGAAGATGAAATTAGCTGTTGTTGGAGCCACCGGATTGGTCGGTTCAGAAATCCTTGAGGTGCTGGAAGAGCACAATTTTCAATTTGATGAATTGTTGTTGGTGGCAAGTGAAAGATCGGTAGGCAAGGAAATTAAATTTAAAGACAAAGCATATACCGTTATCGGATTGGCACAGGCTGTTTCAGAAAAACCGGATATTGCCATCTTTTCTGCCGGAGGAGCAACTTCTTTGGAGTGGGCCCCAAAATTCGCCGAGGCAGGCTCCATAGTGGTGGATAATTCTTCTGCCTGGAGAATGGATCCGACGAAAAAACTGATTGTTCCCGAAATCAATGCCAAAGACTTAAGAATTGATGATAGGATTATTGCAAATCCCAATTGTTCTACCATTCAGATGGTAATGGCCCTGGCCCCATTAAGGGGAAATTATGGCATCAAAAGGATTGTGGTATCGACATATCAATCTGTCACCGGCACAGGAAAAGCAGCGGTGGACCAAATGATGAACGAACGTGCCGGGGTGGAAGGTGAAAAAGTATACCCCCATAAAATTGACCTGAATGTGCTTCCCCATATTGATGTGTTCCAGGAAAATGGTTACACTAAGGAAGAGATGAAAATGATCAATGAGACAAAGAAGATCTTCAACGATCACTCTATTCAGGTAACGGCCACAACGGTACGGATCCCGGTAATGGGAGGTCATGCCGAATCGGTCAATGTGGAGTTTCAAAAGGATTTTGACTTGGAGGAAGTAAAAAACCTGCTTTCTAATGCCGAAGGAGTAGTGGTAGAAGATGATCCTGCCAATAATATATATCCCATGCCAGTGAATGCCCATAAAAAAGATCAGGTATTTGTGGGAAGATTGAGAAGGGACGAATCCCAGCCCAATACTTTGAATATGTGGATAGTAGCCGATAACCTCAGAAAAGGGGCCGCCACCAATGCTGTTCAGATTGCTAAATATCTTGTAGATCATAATTTGGTGTAAACTTGGATTTGGACCAGTTATATACCGGTAAACTATACCAATTTGTGCAGGATCATCTTCAGGAAGATCCTGCACTTTTGCTTTTAAAATACCACCAAACGGCTGATTTTGATTTAAAAGAAGCGGTACAGCAGATAGCTTCAAGGCAAAAAGCCAAAACCAAACTCCCCACCTGGACAGGGCATCCAGAAGTTGTTTTTCCCGCTTCCCTTTCCCTGGAGCAAAGCTCTTCGGAGCAAGCGGCCCTTTTCAAAGCCCGGTTTGCACAAGGCGAAAAATTGATAGATCTTACCGGAGGTTTTGGGGTGGATACTTTAATCTTTGGAGAAAATTTCCGGGAAGTAACCTATATAGAAAGAGAGAAAAAACTGGCTGAAATCGTTGCCCATAATTTTCGGCTGCTAAGTAAAGACCCCCAAAAATATCAGGTTATTTCTACAGATTCCATGGAGTTCTTGAAGCAGACCGATCGGTGCTTTGACTGGTTGTATATTGATCCAGCCAGGCGGGGGGGCAATAACCAGAAACTTTTCAAGCTAGCAGATTGTGAACCAAATGTGAGGGCACATTGGCCCCTCATGAAGGAAAAAGCCCAAAATATCATGATCAAGGCTTCCCCTATGTTGGATATCAAGGCAGTCTTGAGCGAACTTCCGGATATACAGCAGGTACTGGTAGTGGCGGTGAAAAATGAAGTTAAGGAAGTGCTGTTGATTTGGAAAAAGCAGGAAAAAGTGGAGGAAGTAAGACTTTCCGCTTTTGATTTAAAGACCGATAAAGAGCAAAGGTTTGATTTTACTTTTGAGAAAGAGGAAGGTAATGAGGTAACCTATGCCCTTCCGCAGGAATTTCTGATAGAACCCAATGCGGCCATTATGAAGGCTGGTGGTTTTAAAAGTTTTGCCTTGCGGTATGGCCTGTCCAAGCTGCACCGAAATACCCATCTTTACACCGCACTGAAGTTTCCGGAGAAAATCCCCGGTAGGATCTTTAAGATTATCCAAGAAGTAAAACTGGACAAAAAAGAACTCAAGCGGCTTTTCCCTATGGGCAAGGTCAATGTGATTGTCCGTAACCACCCCTTAAAAGCGGAAGATCTGAAGAAAAGGTACGGGCTTAAAGATGGGAGTGAGGACTTTTTGGTTGCGACTATGACAATGGAGGGAAAGGCCAGGGTGTATTGGTGTGGAAGGGGAGATGAGGGTGTTAAAAAAATGTAACATATTATTGATAATGAACATAATTTCAACAATAAACGTTAAATTTAACCATGAACTTGACAGCAGTAATTTCAAAAGGTGAAGAATTTTTTATTGGACAGATAAAAGAAATTCCTGGTGTTTTTTCACAGGGGAAAACCATTGATGAAACAAAGACAAATCTAATGGATGCATTAAACCTTTGGCTGGAAGACTCCAAGGAGGACTTAAGTAACGAAATTATTAATGTTGTCCATACCGAAAGTTTGGAGATAAATGTCCATTAAATCCAGACTTTTCATTAAACATCTGGGATATCACGGATGCCATTTGCACCGCCATGGCAGTAATCACGACATTTATAGAAATGCGGTAACTGGTAAAAAATCAGCGGTTCCCCGACATTCTAAATTGGATCGTCAATTGGCCAAGTTGATTTGCAAACAGCTTGAAATACCATTCATTGAGGAGTAAAGATTTTTGATTTATATGTTTACAATATTGAATAAGTCGCTGCCCCTGCTAGGCGAGATTGCATCTACGCCTTTCTATTTTTTTTTGCAATTCATTTTCTAAGTACGTATTTTTAATTATGGGTTTTCAGGTTCAAGAATTACCTTACTTCCTGACTTTTCAGGTAATAGGGGGCCGGGTTAAATCCCCTGATGAGTATCTTTATTCCAGTCCCCGAAATTATTCCGAACAATAGAGATCGATTGTCATTGAGCCATTGCAAATGACTTATAAAGTAAAAGTGTTGAAGAAGGGGAGAATGATATGAGGGTTCACTATCTCTTGACTTGTTCCTACTCTTTTACGGCTGCTTTCTTCAATAGGATTAAATCTTCAAGAGATACTACATTGATTTGAAGACCATCCACAACTGTTTTAATGGCTCGTTGGAAGGCGTATTTAAAATCAACTACATCTAATTTTTTAAGGATCTCAATCCTCAAGGGGATTTCCCCGATCCAATCATTTTAGGAACCAAAAACATTTCTTTTCTTAAGTATTCCTTTGATATTCCATAATCGATACAAGCTGAAATGGCTTTATCTGCATTTTCTTCGGTTGCATTAACAAAAATATCCAGATCTCCCGTGCTCCTGATATGTCCATAGGCTCCTAATGCATATCCGCCTATAAGAAGATATTCAACCTTATTTTTATTCAGCGCTTCAATAAACTCTCTAATGAGAAGGAAAAACGTTGTTTTGGTTACTCCTCATTTTCTATATAGTAAATAATGCGTTTTACGGGAAAGTTCCGGACATCTATCCCTGCAACAGCATAATTGCGGATGATGTGTTTACAATATTCAATAAGGCGCTGCTCCATGCTAAGATTGACGGCTCAATCAACTTCCTGCTCCAAGATATCTTCTTCCGATTCGATATATTTGATTTGCCTTGTATTCATTATTTGCTTTTAATTTTCTCTTTGCCCCTTAAATTAACGAAAATTATCCCGATTTTGGTTCATGCTGTTTTACTGGTTTAATATCCCGCTAAAGCTTTTATTAATCCCATTTAAATCTAAACAAGAAAAAATTTGGTGACAAGCTGAAAGCCTATGCCGGCCATGACCCCAAAAAGGATGATAAGGGGGGAAGGGATTTTGGTAAATTGGAGTAGGAAGTAAGTCCCTATTATGGCTGTAATATTGAAAAGATTGTTTTCCAGGGGCTCAAATAAAAGGTAGGCTGCAGCAATCAGCATTCCGCAACTGACCGCATTAACCCCCTCCAGGGCTGCCCTTACTGGACGGTATTTTTTGAGTTCGTCCCAAAACCTGATTACAAAAAAGATCAAAAAGGTGCCGGGCAGAAAAATCCCAACAGCTGCAACCACTCCTCCCAGAAGGATTCCACCCGTACCATATTCCCTCATTGATAGGGCACCTATATAGGAACTTATGCTGAATGTAGGCCCAGGAACGCTTTGGGAAATGGCATAGCCGGTAAGGAATTCTTCTGAGGAAAGATAATTTTTGAATTCGACGAACTCAGTGTATAAATAAGGAACAAGCACTTGCCCTCCGCCAAAGATCAAGCTGCCGTTACGGTAAAAATTCTCAAACAACCTGACAGGTAATAGGCGGGTATAATGTCCCAACACCGCCGCAAATATCAACACACTCCCCCATAAAATAAAGTTGGACCATTGAACATTAAGCTTGGGCTTTTCATTGGTGAATGGTTGCTTTTGATAGTTCAGTGAGGTGATAATGCCGCCGATAAGCAACATCACAGGAAAAATAAAGGGGGAATTGTAAAAGAAGGCCACGAAAGCCGATATCATCATGAGTACCGCAGCCTCTGTGGTCTTGATCATTTTTCCGACAGTCATCCGGGCTGCATAAATGATAAACCCTATGGCCATAGGCTGGATAAATTTGGCAAAATCCAGGGAGCCGACGGTGTTTTCCTGCAGAAAATCAATAAGTAAAGCCGCTGCAATCATTAGGATGGTGGCAGGTAATATCCACACCAGCAAGGACAAATAGGCTAGGAGAGGTCCTCCAATTTTAAATCCAATGGCAGCAATTGTTTGGGTAGATGTAGGTCCAGGAAGGACTTGGCAAAGTGCATTCAGCTCAAATAAATCTTTTTCTGTAATGTATCCCCTTTTCTTCACCATGATATCCAGTACCATGGAAAGGAAAGCCTGGGGGCCACCAAATGCAGTAACAGAGAGTAGTAATACATCTTTCAGATAGAAATAATATCTAACTCTCTTTACTTCCACAAATGCTTATTTTTTTAACCCAAGTTCTCTTAGGCGTTCATCCAGAAATTCCCCCGCAGTAGCATCATGAAACTGTTTAGGATGGTTTTCATCTACGCAGCTTTCCAAACAGCTGAGGTTCATTTCAGACCTTGGGTGCATAAAGAACGGGATGGAAAAGCGGCTGTTTTTCATTTCCTCACGCGGTGGGTTGACTACCCGGTGGATGGTTGATTTTAATTTATTATTGGTCAACCTTTCCAGCATATCCCCAACATTCACGATCAATTGATCTGGCAGGGCAGTGATAGGGATCCATTTGCCATCTCTTCTCTGTACTTGTAGCCCATCGGCACTGGCACCCATCAACAAGGTGATCAAATTGATGTCGCCATGCTCGGCAGCCCTCACGGCATCTGCTGGTACCTCTTCTGGTTTTTCTATGGGGAAGTAATGAATTTGCCTTAAAATGGAATTGCCATATTTTATTTTATCCTCAAAATAATCTTTGGGCAATTCAAGGTAGAGCGCAATGGCTTGAAGCATATTTTTGCCCGCTTCCTCTATGGTCTTAAAGGCATCTAAAGCAACTGGCATAAATTCAGGGATTTCTTCAGGCCATATGTTGAGGGGGTAGGTTTCTTTAACTGGGTCTGAATCAGGGATATGGCCTAATTCCTGACCCACATGGTAGAATTCTTTCAGGTCACCCGTATCCCTACCTTTGGCATGTTCTTTTCCCTTACCGGTATAGCCTCTTTGAAAGCCTATTTCAGGATGCTCATATTTTAATTTAATTTCATCATCCAAATTAAAAAATTCTTTAATACTCCGATAAAGCTTATCTTGAAGTTCCTGTTTTAAACCATGGTTTTTGATCGCCACAAACCCTATATTGTGGAAAGCTTGCCCCAGATTTTGCACGAAAGCTGCTTTCTTTCCCGAATCACCGGAGGTAAAGTCAGCCAAGTCCAGGGATGGAATATCGTCAAATAAAATATCACTCATGTTGTTTGAATTATACTGCAATGTAATTCATTTTAAACTAAAATTAAATATCTTTAAGCATGGACAACCCGCCTATTATGAAGAATTTATTGATTTATCTTTTATTAATACCGGCATTTTTAATCTTGATCTCTTGTGGAACGGAAAAAAAGGAGAAAACAAACGAAATCCCGGTAAAGAAACCAGATGCTGAAAATGAGAAAATAACGCCCATCACTTTTGATAATTATGAAGTTATGTCGTATCCTGATGCCATAATAGAAATGTACAGCCCTTTGGGAAATGAAAATTTCAAAGAGGGCAAAATTCCTTTTGAGTTTAACATCAAGAATTATCCCTTTGGTGAAGGACTGCGGAATTTTCAGTTGCGCTTGATCATTAATGGAGACAACCCCATTAGCTATAATATGCCAATTTTTCAACGGGAATTTAAGACAGGTACCTATCGGGCAGTAGCTTATTTGATCGACGAAGAGGGAATCGCTTTGAAGGAATTTGGTAATTATGTGGACAGGGATTTTACGGTGGGTGATTCCAGACCATTTCCGGATTCAGATGAACCTCATATGGTGCTAAATTTACCTGAGGATGGCCATACTTACCAAACAGGAGAGGAGGTGATCATAGATTTTTTACTGCTGGGCGGGGCATTGAAGGAGGATCAATTGAAATTTATTTTGTCGATTGATGGGCAGGATCGGGAAATCAAGGAGCTTGTTCCAGTAAAGGTGGAAAACCTCCCTACCGGGAATTATGATTTGGAGTTAAAATTAATTAAGGGTAACGGAGAGGAACTTTCAGGTCTCTTTACTTCGGCACGAAGGACAATAAAAGTTGAATAAGCCTTTTACTGATGCTACAGGGATCATCAGGCTAAAGGAGATGTGTCAACAGCATAAGTCAAAAAGGGACTGTGGTAATCATTTCGGGAGCAAACCACGGGATAAAAAAAGAACTTTTGAAGTCATTCGATGGAATCGGGATGTGGGAGTATTTAATTTATAGCGGCATATCTTTCCCCAACCAATTCGTTATCTATCAATTTTCCCACGATATCATATTTATCCAAGGTAAGGCAAAACCCTATATCAGCTTCTATATGGTGGTTTTGAAGTCTTTTGGCATGGGAGGCTTGGGTTAAAAAAGTAACTAAGTCTTCTTTTGTGGCCTGATAAAGTGTTTTCATCGCCAATGCTCCATCGCAGTCAAAGGTATGGCTTTGGGACAAAGCTTCTATCAATGCTCCGGCATAAAGGGAATCTTCCAGGTTAAACTTGCCTTTCCATCCGGCACAATGAATGATGACATCATTTTCTTTAAGGGATAAATAGTTGGCAGTAGCCTGCAGGTTCAAAAAAGATCCTAGTACAATTTCTGCGGAGTCGGCTTTTGATTTTTCTATGGCGAGTGTACCATTGGTGGTTGTCACGGCTATTTTTCGTCCTGCAAAGGCATTTTTTAAATAGCTCAAAGGGGAATTGCCCAATTCAAATCCTTCTGCGGGCAGGCCATTCCTTTCCCCGGCAATAATATAGCCTTGGTTCCTGAAGTTTCGGCAGGTTTCCAGATCTTCCACGGGAATGATGGACTTTACCTGATTGGCCAAGGCGGTAACCATGGTGGAGGTAGCCCGAAAAATATCCACTACCACTATTATCTTGTCTTTTAAGTCAAATGAATGAATCAATTCAGGACTAAGGCAAACTTCTATATTTCTCATTGTTTCAACAAGGGCAGTTTCTCTACCACTGCCCCCAGGCTTTTATTTCTAACGGAAATAGCAATATGGGTCCCTGGTTCGGCATATTTTGTTTCCACATATCCCAGGCCAATACCTATTCCCATGCTTGGGGAGAGTGTGCCTGAGGTAACTTTCCCAATTATATCACCATGGGCATTGAAGATGGGGTAATGGGCCCTCGGAATGCCTTTTTCCCTCAATATAAAGCCTACCAATTTAGATTCCACACCATTTTCTTTCTGATTTTTCAGGTTGGCGCTGTTGATAAAATCTTTGGTAAATTTGGTGATCCATCCAAGTCCCGCTTCGATGGGAGAAGTCTCTTCTGTAATGTCGCTTCCATATAATGGATATCCCATCTCCAACCGTAAAGTATCCCTGGCACCCAGACCTATAGGTCTGATGCCCAGATCTTTTCTGGCTTCAAATATGGCATTCCACACGGTCAGAGCATCTTCATTTTTGATAAATAACTCGAATCCCCCAGCACCGGTATAACCTGTTGCGGAAATAACGACATCTTTTATGCCGGCAAATTCACCTACTTTAAAATGGTAAAACTCCATTTCGTCCAGCTGTACAGGTGTCAGGGATTGAAGTGCTTCCGCAGCTTTTGGTCCCTGAACGGCGAATAATGAGATTTGGTCAGAAATATTTTCCAGTTCTGCCCCTACCTGGTTATGAAGATTGATCCACTTCCAGTCTTTATTAGTATTGGAGGCATTCACCACCAACATGTATTCTTCTTCAGCCATTTTATAGACGATCAGGTCATCTACTATCCCCCCTTTTTCATTGGGAAAACACGAATATTGGGCCTGACCAATTTCCAGTTCGGAAGCATCGTTGGAAGTCAGCCATTGAATTAAGGCCAAGGCATTGGGTCCTTTAACAATAAATTCGCCCATGTGTGATACATCAAAAATACCCACAGCTTTCCGCACTGTCTTATGTTCTTCTATCTCTGATGAATACCTTACCGGCATTTTGAAGCCTGCAAAGGGTATCATTTTGGCGCCCATCTGTACATGGACATCATTGAGGGCAATTATTTTGGCCATACCTTCCATAAAAATCAAAGTTCTTGTTGGACAAAGGTAATAAATGGGGGTAAAGATTACGAGTGGTAGATAAAAAAAAGACCTCCAGGAGAAGATGGCCTTTTTTTTATAATAATAATTTCATCGACCTATAATCAAATAAACTAACACAATCTTTTGTGGCTGTTCGGGATAATTTTAAATGGAAAAACTCTCTCCACATCCGCAAGTCCTGGAGGCATTGGGATTGACAAACTGAAAACCTTTACCGTTTAATCCATCAGTAAATTCCAAAGTGGTACCTGCCAGGTATAACAGGCTTTTCTTATCTACTATTATCTTCACTCCCTTGTCTTCAAATACATGATCGGTTTCTGACAGGCTTCCGTCAAAACCCAGATCATACATTAAACCTGAACAGCCGCCCCCCTTAACAGAAACCCTAATATTTTCGTTTTCTGTTCTTTTTTCAGCTTGTTTTAACTCCAGGATACGGTCTTTTGCTTTATCTGAGACGATGATCATATTGATTTTATTTTATTCTGATATTTTTAAGTAAAGACAAAACATCCTTACCTTAGAAATAATTCAACTCACAAATATACGAATATAAACCCATGAGAAAAATTGAACATTTGGGAATAGCGGTTAAAAATCTTGAAAAATCAAGTATATTATTTACAAAACTACTGGGAAGTGAATCCTACAAAGAAGAAAGGGTGGGCGGAGAGGGGGTTCGCACTTCTTTTTTTCTTATCGGCGATACGAAAGTGGAATTATTGGAAGCCACCCGTCCTGAAAGTCCCATCGCTAAATTTATTGATAAAAGATCAGAAGGGATCCATCACATAGCCTTTGAGGTAGAAGATATCCAAAAAGAGGTGGAAAGATTAAAGGGAGAAGGATTTGAAATCCTTAATGAGGAGCCAAAAGATGGAGCGGACAACAAATTAGTTGTATTTTTGCATCCAAGAACTACCAATGGGGTATTGGTGGAGCTATGTCAGGAGAAGAGAGGGTGAAATAGGAAGGCAGGAGAGAAGCCCATATACCATGTACATTGTATATACGATATACTACATACCAAATACTTAGCACTTTTTCACCGATCACCAATGAGCGAAAGATTTTATATAAACAGAAATAATTACCATGAGCGAAAAGAGAACAGAGATAGGTGAATTAGGGGAGTTTGGCCTGATAGAGAAATTAAGTCAAAGTATCAGCATTAAACACAAAGATACCCTTCGGGGAATAGGGGATGATGCAGCGGTACTGGACGCGGGCGATAAGGTAAAAGTGGTGACCACGGATCTTTTACTGGAGGGGGTACATTTTAATTTGTCTTATGCGCCTTTACATCATGTGGGTTTTAAAGCGGTGGCGGTGAATATTTCTGATGTGGCAGCCATGAATGCCATTCCAAAACAAATTACCGTAAGCATTGCCCTTTCCAATCGCTTCTCGGTAGAAGCCGTTGAGGCATTTTATTTAGGAATCAATGCGGCTGCCGAACATTACAACGTAGATGTAATTGGGGGGGATACCACCTCTTCCCAATCAGGGTTGGTTATTTCTATCACTGCTATCGGAGAGGTGGAAAAAGGTAAGGAAGTGTACAGATCCGGCGCTAAAGTCAATGATATTATCTGTGCCACGGGGGATTTGGGGGGCGCCCTGATGGGTCTGCAGGTATTGGAAAGGGAGAAAGAAGTATTTATGGCGGATCCCAATATGAAACCTGAACTGAATAAGTATGCTTATGTGACAGGCCGGCAGCTTAAGCCGGATGCCAGAATGGATATAATCCATGAATTAAGAGACCTAGGAGTAGTGCCCACTAGCATGCTGGATATATCAGATGGATTGTCTTCAGAGTTATTTCATATATGTAAACAATCCAAGGTGGGCGTATTGATCTATGAAGATAAGTTGCCCATTGACAAACAAACCTATGATACGGCCGTTGAGTTTGGCATCGACCCGATTACTTGTGTTTTAAATGGGGGGGAAGATTACGAACTGCTCTTTACCATCAGCCAGGAAGATTTCCATAAGCTTGAAAAACATCGGGATATCCATTTTATAGGACATGTGAGGGAAGAAAAAGAAGGGAGATTTATGGTAACCAAAGGTGAAACGGCGGTGGAACTAAAAGCGCAGGGATGGAAGCACTTTTGATTTTCGGGTATTGACAAACAGTTATTTAACCACAAGGGTCACAAAATTTTCTTCGTGTTCCTTGTGCATTTCCAGTGTTCCTTGTGGTTAAAATTTTTTACCACGAGAGGCACAAAGATTTCGGGCTTCCGTCTTCCCTTCCTCAATCATTGGGATAAGGCACATAGACAAAGCTGGTGAAATCCTGGTCCACCACGAACAAGCAACAGAATTCATCTGGATCCTTATAACTTTTATAAAATTCTTCAAGGGCTTTTTCCTCAATTAATTTCCGCTGGACAAACTCATCCAGATAGGTAATGTAGTAATTCCAGTCTATGTTCATTTCCTGATTCCCCAGTAAAAGCTGGCCAATGGGTTGATCTGTTTTGCTGATAGGGAAAATGGGATAATCGGAAAATTTCCTGGCCCTGACCTGATAGGAAGCCTCTTTCAAGGTATCGCAAATTTTTATAAAATCCGTGGTGATGGTGCCCAGGTATTTACCGCTTAATTCGGGATCGTTTTCGTCTCTCATGATGGTTTTCTGGTTAATAATACTACATTTTCTACATGGTAGGTTTGCGGGAACATATCCACTGGTTGAATGTTGGCTACATCATATTTCTCCGCCATCAGTGCCACGTCCCTTGCCTGTGTAGCAGGATTGCAGCTGACATAAACAATTTTTGGGGCAGCCAAATTGAGCAGCATTTTCACCACATCCTCATGCATACCGGCCCTAGGTGGATCAGTAATGATGACATCCGGTACAGCATGTTGGGCCATAAACTCTTCATTCAATACATCTTTCATGTCACCTGCATAAAACAAGGTGTTGACCAAATCGTTCACTTTGGCATTTAGCTTGGCATCTTCTATAGCGGCCTCCACATAATCAATTCCTATGACCTGTTTGGAATTTTTAGCGACAAAATTGGCAATAGTCCCGGTGCCGGTATATAAATCATACACCACTTCATCCCCCTTTAAATCAGCAAATTCCCGGGCTACTTTGTACAATTGGTAGGCCTGCTCAGAATTGGTTTGGTAAAAGGACTTTGGTCCGATCCTGAAATCAAGCCCTTCCATTTTCTCTGTGATGAAATCCTGGCCCGCATAAGTATGAACTTCCAAATCATTGAAAGTTTCATTTTTTTTCAAGTTCAGGATATAAAGCAAGGAGGTGACTTGGGGGAAAGTTTCCTGAAGGAAACGCATTGTTTTTTCTATGGATTCAGTAGCATCTGCGCCAAATTGAACTATGGCCATGGTTTCTCCTGTACTCGTGGTGCGGATGATCAAATTTCGCAATACGCCTTTCTGCTCCCTTATATCGTAAAAACTGATGTCATTATCCAGCGCAAATTTTCGGAGCCGGTTTCTTATGTCATTGGAAATCCCCCCTTGCAGGTAACAATGTTGGATATCAACGATCTTGTCAAAACGTTTCGGAACATGAAAACCTAAGGCATTTCTCTCAAATTCCTCCCCTGTATCAATCTCTTCCTTGGTCAACCAGCGGTTGTCTGAAAAAGTAAAATCCAATTTATTTCTATAGTATTGGGTAGCCGATGATCCAATAATTGGCCTAACTTCCGGGATCGGGATTTTGGCAATCCTTTCAAATTGATCCACTACTTGTTGCCATTTAAAGTTGAGTTGTGTTCCATAGTTGATATGCTGCCATTTACAGCCCCCGCATACACCGAAATGTTCACAGAAAGGGTCAACCCTGTCTTTGGAATATTGATGGATTTTGATGGCTTCCCCTTCCATAAAGCTGCTTTTCCCACGGGTGACCCTTACATCTACTACATCCCCAGGAGCAACATTTGGTATGAAAACCACTTTCCCATCATAATGTGCAACACTTTTCCCTTCAGCGGCTATTCTTTCAACCTTTAGATTTTCTAAAACCTGGTTTTTTAATTTTCTCGACATAAAGGGCGAAATTACGAATTTTATTAAAATTGTCTTTGCTTATCCGGATTGCTTCGGGGAATAATTAGGACGATCTATTCTGAAATCATTATATTTAGGCTCAAGCAATATATACAGATGAATTTAATGAATAAGGTGGTCATTGTGACGGGCGCAACATCTGGGATCGGGGAATCCTGTGCAAAGATTTTTGGAAAACAAGGAGCAAAAATAGCTGTCACAGGTAGGAATCAGCTAAAGTTAGACAACACCTTGGTCATGCTTCAAAAGGAAGGGATTGATTGTATCGGAATTTTAGCAGAAGCTGGGAATGAAGACCAGAACAGGCAAATGGCAGAGCAGGTTAAAACTCATTTTGGCAGGATCGACATGTTGATCAACAATGCGGGGATTTCCATGAGGGCACTTTTTCAGGACCTTGACCTGGAGGTGTTCAGGAAAGTAATGGACACCAATTTTTGGGGCTCCGTCTATGCCACCAAATATTGTCTAGAAGAGATTACCAACAATAAAGGTTCCATAATAGGCATGTCTTCCGTCAATGGGTTTCGGGGGACACCCGCCAGGACCGCCTATACAGCAAGTAAATATGCAATGAATGGCTTTTTTGAATCTTTAAGAACGGAAGTGATGAAAAAAGGAGTGCACGTTTTGGTCGCCTGTCCTGGATTTACGGCTTCTAATATTAGAAAGAATGCCTTGTTGGCGGATGGATCTACTCAAGAGGAATCTCCCAGGGAGGAAAACAAAATGATGTCTTCAGATGAAGTTGCCACTGCCATACTTTCGGCCACGCTAAAAAGAAAGCGGGATCTGGTACTTACCAAAGAAGGTAAACTCGCTTTCTTTTTGAACAAATGGTTTCCGGGGATCATGGATGGCGTGGTCTATAACCATATGGCAAAAGAGAAAGATTCCCCATTTAAATGAAAGTGCATGCTTAAGGATGTTTTTCAAGTTTATTTAAACAGGTTAATAGATTTGTCTGCAAAGAACCGGTCTATATTTTTACCTAAATTGATCAGTTCCCAAATGATAGATCTGAAGGATTTTCATTTTTTGAACAACCATCCTTCATTTTTTTATATTACAGAGTTGCTGGGAAGAAAAAGGAATATACCCCTTATCCAATTGGCAGATGCCAGGGATAAAAATGTAAATGAACTTTCCCAAAGATTAAAAAGGCTTCAACAAAACATCCTATTGGCAGAACAGGAGACGGGGGAGAAAAATTTATTTGTAGGCTGGCCTTTTGTCGAGGGTAAATTGATCAATGAGCAACTGATCAGGTGCCCACTTTTATTTTTTCCTGTAAGCCTTGTCAAAGAAGAGAATAGCTGGTATTTGAGGAAAAAGGCCGGAGATCAGCCTTTCCTCAATAAGTCATTTTTGCTGGCTTATAGCCATTCCACGGGAACAAAGCTGGATAATGAATGGATGGAGACTTCCTTGGAGGATTTTTCCAGGGATCCAACAGGGTTTAGAACAGCACTATACCATTTTTTGAAAGAAGGACTTACCCTGAATTTTAATCAGGAATTATTCGAGGACAAGCTCGATTTTTTCCCCGAAACCAGTCGGGCCGAAGAACAAGATCATCAAAAAACAGGTATCCTGAAATTAAAGCCTTTTGCTGTGTTGGGACAGTTTTCCCAGAAGAGCTCCTTCTTGATCAATGATTATGAATTGCTTAAAAAAAGCCACCATGAAGATCTTGAAACCTTGTTTTCGGAGTGGTTTGCGGTAGATAAAGATAAAACTTACCCCGTTATGGAGGAAAAGCTCTTTAATACCTTCCCTATAGATGCCAGCCAGGAAGAGGTGATGAAAGCGGTGAGGGCAGGGGAATCCTGCGTAGTAGAAGGACCTCCAGGTACGGGAAAATCACAATTGATCTGCAACTTGGTTACTGACTTTACCTCCAGGGGAAAAAAGGTTTTGGTAGTTTCACAAAAGAGGGCAGCATTGGATGTGGTGTTCAAAAGGCTTAGTGAACAAGGATTTGCTGCCTTTGTGGCTTTGGTCCATGATTTTAGGGCAGACAGAAAAGATCTTTTCAGGAAATTGTCTCATCAGATTAATTCTTTGGAAACCTATAAGGAATTAAACCGCGGATTGGACGCCATTCAACTGGAAAGGAACTTTAATAAAATGGTCAGCATAATTGAAATGCACACGGACTTTTTGGAGGACTATAAACAAGCGCTTTTTGATCGCAAAGAATGTGGGGTGCCCATCAAGGAATTATATGTCACTTCATCCTTTAAGGAGGAACACCTCAACCTTACCCAATATTATAAAAAGTACCCCTTTAATGAAATTGATGATTTTTTAAGAGATTTTCAGGAGTATATCGCCTATTATAAAAAATACCAGGATCCCACCTCTTTTTGGTTGCATCGGGTAAATTTTTCAGCATTTGGCCCCAGTGTGCTGTCCCGATATAACGATACGCTGAATGAAATCAGGGAAATTAAACAGGCGTCCGGGGAAATATTGGAAAACCTATTGAATCAGCAATTTGAATTTGCCTTAGTATATCAGCTTTTTGAAAAGAAAGAAAAGCTTTTGGAGTTGCAGCATCTGGTTCACCATGAAGAAAATTTCATAAAGTTAAGGAGCCTCTTGCCTTATAAAACATCGGATTTTGATTTGCTGTGGTTGGAAAACAAGGTGGAAACGATCAAAAAATTACTTGCTGAGGAAGGGATAGAATGGACGGTAGAAGATGCCGAGGTGGAAAATGGTTTTATACAGACCATCAAGGTATTAAAATTAAAAGGGTCATGGTGGCGGTCTATTGCATTGAGATTTGACAGGAAAAATTTCAATGAAGTGTGGGACCTGCTAAAGAAGAATGGCCTAAAGGATGACAAAGAAGGTTTAAAAATACTAATCACCAAACTTGAGAACAGGCTTAACCTTAACCATCAATACACGCTATTAAACAGCAAGCCCTGGATCAATCTCCCCAGAAAACCCTTTGAATTTGCTGCATTCAACCATTATGCTCTGACGCTAATGCAGGCAATAAAATCCAGGTTTATTGATGGGGAACTGGGTATATTTTCTTCTTATTTGGCCCATGAACCTATCAGTTATGATAATTTCCGCAACCTTTTAGAAGAATTGATCAGTATTAGTAATTCGGTAGAATCCAAAGTTGAAAGCTGGAAAAATTATTTAAGCCCGGTACAAATAAAGCATTTGTTAACCTCGCCTCATGAGGAGAAATTAGCTAAGATCCAGCAATCCATTACCAAGGATTTTGTTGAACTCGTCGCTTTTGATAAGCTTAAAAAAAGATTGAGGGCGGTGGATCTTGAGATAATGCCCAAATTAATCGACCAGTATCCTGACAAGGATTTTGCTGCGTTGAAAATGATATTCCTTTCTGGTCTTAAGCTAAGTTGGATAGAGCACATTGAAGCAAAATATCCCGTTTTGCAGGAGGTTGGGACACCCAAGATCAAAAATATTTTAGAAGAGTTTTCAACTACTGTGGAGGAAAAGCTAAAAATCAGCAGGTTTATAGCTGAATTGAGATTAAGGGAAAAGACTTTTAACCATCTGGAATATAATAGGCTCAACAATCTGATGACGTACAGGGACCTGGGCCACCAAGTGACAAAAAAGAAACGCCTATGGACCATCAAGAAATTGGCTGAAAATTTCGAGGATGAAATTTTCAGCCTGATCCCTTGCTGGTTAGCTTCCCCGGAGACTGTTTCCGCTTTGTTCCCTTTAAAAAAGTACTTCGATCTAGTGGTTTTTGATGAATCTTCCCAATGTTTTGTGGAGAGGGGTTTGCCGGCTTTACTGAGAGGGAAGCAGTTGGTGGTGGCCGGAGATAGCCAACAATTGCGGCCATACGATTTATATCAGGTCAGGATGGAATCTGATGAGGAAGGAATAGAGACAGAAACGGATTCCCTGTTGGATTTGAGCACCAAATACTTTAAGGGTTATTCCCTGGACAATCATTACCGCAGTAAGTCATTGCCCTTGATCCATTTTTCAAACCTGCATTTTTACGACAACGAGTTGAGCATGCTTCCGAACAGGGAGTCGCTTAACAAGGACGAGCCTCCCTTTGAATTGATAAAAGTGGAAGGAATTTGGGATAGACAGACCAATAGGGTAGAGGCAGAAGCAGTAATCGAACAATTGAAATTAATTGGTATCAAAAGTCCCGGGTTTCAAATTGGTGTGATCACCTTTAATTATTATCAAATGGATTTGATCCTTGACCTCTTGGGAAATGAGGAAAGTCTTGTAAAGGCTGAGAATATACAGGTAAAAAACATAGAAAATGTTCAGGGGGATGAGTTTGACATTGTTATATTTTCGATGGGTTATACCAAGAACAAACATGGGAAATTTACGGCTAACTTTGGTCTTTTAGCCAGAAGTGGGGGGCAGAATCGGCTAAATGTGGCCATTACCAGAGCAAGGGAGAAAATTGTCCTTATCACCAGTATGTCTTCCATGGATTTTCATGAAGGTCAACTGAAAAATGAAGGTGTCAGGCTTTTAAGGGATTACATTGGTTTTGTAGAAAAAATATCTACAGGGGTCAAGATTTCCATTGAGCCAGAAAAACCACCGGGTTTTGAAGTGTCCTGGTCTCTTAAAAATAAATTGATCGGGATTTATGGAAACCATGAGGTAAAGAACAATAGCTTCTCCAAAGTGATGGATTTGGAGCTTTTGGAAAATGGGGAGTATTCAGCGGGTATTTTAACGGACGATCATCGTCTTTATGCCTCAAAAAGCGTAAAGGAGGCTTTCGTTTACCACCCTCAGCTTCTCCGTCAGAAAAACTGGAATGTAGTTAATATTTTCAGTAGACAATATTGGTTGGATAGGGAAGATTTGCTTCAGACAAAATTAGAGATCAAGAAGAGAACATAAATAATTATATTTATTATGTCCGGCAAAGAAATATACATCAATCCATTTACCGATTTTGGCTTTAAGAAACTCTTCGGCACTGAGTTCAATAAAGCACTGCTCATTGATTTTCTTAACCAAGTTTTAGGAGACAGGGAACATATCCAAGACCTGACATATCTCAATACGGAAAATCTGGGAAGAACAGCAATTGACCGAAAAGCCATCTTTGATCTTTATTGCGAAAATGACAAGGGAGAGAAATTTATCATTGAGCTTCAAAATGTCCGACAGCATTATTTCAAGGACAGGAGTATTTTTTATTCCACTTTTCCCATACAGAGCCAGGCACCGAAGGGCCGGGAATGGGATTATTATTTGAAAGCTGTTTATACCATTGGTATTTTAAACTTCAGCTTTCCAGATCAGGACGGGCAGGAACGATACCTGCGGGAGGTTCAATTGATTGATAAGCAGACCCATGAAATCTTTTACGACAAATTGACGTTTATTTATCTGGAGATGACCAGATTTAAGAAACATGAACAGGAGGTGGAAACCCTTTTTGAAAAATGGATGTACGTATTGAAGAACCTGTCTAGATTGCAGGACAGGCCCAAGAAATTACAGGAAGTAGTATTTGAGAGATTGTTCAGCGAGGCAGAGATAGCCAAATTAAGACCAGAAGATATGAAAGCATATGAAGAAAGTTTAAAAGTCTATTGGGACAATTATAGCGTGATAAAGACAGCTGAAAGGGAGGCAAGAGAAGCAAGGGAAGAAGGAAGGGAAGAAGGAAGGGAAGAAGGAAGGGAAGAAGGGAGGGAAGAAGGTAAAATTGAAATTGCAAGACAATTAAAAAGGAACGGAGCGCCGCTTGATCTGATCCAGAAATCGACGGGTTTGACTAAAGAACAGGTAGAAAAGCTATAGAATCAGATGCGCAAGACTAACGTAAACTGCCCTGACACCATTTTATTAAACAAGGTTAAGTTTGGATCGGGAAAATTTTATTTATTTTCTAATAATTTTTAAACCCACCGCTTCTATACCCTGCAAATTGTCTTTTCTCATATATTGGATGAATTGAACCTTGATTTTCTGGTTTTCAAAAACCTGTGTCAGGGGCAAGGTGTCATACTTGGTGAAGACATTGCCAAAACCATCTCCCAAAGGCTTACCGGTTTTGGAATCAAACAGATCAATATTTATTAAAGAATCTGCCAAGTGTTGTCCTATACTGTCTTTCAACAAGAACCTTACATAGAGGTTGTGGAACTCGAAGCTATCATTGTATCTGATACCAATGGTGGAAACCGTCTGTTCAGTATTTACAGGAGTAAGTTCGAAAGATACCGTGTCGGAAATTGCCCAAGTGAGCGATTCCATGCCTAGATAATCCTCAAATATCCTATCTGAGTTACAGGCATGGAAAAACCACATCAATGGGAGCAATAAACAGAATAAAAACAGTCTATTCCTTTTCTTCATTTTAATCTCCCTTTTTTTGTCCTCCTTTTCCGCGGTTTTTAAAGCGGTTTTTCTTCTTGTTGCTTTTGTTTTCACTTGGTTTTTTTTCCGCGGGATTTTGAGGGGTAACTGCAGGGTTATCCTGAGCCTGTGGCTTCTGTTTTATTTCATCAGCATTTCTTCTGCCCATCCGGTTTTCCCGGTTATTCGAATTTTGGGATTTATTGGGTGCCGATTCTTCAGGTTTTCCCTGAGCAGTGGCCTGCTGATTGTTCAGGACATTCTTAGGCTTTCTTTTTTTCTTTTTTTTGACTTGGCCACTAAACTTTTTATCAAGTAACTCGAGGTCCCTGTTTGATTTACTTAAGTCCTCTCCTCCATCAAAAGCCTGATCCTGTTTAAGATTAAAAGGTTTTCCTCCTTTTTCGTTCAGTTCAATGATTTCCTTGACCCTATCACAGTCGATCGAATGCCAGTTATTATCATTGTTGTAGCTGAACCACATTAATTTTCTGAATATATCCGTCTTTTGGAGTTTGGCTGTTCCTGCTTCAGTAAGAAGGGGTTTTTCAATATTTGGAATATCTTTTAATGCGGACAGGTAGGTGTCCAGCTCATAATTTAAACAACACTTTAATCTCCCACACTGGCCCGAAAGCTTACTGGGATTTAGTGAAAGGTTTTGATACCTGGCTGCTGAAGTAGAAACGCTTTTAAAATCATGTATCCAGGTGGAGCAGCATAGTTCCCTTCCACAGACACCGACACCCCCTAGTCTGCCTGCTTCCTGCCTGAGGCTAATCTGCCGCATCTCTACGCGGATTTTAAATTCACCGGCCAGGTATTTGATCAATTCCCTGAAATCTACCCGGTCATCCGCAGAATAATAGAAAGTAGCTTTGGAATTATCGGCTTGATATTCTACATCCGATAGTTTCATTTGTAGCCCCAGTTCGTCAATTATTTGTTTGGTCCTGTATAAAGTGGGGATTTCCCTATTCTTAGCTTCTTCCCATTTATCAAGGTCCTTTTGATTGGCTAGCCGATATACTTTAAGAATATCGTCATTGTCTTTAATTTTACGTTTTTGCATTTGCAGTCTTACCAACTCCCCCTGAAGTGACACATAACCGATATGGTGACCGTTGGGTACGTCCACTACAATGGGATCACCGGTCGTTAAATGCAAGTGATGGGTATTTCTATAATAATCCTTTCTGCCACCTTTAAATTTAACTTCTATGATATCAAATTTATCAACAACTGGTATGCCCATATGGGACAGCCAGTCAAAAGAATTCATTTTATTGCAATCGCTCGTACCACAAGTACCATTGTTTTGGCAGCCCCCATTTCCGGAGGTGGTAGAGCAGCTATTACATCCTGCCATTTTTGTATATATTTATAGGAGTCGTCCTCCTCGTTAAGTGTTGGTAAGTTACTTACCATAATGTATGATATCCTGTCCGATATCCTTTCTGTAATAATGGTTATCCCAACTTATTTGCTTCGCCCTTTCATAGGCGTGGGCAATGGCTTCTTCCACAGTATTGCCTTTTCCTGTTATGCCCAAAACCCTGCCCCCATTCGTGAGGACGCTTCCTGATCCGTCGTCCCTTGTGGTTCCGGCATGAAAGGTAATGGCCTTTTCATCATCTGGGTTTTTTAATCCATCTATCTTGTCCCCTTTGACATACGACCCCGGATATCCTCCTGCGACCATGACCACTGTAGCGGTAACGCAGTCTTCGATTTCCAAGGAATATCCAGAGAGGCTTTTGGTTCCTATGGCATAAAGAAGGTCCATAAAATCGCTTTTGATACGGGGCAAAACCGCTTGAGTTTCAGGGTCACCCATTCTGACATTGTATTCGATAACCTGGGGCTCTCCACCCACATTCATTAAACCTATGAACAGAAATCCTTTATAATCAATGCTTTCTTTGGTTAAACCTTCAATCGTTGGCCTGACTACTTTCTCTTCCACCTTTTTCATAAAGACGTCATCGGCAAACGGAACGGGGCTTATAGCCCCCATCCCCCCTGTGTTCAGGCCGGTATCGTTTTCCCCTATCCTTTTATAGTCTTTGGCTTCAGGAAGGATCCTGTAATTTCTTCCATCAGTGGCCACAAATACGGAGAGTTCAATGCCGGAAAGGAATTCCTCCACCACCACTTTTTTGGAGGCATCCCCAAATTTATTTTCAAGAAGCATTTCCTTAAAGGATTTTTCTGCCTCATCGTAAGATGGAATGATCAAAACCCCTTTTCCGGCAGCTAATCCATCTGCTTTTAATACTATGGGAAGGTTTTGATGGTGAATAAATTCCAAGCCCTCGAGTAGGGTTTCTGTGGTGAAGCTTCTATAAGCAGAAGTGGGGATGCCATTTCTGACCATAAATTGTTTGGAGAAGTCTTTGCTCCCTTCCAAGGTGGCCCCTTTTTGCGTAGGACCGATTACCAGGACTTGTTTGGTGTCTTCGTCTTTGGATAAAAAATCACTAATGCCTTTTACCAAAGGTTCTTCCGGCCCCACGACTACCATCCCGATCTTTTTTGAAAGAATTAGTTCTTTTACTCCTTTAAAGTCAGTAACACTCAAAGCTATGTTTTCAGCAATTTCTGAGGTGCCTGCATTTCCTGGAGCTATATAAAGTTTGCCGCATTTAGGGCTACTTACCATTTTTGTGGCGAAGGCATGTTCCCTTCCTCCACTTCCAATCAATAATATATTCATTCAATTTAAATCTTACGTTTAATTAGCGTGCTCTGAGATGAATTTTATCCGGTAAACCCGTATTTCTTCTTCCCCGAAATCCTCATCCTCGAGTTCTTGCAGTGCGTCTTTGATGTTATCGGTGTCTGCGTTCATGAAATAATCATGGAGAGTTTCTTCCCGTTCATCATCCATGATGTTTTCTATGTAATAATTGATGTTGAGTTTTGTACCACTGTATATAATTTGTTCAATCTCATGCAGAAGTTCGGCCATGCCGATATTGAGATTAGAGGCGATTTCTTCAAAATCGATTTTCCTGTCCACTTGCTGAATAATAGAGATCTTGACTTTGGACCTGGTACCTGAAGATTTTACCACGACGTCTGCAGCGGTAATAATGTCATTGTCTTCCACATATTTTTCGATGAGCTTTAGGAAAGGTGCCCCGAACTTCGAAACCTTACCCATCCCCACTCCATTTATCTGGGCCAGCTCCTCCTTGGTAATGGGATAAATGGTAGCCATTTCTTCCAGGGATGGATCCTGGAAAATCACATAAGGAGGCAGGTTTTTGGATTTTGCCAACTTCTTCCTTTCTGCCTGTAACAGTTCAAAAAGCTTTTCATCATAAGCTTTTCCCATACTGTTTAAATCTTCGGTGATGTCATTTTCCACCATTTCTTCAAAATTATGGTCCTTGCTTAAAGATATGGGGTATGGTTCTTTTAAGAAATCCCCACTTTTTTCAGAAAGCAGGATCACCCCGTAGTTTTCAATATCTTTTCCCAGTAAACCAAAAATCATGGCCTGCCTGATTACAGTTTTCCAATGGTTTTCATCCTGATTTTTCCCCTTACCAAAGACGGAGAGCTGATCATGTTTATAGCTTTCTATGTATTCGTTCTGCACGCCCCGCAGTATGTCAACAATATGATCCAAGCTAAAGCGTTGATGGGTCTCCTTTACGGCCTCAATGGCAAGACGTATGTATTCTTGCCCATCGAAAGTCTCTTTGGGTTTTTTACAATTGTCGCAAAACCCACAATCATGATCTAAAGTTTCCCCGAAATAATGCAACAATACCCGCCTTCTACACACGGAACTTTCCGCATAAGATGCCATTTCCTGTAAAAGCACTTTGGCATTTTCCCGTTCATTGACAGGCTTGTCCTTATTGAATTTTTCCAGCTTCAGGATATCCTCATACCTATAAAACATGAGACAATGTCCTTCCAGGCCATCCCTTCCAGCTCTGCCTGTTTCTTGATAGTAACCTTCCAAGGACTTGGGTACATCGTAGTGGATAACATACCTTACGTCAGGCTTGTCTATCCCCATACCAAAAGCAATAGTGGCCACGATTACATCTAACTCTTCATTAAGAAAATCGTCCTGGTTTTTTATCCTGACATTGGAATCCAAGCCTGCATGATAGGGGGCGGCATTAATGCCGTTTACTTTAAGCAGCTCAGCAATTTCCGTCACTTTCTTTCTGCTGAGACAATAAATAATCCCGGATTTGCCTTTTTGGGTTTTTATATATTTGATGACCTGCTTTTTGGTTTCATTTTTCTGCTTTGGTCTTATTTCATAGTAAAGATTGGGCCTGTTGAATGAAGACTTGAAAAGGTCCGCCTCCTCCATTTGGAGGTTTCTTTGAATATCCTGTTGTACCTTGGGCGTTGCGGTTGCCGTCAAAGCAATTATGGGTAAGTTGGGGCCAATCTGAGCGATAATTGATTTTATCTTCCTGTATTCGGGCCTGAAATCATGGCCCCATTCAGAAATACAGTGGGCTTCATCAATGGCGACGAAGCTTAAATTGGCCTCCTTCAGGAAAAGAACGTTTTCTTCTTTGGTCAGCGATTCCGGTGCGACGTATAGAAGTTTGGTTCTTCCTGAAAGCACTTCTTTTTTTACCTTATTGGTCTCTGACTTATTAAGGGTTGAGTTAAGAAAAAAAGCATTGATGCCAAAAGCGTTCAATTGATCAACCTGATTCTTCATTAGTGCGATCAAAGGCGAAATGACGATGGAGGTGCCCTCCTTAATTACTGCGGGAAGTTGATAACACAATGATTTGCCGGCACCAGTCGGCATGATCACGAAAGTATTTTTCCCGCTAAGGATATTATCTACGATGATTTCCTGATTTCCTCGAAATTGATTGAAACCAAATATTTTTTTTAGGTTCTCTTTTACAGTTTTGTCCACTTCACTTACTTTTATTAATGATATGCCGTGTGCCTTTCATTAAAGTTAAAAGGATTTCTTTTTATACCTTTATTGCAAATTTAACAATTAACCACAGTAAAGTTGAAGTTAATAAAAAATATTAAGAACAATGCTAAAAAAGTGCTCGTAACGGAAGCAAAAGCTATTCTCAATCTGGTTAACTTTATAGATGATGATTTTGAGGCCTGTGTGGAGGCAATTTTAGCTTCAAAAGGTCGAATAGTGATTACAGGAGTAGGTAAAAGCGCTATCATCGCGCATAAAATTGTTGCCACGATGAACTCGACCGGAACTCCTGCTTTATTTATGCACGCTGCGGATGCAATTCATGGGGATTTGGGTATGATTCAAGAAGAAGATTTAGTAATATGTATTTCCAAAAGTGGTAATACCCCCGAGATAAAGGTTTTGGTACCCTTGGTGAAGCGTTTAGGATCTAAATTAATTGCCTTGGTAAGTAATACCCATAGTTTTTTGGCGGAGCATGCTGATTTTATACTCAACGCAACCATTGAAGAAGAAGCTTGTCCAAATAACCTGGCACCTACTACAAGTACTACGGTCCATTTGGCCCTTGGGGATGCTTTGGCCGTTTGTTTATTGGAAGCCAAAGGATTTGGAAGTGAGGATTTTGCTAAATACCATCCAGGAGGTGCTTTGGGAAAACAACTTTATTTGACCGTGGAGGATGTCGTGCAGAAAAATTTGTCCCCGGTCGTAAAGCAGGATGCAAATCTTACCGAAGTAATTATGGAGATCAGCAGCAAGCGCTTGGGAGCTACCGCGGTGGTGGATCAACACAATAAACTGTTGGGGGTTATCACAGATGGGGACTTGAGAAGAATGTTGCAAAGACAACCTGATCTTCTCACGGTGAAGGCGACTGATATTATGACAGTTTACCCGAAGACCATTTCCAAAGATGAATTTGCGATCCGGGCACTTAATAAAATGAAAGAATTCAATATCACACAGCTAATAGCAATGGATGAGGAAAGAATTATCGGTTTTGTTCATGTCCATGATTTAATGAAAGAAGGCATCGTATAACCAAATAAACATGAATGACAAACCTTTTGTTGTAATTATGGCTGGTGGCATTGGCTCCAGGTTCTGGCCCTATAGCAGAAACAACAACCCGAAGCAATTCCTTGACATTTTGGGAATGGGTCGGACCATGTTGCAGATGACTTATGATAGATTTGCCCCATTCACCACACCGGATAGGATCTTGGTGGTCTGCAACACGAAATGCTTCCATTTAGTTAAAGAGCAATTACCGGAGGTTTTCGATGAGCATGTTCTATCTGAGCCACTAAAAAGGGATACAGCCACTTGTATTGCTTATGCCAGTTATAAGATCCGCAAGAAAGCACCTGGTGCCAAGGTTATTGTTACTCCCTCCGACCATTTGATCATCAATGAATCCCTGTTTCAGGCCAGGATCAAAGATGCGCTCAAATCAGTCGATTCAGACAACCGATTGGTGACGATAGGAATAAAGCCCAACTCCCCGGAAACCGGTTACGGATATATACAATATATTGAGGAGCCTGACCAGATTGCCCAAAAAGTAAAAACATTTACGGAAAAGCCCAATATAGAACTGGCTTCTACTTTTCTTGAAAGTGGCGATTTTGTGTGGAACTCAGGCATTTTTATTTGGGAAAATAAAAGTATCATCCACGCCTTTGAACAATATTTGCCGGAATTAGCGGAAGTATTTGAAGAGGGGGAGGATTTTTTTTATACAGAAAAAGAAGCCGATTTTACCAAGAAGGCTTATAGTCTGGTCAAAAATATCTCGATTGATTATGGGATCATGGAAAAATCGGAATCCGTTTTTGTCGTCTTAGGGGATTTTAGGTGGGCTGACCTGGGATCTTGGCAAAGCCTTCACGAATTACAGCCCCATGATCAAAATGATAATGTGGTGGAAGCCAACGCCCTGCTTTATGAGACGAAAAACAGCCTGATTAAAGTGAGCCCGGAAAAGCTTGTGGTGGTACAAGGCCTGGACAATTACCTGATCAATGAGACCGATAATGTTCTGCTCATCTGCAAGCTGGATGCGGAAAATAGATTTAGGGAATTTGTGGGTGATGCAAAAGGAAAAGGAGAGGGCTTCGTATAAAATAAGGAATAATGGAAAGTTGGAATGATGGGAGTGGGTTCATTCCATTATCCCATCATTCCATTCCCTGCCTTTATGGATTTCAACTGACTCATGCGGAGGAGATTTTAATCCTCCTCAAGAAAAGGATATCTATAATCTGTAGGGGGAACGAAAGTTTCCTTTATTGTCCTGGGGGAAACCCATCTCAGAAGATTGATCATGGAACCCGCTTTATCATTGGTTCCTGATCCCCTAGCCCCTCCAAATGGCTGTTGACCCACTACCGCTCCAGTAGGCTTGTCATTGATATAAAAATTGCCGGCAGCGTTTTTCAGTTTGTGTGAGGCCAATTCCACCGCATATCTGTCCTGAGCGAATACAGCACCTGTTAATGCATAAGGAGAGGTTTTGTCCACCAATTCAAGAGCAGTTTCGAAATGCTCCGCATGATATACGTAGATGGTCAATACTGGGCCGAAAATTTCTTTCTGCATCGTTAAGTACAAGGGATCTTGCACCACAATAACAGTTGGTTCAATAAAATAGCCCGTGGATTTATCGTAATTGCCCCCGGCAATTATTTCTACATTGTCCGCTTTTTTGGCTTTATCAATAAATTTGACAATTTTATCAAAGGATTTCTCATCGATCACTGCGTTGATAAAATTGGAGAAATCTTCAGGTTTCCCCATTTTCATGGAGGCCAAGCTTTCTAATAAGGAATCCTTCACCTCGTCCCAAAGATTGGAGGGGATATAGGCGCGTGATGCGGCAGAACACTTTTGTCCCTGATATTCAAAAGCCCCACGGGCAAGGGCGGTGGCTACCTGCTTGGGATGGGCAGATTTATGGGCGATCAAGAAATCTTTCCCGCCAGTTTCACCCACTATTCTTGGGTAGGATTTATATTTGGTGATGTTTTCCCCTATGGTCTTCCAGATGGTCTGAAAAACTCCTGTAGATCCCGTAAAATGAATCCCGGCAAAATCAGGATGGTTAAAAGCCACCTCACCGGCCGTGGGGCCATCCACATAGATCAAGTTGATTACTCCATCAGGTACTCCAGCTTCTTTAAAAACTTCCATTAATACATGAGCGGAATAAATCTGCGTAAACGCAGGCTTCCACACCACGGTATTTCCCATCAGTGCAGGGGCTGTAGGCAAATTCCCCGCAATTGCAGTAAAGTTGAAGGGGGTCAAGGCAAAAACAAACCCTTCCAAAGGCCTTTGTTCGGTCCTGTTCCAGACACCTTCGCCGGCTATAGGTGGTTGCTGTGCATAGATTTCTGTCATGAACTTGACATTGAACCTCAGGAAGTCTATCAATTCACAGGCTGAATCTATCTCTGCCTGAAATACACTTTTTGATTGGCCCAACATAGTGGCAGCATTTATCTTTGCCCTATAAGGGCCTGCCAAGAGATCAGCCGCTTTCAGGAATATAGCTGCTCGATGTTCCCACTGCATATTTTCCCAAGCTTCTTTTGCTCCAAGTGCCGCATTGATCGCCTGTTCAACGTGAGAGGCATCGCCCTCGTGAAAGAATCCCAATAAGTGTTGATGGTCATGTGGAGGGTTTATTGGCTTTTTGTGGCCCGTCCTCACCTTTTCACTTCCTATAAACATGGGAATATCCACTTCCATGGCGCGGGCAGTAGCCAAGGCCGACTGCAATGCTTTTCTTTCAGGAGATCCTGGGGAATAATTGTTTATTGGTTCATTTCTTTGTTCAGGTACTTTGAAAAAACCTTTAACCATAATAATTGAGTTTAATTTATTCTGTAAATATATAGGATCAATCAGGAATCGCAGTTCCTGAAACAGGGAGACAAGTTGCCAACTAAAGGAAAGTCCTTAATTCACTTAGGCAGGTGATGGTATAAGTAGGTTGAAAAAGACAAGGTATATTCAGGGGATTAAATAAAACCTGATCTATCTTGGCATTTTGTGCACCTACAATATCGGACTCGGGATTATCCCCAATCATCAAACATCTTGAAGGAGGGGTTTTCAACTTGTCCATGGCATATTCAAAGATACGTTTGTCGGGCTTTCTATGGCCTGTTGTTTCTGAAGTAACGATCAATTGGAAAAAAGAGGTTATTCCGGAGGAAGCCATTTTCGCTGCCTGACTTTCATTAAAACCATTGGTGATGATATGGAGTTCATATTCATGCTGAAGATAAGTTAATGTTTCTGTGGAATGGGGAAACAAATGGGATTTCGAGGAAGTTCTCTGCATGAAATTTTCTTCCATGTCCAAAGGTACCGCCAAGCCATTTATCCCTAAATGCTCAAAAATCCTCTTGAAACGTTCCTTTCTTAAATTATCCTTGTCGATCTTGCCGACGTTGTACAAACTCCACAAATCAAAATTCACCTGACTAAATGCTCCATAAAAACCTTTAAATGAGGGAACCCCCAAATCTGCAAGCATGTAAATCTCAAACAGTTCATTCAATGACTCTTGCACATTCCGATCGTAATCCCAGAGCGTGTGGTCGAGGTCAAAAAAAAGGTGGCGGTATTTGTTAATATTTTTTTTTATTTTCGGTAAGGGTTGTTTTCAATTTTGTTAATGGCCAATTCACGGTTGGAATAAAGGATGGTATACACTTCCTGATCCCGAATCAGATTTATATCTTTTTGTATAAACTTAAAAATCTGGTTTATTATTTCAATAGCTTCATCCAGTATATAATAAAACATCCATTGATCCACTCTTCTGCTACCTACCAGTCCGGCATTTTTCAGATAGCCAAGGTGTCTGCTGGTTTTGGTTTGGGTAAATTCAAGGATATGCTCTAGATCAGAGATGCTCAGTTCTTTATTTTGGATCAACAAATGGATTATCCTCACTCTTGGTTCTTCAGAAAGTGCTTTAAAGACCTTCATACCATAATTCAAACTGATGTTCTTGAGACGCATTTAAATAAATTTAACAATTAATTTTAACCTTAAATTAAGCAATTCAGCCGAAAAAAGGTTATTATCGCATAGATTATTCCTACATTAAATGAAAACCATTCCCACAAATGGTCGTTAATTTAAAAAAAAGCTGTTTTGAAAATACCAAAAACCATCATAACGTTTAATTTAATATTCTTTTTCTCTTTATTTTTGTTTAATGCTGCTCATGCACAAGATGATAAAGAGAAAAAGGTAATCCAACTTTCTGGTGTCATTTTGAATGCCGACAGTACGGACGCCATCTCAGGAGTTAACATTTATGTGCCAAAAAAAGGCAGGGGTACCAGTAGTAATAGATTTGGGTATTTTTCCATGCCGGTGGCCGAAGGGGACAGTGTCGTGTTTAGTTTCATGGGGTTAAAAAGGCAGACTTTTAAAGTTCCGGAAGATGTAGATGAAGATAGATTAAGCCTGATCCTTACGATGATGGAGGATGCATATACCTTGGGGGAAGTAGAGGTGACGCCTTATCCTACGGAAGCTGAGTTTAAAAGTGCCGTCCTGGCCATGAACGTGGAGGATGAGGTGCAATTGAATAGGGGGAATCTGAGTCCACAACTTTTGTTGAGATGGGCTGAAGAGATGCCTGCTTCTGGCAATGAGAATTTCAGGGGATTCCAAAATCAGCAATTGATGCAGAACCAGGACCGGTATGGGCCTAGATCATTTCCATTGTTGAATCCATTTGCTTGGGCAAAATTCATCAAATCCATTAAAGACGGGGATTTGAAGAATAAAGATTAAGCAGGATTTTCCCGATTAAAAAATAACTCGTTCCACCCATAATATCCACACCAAAATAGATGATTGAATTGATTATTTATGCTATTGTTTTTTTAGCCGTCATAGCCCATGTCATCTTGGCTTTTCGCATGTACCTAGCTGTTCACAACAATGAAAAGCTGCCATTGAGAGAAAAAAATTCATGGAAAATCAGGGCCCTGATTTTTCCGGTTTATTATTGGCCCCTATATAAGAAAACTACCTGATCCTATCTACGGACTTGACCAGCATTTCGTCCCTACGGATAAAGCGATTGGAAATAACGTTCAAAAGAATTGCAGCTACAATAGCATAAAAGCCAATGACATAGGCACCACTGACTGAAGGGTTAAAATCCAGATTGGCCTGATAGCTTTGATATACCACAAGACCTAGGGTAGATCCCATGACCAAAGAATTGATCATGTTCAAAAACATCTGTCTGGTTCTGTTTTTAAATTTGGAAAGGCTGTAAAGTGCCAATACAGCGGCTATTATGGCCAATATTCCTATATAATAAGTGCCTGTTTGGTTAATAACACCACCTTCTTCCCCATTTTCGATCTCATAGGTGGTCAGGTTCCAAGCGGTCAATTTCATTTTTTCGGTTTGATCGGGATTGACCTGTTCCCAGATGGTAAAATAGGTGACCAATAACATGGCCACTGCCACAAGAAATAAGAAAATTGTTTGAACTCTTTGTATCATCACTTTTTATCTTTTGACAAAGAAACAGGGTAATTTGAATATTAGCAAGGATTCTTGACAAAGCACTATTAATTTAATTGGTAATAGTATCTTTGTAAAAGAATTATGGAAAATAAAAGGTACTTTCTTGAACTCGCCTATAAAGGATCCATGTATCATGGCTGGCAAATTCAAGCCAATGCCCATTCTGTCCAGAAAGAGGTGAATACGGCACTTTCTGTTATTTTAAGAAAGTCAATTGATACCATGGGTAGTGGAAGGACAGATACAGGTGTCCATGCCAGGCAACAGTACCTTCATTTTGATTTCCCCAAAAAACTGGATAAACAAGACTTGGTGAAAAGACTGAACTCAATTTTGCCCAATGATATTTCTGTTTATGATCTTAGGGAAGTAAAGCCAGATGCCCATGCCCGTTTTAATGCCCAGTGGAGAAGTTATGAATATCACATCTCCTTACGAAAAAATCCGTTTGAAGTAGAACTGTCGTGGCTGTTTTTCAGCAGGTTGGATATAAAGAAAATGAATGAGGCAGCCGGTCTACTTTTGGACCATCGGGATTTTAAATGCTTTAGTAAAGTGAAAACTGCCGTCAACAATTTCGAATGTGAAATAAAAAAGGCACATTGGGAACAAAAAGATCAACATTTAATTTTTCATATAACTGCCAACCGCTTTTTGAGAGGGATGGTCCGGGCTATGGTGGGAACTTTGGTAGAGGTAGGAGTGGGAAAACTTGATCTGCAGGATTTTCAGACAATTTTGGAAAGCAAAAACAGAAAAAAAGCAGGGTCATCAGTGCCTCCGTATGGATTGTATCTTTGCCAAATTGCCTATCCTGAAAGCATATTTATATAAATAACTAGTATTTTGAGTCTACAAAGAGAAAATGTAAAAAGTGGTGAGATCCTGGATTTAAAGATTCTCCAGAAGCTTTATCAGTTTGTAAAGCCTTATAAATTCGTTTTTTACTTACTGATTTTTCTGACTGTTTCTTTAGCGGTGTTGGCGCCGGCCAGGCCATATTTTATCCAGATAGCCATTGATGATTATGTCACCATCGGTGACAAGGAGGGGCTTTTAGGAATCATTTACATTTTAGTAGGTTTGATGCTGCTGCAATCCCTGGTGCAATTTGCCCACACTTATCTGTCCGGATGGGTAGGTCAGGTGATTATACGGGACATTCGAATAAAGCTCTACAAACATTTATTGAAAATGAAGCTGAAATTTTTTGACAATACCCCTATTGGCAGGCTAGTGACCAGGAATATTTCCGATGTAGAGACATTAGCGGATGTGTTTAGCGAAGGATTGGCGGCAATTATCGGGGACTTGCTGCAGCTTGTAACCATTTTGGGGGTCATGTTTTATATTGACTGGAAATTAACCTTGGTTAGCCTTTGCACCCTTCCTTTATTGATCATTTCCACTTATATCTTTAAAGAGAAGATAAAAGTAGCATTTAATGAGGTAAGGAATGCCGTTTCCAATTTAAACTCTTTTCTTCAGGAACATATTACAGGAATGAACATCGTCCAGATATTTAATAGGGAGCAAAGGGAGTTTGATAAATTTAAAGACATTAACAGAGATCACCGAAAGGCCCATTTAAAATCAGTTTTATATAACTCCATTTATTTTCCTGTTGCAGAGATCATACAGGCCATAGGAATTGGATTGGTGGTATGGTATGGCGCCACTGGCGTGCTGGACTTGGAGATAAAGGTGGGAGTCCTGATTTCCTTTATCATGTACCTGCAGTTATTTTTCCGCCCCATTCGGATGATCGCAGACCGTTTCAATACTCTTCAGATGGGTGTGATAAGTTCTTCAAGGATATTTAAATTGCTGGACAACAAGGATAATATTCCAAATGAAGGGAGCTATGCTCCGGAAAAAATACAAGGAGAAATCAAATTCGATCATGTTTGGTTTGCCTACCAAGAGGAGGAATGGGTACTGAAGGATATTAATTTCAGAGTCAAACATGGTGAAACAGTTGCATTGGTAGGAGCTACTGGGGCAGGTAAATCCTCCGTGATCAACCTGATCAGCAGGTTCTACGAAATCAATAAAGGTAATATTTTGGTTGATAACAAGGACATCATGGAATTTGAGCTGGGGACACTAAGAAAACATATTGGTGTGGTACTTCAGGATGTTTTCCTTTTTTCCAATACCATTTATTACAACATAACTTTAGGTAATCCTGCCATTAGCAAGGAGCAGGTAATGCATGCCGCGGAATTGGTGGGGGCAAAGAAATTCATTGAGAGATTACCCGGAGGGCTGGATTACAATGTGATGGAAAGAGGGGCGACCTTGTCTGTGGGGCAAAGGCAACTGATCTCTTTTGTCAGGGCGATGGTCTATAATCCTGAAATTATTATCCTGGATGAGGCCACTTCTTCCGTAGATACAGAAACAGAAGAAATGATCCAGGATGCGATCGATAAGATGATGAAAGGCAGGACTTCCATTGTGATTGCCCATAGGCTTTCAACTATTCAAAAAGCACATAAAATCATTGTTCTTCATCAGGGGGAAATCAAGGAAGTGGGCACTCATGACTCCTTGCTGATGGAAGGTGGGTATTATTCCCAACTGCATCAGATGCAATTAAAGTCCATGGTAAACTGAAAATTTACTTTTGTCGATATGATGGTATAACAATACTTTTTAATTTTGCACTGTTTTATTTAAACATGTTTATATAACCGACTATTAAATTTCTTGTATGAAAAAAGTTATTTTATTTCTCTTATTGAGTATTCCCCTATTGGCTCATTCTCAAGAACATCACCTTGGGTTAAGGATCGGAGAGCCGTTTAGCATTACCTATAAAACTTATCTTAACGACAAATATTCCATTGAGGGAATGATTGGCAGTGCTGGTGCCAATAGTGGTCAATACTACAGAAGGTCATTTGAGAACAACAAGCCTTTTCCTTCAGCCATCTTCGGTGCCCATAGTGCATCACGTGGTTTTTCGTTAAATGCAAGAGGAGCCTATAATGAAAATATTTCAGCGGAATTTGATATAGTTGAAGGAGCACTCTTTGCATATGGTGGCGCAGGACTCCAGATCAGAAGTGTACGGGTAAATTATGTCTATACAGACGGCGTGGCCAGTAAATATTCCCCTTTGAATGAAACCCGTACCAATATTGATTTTGGGCCGGAAGGCTTTATTGGTTCGGAATATTTCTTTGAGGACCTGCCCCTAAGTGCTTTTGCAGAAGTAGGTTTGTTTTTGGAAATTCTGGATAGGCCGGGCCATTTTAGACTTCAGGGAGGAGTGGGAGCCAGGTATTTATTCTAAAAAAGATGAATAATATTAAAGTTGCGCTTTTTATTGGTGTGCTGATATTGTTGGGAGTAGGGATATATTATCAATTGGGAGGTTTCAATAAAGTGGGGTTTTCCATTGAGTACCGTGATGATGTTAAGCTTCTTGGACTGACCTATAGAGGGACTCCTCAGGATGAAGAAATGGCTGAAACTTTCCGCGAGATCGGGAATCTTGTCCAGGCTCATTCAGGAACTAACCTGCACACCGTGTATTCAGTCGAGCCTGCTGGTAAATTGGATACCCTGCAGGTTTTTGTGGGGATTGAATATAGGGCGCATTTGAACTCACTTGATGCGTTGGAAGTAATGAACATTCCCTGTTCACGGGTTATCGTTGCAGATATCCAAGCCCATAAGCTGGTGATGCCAAGCCCGAATACGGTGAAGAAGGAACTTGAGGCATTCGCCAAAGAGAAAGGAGTAGCTACCCAAGGCATTTATGTGGATAAAATAATGGACAAAGGTCGTGTGGAAGTTATTGCGCCATTGGAATAAAATGGGACTTTGCTGCAGAGTTTTGAATAAAAATGTTAATCTTAGTGAAATTCCGGTGTCTTTACTTGAACATTTGAACTGATCAGTTATGTGGTATGGTTTTGGATTGTTGAACGGGTAGAGAAAAGTGTTTCGGGCTTTTAAGGCCACTCGTGTATATTAAAAGTTTTATTTAAGGAAATATCATATGAAAAAGATTATAGCATTATTCTTGGTAATTGGTACAATTACCTTTCAGGCCTGCGAAGGGCCTATGGGACCTCCGGGTTTAGATGGTCAGGATGGAGAAGGTGGAGTTAATATCGTGGGGGAAGTATTCGAAGTTGAGGCCGATTTCACAGCTTCTGGAAATTTTGGATTTCTGGACCCTTATGGTTTTGATATCTTGGATTCAGATAAAGTGTTGGTTTATAAGCTTTTTGGTGTGGAAGAGGAAAGGGATGTATGGAGGTTATTGCCACAAACCATTTATCTTCCTCAAGGGATTTTTTCTTACAACTATGATTTTACCACAATCAATTATAGTGTGTTTCTGGAAGGTAATTTTGATTTGAACACCCTTGGATCCGAATGGACGGACAATCAAATTTTCAGGGTGTTGATTGTCCCAGCAGATTTTAGCGAGAGCAGGATAGATTATTCCGATCACGAGGCGATGCTGAGGATGTTGAAAATAGATGAAGATAATATCCAGAGAAAAAATTTAAATTAAAATTACGAGCTCAATAAAAAGCCACTTAGGAAATTTCCTAAGTGGCTTTTTTAGTTAATATTTTGAAATCATAGCAGGATTCTTCCTTCCGAGCGGAAAAGCGAGGCTTTTTTGACCTGTACCTAACTTTTCTCCTCAATAAAGAATTATTTGGAATTAAATATTTAACCGATTATATTCCCTAATGTTTAATCATTTAACAGATTGTTTACTCAAAGAAATATTTATGAAAAAGATTTACTTCTTGCTTTTAATGATTGGAGCATTAGGCTTCCAAGCCTGCGAAGGGCCTATGGGACCTCCTGGAATAGATGGAATGGATGGTGAAAATGGTGTGGATGGAGAGGATGGTGGCGTGTTTCTTAGCACCGTATTAGAAACCGGAGTGAATTTTTCTGCTGAAAACAATTATCAGGCAGCTTTTGGTTTTGAAATATTTGAGGATGACAATCTTTTGGTTTATAGGGCAATAGGAGCCGATGAAGAGGAAAACGTTGCTTGGATGCCCCTTCCGCAAACTGTCTATGCAGAAGAAGGTGTGGTGATATACAATTACTATTTTACAAGAAACTTCTTTTCCATATTTCTGGAAACCTCAGTTCCGGACGGAGAGTTGGCTTCGGAATGGATCGAAAATCAGTATTTTAGGATTGTCGTTGTTCCCGGACAATTCTTAGAAGAGGCTGGAAGAGTGGATTATGGTGATTTTAACGCGGTGATGAAATGGCTAGGGAAGGAAGAAAGAGATATTGAAAGAATAGATCCGAAATAATTCCATTCTGATAAAAGTGGGCTAATAACCTAAGTTCGATTAATGTATGGCCTGAGCGCTGCCCCAAGTTTCGATATCAGAGCCTTTCAGGCTTGTTACTGTTCATGGCACAGCTAGATAAAACAGCCTCAAAAAAAGGATGAAGTAAGCATAATTTAATTTCCTGGGCTATCTTTGTCCTATGCAATTACAGAATGATTTATTATTAAGGGCTGCAAAAGGGGAAAAAACCGAAAGAACACCGGTATGGCTGATGAGACAGGCCGGCCGGATCCTGCCCGAATACAGGGAGGTTAGAAACAGTGTCAATGGGTTTATTGAATTGGCCCAAACCCCTGAATTGGCCGCAGAAGTTACCATACAGCCAGTGGATATTTTAAAGGTGGATGCCGCTATTATTTTTTCGGATATATTGGTGATCCCGGAAGCAATGGGCCTACCCTATAAAATGGTGGAAATGAAGGGGCCCTTTTTTCCCAAGACAATTAAGAATGCCTCCGATCTAAGAAAATTAAGAATAGCGGATGGTGTAGATGATCTGAGTTATGTGATAGAGGCGATAAAAATTGTCAAAAGAAGCCTGAACGGCCGTGTCCCGCTGATAGGCTTTGCCGGGGCTCCATGGACTATTTTTGCTTATATGATAGAAGGATCCGGAAGCAAGACTTTCTCTAAGGCAAGGGCCATGTTGTACACCCAGCCGGAATTGTCCGCACGATTGTTGGATATGATCACCGAGAGCACCATCAACTATCTAAAAGCCCAAATAGGGGCTGGGGCTGACCTGATACAGCTATTTGATAGCTGGGCGGGTGTTCTGCCTCCTGATCATTATAAAGAGTTTTCCTTAAAATATATTTCAAGGATTTGTGATGCCATTTCGGAAGTGCCGGTGACTGTATTTGCCAAAGGTGCTTTTTTTGCTCGGGAAGAAATGGGTAAATTAAATTGTGAAACCATTGGATTGGACTGGAACATGGGAATTGCGGAATCCAAGAGGCTGATAGGGGAGAATAAAACCCTTCAGGGAAACCTGGATCCTGCAGCACTTTATGGCTCACTGGAAGAGGTGCAGGAAGCCACCCGGAAAATGCTGGACCAGTTTAAAGGAAGTCGGCATATTGCCAACTTGGGACATGGGGTTTACCCGGATACAGATCCGGAAATGGTCAAGGTTTTTGTTGAGACCGTGAAGGAATATAGTAAAAAGTAGGGAAGTACAAGGATCCTCTGATCCGGCATTTCGAGGCGATCCATCCAAACATAACCCGGAAGAACTTTTTGTTGCATCCCTTACTTCCTGTCACATGCTTTGGTATCTTCACCTGTGTGCAGAGCTGGGATAATTGTGGTTGACTATATAGATAATGCAGTAGGTACTCTGGTTGAAGCATCCAATGGTGGTGGCGGATTTTTCAAGGAGGTAATACTAAACCCCATAGTAACGGTTAGTAAAAAGGAAATGGTGGACAAAGCTAACGAATTACACCAAAAGGCAAATGAATTGTGCTTTATT
>JBBDSC010000065.1:0-9135 GCA_040905145.1 Anditalea sp.
AAATACCGCCCTATTCTCAACACCTCTCCCATACACACGACTGCCACTACAGCAATAAGGGCCCCGCCCAGATGGTTGATATCCGCTGCCAGGGTTTCAGTACCCACGCCAAACACGGCAGGTGCAAACATCAGCCAGATCCCCAGGATGGTAGATACGGTAAGCGTCCAGGGAAAGCTCATGCCCCAGATAGAGGCTATAAATACCTTCAGGGACTTTTCGGAAGTTGCGTTAATTCCAGGAAGCGTTCATCGGTGTTATGTTCAAATGGTTCGCCCCCCTTTCCAGAGGACTTTTCTACAGAGTATTTTTCTGTCATCACATTTAGAAAGTCATTACCTGAAACCCCTCTTTTACCAAGGCTCTGATACTGGGATGCCCATCAAAGTCATCCAGCAGCTTCACACCCGCTTGCTCTACGTTACTTTTCACCCCAAAAGCACTGGAGCAAAAACTACAGGCGCCCTGCACTTTGTCTTTAACTGATTCATAGAGTGGATTCATTTTACTATTCGTATCTGCCAGCTTTCCTACCCAAGTGGTACCTGCCCCATCAAAAACTAGCTGCACTTCATCACCGTGTTCTTTAAACTCTTTGGCAATTTGCAAGGCGTTGCTCACACGGCCCATGTCACCGTGTGACTCTGAATCGGCTAAGATTAAAATGGCTATTTTGTGCATAATCAATAGAGTTTAAATGGTTAATCATTTCTAAAAGCAAATTGCCAAAAGTCTGTCAACGGTATTGTCGTATTAATGACATTTCTTAAACTTTTCTATATCATTTGCTTTTCAAAGGACATAACTTTTCCAGATTCCAGGGGACCGCCAGACTTTTTTTCCATGAAAACAACCAACTCCATTCCCCACCATCAGGTGATTTTCAGGAGCACATCATTTGAAAATTAAAAAATTAAAAAAAATCTGGTTTATCATGTCAGGTTTGGAAGGACCCAGCGACTATTACTTCAAAAATCTGACATGAAAATATTTCTGACATGAAAACGTACTGCAAAAAAACCCTGGCAGCCACCGTGCTCTTAATACTAAGTTTTGTTGTATCGAACGCACAAACGGATGATATTCCAAGGACTTCAAGTTATTTTGATGTAGCCCTAGGAGTTGGAGATGGCATTTATTCCGGCGCCTTATCATGGAACCGGACGCATGGAATTATCAGATCAAATAAACTGAGACTGGGCTATGGTGTTCGGTTTTCATCTTTTGGTGGATCAGACTTATGCTATACTACGGCACCGGCCGATTTAACCGCCCAGGAGGAGACTATCGACACTTTGCATGTAGCCTCCTCTGCTATCCTTAACTTAAATGCCCTGATAAATATCCAATACCAATTTTCACCAAGGTTATTGGCCGGTTTTGATATAGATGCTTTTGGGTTCGGATTTGGCCCTTCTAAGAATACCACATTCGTCACTACACCTGACCCCGGCACTTTTAATAATAATCAAACGGCACAACCTACTCCCTTCAACCTGCTATTGGGTTTTGATAATGATATAGGCCAGATTAAGTCTGAGTTTTATATTAAATATCAGATTTCCGATACCTGGGGCATCCGGGGAGGTATGGATATGTCATTTTATGAATATACTACCGAAGACAAACTAGCGAACAACAATGACCGGTTCCGGTACAAAGCCATGATGCCTTTTGCAGGAGTTTCTTTTAATCCTTTTTAATCCTTATGATCCTGAAAAAAATAATAGGTATTATTATTGTGTTTCTATCTATGCAGTTGGCTTTTGCTCAGGCATGGAAGCTAAACGAGGGACAATCGCATATAAAGTTTAATATAAGAAATGCAGGACTTAATGTGGAGGGCGAGTTCCATGAATTTGATGCAAAAATAGATTTCATCCCGGAAAACCCTGAAAAAAGCAGTTTCTATGGAGAGATAAAAGTAGCTTCCATTGACACAGGTATTGGTATGAGGGACAGGGATTTGCAGAAAGAGAAGTACTTTCATGAAGCCAAATATCCTGAAATCACCTTTCAGTCAACCAAGGTGAATTCTAAAAAAAGCAATGTAATCACAGTTACCGGGCAACTGACCATTAAAGGAACCCAAAAGCAGATATCCTTTGATGTAAACTACGCTGAAGAATCCAATAAAGTCGTGTTTACTTTCAGTTTGCCCCTGAACCGAAGGGATTTTGGCGTGGGAGGAAGCAGCTGGTTATTATCTGACGATTTTAAGGCAAACCTTCAGATAACAACGGCAAAAAAATAAAGCATTATTAAATAAATGTGATGTGTAGAACAACAAATTATGCCCTCTCTGTTTTAAACCAGCTTGAGGAAAGCTTGGAATCTATTACCATTGAGGTTTATCCAAAAAAATTGGCCATATTGGGTGAATCTAGCATAGGCATGCATGTAAGGCATATTCTTGAGTTTTATGCATGCCTTTTAAATGGGTACCAGACAGGAACAGTAGATTATGATTCCAGAGAACGGAATGAGCGGTTACAGGAAGTTAAATCAGCAGCCATAGATACCCTCCGGGAGCTGAAAAGAACTATAGAAAAATTGGAGGACAAAGTACTTGTTCTTCAGGTGGGCTATAGTGACGGGCTACCCAAGAAGGAAAACATCCCTTCGACTTATAGGCGCGAGTTGATTTACAACATAGAACATACCATTCATCATATGGCTATAATAAAGATTGGTATGAAAAGTCTGTCCCTTGATTGCTTACTACCTGAATCCTTTGGAGTGGCTCCTTCAACCCTTCAGTATTTGAAACAGTTAAACCGACATGAGTAAAGATGCAGCATCCGGCATGAAGCCCTTACGTAAGGTCGGTTTTGACAACCGAAAATAAAAGTTATATGAAAGCATAGAAAAAGCAATCTTGATTTTCTCACATATTTTATGAGCGCCATTATTTCCATTGCAAAAGTGCCTGCTCCCTATTGCTATACCTCCCATGAGGTATCTTTGTGGATGAAACAGGTGTTCCGGGAGGAAAGCACATTCAGAAAGTTTGAATACCTGCTCAGGGAAAGCCATATTAAAAGCAAGTATTCTGTATTACCGGATTTCTCTTTAAATGAAAAACAACCTATGCTGTTTTTGCCCCGAAATTGTTGTTATAAGGATCCGGGAACAAGGGAGAGGATGAAAATTTTTAATAGGGAAGCCATTAAACTTGCGACTGAAGCAGCTCAAAACTGCATTCTTAACAGTCCTTTTCAAAAAGAAGAAATCACCCATATTATAACCGTCACCTGTACCGGATTATCTGCACCTGGGCTCGAAATCCAAATTTCCAAAACCTTGGATCTTCCCAAAGAAACACATCTTATGACAGTCAATTTTATGGGTTGCTATGCTGCATTTCATGCCCTAAAGCTGGCTGATATCATCTGTAAAGCAGTACCTTCAAGCAAAGTTTTAATAATATGTGTAGAACTATGCACTATTCACTTCAAAAGCACTTCAAATAACGATAACTTGCTTTCTACCTTATTGTTTTCCGATGGCGCAGCCGCTGTAATGGTAACCAATGAAAATGTGGATGGGGTAAGCCTTCAACTTTCCGGTTTCTCCTCTTTACTTATTCCGGAAGGTGAAAAGGAGATGGGCTGGGAACCAGGAGATAATGGCTTTGAAATGCGGCTTACTGCAAAAGTGCCTGCTTACATCCAACAAAACATGCAGCAAGCTTTTCATTCACTTCTCCAAAAGGTAAAAGTTAAACCTGAGCAAATAGGCTATTATGCTATACATCCCGGAGGAAAGGCTATTTTGAAAGCTTTTTCTAAAGCACTAGAGTTAAGAGAGGAGCAATTGGATTCAAGTTTCGGAGTTTTGAGTCAGTTCGGGAATATGTCTTCGCCTACAGTGCTGTTTGTACTGGAGGATATATGGCAAAAATTCAGCAACAGCACACGTACAGAAGCTTCTGTTTATGCAGCTGCATTTGGGCCAGGTCTGACCATAGAAAGCGGGCTTTGGAACATAAAAAAATAACAGTTATGATGGCGTGCCTACTCCTTATCAGCTCCGTTAGTGGCTCAAAAAAATATTTTTAGATCAACTATGTGTACTGTAACTTATTTACCTGTCAAGCCTACTTTGCACTTCATCACCTCCAGCAGAGATGAGCATTTATTACGGCCGGCCGCACTTCCACCTAAAATATATAAAGAAAGAGGAAGAGCACTGTTGTTTCCACAAGACCCGGTAGGCCATGGAACTTGGATGGCTGCCTCATCAGGCGGAGCCGTGTGCCTGCTGAATGGTGCTTTTGTGCCACATCAAAGAAAAAACACTTACAAACACAGCCGGGGGCTTGTACCTCTTCATTTTTTTGAATTTGACTCTGTCAATCAGTTCGCTGGCCACTATGCTTTCGAGGGAATTGAACCCTTCACCCTTATCATTGTCCAGGAGGGACAGTTACATGAACTTAAATGGGATGAGGCCCGGGTGCATCTGAAGAAACTACCTGCCGGGCGTCCTCATATCTGGGCGTCAGTTACGCTGTATACACCCCAAGTGATCAGATCACGGAAACGCTGGTTCAAAAAGTGGCTGGATACCAGCACGTATCCTGATGCCAAGGAGATCCTGCACTTTCACAAATATTATGGAGAGGCTGACAGAGAAAATGGCCTTGTCATTGAAAGAAGTTCCGGACTGAAAACGATAAGCATCACCTCTTTGAAAAGAACAGATATCTCTACTACCATGATACATGAAGATTTAATCAACAGGTCTATCAATGAAGCAGTATTATGAGGAATAAAAACCAGATAACAAACACAATTCATGAAGGAGAGCATGCCCAAACTACGCCTATTCTTTATCCGCCTGTTTCACTGGGAGTTTTGGCCATTGCATGTGGTTTATTTTCCCGTTTTTATTTATTACTTATGGCTGTCATTCAAGGCCCGCTCATTTTTCTTTTTTAGCGCCACCAATCCGGGAATGGAAACCGGAGGATTATACGCTCTTTCCAAATATCCGCAATTATGTCAGTTGCCGGATGACTACCTCCCCAAGACTTTATTTTTTGGCTGGCCCGAAAATCCAGAAGTTGTTTTGGCCGCCATAAGAGCATCGGGGATTGGATTTCCTGTGATTGTAAAACCCGACAGAGCGGAACGGGGAATAGGTGTAGAAAAGATAAATTCCCAAAATGAGCTCGTGAAACACCTGGAATCCATCCACTATGATTTTCTCATACAGGAATTTGTGACCGCTCCTTTTGAGGCAGGTGTTTTTTATTGCAGATACCCTGGAGAAAAATCAGGAAAGATTCTTTCCCTGGTCATAAAAGGCTTTTTAACCGTATATGGAGACGGCATACAAACCGTTCGTGGGCTGGCGAAGAGAAACCACAGGGCAGCTATGGTGTGGAGCAGGCTGTTGTCCAGGCAGGCAGAGATCATGGATTATATACCGGAAAAAGGGGAAGAAATTCTTTTAGAGCCCATAGGTAACCATAACCGGGGCACCACTTTTATCAATGGGAATGACCTGATCTCAAAAGAAATGGCTAAGGTATTTGATAAAATCACCCAACACCTGGATGGTTTTTACTATGGAAGATTGGATATAAAGGCCCCCTCCAGGGAAGATTTTTTAAGCGGCAAAGGCATAAAGGTTTTAGAGGTGAACGGAGCAGGTTCTGAGCCTGCCCATATTTACCATCCGGGTTTTAGTCTGATTAAAGCCTGGAAAACATTGTTGGAACATTGGGCGATCATTTACCGGATCAGTAAAATCAACAAAGGAAACGGGGTGAACTATATGTCTTTTCGTGAAGCCCTTGCCTACTATAAGGTTTGGAAGGCAATTAAAAGATGAAATTCCTGTCAGGTCTGGAGGTATCCAGCGACTATTAAAACAAATCTGACATGTAATATTTCCATGAGCATAATAAGTAATATTTTCTATTATTGGAGCTGCCATGTTAGTCGGTCTTGTTTTTTTGGTAGTAATGTTTTTGTGCTCAGATAAAGAAGTAGCCTATTATCTGATTTCACAATTGCTAATTGCCCAAATTGTCTTGCAAACAAGAGCTGCCGCGCGGGAATTGCCGATTAAAGCGTAGTCCGAAAGTTTAGGTGCTGTCATACTAGTGTTTAATTGCGTAAGTTTACTATATTATTTTTCAGTTGGCTTCCCTTGACTTCCCTTTTTCTCCAAACGAAAGGCCTGCTGTTTTCATTATAAACTTTCGAGTAAGCTTCAATTTGTTCTTTAAAAGCTTCTTTACTTGCAAAGCTCGCCCCTGTCAATGACTTTCTGGAAAATATTCCAAACCATATCTCCACCATGTTCAACCAGCTGGCTGAGGTCGGGGTAAAGTGGAAATGTACTAAAGGATGGGCAGTAAGCCATTCTTCGTTTTTTTTGTGCGTACAATAATTATCAAGGATGACATGGATATCTTCATCCGGGTATTCTGCTACTATTCCATCCATAAATCCCAGAAAGTCCTGCCGGGTTTTATATTCTGTAACTGATGTGCTTATCCGGCCTGTGGCCACATGTAAGGCAGCAAATAAATTAAGTGTCCCGTGCCGTTTATAGGTACTCTTATATGCCCTTACAATTTTACCGTCTCTTGTTTCTATATAACCGGTTTTTCTTTCCAGGGCCTGTATGCTTGGTTTTTCATCCACACATAATACAATGGCTTTCATTGGGGGATCAAGGTACAGGCCTACAATGTCGGCTGCCTTGGGGGCGAAGTCCTTGTCTGTGCTTATGCACCAGGAACGCTGTCTGTGCAGCAAAATGCCTTCTTTTTTCAATATCCTCCAGATCGCATCATCTGAGGCTGACAGTTCCTTTGACAGCAGGGCTGCATCCCAGCGCGAATATCCTTTTGGTACAGGTTGGCTGATTTTGTCCAGGAGCCTTTTCTTTAAGTCCGGGTAAACTTTGGGCCTTCCCAGGCGGGGCTTATCCTGCAGTCCTGCAATACCTTCCCTCTTATAGCGTTCGCGCCATTCTATCACCTTGTTGGGGTAAGTGTCCAGTTTTCTGGCGATTTCATTGATCGGTGTGCCCAATGAACATTCTATAATCATAACAGCACGGTCATGCTGAGAGGCCGAAACTGACCTGGATTTAGCCCATCTTTCCAAAATGGCTTCATCTTCCTTCCTGATCTGTATTTTAGTTGCATGTTTTCCCATGCAATAAATATAAGAATAAATCTTATATTATAGGTTACTATTGCAATTAAACACTAGTTGATCAACCATTTTTCCAAGCAGCATCTCAGTTGCAGTTTGGCCCTGTGCAATATTTGCCAGTAATTAGACGGCATTATACCTAATTCCTGACTTATTTCTTTCCCTCTTTTCGTCATTTTCCCGACAAATAGCAATAATTAAGACTTGTTGTCATTCCTTAACAACAGCAAACCATTAAATTTGCATGGGTGAATGTATTTTCTAAAAGAAATGGGATGTCTCTTTAGTCTTTATCTTATGCCTGAGCTGAAAAGTCCGTTGAATACATCTACCAAATAACCTGATTCCCACTTTTACATGCCGCTTTCAGCTGCAATACGGGGGAGTTTGATTAACTTTTGAATTAATGGAACAATTTGATGTAATTATTATAGGTATAGGCCAAGCAGGCAATCCCCTGGCAAGCGTTTTGGCATCAGAGGGATACCACACTGCAGTTGTTGAACAAACTCATCCGGGAGGAAGCTGCATCAATTACGGCTGTACCCCTACCAAGATTATGGTAGCCTCTGCATCAGTAAGTTATATGGCTAAAAAGGCTGATGAAGTAGGCATTCACGTGAATGACGTGCAAACCAATTTTCAAAGCTTAAAAAAACGCCGGGATGGTATTGTCCGGCAATGGCGGGATCGCATAGAAAAACGTATGGCAGAAACTGACAATATTGAGTTAATTATGGGCGAAGCCGGCTTTATCGGAAAAAAACAGGTACAAGTTACCCTGAATGGCAGCCAGAAATCCAGAGAACTCACCGCAGATCAAATCTTTATCAATGTCGGTACCAGCCCCCGCATACCAGCTATTGAGGGCCTGCAGGAAGCACCTTATTATACCTCCAAAACCATGATGAACCTGGAGGAACTTCCTGAACATCTTGTGATTCTGGGAGGAAGCTATATTGGACTGGAATTTGGGCAAATGTATGCCCGATTAGGCAGTAAAGTTACGGTTCTTCAGGAAGACAGACAGTTGGCTTCCCGGGAAGATGAAGATGTGGCCGAGGCTATTCAAAAGTTTCTGGAGGAAGAAGGGGTAGATGTCTTATTAGAGGTTGACACTAAAGAAGTTAAAAAATCGTCGGCAGGTATTGATCTTACTTACCAGCACCAGGGACAAGTAAAAACAATTAATGGTTCTCACCTGCTGATAGCCACAGGTACCACACCTAATTCCCCCCCGCTAGCCTTGGAAAAAACCGGGGTGGAAACTTCTCCACAGGGATACATAGAGGTAAACCAATATCTGGAAACCAGTCAGGAAGGAATCTTTGCGCTGGGCGATTGCAAAGGAGGCCCTGAGTTCACCCATATTTCTTATGATGATTATAGGATAGTCAAAGACCATCTTTTCGGTGATAAAAAGAGAAACATGAAGGACAGAATGGTGCCTTACACCATGTTCACCAAACCTGAACTGGGAAGGATCGGACTGTCAGAAAAGCAGGCCCGGCAACAGCAAATCCATTATAAAATAGCCACCATGCCCATGAGCCATGTGGCCAGAGCCATAGAAGCCAATCAGACAACAGGCTTGTTAAAGGTATTGGTAGATCCGGAAAATGGCCATATACTGGGAGCAGCCTGCCTGGCAGAGCAAGGTGGCGAACTGATGGCCATGTTGCAGATTGCCATGATGGGAAATCTTACTTATGAGCTTCTACGGGATGCTATCTTTGCCCATCCTACTTATGCAGAAGCCTTCAACAATTTGTTTGCTTCGCTGAATGATCCTGCTTCATAGTCCTGCTTTGCCAATTCGAGGAAATTCAGTTAATCCATACATAAATCCAGTCGTATCAATATGATGAAACCATTATGTTCCTTATTGTTGATTGTATTCATGATGAGCTGTAAACCCTCCCATGAAGATTCATCCAATAGGCAGACAAAAGGA
>JBBDSC010000066.1:0-9103 GCA_040905145.1 Anditalea sp.
CCGGTTTTTAAAGAACAGGCAAAGGCCATGGGATTGGATGCTCCCGGATCTCACTCAACCCAGGCTATTTTTTTTGATTATGATCGGGACAATGATTTAGACATGTTTCTGCTGAATCATGCTACTATGTTCTATGCACCCTTTTCTAATACTAAAAAGTTGCGGACATTGCGGCATCCATATTTCTCTAATTATCTATTTCGCAACAATAGCGGGCAGGGAAATTTCCATTTCACAGATGTAAGCGAAGAAGCGGGTATCAAAGGGGGAGGTAATAATTTTGGTTTGGGTGTTGCCGTCAGTGACATTGACAATGATGGCTGGCCGGACTTGTATACCACTAATGATTATGAAGAGCAGGATTTCTTGTACCTCAATAATCAGGATGGCACTTTTAGAGATGTAACCAAACAAGCACTACAACACATATCAAAGTTCGGAATGGGTTGTGATATCGCAGATTATAATAATGATGGATGGATGGATATCCTGGTACTGGATATGTTACCAGAAGATAATCAGCGGCAAAAGTTGCTACAAGGCCCGGATGATTACAACAAATATACCCTCTTGATAGACAGCGGCTATTTCCATCAGAATATGAGAAATACTTTACAACTTAATAATGGTCTTGACAATAATGGTGTTCCGAGATTTTCTGAAATAGGACAATTAGCAGGAATTTCCAATACTGATTGGAGCTGGGCTCCTCTGATGGCAGATTTTGATAATGATGGTTGGAAAGACCTGTTTATTGCCAACGGCTTCTTACGTGACTATACCAATATGGATTTTCATAGATATACTGTAGCCGAATATCAGAAGAAATATGGTGATAAAGTATTATTAGCAGATTTAGTAAAAGAATTACCCCAAGTACAAATATCCAACTATGTTTTCAGGAATAATGGCGATTTGACATTTAAAGATGCTACCCAAGCATGGGGGCTATTTAAGCCGATTATCACGAATGGTGCAGCTTATGCTGATTTGGATAATGATGGTGACCTAGATTTAATTTTGAATAATATGAATGAAAAGGCTTCAATCTATAAAAACAATAGTGAAGTTCTTTCAAATAATTTTATAAGCATCAGACTACAATGCAGGAGCCTTAACCAAAATGCCATTGGTGCTAAGGTTACAGTTGAAACTATTTCCGGTAGAAAGCAATTTTATGAAGTTATGCCATCCCGGGGCTTTCAGTCCTCAGTGGACCCAGTTTTACATATCGGATTGGGAAAAGAAAAGAAGATAAAGCAGGTAACAGTGCAATGGCCCGATGGGAAAGTAACCCGCCATACACAAATTAAAATTAACAATCTGAATGTACTCCAGCTAGAATCCGGAACACCAGTGCAATCTCAGGAAGAAATGCCTTTTACTGCTGCTCCGCTTTTCACCGATATTACGGAAGTATCAGGCATAGATTTTTTACATCAGGAAAATGATTTTGTGGATTTTAAGCATGAGTATCTGTTGCCTTGGAAGCTTTCCAGGCAAGGGCCTCAGTTATCCAAAGCCGATGTGAATGGTGATGGTCTTGAGGATTTATTTATAGGAGCTCCTATAGGGCAAATTGCAGCGCTGTATTTACAAACAACTGATGGAAAATTCAGGCGGTCTGCCTCACAACCGTGGGAAAAAGATAGTCTGTGTGAAGATATCCAATCATCTTTTTTGGATGTTGACAATGATGGTGATCTTGACCTGTATGTAGTGTCTGGAGGGAACGAAACTCATGCATCTACTGTGGAAATGCAGGATAGAATGTATCTGAACGATGGAAAAGGTAATTTCACAAAATTAAATGATGGCCTTCCGAAAATGATCACAAGTAAATCCTGTGTGGCTGTTGCTGATTTCAATAAAGATGGTAAGCCCGATATTTTTGTTGGGGGTAGAGTGGTGCCAGGAAATTTTGGTGCATCTCCTGAAAGTTATTTGCTGAGAAACGAATCTAAAGATGGTAATGTTAAGTTGGTTAATGTGACTGCTTCTGCAGCAAAACCATTACAAAAAGCTGGTATGATAACAGATGCTGCCTGGGTTGACATTAATAAAGATACCTGGCCAGACCTGATCGTGGTAGGTGAATGGATGCCTGTCAGGATTTTTATTAATTATGAGGGGGTGTTAAAGGAAGAAACCACCAGGTATGGACTGAGTGATACTGGGGGATTGTGGACTAAAATTTTTCCTTTTGATTATGACAATGATGGAGATGTAGATTTTGTTTTGGGAAATCTTGCGCCTAATACACAGTTTAAGGCCAGCAAAGATAGACCTATGGAAATATATACCAAAGATTTTGATAACAATGGGGTAGCAGACCCCATAATTACCTATTTTAATAAAGGATCCAGTTATCCTTATGCTTCAAGAGATGAGTTGTTGGAACAAATGCCGAGCTTGAAATCTAAATTTACAAGTTATGCTACTTATGCCAACGCTACACTTGAAGATATACTGTCTTCTGACCAACTTGAAGATGTTGATTCTCAAAAAGTACATATGCTTGAAAACAGCGTATTAACCAACAATGGAGAAGAAAAGTTTAACATTTCATCACTTCCTCGTCAAGCCCAATTTTCAGCGATATTTGGTATGGTACCAGAAGACAATAACCAGGATGGAAAATATGATTTATTGCTTGCCGGTAATTTTTATCCGTTCCGTGTGCAGTTAGGTAGGCAAGATGCTAGTATTGGCTTGCTTTTAAAATGGGATAACAAAGAAAATAATTTTATTCCTATTCCTTATCAAGAGTCTGGATTAATGATTCCTGGTGATGTACGTGATATGTTATCCATAAGTACAAAAAGTGGTAACAGATTACTGATCATAGCCAAAAACAATGATCATGTACAAGTTCTAAGAGAAAAAAATAAAAGATAAATATAATGGACATCATGAGTATCAATTCTATGTCAAAAAAAATATTTTTACTGATATTTATAGCTATCTCGGGCATACTGGCATACTGGCTTTTACAAAAGGTATCAAAGGAGAATCAGAATACAGTGTTTCAAAATTTATTTTATGGGGATCAGGAGATTGATTTCAATGGACAAATCAGGCCTATCTTGAACAAGAATTGTATAAGCTGTCATGGTGGCGTGAAACAATCGGCAGGATTTAGTCTTTTATTTCCCTCAGAAGCGCTCAGACCCAATGAATCAGGTAAGCCTGCCATTGTACCCGGAAAACCGGAGGAAAGTGAAATGATCAGTCGCATCAATCATCACGATCCGGAGTTACGTATGCCATTGGAAGCAGATCCCTTATCTGAAGAAGAAATCGAGCTGTTGACCGAATGGATAGAACAGGGAGCTGAGTGGGAAGATCATTGGGCCTTTAAAAAACTAGAACCCGTAGGCTTACCTGCTATTTCTGCAGATTGGATCAATAATGATATTGACAAATTTGTTTTGAAAAAGCTTGGGGATAATGATCTTCAACCCTCTCCTCAGGCTGATAAGGCCACCTTATTGCGCCGTGTATCATTGGATCTCGTAGGTTTGCCGCCTACGATGAATGAATTACAGGATTTTCTTAATGACGAGGATCCGGATGCTTATGAGAAAGTAGTAGATCGGCTTCTGGCTTCACCACGTTACGGCGAACGTTGGGCTGCCATGTGGATGGACCTTGCCCGGTATGCTGATTCCAAAGGTTATGAAGCAGACAGGGAACGCAGCATCTGGAAATATCGCGATTGGCTTATCAAAGCTTTCAATGAAGACATGCCTTTTGATCAATTTACCAAAGAACAACTGGCCGGTGATCTGCTCCCAGATCCTACCGATGACCAATTGATTGCTACTGCTTTTCACCGCAACACAATGAATAATGATGAGGGTGGGACAGATAATGAGGAATTCCGTGTTGCTGCCGTCATTGACCGGGTAAATACGACCTGGTCCGTGTGGCAGGCTACCACCATGGAGTGTGTGCAGTGCCACAGTCATCCTTATGACCCTATCCGGCATGAAGACTTTTATAAGTCTTATGCCTTTTTTAACAATACAGCGGATGAAGATGTGCCTAGTGAATCTCCTGAACTGAAAATCTTTACCGCAGATATAAACCGGCAGGAATTAGAGAGTATCAAAAATTGGGTTGTTGAATATACTGCTTCTGCGGATGAAAAGATGGAAAGAGCAAAGGCATTTGTTGACCTGGTTAAAGTTACGGAACCCAAAATACATCCACATTCTTTTGAACAGATAGAAAAAGGGACCGTAACTGGAGGTAACAGTAATCTTGCTGTAGAGTCTGGGGGACATGCATTAATTAAGAATGTACCGCTTACTGGTAAAGAAGATCGAATTTTAGTTAGTTATAGGGCTTCCAGAAGTACAGGAATTGTGGAGATTAGAAAGGATAGTCCTGAAGGGGATTTATTAGGTAGCTGGAATGTGGAGAAAAATGAAAGGGGTTTTGAAACTATTCCAATATCCATAAAACCTGTATCAGGGAGGCATGATATATTTTTCGTATTTAAAGATTCACAGAAGAAAGGATATGTTTGCCAAATAGAGTGGGTGTTATTTCATGAAGGGCTTCCAGGAGAAAGCCAGCCAGGCTACCAAGAAGTCAATAAGAAATTTCTTAGCCTTCTAAACTCTCAGAAGACTATCACAACCCCTGTGATGGTAGAGCTTGAAAAAGATTATAGAAGAAAAACAAATGTATTTGAACGGGGTAACTGGATGATGCACGGCGAAGAGGTGGAGCCTGGTGTACCTGACGACTGGAATGCTTTGCCCGAAAATGCTACTGGTAACAGGCTGGACCTGGCTGAATGGCTGATGAGTGAAGATAACCCTCTTACTGCCAGGGTGATGGTTAACCGGCTTTGGGCACAACTTTTCGGTATAGGTATTGTGGAAACAATAGAGGATTTTGGTTCGATGGGTTTTGCCCCTTCCCATTCGGGGCTGTTGGATTGGTTGGCACAGCAGTTTATGTATAAAAATGAGTGGAGCATCAAAAAACTACTCAAACAAGTGGTAATGTCGGCCACTTATCAGCAATCTTCCAAAGTTATCCCCCAATTGCTAGAAGCTGATCCTGATAACCGCCTGTTGGCACGTGGCCCAAGAGTACGGCTGAATGCTGAACAGGTTCGTGATCAGGCCTTGGCTGTCAGCGGACTTTTAAGTGATAAAATGTATGGACCTGGTGTAATGCCTCCCCAGCCGGAAGGCCTATGGCAAACTGTCTATAATTCTGAAGATTTTGTGTGGGAAACCAGCAAGGGCGAGGATAAATATCGCAGAGCGCTTTACACCTTCTGGCGCAGGACCAATCCCTATCCCTCTTTGATTTCCTTTGACAGCCCTAGTAGGGAAGTCTGTGTCTTAAGACGTACTAATACCAATACTCCACTGCAAGCTTTTGTAACACTGAACGATCCTGTTTATGTGGAAGCAGCACAAGCATTGGCAGAGTTTATGGCAGAGGCCAATGTAAATTTAGTAGACGAACAGATAAAGGCAGGCTACCGGATGGCTATGCTCAGGGACATTGGTAAAGAAAAGCTTCACGATCTGCAACTGCTTCATGAAAAGGCTTTAGGATATTTTAAAAATGATCCCGAGGCAGCGGAAAAGTTAACTGGCAAAAAAGATATCAAATTAGCAGTATTAACAGTGGTAGCTAGTGCCATAATGAATTTGGATGAATTTATTACAAAATCATAATTAGGATGAATATACTTCAGGAATTACATTATAGGAAAATACAATATGAGACACGGCGGCATTTCTTGAAGAAATGTGCCTCAGGTTTGGGCGCCATCTCCCTTGGCTCGATAATGGGCTGTAATCCATCTTCTTCTGATAAACCGGCAGTTAAATCCGCTCTGGGGGCTAATCCCCTCGCAGCTAAACTTGCTCATTTTGCTCCCAAAGCCAAGCGAATTATTTATATGCATATGGCAGGAGCTCCCTCACAATTGGAATTATTTGATTATAAGCCGGAGCTGACAAAATTGAATGGCAAAGACTGCCCTGCCTCATTTCTGGAAGGGAAGAAATTTGCTTTTATACAAGGGGTTCCCCAGATGCTGGGTCCTCAGGCTGAATTCAGGCAGTATGGACAATCGGGAACGATGGTATCCAATCTTCTTCCTCATTTTTCTTCCATAGTGGATGACGTAGCCGTTGTTAAATCCATGCATACGGATGAGTTTAATCATGCACCGGCCCAGCTTTTTACACTCACTGGCGGTCCTCGCCTGGGTCGGCCCAGCATAGGCTCCTGGGTAACATATGGGTTAGGTTCAGAGAATGAAAATCTACCCGCCTTTATGGTGCTTGTTTCAGGCGGGAAAATGCCTGATGCAGGGAAAAGTGCCTGGGGCAGTGGTTTTCTTCCTTCAGTCTACCAGGGGGTACAGTGTCGCTCTAAAGGTGATCCGATTTTATATGTTTCAAATCCGGAGGGCATTGATGCCAACTTGCGACGAAATACAATTGATGCCATCAATCAGATCAATGAAAAGGAATATCAAGATATGGGTGACCCTGAGATACTGACCCGGATTTCACAATATGAGATGACTTTCCGTATGCAGACTTCTGTACCGGATGTAATGGATATTTCCAAAGAGCCAGATTTTATCCATCAAATGTATGGTACTGAACCGGGTAAAGAATCCTTTGCCAATAATTGTTTGATGGCTAGAAGACTGATAGAGCAGGATGTGCGTTTTGTGCAATTGTTTGACTGGGGATGGGATTCCCATGGTACGAACAAAAGCACAGCAATAGAAGCGGGTTTTCAGGATAAATGCCGTGAGATAGATCAACCAATGACTGCTCTTATTAAAGACTTAAAACAAAGAGGTTTGCTGGAGGAAACATTAGTGGTTTGGGGTGGCGAATTTGGCCGTACGCCTATGCAGGAAAATCGCGGCGGTAAAGAAATGCCCTTTATGGGAAGAGACCATCATACGGAAGCTTATACAATTTGGATGGCCGGTGGCGGTGTTAAAGGTGGGATTACATATGGAGAAACCGATGAGTTGGGCTATTACGGCACTAAAGACAGGGTACACGTTCATGATCTTCAGGCTACTATCCTGCATTTAATGGGTATGGACCACGAGCAACTAACTTTCTTTCATCAGGGAAGGGATTTTCGTTTAACAGATGTGGCAGGTAAAGTAGTGAAGGGAATTTTAGCTTAACAAATGGATCAGGAAACATCAGGTATCATTTTTATGGCAAACGCAGGTAAGTAAGAAATCAGCCGGCTTTGGAAGCACTTCCTGAACTGGAAGTTCAGATGGTGTATAACATCAACTAAGATTATTTATTATTACTTTACATCATGTCAATAAACAGAAGAACCTTTCTATCTCAATCTGCACTTTTAAGCGGCAGTTTTTTTTTAAAAGACCAAATTTCTGAATATGAAAACAGTACATCTTTTAAAATACCCAGCCATTTCTCACTAACCATACTGGCCACCAATTGGGGTTTCAAAGGCTCCTGGGACGAATTTTGCGCCAAAGCAAAAGAAACTGGTTTTGATGGCATTGAAGTATGGCTTCCCGGGCAGAAAAAAGGGCAGGAAGATCTTTTTGAAGCAATAGAAAAGTATGAATTAAAATATGCTTTCCTGGCTGCAGGCAGAGAGAATAATTTTGAGAAACATCTGGCACAGTTTCAAGAATCAGTGGAAAATGCAGTTGCTTTCAAGCCCTTGTTTGTCAATTGCCATTCCGGACGAGATTATTTCACATTTGAGCAAAACAAGCAGTTTATAGATTTTACCACAGCACTCACACAATCCAGTAGTGTCAGGATTTACCATGAAACACATCGAGGAAGAATGCTTTTTGCTGCACATATAGCCAAAAATTTTATAGGAAAAATACCTGGTCTACGGTTGACAATGGATATTTCTCATTGGTGTAACGTGCATGAATCTTTATTAGACGACCAGCAGGAAACTATAGATTTAGCAATTTCCAGAACAGATCATATTCATTCCAGAGTGGGACATGCTGAAGGACCACAAGTAACTGATCCCCGCGATCCGGGATGGAAGAAAGAAGTGAAAGCTCATTTCCAGTGGTGGGATCAGGTTGTAAAGCATAAAATTGAAGCAAAGCACCCACTAACTATGACTGCTGAATTTGGGCCGGCTAATTACATGGCAACTGTACCATATACACACCAGCCTTTGGCCGATTTGTGGGATATCAATGCCTATATGATGCGCCTCTGGAAAGAGCGCTATTCATAATGAAGCTATCCTCAAGAGCTTAAAAAGTGCAAAAACAAATCCTATGTCCTTCACTCTTCCCATCATCGATGTCATCATCCCGGCCTTCAATGAACAAAATTCCATAGGCCTGGTGGTGCGCGAGATCCCGGATTATGTCAGGAATATCGTAGTGGTCAACAACAACTCCAGTGATGAAACCAAAAAAAAAGCTATAAGCGCCGGCGCCACAGTGGTAGATGAGCCTCAGCAGGGTTATGGAAAGGCCTGTTTAAAAGGGATGGACTATATTAAGGCTCTCGAAATTCCGCCCAAGATCGTCGTTTTTTTAGATGCGGATTACAGTGATTATCCCAGAGAAATGTCAGCTGTGGTGAGGCCGATAATTGAGGATAAGGTAGATTTTGTGATTGGGTCACGATCGAAGGGGGAAAGGGAAGGGGGCTCCATGACTTTCCCACAAATTTTCGGAAACTGGTTGGCCACCACGTTGATGCGTTGGTTTTATCAAGCGGATTTTTCCGATTTGGGGCCTTTTAGGGCGATTAAGTGGGATCGTTTGTTGGCATTAAACATGAAAGATCAAGATTTTGGCTGGACCATTGAAATGCAGATTAAAGCCGTCAAAAGCCAATTGAAAATTACGGAAGTGCCGGTCAACTACAAAAAAAGGATTGGGACCTCCAAGGTCAGCGGTACCGTAAAAGGGACCATTCTGGCAGGTTATAAGATCATTTGGACTATTTTTAAATACTTGTAAAGAAATAGTTAAATTTAGGGGATGAGAGGGTTGGATGTCGGATGAAGATTGAAATAAGGGACGGAAGCTGGAAGACGTGACACCGAAGGAGACGGGAGCTGG
>JBBDSC010000067.1:0-1511 GCA_040905145.1 Anditalea sp.
TCAATGTTGATTTACGAGTGGACAATGAACTTCGCCCAAGGATAGGAATTGGACGCTCGCTTATGGTGTTTCCAAAGTTGTCAGTCTTTGGATATTACGAATATCAAATTGATGCCGGATTGGTAAATAACCTGGATTCAGGTCAAAAATTTGAAGAAGAAATTGTATGGAATGCCGGTGCACAATACATGCTGTCTAAGAATTTTTCACTTATTGCGAGTTATGACAACCGTTTTGGCGCAGGTGGCGGTTTATCCTTCATGTTTTAATAGAAGGTTATGGAAGAAGATTATAAAAAAGATAGTTTAAGCTTATCAGGAACCGTTTCCTTAGGAACAGGTGTAATGATCGGTGCAGCCATTTTTGCCCTCTTGGGCCAGGTGGCTGAACTTTCCGGTGCTTTCTTTCCCCTCATATTCCTGGTTGGGGCAATCATTGTAGCATTTAGTGCTTATTCTTATATAAAGGTGTCCAACACATATCCCTCGGCTGGCGGAATAGCCATGATATTGCAGAAAGCTTACGGGAAATCAACCATTACTGCAGGCTCAGCCCTATTGATGGCTTTTGCCATGATTATTAATCAAAGTTTGGTGGCCCGTACTTTTGGCTCATACACCATGCAGTTATTTGAGGCAGGAAATAACAACTTTTGGATCCCCACCTTGGGTGTGATTCTATTAGTTGCTACTTTCCTTATCAACATTGCCAGCAACAAGGCCATCCAAAGCTCAGCACTTGTAATGGCTATTTTGAAAGTTGGCGGAATCGCAATTTTCGCCATAGGCGGATTATGGGCGGCGGGTTTTACCTTTGAGGGGGCTATTCCTGCGGAAATTTCTGAAGAATATTCCATTTCCAGTTATCTTGGCGCACTCGCTCTGGCAATTTTGGCCTATGCCGGCTTTACTACCATTACCAACAGTGGTGCAGAGGTGAAAAATCCGCATAAAAATGTTGGACGAGCCATTATCATCTCTTTATTGATTTGTGCCGTGATTTATGTATTTGTAGCGATTGCAGTAGCTTCCAATTTATCCGTCCCCAAGATCATTGAGGCCAAAGATTACGCACTGGCTGAGGCCGCGCGCCCGGCATTTGGTAATTATGGTTTGTGGTTTACCGTAGGCATCGCTATCCTGGCCACGGTCTCAAGTGTAACTGCCAATGTATTTGCCATTTCCCGCATGACGGCCATGTTGACCAAAATGAAACTTATTCCGCATAGTCATTTCGGTATGCCGGGGAGAATTCAAAAGCATATGCTGGTTTATACCGTTACTATCGCCATTATTCTCACCATCTTCTTTGATTTAACCCGGATTGCGTCCTTAGGTGCTGTCTTATACATTGTGATGGATATGGTGGTTCATTGGGGGGTATTAAAGCATTTGAGAAAAGAGGTAAATGCCAATCCGGCAATTGTAATCAGTGCCCTGGTAATTGACGGAGTGGTATTGGCAGCATTTCTTTGGATTAAAGTCTCTTCAGATATTTTGGTTGTATGGTTA
>JBBDSC010000068.1:0-8989 GCA_040905145.1 Anditalea sp.
AAGCAACTTACAGAACTAAATTTCAATTCTACAATTCTTATGGAAAGCCTTCGAAATTCTGTGAAATTTGCAATCCTTGTTTTAATGGAAATGACACAGATCAAATTTGACTCTTAGTTTCAATCCTTATTTTGCCTAGAAGAATAAAATCCAGTACAAATGTATGATATACATTTTTACAAATCAATTTGATTCTTATAAAAATTTAATTAATTTTACGTTGATCAATTAAATCATGAAATGATATCGAGCCTATTCAAATTCGCAGAACTTCTCAAAGATAAACCTGACTTGCAAACGTATTTCAGTCCTGCCGAAAACCCATTTGAAGGAAGGGAGGATAAAGGGAAAGTTTTGGTAGGGATGATCGAAAATAAAAAATTCAAAGGTTTTGAATTGGAGGATTTTAAACCAACTTCTATAAATAAATATTTGTATCGTAAGCCTGCTGGAACAAATGGAACAAACATAGTCCCTACATTATATATTAACAAATTAGAACCAAAAAAGACTTTTGGGAAACTCAACAAAAGTTTCCAAGGGATAGGCTGGAAGGTATTAGAACCTGACCAAATAGCTGATATAAAAGAGCAATTCAATTCATATTCTTTCAGCTCTGATTACGGATATATAGTCACATTTAAAATTAATGGCGCATTACTAGGCGAAAATCCTGAATTCGTGAAAATTTTTAATGACGATGCCTATAACAAATATTTTGAGAAGAAGAAAAAAAAATCAATAAAAGAAAATCAAGTTTGTTCCATTACAGGTATCAATTCTACTGTTTATGGTTTCGTTGACACCCTAGGATTTACTGTAGATTCAGATTCATTCCGCCGAAACGGATTCGATGTTCGGAATTCTTACAAAATGTTTCCTGTTTCAGAGTCTGCAATTCCCATTTTGGAAGGTGCAAGGGGGATTTTATTGAATAAACTTTCGGCTAACTTTTTTGGACAATATAAATATGCCATTATTCCACACTTTGTTTTTTTGAAAAATCAGGAAGTAGGTCAAATGATAGCAGAAACATTTTTGCAAAAGGCAGCATTTAATACCGATTCCAAAGATTCAGGAACAGAGGCTTTCATCAATGACTCTGAAAGTTTACTTAAAGAAATAATTGGAGATAAAATACTTAACAGCTCAGACATTCTTTATGCAATTTTATTTTTTGAGCAACAACAAGCTCAGTTCAAAATCCACCTTGAAATATCTGATGTCCTTCCATCCAGAATCGAAAAAGTGATTGATTCCAAACGAGAGGCCGAAAACAGGTACAAATGGCTGACAACATACCAAACCAAAGATGGAAACATTGTTACACAAAGAATCACTCTTTTCAGATTAAAGGAATATTTTCAGACTGGGGAGAAAAACCTGCAACCAGCTTATTTCAAGCTTATCAGCAGCATTTTCACTGGACAATCTTTCGATGACTCCAAATTATTGACTCTAATTTTAAACACTTGGAAATCTTCTTATAAAAAACATTTCCATGCAGAAGAAAACCGATTTAATACTTCTGTCAAACATGCATTAGCAAATCTCCACTTTCTACATTTATTGGGCTTATTTAAAAAACTAGAAACCATGCCAGAAGTCAAAGTACAACCTGAAAAACAAGATGCCTTTGGATTTATTGAAGGACATCCTACTTATTTTTCCAAGGAATATCTGAAAGGCTCCTTTTTGTTCGGATGTCTAACAGCCAGATTACTATACAACCAACCTGGGAATGCCTTTATGAAAGAATTAAATGGGCTAAACATCGACAAAGAGTTGGTGACAAAAAAATTCCCCAAACTTATTTCAAAATTGCGCCAGTTTGGCAAAGAGTTTCCAGATTTGGAAGCGGCTGCCCAGAGATATTTTGCTGTCAACGACAAAGCTACCAAAGAAGAAATTTCTTTCGCATTTACGATGGGATTGGTTCTTCAAAAAGATTTTGATAAAAAGAATAAAGCTATAGACAACCTTAACTCTGATGAAAATGAATAATGTACAAAACAGAAGCGAACTGATTTTTCTTTATGATTTAAAATACGCGAACCCAAATGGTGATCCAATGGATGCAAATCGGCCAAGAATTGATGAAGATTCTAACCACTGCTTGGTCACTGATGTCAGGCTAAAAAGAACGATTCGCGACTATTTTATGAATCATGGTTATGATGGTATCGAAGGCAGTATTGGAGACATTTTTATCAGAGATGAGGAAGGAAAACCAGTTACTGGAAAAAAGAGAGGAGAAGCCTATAAAGATGCAGATGAATTCAAATCAAAATTTATCGATGTTAGACTTTTTGGAGGCGTTTCAGCTGTCGAAAAGAAAAAGTTTAATTTCACTGGACCTGTACAATTCGGGATGGGAAGATCCCTTCATCCTGTCAAAGAAAATTTCATAAAAGGCACAGGAGCATTTGCTACTAAAGAAGGAGCCGAACAAAGGACTTTTAGAGAAGAGTACAATATTACATATGGTTTGATAGGCTTTCACGGTATTATAAATGAAAATGCTGCAAAGCATACTGATTTGCAAGAGAAGGACATAGATGTTTTAATGGAAGGCATTTGGAATGGGACAAAAGATTTGATTTCCAGATCAAAAAAAGGTCATATGCCTAGACTCTTAATCAAAATAGACTATCAACCTGGATTTTATATTGGAGATTTGTTGGAGTTGTTATCCCTTGACATTAAGGGCGAAAAAGAGGCTAATCAGATTGAGGATGTTTCAGACTTTATTGTAAACACAACGGCTCTCAATACCATATTAAAAAAACATGCAGATAAAATTCTATCTATTTCAATAGAAAAAGATGAAAGACTTACCCTCTCTGAACCAATTATAAATGCCAACCCTTTAAACCTCACCTGATATGGCAGATCATGCGATTGTTTTTGATATATGGGGTAAATACGCCCATTTCAAAAAAATCTATGTAACGACTTCGGCTTTATCGTATGCTATTCCATTTAAAACTTCGATTTATGGTATTGTGGGTGCAATTCTGGGTTTTGAAAATTCAGGCAATTCCTATTTAAACCAGTTTCAGCAGGAAGTCTGTCAGATTGGAATTCAGATAATCAATCCAATTCGATTTCAACGGATTAATATTAACCTTTCCCCTACCCCAGGACCGATTAAGGACAATAGAAAACCTACTTTAATGGAGTTTGTAACTGAACCACATTATCGGATCTATTTCCACCATACCGATGAAACATTAATGACAAATCTTAAAGGGGCATTGAAAAAAAAACAGAGTGTTTACACTCCCGTACTGGGACTGGCAAACTGCCTGGCCAATTTCAATTTTATTGGAGAAGGTCAATTGAACCATGGTACTGGAGAAGTGATAGTACATACAGTGATTCCTAAATCTGACTTGGTATCGTTTGATCAGGATTTTTGGGTAAAAAATTCAATCCATATCCAGGAACAGGACATGTACCCCTTGGAAATGAATGTTCAACGAGAAGTCACAAAAAGGGAAAGCATACTTTTCGATCTAAATGGTAAACCGACCAAGGTGGTTTCAAAGAATCACTATGAATTGAATTTGAACGGCAATAGTATTGGAATAATGATGATGTAATGAACTTATCTGAATTAATTTCTCATGATGACAGAACTTTGTCCGAGCACTTAAGGGGGCTTAAAGAAGTTATTGATTTGCTTTTAGAAGACAAGACCCAAAATCTATTCCACGAAAGTGAATTGAAAACCTTACTTTATTGGCTAATCAGTTACCACGACTTAGCAAAAGCATCCATATTTTTCCAATTGTATTTATCCAAAGCTCTAGTCTTGAAAAGAAAGGGGCACGTAAATTATTCGATCGAAGAATTAAAATCGTTCCTTAGTTCAAATAACACAAAATACAATGAATGGATCAATTCACCTGAATTAAAAGATCATGCTCATTTCGGTGCCTGGGCATATTTAGCAACCGTTCCTGTTGAAGATAGATATGGATTGAATGCCATGCTGTGTCTAAAAGTCTTAAAAAGACATCATGGTTATCTTCGGAATTTTGAGTTGGGATGTATGAATCCGATTACTCACAAAAACCAATTAAAAATCATTGAAGAAAATATTAACTATGGAAAGGTAGAAACCCTATTGAATTCCATCGGTCTACCCTTTAAGACTCCACAAATTACCGAAATACTAGAAGGCTTCAAACTATTACAATTCAATAAGCTTATAAGACATTTAGAAGAGAATCATGACCCCTCGTACTATCTGAAAACATTATTTGTTTATTCCTTATTGCTTAGTGCTGACAAAGGAGATGTGATGTTAAAGAACAAGTCTTTTGAAAGGAATTCAATAAAGAGTCAGCTTATTGATGATTTCAAAAAGTCAAGCTTGACGGATGAATTTGAAATAAATGAATTAAGAGAAAAAGCATATCAAGTTGCTGTTGAAAACACATTGAAATATGGGGAACAGAGTTTTTTCTCAATTACCCTACCAACAGGGTTGGGAAAGACATTCACTGCATTTAAAACTGCTTTACTTCTTAAAGAAAAATTTGCTCCAAAGGCTAGAATTGTGTATTGCCTGCCATTTACATCTATTATTGATCAAAATGGATTTCTCTTCAAAGAAATTCTAATCAAATCAGGGTTAAACGCAGATTTGATAGGCATTCACCACCATTTGGCAATACCTGAAAATAAGGCGGATAGTGAAATTGATTATCCTCAATGGGAATATTTCACCGAAGGATGGCAAAAAGAGATTACCATATCCACTTTTGTTCAATTATGGGAAAGCATTTTTGCTAACCATAATAAGGATCTAAGAAAATTTCACAACCTAGTCAATAGTATTATCATATTTGATGAGGTTCAAGCAATTAATCCATCGTTACTTCCCGCTTTGGAATTTATGATGGAGGCAATGGCTAAATATTTTAATACGAAGTTTATTTTAGTTACTGCCACACAACCTATTATTCTTCCTGAAAAAATTCAAAAACTATGTTGGTTTGAAACCGAGGATTATTTTTTCAAGAAAATGAACAGAACTCTAATTGACAAAACTTTATTGTCAAGAGGACTTATTTCTGAAGAGGAAATAGCAGACCAAATAATAGATGATTTTAGCTTTCAGCCAAAATCAATTCTTGTTATTTGTAACACCATTCGATATTCACAAAACCTTTTTCAAATTCTGTCAGAGAAAATTGAAATAGAGAAGCTATTTTACCTTTCTGCCTCCATCATTCCTCACTCCCGAGAAAAGGTCTTAAAGGAAAATATCTCTCCCCTCCTAAAAAATAAAAAACCTTTGATTCTAATTTCCACCCAGGTAGTTGAAGCAGGAGTTGATGTGGATTTTGATTTGGTATTTAGAGATTTTTCGCCTCTTTCTTCAATCAATCAAGCAGCCGGGAGATGTAATAGAAACTCATCCAAAGGTATATCTAAAGTATATATTTTCAGAAGTGGAAAGGAAAAGATTTATGATCCCACCCTATTATCAGTGACCGAAAAAACACTGAATAATTACAATACCGAAATCCAAGAAAGTCAGTACTATGAACTTAATGCCTCTTATTTCGCAGGAATAAAGGATAAAGTTCAAGATAACTCATATACCAGTGAAAAGCTTATCAGGTCCATATTATCATTAAAATTTGAAGATGTAGGGACTAATAAGGATTTTAGGCTTATTGTGGAAAAATATAAATCCTACAATTATTTCATCCCTATTAATGAAGAGGCATTATCACTATGGAGTGAATATCTCGAATTGATGGAAATTGAGGAACATTTTCAGAGAAAACAAAAACTGAAATTACACTTTCCAAAAATGATGAAGTATGTTATCAAAATACCAGATTACGTCAAACCTGCCATTGGGGAGGATAAAGAAAAGTTCTTGATTTATGATCCTGAATGGAGTTCTTTCTACGACGAAACCTTCGGATATAAAAAACCAGCAATTGAAAGTCCAATTGAAATTTTCTAACATGCCCACCATCCTTACCACCACCATCCGCTTTACCGAAATCTCCCTTCAAACCAGGGATGCCCATAAGTTGCGCGGGTATTTTGGGGAGTATTTTAAAGAGCAGTCTCCCCTACTCCACAACCACTATGAAGATGGTACAGCTAGGTATAAATACCCATTGGTGCAATACAAGGTAATCGACCATGTTCCCATGCTTTTAGGGCTGAATGACGGGGCTGAACTGCTGACTTCCCTATTTCTTAAAATCCATGAATTGGAACTGGCAGGGACCACCTACCCAATTTATAGCAAAAATATATCGCAACAAAACGTTGAAACTGGAATAATTGACGAGCTCATGGCATATAAGTTTGTCAACCATTGGATGGCACTCAATTCGGATAACTATAAAGAATACCTCGGCCTGACCGCAGAGGAACAGCAAGCCAAACTCAACCGGGTACTCCGAAACAATATCCTTAGCTTCTTCAAAGGCGTTGGGGTGTGGTTGGAGGATAAAATTATGGTCAAGGGAAATTTTACTCCCCGGTCAAGCAATTTTAAAGACAACAAGATGATGGTATTTGAAGGTGAATTCGTGTCGAACGTTTCCATTCCCGATTATGCTGGAATAGGCAAATCCGTATCAAGAGGGTTTGGTGTAGTAAAAAGGAATTAAATGAGTTGATAGTGTGTAGGTTGCTTGGCACAAACCGGATTTTATAAAACAGTTCTTATGCAGATTTTCATCAATACATACGGCACCTACCTCCACGTCAAGGATGATATGTTTGAAATCCGCGTGCGTGAGTCCAAGGAGGAAAAATTCAAGACCAACCACATTGCGGCACATAAAATCACCTCTTTTGTGGTCAGCAAGGGAGCCGCCATTACCACGGATGCCATAGCGCTTGCGCTAAAACACAATATTGATATTGTCGTGGTGGAAAATGACGGACATCCCATGGGCAGGTTTTGGCACAGCAAACTGGGAAGCACCACCAGGATCAGGAAGCATCAACTGGAAGCCAGCCTGAACAAAACCGGCTTGGAATGGGTCAAAGGATGGATCAGTGAAAAACTGGAAAACCAATCGGAATACCTGTTGGACCTGGCCAGGCACAGGGAAAAACTACGGGCAGCACTTCAGGAACAGGCCCGAAAAATAAAAGATTACAGGGAGCGGGTGCAGGAATTGGACGGAAATCAGGTGCAGGATGTGGCCGATATGCTTCGGGCAATGGAGGGCAATGCCGGAAGGGTATATTTTGAGGGGCTGAGCATCGCCTTGCCAAAGGAATATAAGTTCGGGGGCAGGAGTTTTCGTCCAGCAAAAGATCCCTTTAATGCCATGCTCAATTATGCCTACGGGATACTTTATAGCCGGGTGGAGAGAGCGCTGATGTTGGCCGGACTGGATCCTTATGTGGGTTTTATGCACCGGGACGATTACAATATGAAAAGTCTGGTTTTCGACTTTATTGAACCTTATAGGATCCATGCCGAGCGCAGCGTATTTGGTCTTTTTTCAACCAAAAAGGTTAACAAAGCCTACTTCAATGAAATTACAGGAGGGATATCCCTCAATCCGGAAGGCAAGCCCATATTGGTGGAGCATTTTATCAAATACCTTGATCAGGATGCTATCCGCTATATGGGCAGGAACCAGAGCCGGGCCAATGCCATGCAGATGGATGCCCACAAATTTGCCAATACCTTAATCGGAAAAGTATGATCGTATGGGTAATGTATGATATCAAAAAAGACAAGTCCAGAACCAAGGTGGCCAAAACCTGTCAACAGGCCGGACTCTATCGGGTACAATACTCTGTGTTTTTGGGGACCCTGGATAAAAACCAGTTTGATACACTTCACCTGCAAATGGAGGCATTGATCGATGAAGAGAAAGATTCCATATATATTTTCCCCATGTCCAAAGACGAACTACAGCAGACGGTGCTTTTAGGCCAGGCATTTGACAAGGATTTTGTTACAGATGAGGTAAGGTCCCTGTTTTTTTGAAGCTTATGATATCACTGACGCCATCCCATATCATTGAATACCTTTTCTGCCCCAGGTTTACCTATTTTGAGTATGTTTTGGGCATTCCTCAATATGAGGAAAAAAACTACAAAGTGATCAAGGGCCGTGAAATTCATGATCTCAAACTGGAAAGAAACAAAGAGTATTTAAGGAAAAAGATTGGGGTGGCAGATAAATGGTTGGATCAGTACTTGACCAATGATGATTTAAGGGGGCAGGTAGATGAAGTCTTGCTGTTGGAAGATGGCCATATGGCACCGCTGGACTATAAATTTGCGGAATACAAGGACAGGATATTCGATACTTATCGGCAACAGTTGATCTGCTATGCGATTTTGATTGAAGAAAATTTTGGCAAAAAAGTACAAAAGGGATTCCTGGTCTATGTGAGAAGCAGAAACAAGTTGGTGGAAGTGGAGATCACGGACAAGGATAAAAATTTGGTAAAAGAATCCATCAAGAAGATCCAGGACATTATGGAGCAAAACCATTTTCCAAAAGCTACCAAATACAAAAGAAGATGCTTAACTTGCACCTACCGGAACTTGTGTATCAAGTGATCCGCATGGCAATTTATTTTGGGGGCACAAAAATAAGGTTATATCAAATTGAAAATCAGCAGTATAGGTCAACGGAAAATTATAAAAACATCTATGAAAACGGTCTTTGACATCATGAAAAAAGAGAAAACGGGAAAACAAAAAAGCATCTATTTAATTGACTATGAGGGGGTTGGAACGGACAGCGAGCTCCCACAGCAAATCCACCAAAACAAGGATTGAAACTCTGAAACCTCTCTTAAATCTGGTCCTTCATCAAAGGCTCCCACAGCAAATCCACCAAAACAAGGATTGAAACATCAAGTGTTAAAAATAACCCAAAGTAAAGATGAAAGCTCCCACAGCAAATCCACCAAAACAAGGATTGAAACGTAGAAGTTTAATATTTCCATCCCCGAATACCTTTTGCTCC
>JBBDSC010000069.1:0-47507 GCA_040905145.1 Anditalea sp.
CGGTAGGCAGGGAAGACCCAAGAGGAGACGCCGTGGACCGTCGACCGTGGACATTAAACTGAAAAGCATTTAAGGATGAGAAAGAGGAAAAACTGTCAACTAAATTTAGGACGTGACATCGTCGGCTTTTGTAAAGTGGATAATTGAGAGGTTCATTTTGCACTGTAGCATAGCAAATGCATCCTGTATTTGAAATATTTCTTTGGTATAGGAGTTAAAAGTTTTGGTGAAAATGACGCTTGGCTAAAAGGAAGTTTCCCAGCGTTTGGCTATATCCCAGGTATGATATTAATTGAATCAATGGCGCAATGCGGCGGTGCCGGGGTTAAGTTATTGGGAATAGCAGAGGGGGTTTTTGCACTCACCAGTATAGAACATCTCCGGTTCTTTCAGGGAGCAGAATACAACAGTGAATTTAAGTATGTTATCCAAAACCTAAGGATCAGTAGTCATATCATCAAACAATCCGGAAACGCCTATATGGCAGGTCAGCAAGTGATGGAAGCCACTTGGATGAGTGTAAAAGTTAAATAGTCAATCGTTTTTTATATTGATTTCCAACCGTTTGCCCAATCCTGTCTCAATTATTTTTCTTAAAGTAGCCAATTCTATATCGGACCTATCGTTCTCAATCCTTGAGATGTAGGTACGGCTTGTTCCGCTGAGCAATGCCAGTTCTTGCTGCGAAATGCCCATTTTCTGTCTAGTCTCCCGTATTAGTTGTCCCACTTTAATCATTAATTCTGATTTCTCCGATCGGCTATGCTTCAATAAAACATCAGCCCCAATTTCAAAGGGAACCTTTATGTTGGTTCCATCCTTTCCGGTAATATGTTGTTCAACATTGTTCCAGGACAAGGTATTGTTGTTGATCATGACCTTTTCAAATTCCTTTGGATCATATAAAATAGCTGATGGAGCGTTGTCTTCAACACCTATGCTTTTAAACAAATTTATTACATCGATTATTCGCGCTCCCCCATTATTGAAAACAACGGAAATGGAAAGATCATTTATCCAGTTTATTTTAAGTATCCTTGGTGCTTTAATTATTTTTCTCATTTCAAATCCGGATTTAACTGGTAGAAAACTTCCAACGCTCATTCCGAATTTCCTGCTAGCCACTTAAAAACTTTTTTCAATGGTTTACCAGGCAAATACCCAGCATATATTTCTCCGCTTGAAATTACAATCAAAACCTCATGTTCATTGTAAATTGCGTGAATATGAGGCGGTCTATGGTCTCCATTATACAGGTTTATCTTAATTCCATCAATGTTGTCGATAGTCGGCATCAATTTTATCTAAGTGTCAAATATACCTAATTAGATACGTTGATGAAAGCTTTAAGTTTCTTTTCTAACCGGTGTCAGCTCTTCATCGTGGCAAGATAATAAGCCAAAAATAAAAATCAACAGTCCTAAAATTTTTCTCAATTTTTTTGTGTAAAGCTTATTTCGATCTCATATTATTCACCCGCCCCAAAATCCGGCGCATCGACATCATACCACACCCTCTCGGCATTCAGGTCAATGACATCCTGGGTCAGTGGGGTAAAGCCCTGTTCCTCCATGGGCATTTAACCAGTTGGCCCTGTTCACTTCTCCGGGATCATCGAGCCAAAACCGGCGGGGGACCACTTCGTTAAAAGGTTCCACTGGAGTAATAGCCAGATCCATACCGTGGATAGCCTGTCCTTCGGGAAAATACAAACGCCTCATTGGGCTGCCTTAGAAAATTCAAATACTGCTGAACATATATTTTCTCCAGGTCATTCTGCCCATTAAACTGAATCGCAGGTTGTGCGAGAAATGCATCAATCACTTCCTCCCCATTTCCCTCAAAAGCGGTGGTGGACATCGCCCGGTCCGCAATGGTGTTCATGGTCCTGATGGAAGCAGCAATCCCCCTTTCGTACCAATCCTCAGCAGTGCCGTTGCCCCCTGTACCATAGCCTTTCTGGATCAGTTCCGCAATATAAAAACAGGTCTCGGCATAAGAAACCACCACATCCATGAACACTCCCGTACTGTTGTTCACCTTAGGTGAAAAGAAGTTCGGATTGGCTTCTGACATCAGGAACAAACGGTTGCTTCCCACGACCAGGGGATTGCTGAAATAGATGGCCCTTTCAGGTGCCGTTGTCCAGTCCGCAGGCCCACCCTGAAACTGGATCAAAGGGTCATTGGGATCGATAAAGCCGGGCAAGGATACATTGTTTTCTTCCAGTATTTCCCCATAATCACCCACCAGATCATTTGGGGAAAAATATATGGGCAATCGGGGATCGTTGGTGTTTTTCAGAAAATCGATAATGTAGGTGGTACCAAAACGGGTCCTCCTATAGCCAATATCGGAACCTGTACCAAAGGGGGTATAATTATCATGGATAAAAACCATTTGTGAAGCTTCGCTATCAATTTGACCTACCTGATCCTGCATCACCTCCTGAATATTCCTGCCGTCTGATCTGGATTTTGGTTTTCCAACCTGACAGCGATCCTCAACTTAAGGCTGTTGGCCAATTTGATCCAATTGGTCCAATCGCTTTGGTAATAAATATCTGCCGTTCCATAACTTTCCTGATCTTCAGCGGCATTGGTTGACAGGGTCTGGATCACCTCGTTCAATTGATCCAACCAGGTGGAAAACAACAATTCCTGTGGATCGTATTTCGGATCAAACTTCGCCTCATACCTGCCCAAACCAGCTTCGGTATAGGGAATGGAACCATTCATATCCGTTACTTTTATTCCTTGCAGAATTTCGATCACATAGGTGATCATTTTCATGTTTTGGTACCTTTCCGCATCGGGCCTGCTGTCAATCTGCCTTCTTATTTCCAATAAATTTGGCAATATACTGGAATAAAAAGCACCATAGCGGGTATTTTCATTTCCGGTAAGTTCATACGGGCTTGCGGAGAAGTGTTGGGTATATCTCAACAGATGTTCCATGTTTTCCCAGACCCATTCCGATCCCTGGTAGGTCATCAGCCTGTCCTGTGAGAAGGTCAGGAGAAAATCCAAATCGGGTTCGGTAACAATACTGGGGTCGGTATTGATTTCATCAAAGTTAGCGGTGCAGCTGAAAGACAGTGCCAGCAAAAAGACGGATATATATTTTTGTAATACGTTCATGTCAGTTGTTTTTTGCGGTACCTTTATTAAAATTGAAATCTCAATGTGGCTCCCAAAGTCCTGGTCATGGGCAAGAAACCCTGTTCTCCCGAAAATGCCGTATTGTTGAACAAAGAATACCAAAACCTGGATTCAGGTGCCTTGTTCATCTCATCAGGATTGGACGGGTTGGGTGCACCGCCCAGGGCACTGGTATATTTGGACTCCTGCATCCAATAGTTGGTATCATAATTTCTTGGCAACATCCAGCTGAACAGCTTCCCATAATTATAGGAGGCAAAAGCATCCAATCCACCTAATCTAGGAGGGTTTTTACCTTCAAAGGTGGTGTAATTTACGCTTGCATCCACACTTAAAAAATCGGTAAGCTCATGGGTGGCCCTAAGATCAAAGCCATTTTTTAAGTAATCATTGTTGTAGACTATCCCTTCTCCCTGATTTCTTGAATAGGAAAGCCTAAAAGTAGATCTCTCTGTACCTCCATCCAATGCCACATTAGTATTGGACCCCCATCCGTTCCTGAAAGCATCCAGAAAATTATCCGGTTGGGGCAGAAACCGGGTAGGGGTACCATCATAATTGATCACCTCCTGCCCTTCCATTCTTGGGGCCCAGTTTTCCAATTCCCTGTTAATCTGATGGTCAATATAAGGTTGTCCGGTAACCGGGTCTGTAGGAAAGACTTTGGTCTCCCAAGCCTGGTCCGCCTGATAATTGGGGTCCCTTCTATCGGTAAAGAAGGCCCCTACTGAACCTCCCCCGAATATATTTTGAAAATCTGGCCCTTTAAAAGGTTGAAAAGCCTGCATATTTTGGGTGATAGAAACACCAATACCCTTACGTTCACTCCCTTTTTTGGAAGTAATCAAAATTACCCCATTAATAGCCCTTGACCCGTACAATGCGGCAGCAGCTGAACCTTTCAACACGGAAACACTTTCAAAGTCTTCCATGTTTAGATTTTTCAGGTCATTTCCAAAATCCCTTCCAGTACTGAATAGCCCAGATCCCTTTTGTCTTTTTCTATTCCCAGAGCCGTTACCACTACCTGCTCCAAGGTATTGTCAGGAGCCAGTGACACATTGATCTCGCTCTGGTTATTGACAGTTATTTCCTGACGTTGATAGCCTACATAGGAAAACACCAATACTGAGTTGCCGTCTTCTACGGTGATGGAATAGCTGCCGTCCAGATCGGTAATAGTTCCATTGCCCGTCCCTTTTTCCAGAATGCTTACACCTATCAAGGATTCACCGTTTTCGTCCTGCACGGTTCCCGAAATTTCCTGTCTTAGGACTGGCTGGTTTTCATCATAGCCTTTATCCCCCAGGGGGGGTGCCTTTTTTTCGATCCAATATGGGTTTGATCCATGGGCCTCATTGGGCAACATGCCTTGAACCAACAACAGTACAATTAGGCCCCTTATTACATGCCCAATCATGATTTTAATGGTAATAAAATTCTCCATTCCATATTCCATTTAAATTTGATCAATGATTCATCGATATTTTTCTCTAAAAATGAGTCTTTTAATTTAAAAAATGAGCAGTCTCCCGCCACGCATATTGATTTATTGACACTATAGTCAATAAATCCACAACTAAATTAGCGGTTATTATTTGTCAATGCAAATTTCAGAAAATCAATAGGTCCCTTTCCAAAATTAAAAAAGATCTGCTGGAATTGATGACGGAAGTACTGTATGTCTCCATGACTACAACCCAAACAAAGAAGGCAACCAAAGCGTCATTTGGGGCCATAAGGTAAGGATGATCAATCCCAGGACCATTACAAGGAAAAAAGGCAATAAAGGCAAGAAAACTTTGGCGATGGTAGTCTTGGCCACTCCCACACCAATAAACAATACTGAACCTACCGGAGGGGTACATACGCCTATACAAAGGTTCAATACCATGATAATGCCGAAATGAACGGGATCTATACCCAAAGAAGTAACTACCGGCAGAAAAATGGGGGTGAAAATCAACACGGCCGGAGTCATGTCCATAAATAACCCAACAAACAGCAGGATTAAGTTGATCATAATAAGAATGACAAATTTATTGTCACTCAGGGTCAATAAAGCACTACTGATGGATTGTGGAATATCCTCACTCGACATTACCCAGGACATGCTCATGGATGTGGCAATCAACAACATGACAATAGAGGTTGTCTCGGAGGCTTTCATTAAAATGGAAGGCAGGTCCTTTACTCTGAGTTCTCTATAAATAAAAGAAAGAACCAGGGTATAAATCACCGCAATGGCGGAAGCTTCAGTAGCAGTGAATACTCCGATGACAATTCCCCCTATAACTATAATAAGGAGCATCAAACTGGGCAATGCGCTAAAGAATTTACTTCCCAATTCTTTCCAGGAAGTCACTTCTCCGGCAGGAAGATTGTGTTTTTTAATAAATATAGCGGCGGTAATCATCAGGAGCAGCCCGATAAAAATTCCGGGAATATAACCTGCTATAAATAAAGCGGCTATAGATACCCCCCCACTGGCCAGGGAATAAACAATTAAAATATTAGAGGGAGGGATAATTAACCCCATGGTGGATGAAGTGATGTTTACTGACGCACCCAATTCTTTTGGATAGCCATCTTTCTCCATCCTGGGACCCAAAATCCCTCCAATAGCCGAAGCAGCAGCCACAGCGGAACCAGCAATAGCTCCAAACAACATCGCTGAGATGACGTTCACATATAACAGTCCCCCAGGAAGCTTTCCGGTAATGGCTTTGGCCAAATTAATCAACCGGTTGGCTATGCCCCCTTTGTTCATGATTTCACCGGCCAAAATGAAAAAGGGAATTGCTAAAAGGGCAAAACTATCCAAACCTGTCCCCATTCTTTGCGCAATAGTGGTAGCAGAAGGCACCGTAGCCACGGTAACAAGCAAGGTTATGAAGCCGGATAATCCCAAGCTCCAGGCCACCGGAACGCCAAGGGCCATTAAGGAAACAAAAATAACTACAAGTACAATTATGCTGATATATTCCATGTTTGGGTACGGATTAAGCAGTTTTATTAATCAAAATATTTTTAATAAGGGTGATCTGATAGTAGAGAACCAGTAAGCCGCTTAGGGGGATTATGGCATATACATAGGCCAATGGAACTTGTAGGGTGGCTGATTTTTGACCCAATATATAGGTGATATACACCAGATTACTTCCTCCAAGAACCATGACAGGAAGGGCAAAAGCAATGATCACCAGGTGAATAAAAATCATGAGGCGCATTTTAGGCTTACCGGTCAACTTCTGGGGCAAAATGTCAATGGCCAAATGGTTTTCCTGCCCTGCCACATAGGCGGAACCCAACATTCCCAACCAAATTAAAAGGTACCGGGAAAGTTCATCGGTAAAAGAGCTTGGATCCTGTAATATATACCTGGAAAAAACCTGCCAGGTCACATTCAATACCATCACCGATAAGATGATGATCAAAAGCAGGGCGATAATTTTATCTAATTTACTTTTAAGGGTAACAGAACTTTCTTTATTCATGATTGCGGATTTCTTCGATCAAAGCATATAATTCGGGTTCATACTCACGATAATATTCATACATTCCTTCAACAGCTTCCTTAAAATCATCCAATTCAGGATAGGTAACCGTCACCCCTGCTTCTTTTAAGGTTTGCATGGATTCTTCCACAGATTCAGCCCATATTTTATATTCAAACTCTGCTGATTCATCCGCTGCTTCCTGCAACCATATTTTTTCTTGATCCGAAAGCCGATCCCACAGTTTGGTGCTTACAATCATCATATCAGGCACTGCGGTGTGTTCATTCATGGAATAATATTTACAGACTTCATAATGTCTGGAAGTAACCAAACTAGGAGGATTGTTTTCTGCCCCGTCAACAATTCCTTGTTGTAAGGCAGTATAAAGTTCCCCCCATGATACCGGCGTAGGTGAGCCACCGAAGCTCTGTACCATTTGTATGGCTGTGGCACTTTCCATCACCCGGATTTTCATGCCCTCCAAATCCTCCGGTTTGTCTATTGGCTTATCTTTGGTATAAAAGCTACGTTTCCCTGCATCATAAAAGCAAAGCCCCCTAAACCAAAATTGCTCTCCTTCAGTCAACAATGATTTTCCAATGGGGCCGCTGAGAACATTTTGCCGATGTTCATCATCCCTGAAAATGTAAGGCTGGCTCAATACCTGGAGTTTTGGCGCAAAACTTTCCACTACGGCAGTGGACACCTTGGTCATTCCCACGCTGCCAATTTGAAGAAGCTCCATCAGCTCACGCTCTGTTCCTAATTGCTGGTTGGGATAAACCTGTACCAACATTTCTCCACCGGACTTTTCATTTACCCTATCAGCCAAAAACACCATGGCTTCATGGACCGGGTGACTGATATCCAATCCGTGCCCTAATTTAATAATTCGTACTCCTCCGGGCCCTTCACAGGAAGCCGCTAACAGCAAAAGGCAAACCGAGCACCATAGAAACAAATAATGCTTTTTGGGTTTATTATCAAAAGATTCTTTCATACCATTAATTAACTTTTATTCTTGATTTCTTCAATCAGGTGTAAAGTCTGTGCTATTTGATCCTGCAGCACAGTAAAGGCTTTATCCTGGATCCATTCTTTTTTGAACAATTGGGAGCCCATTCCCACACAGATGACCCCTGCACTAAACCATTCCTGAAGGTTCTTCTCCGAAGGCTCCACTCCTCCTGTAGGCATCAGTTGGATATCGGGAAAAACTGCCTTTACAGCCGAGACAAATGAGGGCCCCAGGACATTTCCGGGAAAAACCTTAATCAATTGTGCCCCTAGCTCTGTAGCGTTGTAAATTTCGGTAACAGTGCCGCAACCAGGAATCCACAGCACTTGCTGGGAATTGCAATATACGCCAACGGGAGCAACAAACGCAGGGGAAACAACAAAATCGGCTCCTGCCTCTAAAAACCTCCGGGTATCTTCCACGGTGAAAATAGTGCCTATACCCAAGACCAGGTCCTCATATTTACGTGCATGGGCGGCCAATTCCTGAAATACCTCCAAAGAGTACTCCCCTCTATTGGTAAATTCGAACACTTTTATTCCGGCACGATAGGAGGCATCCAATACATTTTTAGCTGTTTCTACATCGCTATGGTTAAATACAGGGATGATCCCTGTATTTTCCATATCGGTTATGATTTGATTATGATTAAAATTCATTTCGATTATCTTAAAAGTTTTCCTGCATTTTTCCCTTTGACCAACTGGTTGACCTCATCCCAAAGCATGCCTTCCGGTGTGTTAGTGACATAATCCTCTTCATGAATGTCCACAAAGATTTGAAAATCAGTCAGCCGGCGATGATAACATCAGTATGGGCGATCAATTCAGGCATTATATCAAGAGGAGATTCTCACATTGCATAGATTACGCGTTAAATTGTGGAATTTTATTTTCAATTGCCCAAAACTAACCTAGATTTGAAAAAAAAACATAATCTGGTCCAATATCTTTTATATTTATTTATCTTGTGCAATCGATTGTCCAAGATAATCAATTAATAAAATGTTACATAAAATTTTAAAAATTCATCCAAAAGACAATGTTTTGGTGGCACTTGCCGATTTAAAAATGGGTGAGAAAATATACTTCCAAGACGATGAAACCATCTTGACCCATGATGTACAGGCGAAGCATAAATTTGCGGAAGCTGAATTGAGTGCCGATCAGGAAATTTATATGTATGGGATTATTGTAGGCAAAGCACTTGTTCCCATAGCCAAAGGGGAAGCACTTACCACTGAGAATGTTACCCATAAAACAGCTGAATATACAGGCAAACGGCAGGACTTTTTTTGGCAGGCCCCTAAAGTTGATCGATGGAAGAATAAGTCTTTTCTGGGCTATCACAGAGCTGACGGACAAGTAGGTACAGCAAATTATTGGTTGGTGGTTCCTTTGGTTTTCTGTGAAAACAGAAATGTAAACATCATAAAGCAAGCCTTTGTTGAAGAATTGGGCTTCGAAAATCCTAATCGTTTTAAAGCGTATGTTCAACAAATGAGCACACTTTACGCCAAAGGAGAAAAGGACAAAATCGGATCACTAAGCTTGGAGACCGTTGAAAAAGAGCAAAGCGAAAGGATTTTTAAGAATGTGGATGGAATTAAGTTCCTGACCCATAGCGGGGGATGTGGCGGAACCAGGCAGGATTCTGAAGCCTTATGTGCCCTGATCGCCGGCTATATCAACAATCCCAATGTGGCCGGGGCCACCATCCTTAGTTTGGGCTGCCAAAATGCCCAACCCCCGATACTCAAAAATAAGCTGAACAAGATCAACCCCAACCTTAAAAAGCCGGTGATCCTTCTCGAGCAGCAAAAGGAAGGCACTGAGCTGGCCCTTCTCACCTCAGCCATTCAGAAAACCTTCCTGGCCTTGGCCGACGCAGACCAATTGGAAAGAAAACCAGCTCCTCTGAGTAAACTGACCATTGGATTGGAATGTGGTGGATCAGACGGATTCTCGGGAATCTCCGCCAATCCGGCAGTAGGCCATGTGTCTGACCTGATAGTGGCTTTAGGGGGCAAAACAATTTTATCAGAATTCCCTGAGCTTTGTGGCGTGGAGCAAGAACTTATCAATAGATGTACCACCGACGAAGCTGCCACTAAATTCATCCACCTGATGCGGGCCTATTCCGCTTCGGCCGAAGCAGTGGGTTCAGGATTTGACATGAACCCCAGTCCCGGCAATATAAAAGATGGTTTGATCACAGATGCCATCAAATCTGCAGGAGCGGCAAAAAAAGGAGGTACCTCCCCTATTGTAGACATTTTGGATTATACGGAAATTGCCACAAAACCAGGTTTGAACCTTCTTTGTACCCCTGGTAATGATGTCGAGAGCACCACGGCTATGGCAGGTTCCGGGGCCAATATCATCCTCTTTACTACTGGTTTGGGCACACCTACCGGCAACCCTGTCACTCCGGTGATCAAGGTTTCTTCCAATCACAAACTATCGGAAAAAATGCCTGATATTATTGATGTGGATACAGGGGGCGTGATTTCAGGGGAAAAAACCATTTCTCAAATGGGGGAAGAAATGCTGGACTATATCATAGAAGTAGCCAGTGGCCATATTACTCCCAAAGCAGTGAAACTTAATCAGGATGATTTCATTCCCTGGAAAAGAGGGGTCTCTCTTTAAAAGTATTATTAAATTATAAATACATAACATCTAATGTCTAACAGATTTTCAGTAAAAAACAAAATCATTATAATTAGTGGTGGAACCGGCGTTTTAGGTAAAGCTATAGCTGTTCATTTGGCTAATGAAGGGGCCAAAATGATAATTTTAGGAAGAAATCCTTCAAAGGTAGAGGCTCTTGTAAAGGAAATAAAGGATGACGGAGGTTTTGCTTTCGCAGCTGTTGCAGATGTAACCGATGAAGGTGAACTTCAAAACCTACAGGAAATATTATCCAAGGACTTTAATAAAATTGATGTGTTGATCAATGCGGCTGGTGGAAATATGCCAGGAGCTATTGTTACTCCAGATCAGACCATCTCAGATCTGTCAAGTGAAGATGTCAAAAAAATAATGGACCTTAACTATCTGGGTACTTTTTTTCCCACTAAGGCTCTTCTCCCACTGCTATTAGCGGAAAATAAAGGAAGCATCATTAATATTTCATCCATGGCCGCCAGTAGGCCCATGACCAGAGTAATGGGATATGCCTCTGCAAAAGCGGCAGTAGACAATCTTACCAAATGGTTGGCGGTAGAATTTTCCAAAAAATATGGTCCGGAAATGAGGGTAAATGCAGTTGCCCCCGGTTTTTTTCTGACTGAGCAGAACCGAAAGTTGCTTACCGAAGAGGATGGCAGCCTCACGACAAGAGGCAATCAAATTATTGAACACACGCCCATGGCCCGTTTTGGCGACCCAGAAGATCTATTTGGCACCATTCAATGGCTTTGCAGTGACGCTTCTAAATTTTTAACAGGAACAATTATTCCGGTGGACGGGGGATTTAGCGCATTTTCAGGAGTATGATGATGGATAAAATTAAAATGGAACAAACCATGAGATGGTATGGTCCCAATGATCCAGTAAGCCTTTCCGATATAAGACAATCGGGGGCTACAGGTATAGTAACCGCTTTGCATGATATCCCCAATGGGGATATCTGGCCAAAGGAAGCCATTAGGGCCAGGAAGCAAATCATTGAAGAGGCAGGGCTTACCTGGTCGGTAGTGGAAAGCCTACCAGTTCATGAGCATATAAAAACGAGAAGTGGTAATTATAAGCAGTACATTGAAAATTACCAAAGCAGTATCAGGAACCTTGCGGCCGAAGGTATTTTTACCGTTTGCTATAATTTTATGCCTGTCCTGGATTGGACCAGAACCGATCTAGTCTATACTTTGCCCAATGGCGCCAAAGCCTTAAGATTTGAAATGAGAGCATTGGCTGCTTTTGACTTCTTTATCCTCAAAAGGCCAGATGCGAATCTTTCCTATACAGAGGAGGTAAAACAAAAAGCAGCAGATTATTACCGTACACTTTCTGATGAAGACAAGCAAAAACTCACCAACACCATCATTGCGGGATTGCCGGGTACTGAGGAGGGATATTCACTGCAAGCTTTTCAAGAGGTACTGAATACATACCAGGATATTGACGAAAAAACCTTAGCCAAACACCTTCAGTTGTTTTTGGATGAAATCATTCCCATAGCAGAGCAAAGCGGGATTTCCATGGCCATTCATCCGGATGATCCACCGTTTCCTATTTTCGGTTTGCCCAGGGTGCTAAGTACTGCCAAAGATTATGAACGGATCATAAGGGACAACAATAGTCCCAACAATGGATTTGCCTTTTGTACTGGCTCATTAGGAGTCAGGGCGGACAACAACTTACCTGAGATGGTCCGGCAATGGGGTGATCATATCCACTTTATCCATTTGAGGAGTACCGAGCGGGATGCTGAAGGTAATTTCCATGAGGCCAATCACCTGGAGGGAGATGTACCCATGGAAGAGGTGGTAGAAGAAATATTAAAGTTGCAGCAAAGAAGGAAAAAATCACTTCCCATGCGTCCTGATCATGGTCATCAAATGCTGGACGATCTCGGAAAAATCACGAATCCCGGATATTCAGCAATTGGTAGGTTAAAAGGTTTGGCAGAATTAAGAGGCTTGGAAGTTGGAATTTTACGGGAACTGTAGTTAATTATTATAAATTTTAAATTTAATAATTCCAATGAAAAAAAATTGTTTAAAAATGATGGCCTTAGCCATGGTTACGGTCCTTGTTGGGTGCAGTGCACCGGTTGAGAACGAAGAAGGCTGGATCAATTTGCTTGATGGTAACTCCTTAAATGGATGGACCTCTGTAGCGGGGGAGGCTGATTTCACCGTAGAAGACGAGATTATAATAGGAACGGCGGTAGCCAATACCCCCAATACTTTCTTGATAAGCGACCAGGAATACGAGGATTTCATCCTTGAACTGGAAATCAAAGTAGATGATGAATCCAGTAATTCCGGTGTCATGGTACGGGGCCAATACGACCCCGAGGGAAAAGAAGGTAAGGGCCGGGTTTATGGTTACCAGGTGGAGATGGATCCAAAAGAAAGAGCCTGGTCGGCAGGTATTTATGATGAAGCCAGAAGAGGCTGGCTCTATCCCCTGTCCCTTAATCCCGATGCCAGAAGCGCTTTTAAGCCGGAGGAGTTCAATGCATACCGTATTGAGGTGATAGGAAATGAAATCAAAACCTGGCTTAATGGACAGGAAGTGGCGTATCTGGTGGATGATACTGATGCCAAAGGGATGATAGGATTGCAGGTACACAGTATCAGCAATCCTGAGGATGCGGGAAATAAAACCTACTTTAGAAATATCCGCATCAAGACGGAAAACCTTGACCCAAAACCTTTCCAAAATGATATTTTTGTGGTTAATAACCTCGACAATGAACTTACTTCCTATGAAAAGGAAAAAGGTTGGGAGCTTTTATTTGATGGCAATAGCAATGAGGGCTGGAAAGGAGCCTATAGGGAGGATTTCCCAGAACATGGCTGGGTAATCAATGATGGCGTCCTTACCATAGGAGCTTCAGACGGGGGAGAATCAACCAATGCGGGGGATATTGTCACCGAAGAAATGTATAGCGCTTTTGATTTGGTCTTTGATTTCAAATTAACGGAAGGAGCCAACAGCGGATTGAAATATTTTGTCACCCTCACCGAAGGCAATGAAGGATCAGCTATAGGATTGGAATATCAGATCCTGGACGACGAAAGACATCCGGATGCCAAACAAGGAATTGAAGGTAACAGAACTTTGGCTTCCCTATATGATTTGATCCCCGCTGAAAAAGAAAGCAGGTTTATTAAACCCATTGGGGAGTGGAACAAAGGCCGTGTAGTGGTGTATCCTGACAATAAAGTAGAGCATTATCTTAATGGCATTAAAGTGCTTGAATACCAAAGAGGTTCTGAAGACTATCGTGAATTGGTGGCAGGAAGTAAATACAAGGATTGGGAGAATTTTGGAGAAGCAGAAGAAGGTCATATCCTATTACAGGATCACGGCAATGAGGTCAGCTTCAAAAACATTAAAATCAAGGAGCTGAAATAGACAAAGGCTTAAATAAATGAAAAGGAGATCTTATCAAATAATTCCATCCCCTTTTTCGTGGAACTTTTATTTTAGAACTGTAGATTTGTAAAACCCTAAACATAAAAGATAGTATAATAAACAGTAAGTGTATAGTTATGAATAAAATAGATAAAACAAGAAGGGATTTTATAAAAAAATCAGTGTTGACCACTGCCGGGATTTCCACTTTGGGGGCAGTAGGTTTTTCAGCAAAAAGTTATGGGCAAATCATAGGGGCAAATGATCGTTTAAACATAGCCATTGCAGGGTTAGGACGCAGACTTGGCGCTTTTTATGCCCCCATAGCAAGAAAAGAAAGCAATGTTAATTTGCTGTACTTATGCGATGTTATGAAATCCCAGAGAGAAAGAGCGGCAAAAAATTTTGAAAAGCATATTGATTACCAGCCAAAACTGGAAAACAACATTTTAAAGGTAATAGAGGATCCCGAAGTGGATGCGCTTATCAATGCCACTCCGGATCATTGGCATGCCCCAGGAACATGGCTTGCTGTAGAGGGAGGCAAGCATGTATATGTAGAAAAGCCATGCAGTCACAATCCAAGGGAAGGTGAAATATTGGTGGAATACCAGAAAAAATACGATAAGGTCATACAAATGGGGAACCAACAGCGTTCCTCTCTTCATAGTATTGAAATCATCAATGATATCCATAATGGGATCATTGGAAAGCCATATTTGGCCAAGGCATTTTATACCAGTGCCAGGGGCGAAGTGCCTGTGCCAACCAAAGCCACAGTTCCCGAAGGTCTGGATTGGGACCTTTTCCAAGGTCCATCGCCCAGAAAAGAATACATGCACGATACCTGGGATTACAACTGGCATTGGTATGGCTGGGATTTTGGCACCGCAGAAACAGGCAACAATGCCACTCATGAACTGGATGTTGCCCGCTGGGCTATGCAAGTGGATTTTCCAAACAAGGTAATAGTAGATGCAGGTAAATACCACTGGCCTGATGATGGCTGGACCATGTACGATACCATGGATGCTACTTTTAAATTTGACGACGAAAAAACCATAAAGTGGGACGGAAAAAGCAGGAATGGCTACAACACTTATGGATCAGGCCGCGGGACTATTATCTACGGAACGGAGGGATCGGTATATGTGGATCGTGGCGAGTATAAATTATTCGACCGTAGTGGGAAAATGATCCGGGACAATAAATCCTCCGGAAGTGAGAGCGGCACCCAACTTGGCGGTGGTGGAGACATGTCAACCATGCATGTAGTGAACTTCTTTGAGTCCATTAGAGGAAAAGACAAGCCAAATTCACCCATTGATGAAGGTGCTAAAAGTACCCTGCTTTGCCATTTGGCAAATATCGCCTCCAGGACAGGGGAAATTTTGGAATGTAATCCTTCCAATGGACATATTACCAATAGTAGGCGAGCCAAAAAATTATGGTCCAGGGAATATGAAAAAGGCTGGGAGCCAAAAATATAATACTCAATGTTTTTAATTGTAAAATGAGGTTTTCAACAAATTATTTATAAAACCAGCCGGACCGCAAACCAGGAAACATGGGGGCTATTGAAATTAAGCCCCTGCGGGCTTCTATCGGCTCTAGCCAACAAATGCCGAATGTGAAAACCATTCCTTGAGCCGCAGATACAGGAAAAGTTTCACGCCAAGGTAAATCCAAGCATCCTTCTGCCCTTATATGCCATTAACGATTTTTCCGTCCTGCATGGTAAGCATCCGGTCGGCCATTTGAGCAAGTTCCTGGTTATGGGTAACGATAACGAAAGATTGACCGAATTCATCCCTCAGTTTAAAAAACAATTCGTGTAGTGTCTGGGCACTGTGGGTATCAAGATTACCGCTGGGCTCGTCAGCAAATATTATTTTGGGGTTGTTAATCAGTGCCCGGGCTACGGCCACTCGTTGTTGCTCCCCTCCCGAAAGCTCGGAAGGTTTATGTTGTAATCTATCTTCAATACCCAAAAGCACCGCCAATTCTATTGCCCTCCCCCTTAGTTCTTTCTCTCCTTTTCCCGCTATCAATCCTGGAATCATTATGTTTTCTTCCGAGGTAAATTCAGGCAATAAGTTATGAAATTGAAAAATAAAACCGATTTTTGAATTCCTGAAGGCAGCCAGTTTATTCCCATTCAGGGCAGATAAATTTTCACCTTCCACGATTAATTCCCCCTGGTCCGCCTGATCCAAAGTGCCCACGATATGGAGCAAGGTACTCTTGCCTGCTCCTGAAGGACCCACAATGGATACAATTTCCCCTGACTGAATGGTAACATCCACTCCTTTAAGGACATGCAGATCACCGTATTTTTTATGAACACCTGTAGCTACTAACATAAGAGACAATTGTGAATTCAAATTTAAAATTAATTATCGGTTATGCGGACAATTTGATAAAAAGACATGGTTAATCCTTGAATTATCGGCCTTAAGCGATTAACTTCGTGCAAAAATTTCAATAGAATGAACATACACGAATATCAAGCTAAAGAAGTTTTAAAATCTTATGGTGTTAAAATTCAAGAGGGGATTGTAGCCGATACCCCTGAATCAGCACTGGAAGCCGCTAAAAAACTCAATGCAGAAACAGGCACTTCATGGTACGTGCTAAAAGCACAAATACATGCAGGTGGACGTGGAAAAGGTAAAATTCAAGAAACGGATTCCCATGGAGTCGTATTGGCAAAAAAATTGGAAGATGTCTCAGAAAAAGCCAAAAACATCCTAGGTGGAACGTTGGTGACTTTACAAACTGGACCTGAAGGCAAAAAAGTAAATAAAATACTGGTAGCTCAGGACGTGTATTATCCCGGAGCCTCTGAGCCAAAGGAATATTATCTTTCCATACTGTTGGACAGGGCAAAAGGCAGCAATGTGATCATGGCCTCTACCGAGGGCGGTATGGACATAGAAGAAGTGGCTGAACATTCCCCTGAAAAAATCATCAAGGAATGGGTTGATCCTCTAGTTGGACTTCAAGGTTTCCAAGCCCGTAAAGTAGCATTTAAACTTGGACTTGAAGGAACTGCTTTTAAAGAAATGGTCAAATTCATCACTGCGCTTTATGCGGCATATGAAGGAACAGATTCTTCCCAGTTTGAAATTAATCCTGTACTGAGAACATCTGACGATAAAATTTTGGCGGTAGATGCCAAAGTAAATATTGATGACAATGCCTTGTTCCGCCAAAAAAACCTTGCAGAATTCAGAGATTTGGCGGAAGAAGATCCCTTGGAAGTGGAAGCCGGCAAATCAGGCTTAAACTATGTCAAACTTGACGGAAACGTGGGTTGCATGGTAAATGGAGCAGGATTGGCCATGGCTACCATGGACATGATCAAACTCTCCGGTGGTGAACCTGCCAACTTTCTCGATGTGGGCGGTGGGGCCAACGCCCAAACAGTGGAAGCAGGATTTAGGATTATCCTGCAAGACCCTAAAGTCAAGGCAATATTGATCAATGTCTTTGGGGGTATAGTAAGGTGCGACAGGATCGCCAATGGTGTGGTAGAAGCCTACAAGTCTATTGGTGACATTAAAGTGCCAATCATTGTAAGGCTTCAAGGCACTAATGCAGAAGAAGGGGCAAAGATAATAGACGAATCAGGATTGAAGGTTACTTCTGCCATCACCTTGAAAGAAGCCGCAGAAAAAGTTCAAAACGTTTTAAAAGACAGTTTATAATAGTAAATTTGAAAACCTATTGGAGATATCTCCGATAGGGTATATGCATGCGTAGTTCAACTGGATAGAATATCAGATTTCGGCTCTGAGGGTTGAGGGTTCGAATCCTTCCGCGTGCACTGACCGTTTATTTTCCTATTAAGCCTCTTAAAGAAATTTAAGAGGCTTTTTCTTTTGGATTTTAGTAGGAAAAGGCGACAGAAGCTAAAAAATAAAATTCTGTTAAACCTGGATTTTTGCGTCACTAACCATTTCCATTGCTTGTTTTGTAAGTTCTTGAATTTTAGAATAGTTTTTTTCTTGGAGTAATTGTTTGCTAACTAATTTACTTCCCATTCCTACCGCGCATACCCCGGCTTTAAACCATTCATCGATATTTTTCTTATCTAAAGAAACTCCTCCTGTTGGCATAAACATTAAATCCGGAAACAATGCTTTGATTGAACCCATAAATTCATGGCCTAAAATATTACCGGGAAAAAGTTTGATCATTTTTGCACCCATATTTTCCGCACGGATAATCTCAGAAGGCGTCATACATCCCGGAACCCAAAGCATATTGTGTTTATCGGCTATAATCGCAACTTCTTCTATAAGTCCCGGACAAATTATAAAATCCGCGCCTGCTTCAATATAAGTTTCTGCCATCCGCGTGTTTTTGATCGTGCCTATTCCGAGGTATAAATCCTTTAATTCTTTATCGCGTACATCGCACATCTTTTTAAAATTTTGCAATGCTGCTTCCCCACGGTTGGTATATTCGACCATTCTTATACCGGCATTGTATAAGGCCCTCAAAACTTCAACACTTACCTCCGCATCCTTATCAAAATATAGAGGTAATATCCCTTGTTCAGGAATACGCTTTAATAATTCTTCTTTCTTTTCCATAAATATTGTTCAGTTAAAACCTGGCAGGTTTATCACATCGAATAAAACGCCAATTGGATAAAAAAACCTGCCAGGTCTCTGTCATTAAATAAACGACATTAATTCATGACTCATATTCATAATTTACTTTCAACGCTGCACTCTTCCGCTCGCATCCCCTTCCATTAAAACTTTTACTTCACTTAAAGTAGCATGGTTTAAATCGCCGGGAATGGTGTGTTTGAGTGCGGAAGCTGCCACCGCAAACTCCGCGGCAACCTTCATTTCCATTCCGGAAACCAATCCGTAAATAAATCCACTCGCAAAAGAATCGCCACCTCCCACACGATCCACAATTCTTACTTCGTATTGTTTGGAATGATAATATTCATTGCCATCATAAACCAATGCGCTCCATCCATTATCAGAAGCGCTGTGGCTTTCTCTTAAAGTGGAAGCAATATATTTAAAATCAAACTTTTCTTTCATTTGACGGAACGCATCTTTGTAACCCTCAAGATTTAGTTCGCCTTTGGTCACATCGGTTCCTTGACCTTTAAATCCTAAAGTGATTTCGGCGTCTTCTTCATTACCAATACATACATCTACATATTGACAAAGCCTTGTCATTACCTCTCTTGCTTTTTCTTTGCTCCATAATTTTTTGCGGTAGTTAAGGTCAATGCTGGTTGTAATTCCTTTTGACTTCGCAGCTTTTAGAGCAGCTTCAGTAAGCGCAGCAGCTTTATCGCTCAGTGCAGGTGTAATACCGGTGGTATGAAACCAGGAAGCGCCCTCAAATATTTTATCAAAATCAAATTCCGCAATATCAACTTCAGCAATGGCTGCGTCAGCACGGTCATACACCACCTGGGATGCACGCATGGAAGCGCCGGGTTCCAAAAAATAAATCCCCAGTCTTTTTCCGCCTCTTGCCACAAACTGTGTATCTACTCCATACCTCCTTAAATGATTGATCGCGGATTGCCCTATCGGATTATCCGGAATTTTGGAAACGAAGGTTCCCTGCAACCCATAATTGCAAAGGGCCGCGGCTACATTGGCTTCGCCGCCACCGTAGGTAACATCAAAACTATCGGCCTGTACAAATCTTTTAAAATCGGGGGTAGATAAACGAAGCATGATTTCTCCAAGGGTTACCACTTTTTTTGACATGATTATTTGAAGAGTTTAATGTGAAAATGACTTTTATCTTTTTATCTGATAATTGAATATTTGAAAGATTCTTTAAAAGACAGCAATCTAACAAGACTACTGTTTTATTTTCGGAAAACCAAATTTTTCCCCGCCCCCATTTTTTATTCAATTAAATATCAGAGACATAAAAAAGTGCGTCTTACATGTCCGAGATGTAACTGAAAATTAAGGAAGTGCTCCTTATTGAAGGCAGCAAAAAAATTTTTTAAAGAAGGAAATAATGAGTATATTGTAAAGTATGCTTCTTGGAAAATGCCGTTTAGGGGTCCGGAAGTTAGTTTGAAAATTCAAACTTAAACCTTTATATTTTATGAAAAATCCACTGATTATTTTCGCTTTTGTTCCTTTTCTAGTTTCCTGCAACCAGGAAAAGTTAGATCAGCTTAGCCAGGAAAATGCTGAGTTGAGAGAAGAAACTGCTTCCAAAGACTCCGCGATCAATGAGTTTATGCAAACTATCAATGAGATTGAAGAAAATCTCGCTTTGATAAAGGAAAAGGAGGATTTAATTTCAATTTCAGCCAATGCCAAGGGGGAGAATATGCACAGTGCGAGGGAAGCCATTATCCAAGACTTGAATTCCATCAATAGTTTAATGGAGGAGAATAAGCAAAAATTGGCTTCCTTAAATGAAAAGGTAAATAACTCTGACATTAGGATCAGTGAATTTAATAGGATGGTAAATGAATTGAACAGCAGACTTGAAGAAAGAAAGAGCGAAATTACCACAATGCAAGAACAACTGAACGAGTTAACAACAGTAAGGGAAAATCTTACCTTTACTGTGGATACATTGGAATCTAAAGTTGCTGGCCTTTCTTTGGCCAACAGAAATAAAGAAGATACGATCAGCCAACAGATCGAGGCTCTTCATACAGCTTATGTGGCCTCCGGGACTTACAGGGACCTGAAGGAAAAAGGCGTAATAGATAAAAAGGGAGGAATAATTGGTATTGGCTCAGTGAAGAAATTGGTGGAAGATTTTAATACGGATGTTTTTGAAAGAATCGATATCGCGAAAACCAGTTCAATTCCACTTAGCGGGAAAAAAGCAACTGTAATAACTGTTCATCCTACTGGATCTTACACAATAACCGGAGCGGAAGAAAAAGATTTAGATAGTTTGTTAATAACCAATCCTGAGGAGTTTTGGAAAGCTTCCAAATATTTGGTAGTAGTGGTGGATTAACAAGGTTCCATTGCTTTTTCAGCCAATAATTTCAAGCTGCCAAAATCACTTCCTTGATGGTAAGATAAAAAACAAATTCCTGTGGTTAACTATGGACATTTAATTGGGCAATGAATTCAGTGGGAAAATTAACCTGTCAGATAAAAAACAACTCCCTCCGCTTCACCAACTAAGCAAACAATGATTTGATCGAGCTCACTTGGTAAGGTCTTGCCCCATATCTGTTTAAGTGATAGAATTAACCTAGGAACACAAGCCTTTCAAAACAAGATGTTCATTATATGAAAAAATTGAATATCAATTATTTATGGAATTATTGTACCTCTTTTTTAAGATCACGAAAAATAAAAAAGCCTGTCCAAATGACAAGCTTTTATGTGGAGAATAACGGATTCGAACCGATGACCTCTACACTGCCAGTGTAGCGCTCTAGCCAACTGAGCTAATTCCCCATTTTTTATCTATCCCAGGAATCCGAACCCTTGACCTTCCCGAATGCTTTCGGGACGCTCTGGCCAACTGAGCTGATTCTCCATTATGAGAGCGCAAATATATAAATCGAAATGGATACTACAAAGGAATTCACTTATTCTAATGAATAATTTACCCGGGTAAGGATACTTCTGCCCAAAGTAACCTCATCCGTATATTCTAGTTCGCCTCCTATGGGAATGCCCCTGGCAATGGTACTCACTTTCACTCCTTTTTCTTTTAACCGCCTGGTAATATAAAAAGAAGTGGTATCCCCTTCCATTGTAGCATTCAAGGCCAAAATCACTTCTGCCACCTTTTCTTCGGCGGGACTGCTTTCAATTCTATGAATGAGGGATTCGATCTTGAGTTCTTCCGGTCCTACACCGTGGATGGGAGAAATCACCCCTCCCAGGACATGATACAGTCCCATGTATTGCGAAGTATTTTCTATTGCCAGAACATCAGGAATATCTTCCACCACACAAATCGTGCTTTTATCCCTATGAGCCCCTTCACAGATGGAGCAGGTTTCCTTATCTGAAATATTATGGCAAACCCCACAGTACTTCACCTCAGTGCGCATCTTTACAATGGCCTCTGACAATGCAGCAGCAACAGTTTCCTTCTGCTTTAACAAATGGAGGGTCAGTCTTAGCGCTGTTTTCTTACCGATTCCAGGCAGGCGGCTGATTTCATTGACCGCATCTTCGACAAGTTTTGAGGGGAAATTCACCAAATGATCTTGTTAAAGAATGGCTGCCTGAATACCTGCATCCAAAATGGATTGGCACATTGGCTTTAGCCGATTCCTACTGCCTTTCTTTACCGCACACTTACCTTTATAGTGAATGATAACTGTACACTGTTCCGCTTGTTCCTGGGTATGCTTACATACTTTGATAAGAATCCTGGTTACGTGTTCGAAAGTATTCACATCATCATTAAAAACAACGAGATCATACTCCTCCGTATCTACCATATCCTCCAGTAATACTTCCAATTCTTCTTCCTTGTGCTGTTCCAAAGGTATCATTTTGCAAAGTTAATAATTATTGACAACTTTATCACCGTTAACCGAACCCCTTATATGGATCCTAATTTAGTACTAGTTGTTATAACATCATATTTTCTTTTGTTGTTTCTTGTTTCTTGGTTAACCTCAAAAAATATTTCATCGGACACTTTTTTTACAGGAGATCGACAGTCTCCCTGGTTTTTGGTGGCGTTTGGAATGATTGGGGCCTCCTTGTCCGGTGTTACTTTTATTTCCGTACCCGGTGAAGTTGGAAATACCAATTTCTATTATTTTCAGGTTATTTTGGGATATACTATAGGTTATGCCGTCATAGCCATGATTCTTCTGCCTTTATATTACAAGTTAAACCTTGTTTCAATTTATTCCTATTTAGAAACCCGATTTGGCTTTTGGTCTTATAAAACCGGTGCTTTTTTCTTTATCCTCTCCCGAACATTGGGGTCATCCATCAGGGTATTCCTTGTAGCTGGGGTTTTGCAATTGATTCTTTTTGATCAATTGGGGATCCCATTTTGGGTATCCGTGTTGATAACTGTATCCTTGATTTGGCTTTACACTCATCGCGGAGGTATCAAAACGGTGGTATGGACAGACACGCTTCAAACCTTGTTTATGCTTTTAGCGGTGATTACAAGTATTTATTTGGTGACCAAGGAGCTGAATATTTCAGGTGTTGGTGCATTGATAGATGTCGTAGCGGCCGACCCACGTTCCACCATCTTTAATTGGAACTGGCAGGACGGTACAAATTTTTTCAAGCAGTTTATGTCTGGCGCTTTTATTGTTATTGTTATGACTGGTTTGGACCAGGACATGATGCAAAAGAACCTGACTTGCCGCAATATAGGCGATGCCCAGAAAAATATGTTCTGGTTCACCATTATTTTAGTGTTTGTAAACCTGCTGTTCCTTGCTTTGGGTGTCCTTTTGTACCTTTATAGTGAGGCAAACGGTATCTCACTACCCAGTAGAACAGATGACCTTTATCCCATGTTGGCGACAGGGCATTTCTCAGCGTTTGCGGGAATAATCTTTGTGCTGGGAATTATTGCAGCTGCCTATTCCAGTGCAGATTCTACCCTTACTGCCCTGACCACTTCTTTTTGTTATGATTTTCTGGAAATCGAAAAAAAGTATCCAAAGGAAGAGCAGGTAATGGTCCGGAAAAGTGTACACCTGGCTTTCACTGCCCTTATGTTTTTGACCATCCTTATGTTCAAATGGATCAATGATCAAAGCGTAATCAATGCGGTGTTTATCATAGCCGGATATACCTATGGACCTTTACTGGGGCTTTATGCTTTTGGATTATTTACAAAACATGCAGTAAAAGACAGGTTAGTTCCCTTTCTTGCTGTGTTGGCTCCTCTTACAGCCTTTGCTTTTGACCTGAATTCCGAAGCTTGGTTCAATGGCTATAAATTTGGATTTGAAATCCTGATATTGAATGGTCTTATAATGTTCCTGGGTCTGCTCCTTCTCAGAAAGAAATAACCCGAAGCCCAGAAATGATGATAAATATTCCAGATCGGTCTTTGCCCTAGTGGATTTGCAGCCTGTAATCATTCAGAAGTTAATCGCCATCAATCAAGTTAATAGGCGTTTTTAATTTTCATAAAAGAGGCCGCCGACCATATCATTATTTTGATATCCAAGAAGAGGGACCAATTCTTTATGTAAAACAGATCCAATTTGCACATGGAATTGATATCATGAAACCTCTTAGTCTCTCCTCTAAAGCTTTTTAATTGTGCCAAGCCAGTTATTCCTGGTTTCACAGCATGTCGTAACATAAAATCATCTATTCCTTCAGAAAACTTATTGTTCATTGACACGGCATGTGGCCGCGGCCCTACAATGGACATTTCCCCCATAATCACATTGAAAATTTGAGGCAATTCATCCAAACTGGTCCTTCTTAAAAATAAACCAAATTTTGTGATCCGTGGATCATTTTTTATTGCTTGTTTCGTACGCCCTTCATCATTGGCCTTCATTGTCCTAAATTTAAAGCAAAAGAAAGGTACATTGTTCCTTCCATGCCTTAACTGCTTTAACACAACAGGTTCCTTGGACGTGAGCTTTATCATAAGAGCAATGAATGGAAATAGCCAAGAACATATAAAAATCAACGTGAATAAAGAAAAGAAAACATCAAGGCTTCTTTTCAAAATTAATTGAGGAGGATCAGTTAAATTCAAGGATTGTCGTTGGGCTACAATACTCCCGTAATTGACAACAGTAAAACCCTCGCCACTTGTAAAAAGGTTGTTCATATTAATTATATTTAAAAAGATTAAGAATAAAAAGGTAAAATATCCTACTGTGACTGACTTATTACTGACTTATGTAATTGCTGTTTATTGAAATCATTAAAAATGTATTTCAAATATAAAATAAGGTTTTTACATTTACAACAAAATCTATTTTATTTAGCCCCCGGATCATTACCTGAAATATCCTCCTCGTTTCTATCATTGTTCCGGCAGACCATTGAGCTTTTATTAGAAGGGCTTTTGGCAGGGTTAAAAAATCTATTATAAAGCCAATTCTATGGAGGGATCCCAAAGGTGGCTTTTAAAATGCAGTATTTTATCTTCTTTTATTTCATGGCCTTCTGCTTCCAGAAGCTGTTGCATAAGCCCAGGGGTTTCAAAGTGATGCTTTCCAGTGAGAATCCCCATCCTGTTTACCACCCGATGGGCGGGAAGATCAGGAATATTGTGAGCGGCATTCATGGCATAACCCACCATTCTCGCTCCACTTTTGAGCCCTATATAAGAAGCTATGGTCCCATAAGTGGTCACTTTCCCTTTAGGGATAAGCTTCACTACCTGGTAAACAAGATCAAAGAGGTTCTCTTTATTATTTTTCACGGGCAATCTCAATAATGGTCTGGTTAACCTTTCGCCGGATTTCTTTTTCCAGATCCTTTTTGAATGTGGTCAAAAGAAATTGACATTTGAATTTAACCTCTTCTTTATGGATGGCCAGGGTTTTCAAAAAGAAACTGTTGTTATTTACATCTTGATCGAAAATCAAAATGACCGCTCTTAATTTATCCTCAATTTCATTTACATCCAACCCTGGTACTATTTTCATGTCAAATTCAAAAGTCAGCTTTTTAATGTGCTGTTTGGAATGGTTAATGACTTGGGCAGTAAGCAAAAGATTGTTGGGTAACATGACCAGATCCGCATCCTCATTGATCAAAATTATATTCATAAGTGTAACATCAATGATTTTACCTTCATGTTCCCCCACTTTAATGGTATCACCCAAAGTCAACTGATCAGAAAACATAATAATCAATCCATTGATCATGTTGGTAATATAGTCCTTGGATACAATGGCAATCGCTGCCGCAACAATGGTAATGCTCGTAAAAAACTCCAAAGGATTTTGTCCAAACAAAAGCATCAGTGAAATGATCAATATGCCCACATTTACAATATCTGCTATCCTGTTGATTCCCAACACAAAATTGCTCCTCATGGGATCATGGCTTTTCTTTCGGAGATAAAACTTGACGGTGATTATCCGGGCCAGGGAAACAATAATATTGCCCGCCAGGAAAAAAACAAGGGCGCGAAGGAAATTCTCCATAAAAGGCACCAGTTCCCCGATATTCCTGAGAATCTTTTCAAAGAACACCACCAATAGTATAAAAACGATTAGCTTTATAAAAAAAACCGTTCTTTTGCGGTTTTCATTGACTTGAATTTCTGTTTTCGTGTAATTCATATAGTTTTCAAAAATTAATCTTAATTTTAAGTCACTATTTTTTTAAAGCAAAACAATTTGGATACAAACATAAGAATAACTTATTATGGATAGAAATCTCATTATCACCGGAGGGGCAGGAAATTTAGGACGGGAAGTGGTAGGAAAATTTAAAAGGGAAGGTTATAAGATCATTGCTACCATAGCCCCCGAAAGTGTTGACAAAATAGAAGAGGCAGACGATGTATATGAAATTGATGTCACAGATGAAAATTCCGTGAAAGAATTTGCAAAAGAATATGTCCTTCAATATGGTGAAGTTGAATCCGTTGCCTTACTGGTAGGAGGATATAAAGGAGGCGGAATTGAAAACACCTCTAATAACTTGTTAACTGAAATGATCAAGTTAAACTTTCTCAGTGCATTCAATATGGTCAAAAATTTCCTCCCAATTATGAAAAAAGCCAATAAGGGCAGCTTTCTTTTGGTGGGCGCTAGGCCTGCCTTACAACCCGAACAGGGAAAATCTTCCGTGGCATATGCTCTAAGTAAGAGTCTGGTGAGCAATCTTGCTGATCTTATTGCACAGGATGTGACAGGAACTACTATTAGGTCCCATGTCTTTGTTCCCAGCATTATCGATACCCCTCCCAATAGGGAGGCGATGGCAGGACAGGATTTCTCCAAATGGGTAAGCCCCGCCGAAATAGCGGAAGCCATGCATTATGCAGCCACAAACCCTTCATTAAGGGACATGACCTTTAAACTCTATGGTGATGTTTAATTGATAAATCATATCTATGAAAAAGAACATTTATTTTCTGCTGTCTTTGGCAACTATGATGGTTTCCATCAACCTTATGGGCCAAACCAATGAAGAAATTAGGAGCCTTGAGGTATTTAACACCGTAAAAATATCAAATTCAATAGAAGCGGAATTGGTTAAGGGGGATAAACATGAGGTGGAAATTACCGCTTCGGGGATAGAGCTGGAAAGAATAGACACCAAAATTGACAATAGAACCCTCGAAGTAAAAGTAAACGGAAGCAATTTTAGCACTACGTCCATCAAAGTTAAAATCACTTATGTGGAAATAGATGAAATAACTGCCAGTACCGGCTCAAAAGTTTTTGTAAAAGATGTCCTGCAGGCTAAAGAAGTGAAAATATCCGCCTACACGGCCAGTTACCTGGAAGCAGAAGTAAATGTCCAAAATTTATATTTGGAGGCCAATACAAACGCAAAAATTTTCATTGATGGGACAGCCGAGGCCCTGGAGCTGGAGGCCTATACCACAGCGGAAATCAACGGGGAATACCTCGAAGTAGAAGAAGCACAAGTTAAGGTAAACACCGCTGCCCATGTGAATTTCACCGTGCATGAATCCCTCAAGGGAAGTGCTGCCACCGCAGGCAAAGCCTATTATAAGGGTGACCCAAGGATAGTAGATGTTAAAACCAATACCGGTGGGGCAATAGAAAGAAAAAAATAAAAAAGCAGATATCTTGATATTCACCAAAAATGGTCACTTATCTTTTCTTCCGATGGCCACAAAAGCAATGTAAGGATGTATGAAAAATCCAAAATTGTTCAGGGCCTCTTAATTGTAGTGTTAAGCAGCATTTTTATCCATCCAGTATTTGGCCAAGAAGAAAAGTCGGACAATGCTTATTATGAGCTCTTTCCTGAGCACTTGACCAGCAGGTTTTATTTTTCAAGGAAATATACTGCCCTCAAAATTACGGATAAGGGTACGGATCAGGCCTATCTTTATATGCCCAATTCCACCCTCAATATGGGAGTGGGGGCTACTTATAAGAACCTGACCCTCAATTTGGCCTATGGCTTTGGTTTCCTGAACCCGGATCGGGGAAAAGGCGAGACCAAATATCTGGATGCACAGGCCCATTTGTATCCGAAAAAGATGGTGATAGATTTATTTCTGCAATTTTATAAGGGATATTACCTTCTTCCGGAGGGATTGGGGGCAAGTATTGGTGAGAATTTTTATACCAGGCCGGACATGAGGGTCCATAAAATCGGGGCATCTGCCCAATATGTATTCAATAATGGCAAATTTTCTTATCGGGCTGCTTTCCTTCAAAACGAATGGCAAAAGAAGTCAGCTGGTACTTTCCTATTGGGATTTGAAATGTACGGTGGCATGGCGGATGAAGAAAGTAATTTGGCCCCCCCCCAATTGATTGATGACCCCCAACGAAACTTTCAAACTATCCGGTTTTTGGAATTTGGTCCCAATATGGGTTACGCTTATACCCTGGTCATTAAAGAACATTTTTTTATTACCGCTTCAGCTGCCTCTAATCTGGGAGTAGGCTACTCGACCCTAATTGGTGATGCCGGGAAGAACACCCAATGGGGGATCAATCCCAATTATTTCTTAAGGGGCTTCATTGGCTATAATTCCTCCAAATGGTCTGTAAACGCAAATTATGTGCACAATAATGTAAGACTGCAAGAAAATCGAGCCTTTTCAAATGCCGTCATGACCGGCAACTACCGATTAAACTTTGTCTATCGCTTTCTCCCTGGTCCAAAAATAAAACGTTATCTAAAATATGTGGAAAAGGCAAAGGAATCTTTGCCCTAGTCAATTCAATTTGCGGTAATCTAAAATTTCCGTTCTTGATAGGGTAGTCCTTTTTCACTCTCACAGTATGTCTTTAGACTGTATAAGAACATGGCTCAATTATAATTACACCATCGAATTTCTCTCCAATTGAAGTGCCGGAGAATTACGGTGGTAGTGCCTTCCTTTTCCGACAGCTCAAAACCTATCCCTGTCCCTACCCATTCAGGGTCAGATGCAATACATTCCCAAACCACCCTGTTGTTTTCCTGTAGCTCAACAATTTTCATTTTCGTGATATACCCTTCGTCAAAATCAAATTCATTGACAAATCCGATCCGGGGTTTTACAGTCAGCTTTTTTGTCCATACTTGTGCTAAGCCGTCCTCTGAAGTCAGTGCCTTATACACTGTTGGAACCGGAGCTTTGATGTAGTTGATCTGTTCGATGTTTTCCATTTCTTTAAAATTATTTTCTTGGTTTTCGATATGTTTTATACCGCCAACGGCAAGTATTAGCGTAGTGCAGGTTTTGGAACGGTTATCAGTCCTCATGCACATAATTTATTAGAAACCGAAAATGTTCAATTGTAAATTGTTCAGCCCACATTACGCTTATACAATGATGTGTTGCCTTTTTATTCTTTCGTTATTCATTTTTTGAAATCGAACTATCCAATTCCAAATATTTCTCTTTCATTAAACTCAATGCAAATGCTCCAGCTGATGCACTAAAAACGGAATAGTCAAATGCTCCTTTTATTCCTGTAGAAAAAGTCATTGAGAGAGCAAATAGGAGTAAAAGAAATCCACTTACTCTTGCGAAAAATTCTGTTTTGAATCCAATTATCAGAAATATTGAAAGAATTATTTCCGCTGCGGTAGCTATAATCCCCATTGTTGGGATTATAGCGTTGGGAAACCAAGGATTAATCAGTTGAGTATACTCTAAAAAACTGTTCCAACTTCCCCAAACAGAAACTTTTTCATTCCACCCCCCAAATCTGTCGGCAACTGCCGATAAAAATCCGCCCGAAATTGCAAGTCGAAGAAAAAGTTTGATTGTTTTTTTATTCATATTCGTTTTCGTTTTATACTTTGCTGAAGTCATTATTATGCCGTCTTCAGGAATTTCATTTTTATACTTCCAAGTCAGGAAATTCACTGGCAGTTCTTCCATTTGTTCAACATCGTATATGGTTACTATGATTCGGCGGGCATTTTCGGATCCTATTCTTCAAACCTTGACCAATCGTTTTAAAAAAAACTGATTTAAATATTATTGAAATCTCCGCCTGTCTGCCGATAGGCAGACTTGCCCTAAGCTAAGGTTATACCCTGGTTTTTATTTCTGTCGGTCCAGGTTGTAGGTTCTTATTTAAAACTTCCTTTATTTGTGGAACAAGTTCTTTCAATGTAATATAAGCGTTGTCTTGGGCATTCAACACAATGACCGCAATTGGATATTTACGGAAGTTTTGCTGGAATTGTAAATTTCTGTCAAAGGTAAAAAGTGCATGGAATTCTTCTTCCAACATCAATTTTAATAACTCTCCATTCTTTTTGCTGTTCCATCCTTTATCATATACCGTATAAATTTCATGTTCAGGAAAATCCAATTTTAACTTTTTGGGCAGGTTTTCGTCAACTAACAGCCTCATAAATTTTACTGATGTTTCCTGAAGTAATAATTTTATGAGCGATTCCAATAACCCCAATTGCCTGCTCTTTAGTCACACTTGGAAAATCCCCCAAAAATTCATCTATGGAAATCCCCTTTTCCAAATGCCAAAATAAAGTTTCTACAGGAACACGGGTCCCACTAAATACAGGCTGTCCATTTTGTATATCAGGATCAACAGTAATATGCTTTTTTAAATCTTCCATATTCCAATATACGAAAAGGTATGGTTATTTGATTTCTTTTTGACTAAGGCGTAACGTCAAAATTTTCCCGCAGGGATGGATTATTAACGATAGCACCTGGTCAGGTTCGACTATTACCCATCCTCCGCTTCCTAAAAAAACATTTGAACCCTTTGGATTTCGGGTTATTCAAACTTGGACTTTTCCCTGCTTATACCGCTACCGGCGCCTTGATGGCTGGATGGGGATCGTAGCCAAGCAATTCAAAATCATCATACATGAAATCAAAAATGCCGGTAATCCCAGGATTGATTTTCATGATTGGAAGGGCCCGGCATTCCCTTGACAGTTGCAACCTGGCCTGGTCCAGATGGTTGGAATACAAGTGCGCATCCCCAAAGGTATGGATAAAATCCCCTGCCTGAAGGCCGCATACCTGCGCCACCATCATGGTGAACAAAGCATAAGAAGCAATATTAAACGGCACCCCTAAAAAGACATCTGCGCTTCTTTGATAAAGCTGACAGGATAACCTTCCATTGGCCACATAAAACTGGAAAAGCAGATGGCAGGGGGGCAATGCCATCTCATCCACATCTGCAACATTCCAGGCACTGACAATCAATCTTCTTGAATCTGGTTTTGTCTTAATCTGGTGGATCAAATTTTTTATCTGATCAATTTCACCTCCCTTTCCATCAGGCCAATGCCTCCACTGGTAACCATAAACCGGACCCAAATCTCCCTCCTTATCTGCCCATTCGTCCCAAATGGTGACCTTGTTTTCATTGAGGTACTTAATATTGGTTTCCCCTTTTAAAAACCAGAGCAGTTCATGAACAATGGACCTTAGATGACATTTCTTGGTGGTTACCAGAGGAAAACCTTCCTGCAAATCAAACCTCATCTGATACCCAAATACACTTAAGGTACCCGTTCCGGTCCGGTCACCTTTTTGCGCCCCATTGTCTAAAATATGCCGAAGCAATTGATGGTATTGTTCCATTATTTATCTTCCTTATAATGTTCCTCATAATATTTCTGATAATCCCCGGAGGTCACATTATCCAACCATTTATCATTGGCCAAATACCAGTCTATGGTCTTCTCTATTCCTTCTTCAAACTGCAAACTGGGTGCCCAGCCCAATTCCTTATTGATTTTCCCCGCATCGACGGCATACCGCAAATCATGCCCTGCCCTGTCTTTTACATAGGTGATCAATTTTTCAGAGCTCCCTTCCATCCTGCTCAATTTTCTATCCATAATGGTGCAAAGCAATTTTACAATATCAATGTTTTTCCACTCATTAAATCCCCCCACATTATAAGTCTCGCCAACTTTCCCCTTATGGAAGACTTCATCTATGGCAATCGCATGATCGGCTACATATAACCAATCCCGCACGTTTTCGCCTTTCCCATATACGGGCAGGGGTTTATTGTTTTTGATATTGTTAATACAAAGGGGGATTAATTTTTCAGGAAATTGATTGGGGCCATAGTTATTGGAACAATTGCTGATCACAATGTTCATATTATAAGTATTGGCATAGGCCCTGACAAAATGGTCAGAAGAAGCTTTTGAAGCAGAATAGGGAGACTGGGGATCGTAAGGAGTGGTCTCAGTAAAGAACCCCCCATCATCTAAAGAACCATACACCTCATCGGTGGATACATGATAAAAAAGGTGACCCTTACGGTCTTTCCAAAAGTTCTTTGAAGCATTTAAAAGATTCACTGTTCCGAGTACATTGGTCCTGACAAAGGCCAAAGGATCGGTAATAGAACGGTCCACATGTGATTCGGCAGCAAGATGAATCACATCCGTTATTTGAAAATCATTGAAAACTTTATTGAGGTGGGTCTCATCCAATAAATCTACTTTGGCAAAATGATAATTAGTGCTCCCTTCCACTTCTTTGAGGTTTTCCAAATTACCGGCATACGTCAACGCATCTAGGTTTATGATCTTATAATCGGGATACTTTTTTACAAAAAGTTTGACCACATGAGAACCGATAAAACCTGCGCCCCCAGAAATTAAAATTGATTTTTTCATTTTATCAATACATTTAGGCCTTAAATTTAGAAATTATTTTACTCAACCAGCTAGGAGAATGGCTGGCTTCTTCTTCATAATAATTGCCGCTGAAACGGTTTTTATTCATATAAGAATAATTGTAACCATAACCATAATTATAGCCTGCAAAATCATAGATGTCCCCCCCACTCTTCAATCCATTAAATATAGCGTAGAAATTAGAAATCTGATCATTTACATACAGGTCATTGATCATAAGGAGATGGCTTTTATGGGTATAATCCTGCCTAACAATATATAGATTCACATCGGAAAAACGAAGTAAATCCATGGTCTCTGAAACCAAGCCAATGGGTGGGGAATCCATTAATATGATATCAAATTCCTTTTCCAGATTTTCCACTAATCCTTTCATTTTTTCCTTTAGCAGCAATTCCGAAGGATTAGGGGGGATGGGCCCCGATGGAACCACGAATAAATTTTCGTGTTCGGTGGCCAGTAATATCTCCTCCTCACTGCATTTATCTACCAAAAAAGAGGATAGGCCCTTTTTATTTGAAACATTTAAATATTCTGCCAGCTTTGGTTTTCTTAGGTCTATGCCAAGAATGCAAGTTTTCTTTCCACTTAGCGCCATGGCTGAGGCAATATTTATACTTACAAAAGTTTTTCCTTCTCCTGCAATACTGGAAGTGACCAAAATCTTTTTACACTTCTTCTCACTTGCAATATAAAACAAGGCCGACCTTATGGATCTAAATGATTCAGAGACCAGTGCCCTTGGATGCTCGGCCACCAATAAATTGGTGTTTTTATCACTAAAGCCAATCGTGCCCAATAAAGGAATCTTTAAAAACCTCTTTAACTGGATCTGGTCCATTATTTTATTGTTCAAATAATGATATAACAACAAAAAGCCAAAAGGAATAAAGAATCCCAGACCAACGGCATATGTATAATTTTGGGATTTTTTTGGAAAAATCAGCTTTCCCTTCTTGGCATAATCCACGATAGAATTGTCAGATACATTGGATGCTTTTGCGATACCTGCCTCTGCTCTTTTTTCCAACAAATAGGTATATAGATTTTCCCTGAGTTTAAACTCCCTAAAGATGTTGGAATAATTAGATTCCGCTTCCGGGAGATTAGAAAATTGCAGGTCATATGTCTTTAACTTTTCAAAATTCTCTCTCTTTCTGCTTTCTGTATTTTCAATCAGGTTTTGAATGTTTTCAAATACATTGTCTCTTACCCGCTGAACTTGCTGGTCAAGCACCAATACATCCGGATGGTGGTCATTGACTATGGATAACAGCTTCCTCCTTTCCAAAGAAAGCTGCACCAGGGTTTGGATAAGCCCGTTCAATAATGGATCCGAGATGCCGATCAAAGAAGGGGCTACTATTTCTTCAAAGTTGGTCCCTTTTTGCTCTAAATATGCTTTTAATGATCTATAATAGGCCAGTTCAAAATCTATGCCCTGAATATTGGCTTCCAAGGTTTGGATGTTATTCAATACCCCTCCAAATTCCGCATCGATATCCAATAATTTATTGGAAACTTTAAAATGTTGCATTTTACTTTCCACAGAATTTAAAGAATCTTCCACCACAAATAGCTGTTCATCTATAAATTTAAGGGTATTTTCCGAAATCCTGTTCTTTTCTCTCAGATCGTACTCCATAAACGCATCCATTATCGCATTTACATAATCCCTGCCTTTTTCCACAACAGTGGACACCAATCCAACTTCTAATACCGATCCGTAATTGTCCAGCGGTTTGACGGAAATAGCCTGTGAATACCTGTCAATCAATAAAGAAGGAGGATGCAGGACAAAGTCTACTTCCTCGCCAATTCTTCCCGGCTTTATCAAATCAATTACAAATTTTGATTCCGGAGTTTCTACTGTTTCACCAAACCTGAAACTCTTGTTAAATAAACCCTCCTCAATATCTCCATCATTGTCCCTGAAAAACAAGTTGTCGATAAATTTATTGTCCACCCTCGTAATGGTAAACTCTTCAGAAGATAAAATGGTCAGTTTCAACCTTTGTCCCTCCACTTGGGGATGTTCCCAATCCACATTTATTTTAATAGGGGAAAGATTATATAGTTCTACTTCCTTGATATGGGTAGAAGCGTAATAACTGACATCAAAATGCAACTTCTTTAGCGCCTCTTCAGCCAGATTTTCTGAAGTAAAAAGAAGAATATCATTTCCCAGATTGCCTGCACTGGTGAAAATATTAGACCTATCCAACACCCTCACTTCGGGTGAAGAATCTTTTTTAATCATTATACTCCCTCTTACCTCATATTTTTCTACGGTATATCGGTGAAAAAGAAAAACAGTAACAAGACCTAAGATTATAAAAAAAGCGTAAGCAGGCCAATATCGGGAATACTTGAGGATGTAGTATTTGATATCTATTGGCTTCTCCTGTTCTTCAAATTTTGATAGATCCAACTTTTCCATGCCTAAAATATACCAGAGGTGATACCATAGAAAAATAATATGGCTGTAACAAAAGATATCCCCAATTGTAAAGAAGCTGCCAAGTTATCCCCTGCACCTATTTGCCTGATTTTCATCGGTTGTAAATATAGGATGTCATTGGGCTGGATAAAGTAAAAAGGAGAGGCCAATAGCTGCCTGTCATTGAGGTTGATCTGATGGATCCTTGTTCCACCGTCATACTGCCGGATCAAAAACAGTTCATTTTTCTTGGCCAAAATATTGGATTCTCCCGATAAGGCCAAAGCATCAAAAATGGTAGCTCTGTTTTTGAGGATTACTTTTGTGCCTGAGCTACTGAACTCTCCTAAAGCGGTAAAACGGATGCCTCCGATCCGCAGATTAACATATACCTCCTCTTTAAAATATTCATTCACTGCTTTCTCGATTTTTTCCCTGGCCATTTCCTCACTAAGCCCCCCAATTTCTATTAATCCAATTACCGGCATCCTTACATGTCCATTTTTATCTATAGAATATCCTGTATGATAAAAAATATCTCCTCCTCCGATAACTCCTCCGGATCCCGTTCTGAGGTTATTGGTCCCTTTAAATTCAAATGCCTTAATCAGTTCCTCATTAGAGGAGGCAAAGTCAATATCAACAATGTCAAATGGCTGAAGAATATACTCATAATCTACATCGGCGTAAGGTATAAACTCATTCAGCTCAATGGGTTCATTTTCAGAAAGATTTTGTAGGTAGTTGATCCTTTTATTGCTGATGCAGGAGCCGGCCAGCAGGATAAGAAGTAAATAAAAGGCTTTTTTCATTATTGTTGGGGAATCATAAGATCCTCATCAAAATTAACTAAATATAGGCGCAATGAAAATGCAACCTACTTTTAAATATCGTAAACCGGTGCAATCATTCCACCCAAACCATCTCTGCTGCTCTAATGAACAGCAAAATCAGGCCGTAAGATCAAGATAACGCATTATAATGATGCAAATCCAAAACTGATACCTGCTAATTGTCATGCATCTAATAATCTATTATAATTTTTTAATAATAATTCATGTATTAGGCACCTATTATATTTTTCATGCACTTCTTTATATAACTTTTCTGCGAAGCCGAACATGGTCTCCTTCTTGATATAGGCAAATTCCATCGCTTCCTTTAAAGCTTCTATATTTTTAACCTGGAAAACCAATCCTGTCTTTTGATGCGCAACCACCTCTTTATTGCCCGATATATCCGAACAAATTATAGGGCAGTGAATAGCGCCTGCTTCCAAGAGTACATTTGGAAAACCTTCCCTATAAGAAGGGTGTATTAAAACATCGGATATTGCCATATAATGCGCTACATGATCAGACCACTCCACATGGACAATCCTCGGGTGGTCGTATATCTTTCGGACTATGTCTTCCCTTAATGGGTTCAAATCCTGTTCAAAAGACCCTAATAAAACCAGTTTTGACCTGTTTACTATTTTGGAATTTATAAAAGCCTCCACTAAATCCTCAATTCCCTTATCTTTAACCAACCTTCCTACCGCCAGCATGATAAAATCATTTTCCCCGGGCGCCACACGCATCATGGCAGCTACCAGATGATTTTCCTTTAACCCATTCCTGTCATACTTGGCCAGGTCCACTCCATTTGAAGAGCCAGCACCTATCACTTTGACTTTGGAAATATCCACTAATTTTTCTGAAAGAATGAAATCTTTTAGCGAATTGGCATTGGGCCACAACTCTGAACAAATTCGGAAAGTTAATTTTTCCATGACAATCAAAATCTTCTTTTTACGCTTGGCTGTCAATACATAGGGCAATCCTGCCAAGGTATGGATGCGGATCGGCATCCCTATGATCCCTGCCGCAATCATTCCCAACAAGCCAGCTTTAGGAGTATGGGTATGGACAATATCCGGTTTTTCCTTTTTAAACAGTTTGATCAACTGCCAAATACAATACAGGTCTTGAAAGGGAGTGATTCTTCTGGTAAAGGGAATTACCTGATGCGCGCACCCTTCCCTTTTCACCACTTCATTGACCTCCTTTCCATCAGCGCTGACCATCAAAACATCCCAACCAGCCGCTTTCATAAACTTCATCTGGTCTGCCAACAACAGTTTTAAAGAAAGAGGGACTGTAGTGATCCTGATTAATTTTGGCATCTAAACAATTTACTTTTCAACGACAAATATAGATTTTAAAAGAGATATATCTTGGATAAATATCCAAGATATATCATCACCGTTCCAATCCATTGTCTGTCCTACCGTATGTCTTACACAGCTTGTTTTACTACTCTTAATTCAGGGAATTGATCCATTTTGCTATTTTAAGCGCGTCCTCGGTTGGAACATGGGGCATAGGAGGCATCGGTGTGGCATAATCAGGCCAGTTTTCCGGCTTTGGGGTATGGATCAGTTCTACAATCTGCTCATCATTATAATTGCGTTTGGCGATTTCTTCAAAAGATGGGCCTACTTGTCTGGTGGTTTGGTTATGACATGCAGAACAAGTATTCCTTGCCAAAACAGGATTTATCATTTCAAGTGTGGGTGCTTCATCACCCGACTCTTCATTTGGTTTTGCCGCAGTTTCCGCTCTAGTTTCAGCGGGTTTTTGGGCGGATTTTGCAGAATCTTCATTTTTTACGGTGGAATTCACCTTGCTTACTTCACTTAATGATAACTTAGTCCCTTCTGGGATATTATTTAAAGTGTAGTAGGCTGAAGGGTGAACCAAGGAATGAAAGTTATCTCTTTCCCTTACCCCTGGCAGAAAAATATGATGCACATAATAGGGACGCAAACCATCTACAATAATCCTGGCTTTCATACCATCTTCAGAAAGTTTGACCCCTTTGATGGTACATGCTTCATTGTTGACAGGTGGACTCCCATAAACAGGATAGTATTTATAGATATAGCTATTCACCGAATAGGAAGCAATATCTTCTGCCGATTTTCTATCCACAGGTTTGGTGAACTCAATTTCAAAACCATCAGGCATAGCACGGACGGCCCTCATTTCAAAAGGCAAATCCTCATTCCAAACCAATCGCTGCAAACCTTGATTGGCCTCCCCTGCGGATCCCCATCCACGGTTGGTCTCCCCAACAAATAAGGATCCATCCTTCGCCCAAGCCATTCGGAGCACGCCGGATTGGAAACCGCTTCGGAAATCAATGGAAGCCCCCTGATATTCCCCGTTTACTTTTTCCAGGAATACCCTCATGATTTTACTTTGTCCCTGATCACCCACCAATAGCTGGCCTTCAAATGGGCCAAAATGTCCTTTAGGGATTTTAATGGGCTCAGAAGTAGATATCCCATGGACCCCATAAGGAAACCATACAGCAGGTAATCTAAGATCGGGCAGCTGATCCTTCACGCCAGCCATAGTCTGAAAATTCTCTCCCTCAACATTTTCAGGTTTAATATATCTTCCCCGCTCATTTTTGACCTGTTGCGGATCAACGACCGAGTTGAACTGTTCAGTAGTCAAATCCAAGGGGGAATTGGCTAAATGGGTCCAATTTAAACCAGCCGGATGACCGGTGAAATCCCCTTTCCTGATATGCCATAGACCTCCAGACCCTATATAATCGCCTTGATTGTCGGTGTAAAAAAGTTCGTCATCTATTATTCCTATACCTGCTGGGGACCGCATACCCGTGGCCCAAGGTTCCATCTGACCATCCTCAGAGATTTTTACGATCCATCCACGATAAGGGACGCGACTTTCTCCACGCCACCATTCCTCATTGCCGAAAGCTACATTTCCCGAAACGAAGAACTTTCCATCAGGAGCAATTACAGGCCCATAACTGTATTCATGGTAATGACCCGAAACTGGCAATGCATACACTGTTTCAAAAATATCGGCCTCTCCATCCATATCGGAATCAATCAGCTTGGTCAGTTCCCCACGCTGGGCACAGTATAAATGGCCGTCCTTATAGGCAAGGCCCAATACTTCATGAAGGCCAGAGGCAAATTTCCTGAAGAAAGGACGTGAACTGGTAGGATTTTCCACGATAAACACATCCCCCCTTCTGGTAGAGATACCCAAATTACCGTTTGGCAACACTACCAGGCCCCCCACTTCCAGTAAAGTGCCTTCAGGGGAACTTACTTTCATAATCTTAAAATAATCTTCCTCTTTAGGTGATTCCTGAGCCAGTAATTGGAGGTTAATTCCTGCCAAAATTGCTGCAGTAAGTAATAAATGTCCTATATGCTTTTTAATGGTATTATTCATTTTTGATGTTCTTTAGCTATTAAAATAGGAGGGTATAAACAAGGGATTCAGTGGCTGGAATAATCAGCTTCTGTTGTCCTGGCACCTTACGGATGACCGGTTTACCCTCTGCCAATTCCAGATAATAGGTCTTGTCATCTACCAAGTACATTCCCTCCTTAACTTCTTCAATGGTATTTCCCTGGGCAAGAAGGACATATAAATTATCGGGTATGTTCTGAATACGTATTTCCCTTTTGATTCCATGACCATTGGCCAACACACTAATGTCATCCTCTACTGAAGCACCATATGCTTCATAAAGGAAGGTGACTTCCTCCTTGTCATTGATTTTGTACCCCTTGGGCTTAAATGAACTGCCGGTAGTATCGGCAACCCATAGGTCATCTTCCGAGGACAACTTGGCGATGGACAGTGTCGGTTTACCTAAATAGACCACACTACCCATGGGCCTGGAAGATCCATCACCCCTATTGTGCCACATTGGCGTAGCATTAAGGAATTCCCCTCTCCATATTTGGAAAAGACTTCCATGATCCATATCATAAGTGTAATGCACCTTAGCCTCACTACCTACCGATACTGCATGTGTCACCCTTGGGCTATTGGGTAGATCCATAAAACTCCGCAACAAAGGCTTTTCACTAGGGTCGACCAAGATAGGATCTACCGCATTGCTTTGTACCGCATTGCTATTGGTGAGTTGATATTCCCTGATCCCGGGCCCTGCAACCGCCAGACCAAGACCCGGCTCAACCCAGTCCATAAATTTGGAATACAATAGTTCGAAATTCATTTCGCCTGCAGGCAAATCCACACTGCCTTTTCTATAGTCTCGCCCAAAGCTGAGAACTTTCTTATCATCAATGTTTACGCGCCCATATCCGCCTGGTACATTGAGGTTAAAAGTATATTCCCCGGCTTCTTTTACATTTAAAGTACCCGTATACTTGATCATATATTGCGCTGACTTCGGATCCAGATTTGAAGTGAGGATGACCGAGGGACCTTCTGCCTCTGGAGGGAGACTATCAAAGCCAGCTTCATCTTCAAATCTACCGCCATAAATAAAATAATTCAGGTCTGATAACTCCGGACGGGGCTTATCAAAACTGCTGATATTTATATTACGAAAAGCCACCGCTCCGTGATCTCCCTGTATGCGAAGTGGGCCTGTAGCTTTTTCATTATTTTCCATACCCCCTCTGGTTGGACCAAACAGTTCTACATTTTCATGGATAACCACTCCATTAAGCTCCACACGGAGAATTTTGGCATTTTCAGTTTTATTTCCATTATCATCAAACCTAGGTGCTTGGAAAGAAACAATCAAATGCTGCCAAAGCCCTGGGGCACGGCTCACGTTTTGTCTGGGTGCATAGCCTTGAAAGCCCTTTTGTCCCTCAGGCTTGCTGTCATCCCAACGCTCATAAATCCCGCCATTATCTCCAGCCTTGGGATTTACCACTCCCCAGCTATCCAATAATTGTATCTCATAACGACCTTGAAGATAAATCCCGGAATTGGAGCCCGGGGCCATCATGTATTCCACTTCAAGGTCCATGTCCCCATACTCAGCTTGGGTATAAAGATCCTTTCCCTGATTCTTTTCGGTGGGGATATTGACTAATATCCCTTTTCCCTTAGAGGTCGTTAATGAATGGTGCTGGTCAAGCTCTGCTGAAACATCCCCTGCAATACTCCAGCTTTTTCCTGCATTACGAAAAAAATCCAGATCATTCAGTGGTATCTCAGCTTGGGCATTAACCCCATGGGTCCATGCAAAGAAGGTTATAGGTGTCAAAATTGACTTCACCACCCATTGTTTTAATTTAAAATAAGTTATTTTGTACATTTATCTTTTATGATTTTAGTAGAATTCCTACTTAATTAATACCGGCCCTTTTCAACTGTTTAACAGTCCAATGGTCCAATATGTGATTCAAGAATTTTTATCCCTGCGATTCTACAAAAAAATATCTTCTAAGCAAAAGAATTTTTTAAATTAGCCACAAAACCTATTGATAATTTAAATTATCTTTAAGAAAGAACCTCCAGTTTAACTCTTAGGAATGGAAGATATTTTCCTAAGCAAACTCCTGATAAAAAAATCCCCTCCATGAGACGATCTCTCTCTCATTTGAGGGGATTAAATTTCCTGCCACAAACACAAAACCTATATTTCAATTCTGATTATAAATCAGCTTGCTCAGGCATGGTAAATCTTCAGGTTTGAAGAAGAATTTTAAGCTGATTTTTTATTTTAAAAACAACATTTCCCTATACTTCACCAATGGCCAATATTCATCATCAACCAGTAACTCCAGTTTATCCACGGCATATCTTATTTGGTCAAAATAGCCGTCTTTTACTTCGGTACCATAACCTTTTGCTTTTTTGACGATATCCTCTTCCTTGTTCAGCTTTTTTCTTGCATTGACCATGGCATTGATATTGGACTTCAAAGATTCAATATGCCTGCTGATTTCTTCAATAGTTTCAAGGGCAGCTTTATTGTCCAGACCTAAGCCTTTTAACCCATTGGCATTGGTTATCAGTTGATTTTGATAAGAAATAGCCGTAGGAATAATATGGTTCAAAGCCAGATCCCCCATAACACGGGACTCAATCTGCACCTTCATAATATAATTTTCCAGTCTTATCTCATGTCTTGCATGAAGCTCAACCTCATTCAATACCCCATGTCTTGCATACACAGCCTTAGTTTTATCACTAAGTAAGGCATCCAAAGCAAACGGAGTACTTTTTACATTGGGCAGTCCCCTTCTTTCCGCTTCCTTTGCCCATTCCTCAGAATAGCCATCTCCTTCAAATCTTACTTTTTTGCTTTCCTTGATGTATTTTCTCAACACGTTTACAACAGCAATCTTTTTCTCTTTACCGACAGACACTTCCTTTTCTATATCCTTCTTCATCTCCTTTAGGACATCTGCAATTATCACATTCAATGCAGTCATTGGACCTGCCACGTTGGCAGTGGAGCCTACCGCCCTAAACTCAAATTTATTTCCGGTAAAGGCAAAAGGAGAAGTTCTGTTCCTGTCTGTATTGTCCAAAATGATCTCAGGAATTTTGCTGATCCCCAATTTCAAATACATGTTGTCGCCTTTCTCTATTTTTAGGTTGCCGTTTTTCTCCAGTTCATCCAGTACACCTGTAAGGGTAGATCCAAGGAAAACAGAAATAATGGCTGGAGGTGCTTCATTGGCGCCCAAACGATGATCATTACCGGCAGAAGAAATACTTGCCCTCAATAAATCAGCATGAACATATACCGCCTTGATGGTAGCCACTAGAAAACAAAGGAATTGAAGGTTTTCCCTGGCTGAGTTGCTGGGTTGAAATAAATTCACCCCCGTATCCGTGATCAATGACCAGTTGTTATGCTTACCGCTACCGTTTAAGCCTGCAAAAGGCTTTTCATGGAAAAGTACTTTGAGGTTATGCTGTTCAGCGACTTTATTCATCAAGTCCATCATAAGCTGGTTATGGTCCGTCGCCTTATTGATCTCTTCATACAAAGGTGCCACTTCAAATTGTCCCGGTGCTACCTCGTTGTGACGTGTGGTGATAGGAATGCCCAATTTTAAAGCTTCAATTTCAAAGTGCCTCATAAAATCCTTTACCCGGCCTGGGATGGAACCGAAATAATGATCATCCAATTGTTGGCCACGGGCAGGATTATGACCAAATACAGTTCTGCCCGCCATTACCAAATCAGGCCGGCAGGCATATAGTGCCTGATCAATCACAAAATATTCTTGCTCCACTCCTAGGGAGGGGGTTACTTTTTTCACGTTTCTGTCAAAAAGCTGGCAGATATCCACCGCGGCAGAATTTATGGCCTCCACTGATTTCAATAAAGGTGTTTTGAAATCCAGTGCCTCGCCTGTAAAAGAGACGAAAATAGTTGGAATGCAAAGTGTACTGTCGAAAATAAACATCGGGGAACTTGGGTCCCAAGCAGTATAACCTCTGGCCTCAAAGGTCGTCCTTATCCCTCCATGTGGAAAGGATGAGGCATCCGGCTCTTGTTGTACCAAGGCCGCTCCCTTAAATTTTTCAATCCCTGACTGGGCATCAAAGAAAGTATCGTGTTTCTCAGCGGTGGAACCTGTCAAAGGCTGAAACCAATGGGTAAAATGGGTTATTCCTTTGGATAGGGCCCATGTCTTCACTGCAGTGGCTACTTCCTCAGCAGTTGATGCATCAATTTTAGCTCCTTTTTCTATCGAAGAACTTACCCTTTTGAAAATGGAAGGCGCAAGTGATTCCTGCATTTCCTTCAATCCAAATACCTGAGAACCAAAATAATCAGAGATTTTCAATGAGGGGGGAACTATGGAAACTTTTTCCCTGGCCTGTACCATTGCAAGTGCTTTTTTTCGTAATGTTGCCATTTTTTAATTTTGTGGTTTTAAAATCAGGTACAAATATACCCAAATATGTTAAAGTAAAAGAAATATGTGGAAATTTCAGCCATATTTTTCATTAATTGATGTCATTTTCAAATATAGATGCTCAAAATATGCCCTAATCCTTTGAAAAATCCGAGATAAATCAAAAAAAAACAGAAAATTGAAAACTTCCGGAATATACTTACCTTTGTGACTCATTTAACATCAAATTAAAAAGGTTTGAAAAAGGTCGCATTTTATACATTAGGTTGTAAATTGAATTATTCAGAGACTTCTACCATTGGTAGGATGTTCGAAAGTAAAGGATATCAAAAAGTTGATTTTTCTGAAACTCCCGATATCTTTATTATAAATACCTGTTCTGTGACCGAAAATGCAGATAAGAAATGTAAAAAAATAGTAAAGGAGGCCAAAAAAATATCCCCCGCTTCTTACGTGGCCATCATAGGGTGTTATGCCCAGTTAAAGCCAAAAGAAATTTCAGAAATCAAAGGGGTGGATGCGGTGCTTGGTGCTGCCGAAAAATTCAGGCTTATCGAATTATTGGATGGATTCGCAAAAGAACAGGAAACCAAAATTCTGGCCTCCGACATCCATGAAGCTACTGATTTCAACAATGCCTTCTCCATAAATGATAGAACCAGAACCTTTTTAAAAGTCCAAGATGGCTGTAATTACAGTTGTGCTTTTTGTACCATTCCTTTGGCCAGGGGGAAAAGTAGAAGTGATACCATCGCCAATATTTTAGGTTCGGCAATGGAAATTGCACGGACTGACGTGAAGGAAGTGGTCCTTACCGGGGTTAATATCGGGGATTTTGGAATCCAGAATGGAAAAAGAAATGAAAGATTTGCTGATCTGGTAAAGGCTTTGGATGAGGTAGGCGGCATAGAACGGCTTAGGATCTCTTCCATTGAACCCAACTTACTGACCAATGAGGTCATTGACTTTATCTCCAGATCAAAAAGATTTGTGCCCCATTTTCATATTCCCCTTCAATCAGGAAGCAATGCCATTTTGAGAAAAATGGGCAGAAGATACCTGCGGGAATTGTATGAGAACAGGGTAGCAAAGATAAAATCCTTAATGCCACATTGCTGCATTGGAGTAGATGTCATCGTAGGTTTTCCGGGAGAAACACAGGAACATTTTTTGGAAACTTATAATTTTCTAAATGAATTGCCCATTTCTTATCTGCATGTGTTTACGTATTCCGAGCGGCCCAATACCAGGGCTGCCGATATGGAGGAAGGAATTGTTCCTCTAATAACCAGGAATGAAAGATCTAAAATGCTACGGATCCTCTCTGAGAAAAAAAGAAGGAAATTTTATGAAGAAAATCTCAACCAAACCTTTAACGTCTTATTTGAGGAGGATATAGAAGAAGGGAAAATCCATGGCTTTACAGAAAATTATATCCGCGTAGCCGTCAAATATGACCCCTTGTTGCTAAACGAAATCAAAACAGTGACTCTCAGTGAAATCAATGAAAGAGGGACTGTGGAAGGAAGGGAACCAGAAATAATGTATGAAAATCATTAAATAAATCCATCTTTTGGAGCAAATCTGGTTAAAAATATATAAATTAACCTTTATGTCAGCTTGCCCGACTTTTAATCGATAACCCAAAAAAGCTCATGAAAACGATTTTCAATCCAAACGGTAGGACTACAAGAAGGAAATATCTGGTTCTTTTTGTCGTGTTCTATTTCATCAATCTCTTATGTCTACTACAGATATATGAGGCATTTTTGTCACAGGATATGATTCTTTTTGTTATTTCAGGGATTATCTTGGTCACCACTATTGTTCTCTTATTTGTTCAAGCCATCAAGCGGCTTCATGATATTGGATTGGATTGGAAATATGCCATTTATCTACTTGTCCCTCCTCCAATAAATTTAATAGGTTTTGTTTGGCTTGCCCTTAAGGAAGGGCAAAAAGGAACCAATCAGTATGGCCCTGATCCAAGGGATCGTGAGGATTTACTGACCTGAAGGTGGTATTAGTATAGAGTATCAAGTATTTGGTATCATTAATTCATATTCATAATTACTCCTACCTATAATTTGTGTTATTTATTCTGATGAATTTCCTATAGTTTTGTTTCCACACAGGCTGGGAAAACCAAAGTTGAACTGAAGCCCGGCGGGCTGACAAGATTATAGAACAGGGTTAACATATGAATTTGAACCTCTGCCTGCCGGAAGGCGGGCCTACCGGCAGGCAGAGGTGATATTATTGGATCAAAAAGTGTCAACTAATTTCAGGACGTGTCCATAAAAGCTAGAAGTTAAAACTAAAAGCTACGATGCGGGACTGTTATTGGTTATTAGTTTTTGGCTTTTAGTTTTTTAGATTTGAGCTTTTAGTTTCTAAATTATGTATTTTTGCAGGTAAGCTGTAAATAGAAGAAAAAAACATGTTTGATAATCTTAGTTTTAAATTAGATAGAGCGTTTAAAACCCTAAAGGGTACTGGTACCATAACAGAAATCAATGTAGCGACCACCGTCAAGGAAATCAGAAGAGCCTTGATTGATGCGGATGTGAACTACAAAGTTGCTAAAGAATTAACGGATTCAATAAAGGAGAAAGCTTTGGGCAGAGATGTTCTGATTTCCGTCTCCCCTGGACAGCTTTTGGTGAAAATCACCCAGGAAGAATTGACCAATCTTATGGGAGGTGCCAAGGAAGACATCAACCTAAAAGGTGATCCCGCTGTAGTATTGATCTCAGGTTTACAAGGCTCTGGTAAAACGACATTTTCCGGAAAACTGGCCACCTATCTTAAAAAGCAAGGTCGGCAGGTTCTGCTGGTGGCCTGCGATATTTATCGTCCTGCCGCCATAGACCAGCTGAAAATCCTGGGCGAAGAAATAGGAGTGGAAGTATATGCAGAGCCGGAAAATAAAAACGCCCTGGAAATAGCCAACAATGCCATTGCCTACGCCAAGAAATCGGGCAAGAAACACGTTATCGTCGATACCGCCGGACGATTGGCGGTGGATGAGGTGATGATGAACGAAATTTCAGAACTTAAAGAAAAGCTGAACCCTTCCGAAACACTTTTTGTCGTGGATTCCATGACGGGACAGGATGCGGTCAATACGGCCAAGACCTTTGACGAGCGATTGAATTTTGATGGGGTGGTTTTGACTAAATTAGATGGGGATAGCCGCGGGGGTGCCGCCATTTCCATCCGCCATGTAGTCAATAAGCCGATCAAATTTATCTCTACAGGAGAGAAAATGGAAAACCTGGACATTTTCTATCCTGATCGTATGGCCCAAAGAATCCTTGGAATGGGCGACGTGGTCTCGTTGGTAGAAAAGGCACAGCAAACCTTCGATGAAGATGAGGCAAAAAGGATCAATGCCAAAATCCGAAAGAACCAGTTTAATTTTGATGATTTCCTTTCCCAATTGGAGCAGATCAAAAAAATGGGGAACCTGAAGGATTTGATGGGAATGATTCCGGGAATGGGCAAAGCCCTAAAAGGAATGGATGTGGATGATGAATCTTTCAAGCCCATAGAAGCGATTATTAGAAGTATGACCCCAGCAGAAAGAAATTCTCCCGAACTGATAGATGGAAGTAGAAGAAAAAGAATTGCCACTGGTAGTGGGAGGACAATTCAGGAAGTAAATAACCTTATGAAGCAATTTGATGACATGAGGAAGCTGATGAAGCAAATGAACAAAATGGGAGGGGCGCAAAAAGCTATGGGGGCTTTATCCCCCAAGATGGGAAGAAGATGATCCTTTCCTAACAAAGGGGTAGTGATAAGCTACCTCCTTTTTTATTTTACTAAAGTTCCGCCGTAAACTCTTTAATT